>NZ_JBAWKC010000004.1:0-371358 GCF_044003965.1 Gaetbulibacter aquiaggeris
CAGGCTACTGATATTAGTGCGCTTACCGCTCCTGTATTATGTGATGGTGGTGCTACTAGTGTAACTTATAATATAACGGACTTATGTGAGTCTGGTCAGGATACGGCTACATTTACGGTAACTCCTGCAACATCTGTTTCTTTTGATCAACAAAATCTTCCTACAGACATTGCTGTTGAATGTGATAGTGTGCCAGAAGCAGAAATTCTTACAGCTTCAACAAGTTGTGGAAGTGTAGATGTTATTTATAGTGAAGAAAGAACAGACGGAAATTGTCCTTCTTCATATGAATTAAAAAGAACATGGACAGTTAATGATAATTGTGGTTCAACTATAGCACACACTCAGATTATAATTGTTTCTGATACCAAGGCCCCTGTAGCTCCAAATGCTCCTGCAAATATTACATTTGAATGTATAGATGATGTTCCTGTAGCCGGAAATTTAACTGCGGTAGATAATTGCGCAGGTAATATTACTGTAGGCGGTGTGGATACTTTAGATAATTCAAATCCCTGTAATGTTATTATTACTCGCACATGGACCTTTACTGATGATTGCGGTAATACAAGCTCTGTGGTTCAAACTATAACCGTTATAGATACAACCGCACCTGAATTAACTTCAGATTTAGATACAGACCTTACAGTAAGCTGTTCAAATGTTCCAGAGATACCGAGTCTTAAGTTTACAGATAACTGTTCTTCAAATGTAGATGTTGTTTTTGATGAAACAAATTCGTTTGATGAAGCTATATTGGACGATTATGAAATAATTAGAACATGGACAGTAAGTGATGCCTGTGGAAATAAAAACACGTATACACAAACATTGCATGTAACATTAGATGAAGTTATTACTGAAATAACTGCCGGTGACAAATGTTATGATGATGGTATTGTCAATTTAAATGATTATTTGCAAACGACCAACTTAACAGGCGTTTGGGAAATGCTTGAAGGAAATACAGACGCAACTCTTGAAGGTAATATATTTAATCCTACATTATTAGAACTGAGTTTAGATTTCAAACCAGGAACTGGAGGAATTGATTACTTATTCAAATATGCCACAACTGATTTTGGATGTGTTAGTGTGACCTATGTCTCTATGAATATTAACGCTGAGTGTACTGTATTACCTTGCGGTAGCGAAGACGTTATTATATCAAAAGCAATTACACCTAACGGAGATCAATGGAATGAAAACTTCGAAATTAATGGAGTTGAATTGTGCGGATTTGTAATAGATGTGAAAATATTCAATCGTTGGGGTGCGCTAGTATTTGAATCCCATAATTATCAAAACGACTGGAATGGTAAAGCAATGTCTGGAGCAATTGGTAATGCTTCGAAATTACCTAACGGAACCTATTATTACATTATAATTTTAAAAGACAGTGGATTGAATCCTTTTACCGGACCAGTTTACATCGGAACCAAATAAAACAGTAACCTATGAAACTCATTAAACATTATATAGTTGCTTTGGCGTTGTTTAGTTGTAGTGTGGGAATTGCACAACAGTTACCGCAATTCACACAATACATGTACAACACAATCTCTATAAACCCTGCTTATGCAGGAAGTAGAGAGGCATTAAGTATTGTTGGTTTACACCGAAGCCAGTGGGTTGGCTTCAAAGGTGGTCCTATTACACAAACTCTTTCTATTCATACACCTCTTAGGAATGATAGAATAGGTTTAGGCCTTTCTTTTATAGAAGATGATTTAGGACCACAAAATTTCTCATATCTATATGGCGACTTTTCATATACTATTCCAACTGGAACGGATTCTAGATTGGCATTTGGATTAAAAGCTGGGTTTACTGGGTTTAGTTTTGATACTGAATTTAGACTTGATGACAGTAATATTAATGATCCACTTATTTATGGTCAAGAAGATCGTTGGAGTCCAAATATTGGTGCTGGTGTATTCTGGCATTCCAATAAATGGTATTTAGGTTTATCAGCTCCTAGAATTTTAAATACAGACTATAATACAAGTAAAGATTATGCTGCTTTAGAACGTATTAGCTATTATTTTACAGGTGGTTATGTCATTGACTTAAATAAAAGTGTGAAATTGAAACCGGCATTCTTAGTTAAGGCTACTAATGGAGCTCCTGCTTCCTATGATTTAACGGCTAACTTCTTATTTAATGAGAAATTATGGCTAGGTGGTTCTTATAGAATAAATGAACAAACCTCTGCAATTGGTGGTATTGTAGATTTTCAAATATCCAGACAATTACGCATTGGTTACGCGTATGAAAAACCTATCTCAGATATTGCCAGTTATACTTCCGGAACACATGAAATACTGTTAATTTATGAGTTTAAATTCTTAAGTTCTAAACTAAAATCACCTAGATACTTCTAATTAAAACAATTATGAAATTTAAAAATCACATATTAGTTGGTGTCCTGTTAATGGTCAATGTCTTTGTATTCGCTCAGTATGGGAAACAAAAAAAAGCAGATATCCTATTTAATAAATTTTCATTTGTTAAAGCGGCGAATGAATATAGAGAACTTATTGAAAACAATTATAATAAAGATTATGCAACAAGACGTTTAGCAGATTGTTATGCCTATTTAAGAGATCCAAGAAATGCCGCTAGATATTATAAAAAAGCTGTTGAACAAGTTAATGTGCCTATTGAGTATTATTATAGTTACGCCCAAGCCTTAAGAGGAATCAAAGATTATAAAAACTCTAGAATTTGGTTGGAAAGATTTAAAGATTCCGGAGGGGTTATTAATGCTAATGATTTTGAAAAGGATGTGAACTTTATTACGAGTGTTTTTAATGCTAAACAACAGTATTTTTTAGATAAAGTAAGGTTTAATTCAAAATTTAGTGACTTTGGCGCATTTGAACAGAATGGTAAAATTTATTTTGCTTCCTCCAGAGATGAAGGTGTTTCTGTAAAGCGACTTTATGGCTGGAATGAACAACCGTTTTTAGATGTATATGTAGCTGATGTTGGAACCAAAAGAAATGTAGATCATACTGCCAAATTAAAAGGCGATGTTAACTCCATATATCATGATGGTCCAGTTACCATTACAAAAGATGGGAACACCATGTATTTCAGCAGAAATAACATTGATGAACATGGTCTTTCAAAAGATAAAAAAGGTATTAGCAATATGAAAATTTATAGAGCAACCTTAAGAGATAGTATTTGGACCGATATTGAAGATTTATCTATTAACCATAGTGAATATTCCACACAGCATCCTGCCTTAAATAAAGATGATTCTAAATTATATTTTTCTTCAGATTGGCCTGGAGGTTTTGGAGGTTCTGATATTTATGTAGTAGATATAAAGGCAGACGGTACTTTAGGAGTACCAACGAATTTAGGAAACGTTGTCAATACAAAAAAATCTGAAGGTTTTCCATTTATTAATAATGAAGGCACACTTTTCTTTTCATCAGACGGGCATCCGGGACTTGGCCTGTTAGATATTTTTGGTACTATTCAAGGTGAAAATGACGAATTTGTTGATGTCATAAATTTAGGAATCCCAATTAATTCAAATAAAGACGATTTTTCATTTAGCATGAATCCTAATGGGATTACAGGCTATTTTGCATCCAATAGAACCGGAGGTCGCGGTGATGATGATATTTACGCCTACCACAGAGTTCCAACATTACAAGTTGAAGGTATAGTAAGTGATGCTATAAATACCAAACCTATAGCTAACTCCATTATTACATTATTTAATGATAAAGAAGAACAGATAGCGTATATGGTCACTGATGAAAATGGTTTTTATCAAATAAACATTGACAGAAATCAAGATTATAAAATTGTTGGAAGTCAGATAAAATATATAGATGATTACAGGACCTTTACTTCAAAGTATTTACAAACTGAACTGACAACCATTACGGCTAATTTGTTATTAAATCCAGTACAGGATGTTATAAAACTTGCTGAATTAAATACCATTTATTTTGATTATGACAAACATAATATTAGAAAAGATGCCGCCTTGGAACTCGATAAAATTGTGAGTTTAATGCAGAATGATTATCCGGATATGGTCATAAGAATTGAATCACATACCGATTCAAGAGGAGAACTGTCTTATAACGATAAGTTATCTATTGACAGAGCTAATTCCACTTATGAATACTTAATATCAAAAGGAATTAATCCATCAAGAATAACAGAACATGAAGGTTTTGGTGAAAGAAGGCTGACTAATGGTTGTGAAGATGGAGCAAAATGTGAAGAAAAAGATCACCAGTTAAATAGAAGAACTCAATTTATTGTTGTTAAAATGGAATAACCTATAATTTCAAAAGAACTTATTTTAAAAAACCTTGGTCTTTTTAAATTGAAACTAATACCCCATGAAATCAAAAACACACATACTAATCTACATTATTGTTCTGATTAACTTTACAGTCTTTGCTCAATATGGTAAGCAAAAAAAAGCAGATAGTTTATTTAATAAATTTTCATTTGTAGATGCATCAGAGGTATATAAAGACTTAATTGAAAAGGATTTCAATAAAGACTATTCTGTTAGGCAATTAGCTGATAGCTATGCCTATATGAGAAATCCAGATAGTGCGGCAGTATATTATAAGAAAGCTGTTGAACAAAATAATGTACCTACAGAATATTATTATAAATATGCACAAGCTTTAAGAGGCATAAAAGAGTAT
The DNA here is from genome assembly GCF_044003965.1 of Gaetbulibacter aquiaggeris. Taxonomy (NCBI): domain Bacteria; kingdom Pseudomonadati; phylum Bacteroidota; class Flavobacteriia; order Flavobacteriales; family Flavobacteriaceae; genus Gaetbulibacter; species Gaetbulibacter aquiaggeris. Next base: position 4,695 of record NZ_JBAWKC010000004.1, read on the forward strand.
AAAGAGTCTAGAATATGGTTGAGAAAATTTAAAGATGCCGGTGGTAAAATTGATAATAATAAATTTTTAAAAGATGCAGATTTTATAACTACCATTTTTAACACAAAACAACAGTATTTTTTAAAAGATGTAAAGTTCAATTCTAAGTTTAGTGATTTTGGTGCTTATGTTCATAATGGTTTAACTTATTTTACCTCATCTAGAGATGAAGGTGTATCTACCAAACATATATATGGCTGGAATAAAGAGCCTTTTTTAGATATCTATGTAAAAGCAGAAAATGATACTATAGTAGATCATAAATCAAAAATAAAGGGTAAAATCAATTCAACATACCATGACGGCCCTTTAACTATGACTAATGATGGTAAAACCATATATTTTTCAAGAAATAATTATAATAAAAATGGTTTAGCAAAAGACAAAGCAGGTATTAGTAATTTAAAAATTTACAAGGCCTCTTTAATCAATGGCATTTGGGATAATATTGAAGAAGTTCCTTTTAATAATGATGAATATTCGACCGGTCATCCGTCATTAAATAGTGATAATACAAAATTATATTTTGCTTCAGATAGGCATGGAGGTATTGGTGGATCAGATATTTATTATGTAGATTTAAAAAGTGATGGCACTTACGGAGACCCACAAAATCTTGGAAATGTTGTCAATACAGATAAAAATGAAGTTTTCCCTTTTATAAATAATGAAAACGTTTTATTCTTTTCTTCAAACGGGCATCAGGGATTAGGCTTATTAGATATATTCGTCACCACTAAAGACCAAAATGATATAATAACTGGTGTTTTAAACTTAGGAGTTCCTGTAAACTCTAGTAAAGACGATTTTTCATTTTTTATGAGTGAAGATGGAACCAGTGGTTTTTTTGCATCCAATAGAGATGGAGGCGTTGGTAGTGATGACATCTATGCATACAACAGAATTTTACCTTTAAAAGTTGAAGGCACTGTTACTGATATTATCAACAATAAACCTGTTATAGGTGCAAAAATCACCATATTTGATGCAAATAATAATCAAATTGCCTATTTAGAAACGGATGAAAATGGTCATTACGAAATTAATATTGATAGAGATGCTGATTACAAAATTGTAAGTAGCCAAACAAAATATGTTGATGATTCGAAAACGTTCACCTCTAAAAACGTTCCAAAATCAACGACTAGTATTACTACTAATTTATCATTGAACCCAGTACAAGACGTTTTTGTCTTGGCTGAATTAAATACCATCTATTTTGATTTTGAAAAGTATAATATTAGAAAGGATGCCGCATTGGAATTAGATAAAATAGTAAATATGATGCAAAAGGATTATCCTAATATGATTATTAGAATTGAATCGTACGCAGATTCCAGAGGCACAATAAAATTTAATGATTGGTTATCACAGGCTAGAGCTAAGGCTACCAATGATTATTTAATTTCAAAAGGTATTGATGCTTCTAGAATTACAAAATATGAAGGATTTGGTGAACGAATATTATTGAATGGTTGTGATGGCAGTATTAACTGTGAAGAAAAAGACCATCAGTTAAACAGACGTACAGAATTTATTGTGATTCAAATGCAATAAAATTTAAACTAAAATAATTTCAATAAAAAACAGGTAATTTAAATTACCTGTTTTTTTTGGTTGGTTAGTTATCAGTCCTTTTGCTTTTTAGCTTATAAGGAAATCGCTGCTAATATATTCTAAAGTATCATTAATTTCATTAACAAATGTTAAGGGTTAATGTTTAGTGTTTTTCTAATTCTACTTAATTGAACAGGAGTTATACTTAAATAAGAGGCAATTTGATATTGCGGAATCATAAAATCTATATTAGGAAGTCTTTTTTTAAGCTGCAGATAACGTTGTTTTGCATCCATAGAAATAAGTTCAAGTTGTCGTTCTTCATAGGACATAAATATTTTTTCTAATATCTTATTATATAAATTACTTATCTCAATATCCTGTTGACAAAGACTGACTATTTCATTAAAATCAATTTCATATAACTTACAATCAGTAAGTGTTTCATAGGTTAATTTTGAGGGTTGTTTTTTGATTATGGACGTAAATGAACCAACAAAACTTAGTGGCATAAAAAAATTCTTGTTATATTCCTTTCCGGATTCAGAACTTAAATAAACACGCATAAGCCCAGAAACGAGCAAATATATTTTATTAGCTACCTCACCGGCCTTAGCCATAGGAGTATTAGCTTCTACAACTTTAAACGACGAAATCTTTTGAAGCTTCTCAAAAGTTTCTTCAGACACAGCGATAAATGAATTTAAATATGAGAGAGTCGGATTCAAATGGATTTGTAAATTATAATGCTTAGGAAGGCACAGCTAATTTACATTAAATTTCTTATAAAAGAAATATGTTTTTAAATCGAAGTTATTTATCCCATTAACTTATAAGATTGTCTAGCTATTTCAATTTCCTCATTTGTAGGTATCACTAAAATTTTTACTTTTGAATGCATGGAACTCACATCTGTAATTTCACGTGCTTTAACGTTATTTTTCTCCTTATCTAGCTCTATTCCTAAATAATTCATATTCTCACAAATCATTTTGCGAATTAAAATAGAGTTCTCTCCTACTCCAGCTGTAAAAACAATAGCATCCAAACCATTTAAAACGGATGCATATGATCCAATATATTTCTTTACCCGATAGGCAAACATGAGTAAAGCTAATTGACAATTCTCATTTCCTTTAGCGGCTTCTGCTTCTATATCTCTTAAATCACTAAATCCTGTTAGACCTTGCATGCCGCTTTTCTTTTGCAATAGTGTATTCACTTCATCTAAAGAATATCCTAAAGAATTTACCAGATAAAAGATGACGGATTGATCAATATCACCACTTCTGGTACCCATGATAAGACCATTCATAGGTCCAAAACCTAAGGAGTGATCCACACTTTTTCCGTCTTTCACTGCCGTAATACTGCACCCGTTGCCTAAATGTATAGTAATTAACTTTGAACTGTTATTTGGCAAGGTTTCTTTTGCTTTTTCAGAAACATATTTATGACTCGTGCCATGAAAACCATAAAGACGAATTTTTTTCTCCGTCAGAAATTCATTGGGAATAGCATATTTATAAGCCTCAATAGGTATAGTTTGGTGAAACGCCGTGTCAAAAACTGCAATTTGAGTGGCAGATGGGAATATGGCTTCCGACACTTCAATACCCTCATAATTGGGAGGGTTATGTAAAGGAGCCAAAGCAAACAATTCTTTTATTTTATCTTTTACAGATTGATTAATAATTACCGTTTCTGAAAATGTACTTCCGCCGTGAACTACACGATGGCCTACCGCATGAATTTCACTTTCATCTTTAATCACACCAACTTTAGCATCCATCAATAAAGCAGCCACCTTTTCAAGACCCACTTTATGATTAGGAACTTCAGTTACATTTTCTGTTTTATGAGTGTCTGTTTTATAATGTATTTGAGCGTTATCTAATCCAATTCTTTCTACCATTCCAGAACAAATTATTTTTTCGTCTGGCATTTGTACTAATTGATACTTTATGGATGAGCTTCCTGAGTTTATTACTAATATATTCATACTTAAATTCCTTGCGCTTGTATAGCTGTGATAATTACGGTATTAAAAATATCATCAACTGTACAGCCTCTGCTTAAATCATTTACTGGCTTATTTAAACCTTGCAGCATTGGTCCGATGGCTATAGCTCCGGTTTCACGTTGCACAGCCTTATAAGTATTATTTCCTGTGTTTAAATCAGGGAAAATTAAAACCGTAGCTTGACCAGCGACTTCAGAGTTTGGCATTTTACTTTTTCCAACGCCCATATCAACAGCCGCATCATATTGAATAGGACCTTCTATTTTTAGATCTGGTCTTTTTTGTTTTACAATTTCCGTAGCTTTTCTCACTTTATCAACTTCTTCTCCTTTTCCAGAAGCACCTGATGAATATGATAACATAGCTATTCTAGGCTCTATTCCAAAAGCAATACTTGATTCTGCAGATGAAATGGCTATTTCGGCTAATTGTTCTGCATTAGGATTCGGATTGATGGCACAATCTCCAAAGACTGATACGCGATCATCCAAACACATGAAAAACACAGATGAAACCACCGAAACTGAAGGCTTCATTTTCACAAACTGTAAGGCTGGTTTAATAGTATGTTGCGTGGTATGTGCAGCTCCTGATACCATACCATCCGCTAATCCCTTATAAACCATCATAGTTCCAAAATAAGAGACATCATTCATTAAATCTTCTGCAATATCAATCGTTACTCCCTTATCTTTTCTTAATTCATAGAGGGTATTCGCAAAATCCTTTGATAACTCAGACTCCAAAGGATTGATAATATTTACTTTTTCAAGGTCTAATTTTAATCCTAATCGGTGTAATCCTTCAATAATTTTATTTTTATCACCAAGTATGGTTATATCTACGATATCCATAAGAATCAATCTTACGGCTGCAGCGATGACTCTATCATCATTCCCTTCTGGTAATACAATATGTTTTTTAGATGTCTTAGCCCGTTTTAATAAATTATATTGAAACATTCTTGGTGTTATACCAGCATTCTTAAATGTAATGAGCTTATCAGTCAGTCTATCGACTGTACAATATTTATCAAATGTATTTAAGGAAATTATAATTTTATCTTTATTCTCAGCGTACATGTGAGAACGTACTGCACCAATTTTATTGGCAACCTCAAAAGTTCCAAACTTAACTGACAGAATTGGCACAATTTGTTGTAATCCTTCAATTAATTTAACGATGGGTTCTTCGGGTATTAATCCACCTGTTAACACAATTCCTGAAACCGAAGGATAATTACTAGAAATATTAGCTTGTAAGGCACCTAAAATAATGTCTGCTCTATCACCTGGGGTGATTATTAAGCAATCTTGTTCCAGTTGTTTTAAATAATTGCGTAACTGCATAGCGCCTACTTTAAAACTACTAGTTTGATTATTTAGGTATTCTTTACCAAACAAAACTTTGGCTCCAATCGCTTTTGATATTTCTTTAATTGTAGGATTATTTAATGATGAGATTAATGGAATTGCATTAACAACAACATCCTTTGGTAAATTTTCTTCTACGCCGTCAATTACAATTTTTAGATTTTCTTCCTGGACTTTATTAGCAATGACGGCCAGTACTTTTACTTCTTTTTCTGTAAATGAATCATAAGCTAAATGCAATCCATTTATAAATTCGTCTAAAGTTTTCCCAACGCCACTTGATACAATAATAGCCGGAATCCCTAAGTTTTTTGCTATTAAAATATTTGCATCTAATTCTATGGCCGCACCTTCTCCAGAAAAATCAGTTCCTTCAACCAGCATAAAATCATTTTTATCTTCAAGAGCTTTATATTTTTCAATAATGGTGTCAAATATTTCACCTTCTTTTCCGGCATTCCTTTTATTAATAAACTCTGTGCGAGTCAACGCAAATGCTTCTTTGTAATTGATATCTAAATCAAAATAAGAAAGTATTGTCTTAACATGGTTGTCTTTTTTTCCTAAGCCATCACCATCAATTATGGGTCTGAAATATCCCACTTTAGCTGTTTTGCCCAACAACATTCTCATTAACCCTAATGCAACAATTGATTTACCACTATTAGGTTCACTTGTTGCAATATAAATTGCCTTATTCATTGAAATAAAAATTGAAATAAATTCAATGCAAATGTACTTTAAAATAATATAAAATAAATTTTAAAAGCCCTAAAAATCAAGGGTTTTACGATTTTTTTTTCAAATTTATTTTATATTATTTTAAAATGATTTTTATCATATTTTGAATATTTTTTTTCAATTAAAAATATCATCAATTTATAATAAATTACCCTTATTTTTACTTTATGGTTTTACTTATAAAGAACATAAAGGAATTACTTCAAGTTAGAGAGTCACAAATTAAATTCATTTCTGGTAAAGAAATGAGTACACTTCCATCAATAAAGAATGCCTTTCTTTTAATAGAAAATGAGACTATTATTGATTATGGAAGTATGGTACATTTTAAAAATATTTCAGTTGATAAAACAATAGATGCTACTGGAAAAATGGTAATGCCGGCTTATTGTGATTCTCATACGCATATTGTTTATGCCGGAAATAGAGAATTGGAATTTGTAGATAGAATAAATGGTTTGAGTTATGAAGAAATTGCAAAACGGGGCGGTGGTATATTAAATTCCGCTAAAACCCTTCAAAACACCAGTGAAGATGCCCTTTATGAGCAATCTATTCAACGTATAAAAGAAGTTATGGCTTTGGGTACGGGTGCATTGGAAATAAAATCAGGGTATGGCCTAAATGTTGAATCTGAACTTAAAATGTTAAGAGTAATAAAGCGAATAAAGGAAAACTTTCCCATTGAGATTAAAGCTACCTTTCTTGGTGCCCATGCTATTCCGCTAGAATACAAAAATGATAAGAAAGGTTATATAGATTTAATAATAAACGTCATGCTTCCTGAAATTTCAAAGGAAGGATTGGCTAACTATATTGATGTTTTCTGTGAAAAAGGTTATTTCTCTTTAGAAGACACAGAACAAATACTAAAAGCAGGTGAAAAATTTGGCTTAATCCCGAAAATTCATGTTAACCAATTTAATGCTTTTGGCGGTGTTAGCTTAGGCATAAAATACAACGCTTTGTCTGTAGATCATTTAGAAGAATTAAATGATGAAGATATTACTGCATTACAAAATAGTTTAACTATGCCTGTAGCTTTACCTTCATGCTCGTACTTTTTAAGTATCCCCTATACCCCAGGCAGAAAACTTATTAATGCAGGACTGCCTATGGCTTTAGCTTCTGACTATAACCCAGGGTCAACACCTAGTGGAAATATGAATTTTGTGCTAAGTACCGCATGTATTAAAATGAAAATAACTCCTGAAGAAGCTATAAATGCCGCGACCATTAATGGGGCTTATGCCATGGGAATAGCTGATAACTATGGAAGTATAACCATTGGTAAAAAAGCGAATTTAATAATAACGAAAAAAATTCCGAGCTACTATTATTTACCATATGCCTTTGGCGACAATCATATTGATCAGGTGATCATCAAAGGAGAATCAATATTATATTAATTTTTAAACATAAAAAAACCCGAAAGTTTTCTTTCGGGTTTTTTATTTACTTAATATTTCTCATTTAAGAGTAAACTCTGAATTAGCCACTAAGTCTTTTTCATTGAATACATTCACAATATAACGTCCTTTTACAAATTTACCTGAATCTGTAGGTGCTAAAAACTCACAAACATTTAAACTTGTATTTTCATAATTAAATTTACTAATCATACTGTAATTTAAAGTTTGTTCTCCAAAAGTTACTTGCTCATTAGCTCCTAAAGTATTACTATTTGGATCTATAACTTGAATATAAAGTTCTTGATCACCCGCTTGTACCAGTTTATTTTTAGCAACTGTAAAACAAACACTGATTTTATCTGCACGACTAGCTCTTTCAGTTGGTACTAATTTTCCAGAAGTTCTTTCAATAACTCCTAAAACTTTTAATCCTACAGCTGATAAAACAGCAGCATTTTCCATAACTTCTGCTAAAGCATTGTTTTGTAATAACAAAGAATCAGTAAACATAGTTCTTTCTTCTAAACGTACTTTAGTACTATCTAAAGACGTTGCTAAATAAGCATTTTGAGTTTTTAATGATTCATTTTCAGCTAACAATAAATCCATTTCTTTTTGAAGTGAAGTATACTTTTGTTTGTATCTCCATAAACTTTTCACGTTTGTTTCTGAAATTTTTAAAGAGTCAATTAAACCTTGAATACGGTCTCTTGCTTCAATTAAATCGTTTTTAGCAATAGTGTTTTCGCTAATGGCAGCATCATATTGTTTTGCCATGGCGTTTAAATCATTCATTACTAATTGTTTTTGTTCAGTAAGATCTTTTTTCGTTTTATTACTTTCGTTATAAAGATTTAGTGAATAAAAAGCTGTACCTAAAAAAAGGACAAGTGCAATACCTAGTGCAACTTTTAATCCCATACTACTGCTACCATTGTTTTCCATAATTACTTGATTTTAATTTGTTTTAATAGTTTAATGAATTTTAATTTTATACTTGTTTTTTTAATACTTTGAATAAATAAAAAACTGTATTTTTAAATATTCTAAAAATTTAATTATTCAATGGATAAACTAGTTTTATTTAATAATTCAGAACTAAATAAATTACTAAACAAGCGTACAGGTGAATCCAAATTTGGAGAACATGTTACTCTTTTAGCTTCCATTTCTAACATATACGACGAACTTAAAAATTTGGATGTTACACATGTAATTATAGGTTTGCCAGAAGATGTTGGCGTATTTGCAAATCACGGAATGACAGGGACTTACAACACTTGGAATACCGTAATAAAATTTTTAGTAAATATTCAAAATAATCAATTTACAAAAGCAAATAAGGTTTTAATATTAGGACATTTAGATTTTTCGTCTGAAATGCTAAAAGTTTCAAGCCTAGACCAATCAAAGAAAAAAGATGTTTTAAAGGCTAGAAAAATGGTCAAAAAAATTGACACTTATGTCACTTATATTATAGAACAAATTGTTTCAGCCGGGAAAAAACCTATTGTTATTGGCGGAGGTCATAATAATGCCTATGGAAATATAAAAGGTGCTTCACTGGCCTATGGCTTTCCTATTAACGTGGTTAATTTTGACGCCCATTCAGACTTTAGACCTGAAGAAGGTCGTCATAGCGGCAATGGTTTTTCATATGCTTATGCCGAAGGCTTTCTAAAGAACTATTTTGTTTTTGGATTACACGAAAATTATACATCTGACAGTATTTTTAAATCCTTTTCAAAAATAAAATCAATTCAATACAACACATTTGAAACTATAGAAATTCGAAAAGACTTAAAATATAAAAATGAATTACAGCGTGCATTGGAACATGTCTCTGGCAAACCTTTTGGAATTGAAATTGATTGTGACGCCATTGAAAACATTTCCAGTAGCGCAATGACTCCAAGTGGATTTAGTGTGAATAAAACCAGGTCATTTATTAATTTTTTTGCCAAGAATGAAAATGCCTGCTATTTACATATCTGTGAAGCTATTGCCAACACTGAAAATGAAAAACAAATAGGCAAATTAATTACTTATTTAATCACAGATTTTATTAAAGCCCATGCTAATTAATATAATTAGTTACCAACCGGAGTATATACCATCTTTTTATGAATTAAATATTGAATGGCTCCAAACCTTTTTTTATGTTGAACCTTATGATGAGGAGGTATTAAGTAATCCTAAAAAATATATTATCGATAAAGGGGGGCATATATTTTTTGCCAAGTTAGAAAACCAAATTATAGGAACTGTTGCTTTGATGCCTACTAAAGTAAATTCCATTGTTGAACTAACAAAAATGGCTGTTTCTCCAAGCTATAGAGGTTTAATTATAGGACAGCAACTTATGCAACATTGCATCAGGTATTCTATGGAAAACAACATAAATTCCATCATCTTATATTCAAACAGAAAGCTTGAAAATGCCATTTATATTTATAAAAAATATGGTTTTATCGAGATTCCGGTAGAAGAAAATTGTCCTTATAAGCGTTGCAATATTAAAATGCAATTAGCCTTAAAAAAATCATAGTAACTTATGAATTATTGCATATTGAAGTAAAACAATCGTTCTAGTATCTTCTATTTTTCCCGAATTTAACATTTCAATGGCTTCTTTAAATGGTATTTCCATCACTTCAATATCTTCATGCTCACTTTCCAATCCACCTCCTGCATTTACCTTCATGTTGTTCGAATATTCTCCAATAAAAAAATGCATCTTTTCTGTCATAACACCAGGTGATGAATAGGCTTCGTAAACTTTCTTGACACTTTTCAACCTATAGCCTACTTCTTCTTCTGTTTCTCTAATAATACAGGCTTCGGGTTGGTCTTTGTCTAATAAACCCGCACATATTTCAACTAAGAAACCGTCTGAATTTCCATTTATATAAGTCGGCATTCTAAACTGTCTGGTTAAAATAATGCTGCCCTTTTCTTTATTATACAACAATATGCCAGCACCATCTCCTCTATCATAACATTCCCTGACTTGAGTGACCCATTCCTCATTTTTCATTAAATAATCAAAAGTCACTTTATTCAATGTGTAAAATTGTTTTGAAAGCAATTCTGTTTTAATATTTTTTACCCTTATTTTTGACATTCGTTTACTTTATGAATATTATTTATCTGGTAATTTCGTAAAATTAATTAAATATGAAATTTTAATTTAACATATTCTTAGTTAAAACGTATAAACCTATCTAGACCAATATTTAGTGAATAAAAAATATTATATTTGATTCGCTATAATGCAATTTGCTCAAACAATGCTTTTAAAACATACTATTAATTTTTTATCAGGATTTACTGTTATTGAACAGAGTGACATTGTAACTGTTTTAATAGTGGTTGTTATCTTTTTTTCAATTCTTTTAATTTTAGGAATAAGAAAGTCTTATAAACTTAAAAAAGAAAATGAGCGATTGGATAAGATAAGTGAGGAAATAGCGAAACAAAAAGAAGAGTATAAAGACTTTACTGAAGGCCACATGTATGGTAATAATTAATAAAAAAAAAAGCCTGCAGTTTTGCAGGTTTTTTTTTCTATCTTACTAACTTCTTATATTTAAGACGTTTAGGCATCAAATCGCCACCAAGTCGTTTTTTCTTATTTTCTTCATATTCACTAAAACTTCCTTCAAAGAAATACACCTGAGAATCGCCTTCAAAAGCTAAAATATGCGTACAAATTCTATCTAAAAACCATCTGTCATGTGATATTACAACAGCACAACCTGCGAAGTTTTCTAAACCTTCTTCTAAGGCACGCAAGGTATTCACATCAAGGTCGTTCGTTGGTTCATCTAATAACAACACATTTCCTTCTTCTTTTAGTGTCATAGCCAAATGCAGACGGTTTCTTTCACCACCAGATAACAATTTAACTTTCTTATTTTGTTCACCTCCAGAGAAGTTAAAACGACTTAAATAGGCTCTGGAATTTACTTCTCTGCCGCCCATTAAAATTAACTCTTGCTCATCGCTAAAGTTTTGCCAGATCGTTTTTTCTGGGTCAATATTTGAATGACTCTGGTCTACATAGGCGATTTTAGCAGTTTCACCCACCTTAAACTCTCCTTTATCTGGCTTCTCTTCACCCATGATCATTCTGAAAATAGTTGTTTTACCAGCACCATTTGGTCCAATAACGCCAACAATTCCAGCTTGAGGTAATTTGAAATTTAAATTTTCATACAATAGTTTATCACCATAGGCTTTACTTACTCCAATGGCTTCAATCACATTAGTTCCTAATCTGGGACCATTTGGAATATATATTTCAAGTTTTTCGTCAAGTTGTTTTTGATCCTGACTCATCAACTTATCATAATTATTCAAACGTGCTTTTTGTTTGGTTTGACGTCCTTTGGCACCTTGTCGTACCCATTCTAATTCGCGCTCCAAAGTTTTCTGACGTTTTGATGCTACTTTACTTTCTTGTGCCATGCGTTTAGATTTTTGATCTAACCAAGAAGAATAGTTCCCTTTCCATGGAATCCCTTCACCCCTGTCTAGCTCTAAAATCCATCCAGCCACATTATCTAAAAAGTATCTATCATGTGTTACCGCGATGACAGTTCCTTTATATTGAGCTAAATGATGCTCTAACCAATGTACAGATTCTGCATCCAAATGGTTGGTAGGTTCATCCAGCAGTAACACATCTGGTTCCTGTAATAATAATCTACATAAAGCAACACGTCTTCGCTCTCCACCAGATAAGACACTTATCTTTTTATCACCTTCCGGCGTGCGTAACGCATCCATGGCGATTTCAAGTTTGGTATCAAGTTCCCAAGCATTTGAAGCATCAATTTTATCCTGTAGTTCTGCTTGGCGAGCCATAAGCTTATCCATTTTATCTGGATTGCTATATACTTCCTCTAAGCCAAACATATCGTTTATCTTGTTGTATTCATCAAGGATAGCAACCGTTTCCGCAGCCCCTTCTTTAACAATTTCAATCACTGTTTTACTATCATCCAACTTTGGATCTTGCTCTAAATAACCAACCGAATAATCCTGTAAAAACGTAACATCACCCTGATAATTCTTTTCAACACCTGCAATAATTTTAAGTAGTGTAGATTTTCCTGAGCCGTTTAAACCTAAAATTCCAATTTTAGCCCCGTAAAAAAAACTTAAATAAATATTTTTTAAAACGGGCGTGTTTGCTCCTGGAAAGGTCTTGGTTAAACCAGTCATTGAGAAGATAACTTTCTTATCGTCGCTCATTATACTCTTCCTTTTAAAGCATTAAACACCCAGGCAATGGCAAAAAAACCAATACCAACAGATGCAAAGCCCCAGCCTGCAACTTCATTATATCTAAAGGCTCCAAGTCCTATTAAACCTAATCCTACTATCACCATAATTGTTGTGGCCCAAGCCAAAACGGTATTTTTGTTCATTGCCATAATAATATTCTTTTTTCAGTTAAGGCGCATTCTTGTTAAGATACAAGGAAAAGACTCTACACCTCATCATATATTTTATAACAAATTATATGATTACAGTTTCAACCCTTTCCGCAAATTGAAACACAAATATCGTATTTTTTAATAAAAAAGCATCCTATCAAGGATGCTTAATTATAAGATTTAAAAAATACACTTAAAATTTCATGGGTACTTCAATAAATAATAAACTAGTATCTTCTTCTGGATTAATTTTAAAAGCATCTGTTTCCCATATTCCAACAGCATCTCTACTCTCTAAAACAGTCTTATCAATCAGTGTTTTACCGCTAATGTTCATAATATAAACACCATGATTTTTACTTTTTAATTTATAGTCAAATGAATTTGATGCACCTAAATCAATTCTAGAAATGATGGCATCCTGATGAATTTTTAAACTTCCTTCGTGAGTGTCATCAATAGAAGTCACTAAGGTTTGAAGCTTATTTTTTCGCTCATTAGCATCAAATTTTTTCTGATCATATCGAGGTGTCACATTTTGTTTATCTGAAAAAATCCAAATTTGAAATAAACTTAAATGCTCATCAACAGACCCATTAATTTCTGAATGTTGCACGCCAGAGCCAGCAGACATCACTTGCACTTCACCTGGTAAAACAGGAATCCACTCATCACCCATATTATCTTTATGTTTAAGAACACCCTTTAACGGAATTGTTATGATTTCCATATTGTCATGCGGATGCGTTCCAAACCCCATTTTTGGAGCAATGATATCGTCATTAAGTACACGCAACGCCCCAAAATGCACTTTTTCCGGATTGTGAAAACCGGCAAAACTAAATGAATGATTTGCTTGTAACCATCCGTGATTTGCAAATCCTCTGCTATCAGCCTTATGATGTATTATTTTCATTTTATTTCCTTCTTTAATATTTATTATCTCATTTTATCAAGTAATTGACTCAATTGTTCTGCTTCTGATTCATTCAAGTTTTTTAATAGTTCTTTATTAAAATTGTCTGGTATCGATTTCAAAAGACTCTTTCCTTTTTCAGTAATGGCAATTTTAACCACGCGTCTGTCATGTTCACACGGCAAACGTTCTATAAATTGTTTGGCACACAACTTATCCATTAATCTGGTAGTGTTTGGAGCGCGCTCTATCATTCGATCTTTAATTACCTGAACATTTAGGGGTTCATCTGCTCCGTTTAATATTCTTAAAATATTATATTGTTGAGGAGAAATACCAAAAGATTTAAAAAAATCATTTTGATGATTTGAGATCCAACTAGCCGTGTATAATATGTTTAACAGCGCTTTAATTCTATTATTCGCGAATGTTGAATTAATATCTTTTGATAAATCTCCCATATTTACAGACTTAGCTCAAATTGCTTCACAGCATTTTTTAATTGCAAATTCAATTCGTCGTCAACAATTTTACCATTAGAAAAATTATTTCCAAAAAACGGTAATGAATAGATTTCAACAATATTTGCATTGTGACGCGGAAATCTATCTTTCGCAATATTTAAGACTGATTCACCACCTCTTCCTCCTGGAGAAGTCGCCAATAATAACATAGGCTTATCAAAAAAAGTCTTTCCCTCAATCCTTGACATCCAATCAAAAAGATTTTTGAAGGCTGTTGAATAGGCACCATTATGCTCGGCTAATGACAACATCAGCCCATCTGAAGATTTTATAAGATCTAAAAAAATATGCGCATTTTGTGGAATACCATGTTCCTTTTCAAAATCAACGCCATAAAGTGGTAATTCAAAATCATTTAAATCTAATATTGTAACATCAACCTCATTTAATAAACTTGCCGAATACGTCACTAATTGTTTATTAATTGATGTTTTACTATTGGTTCCTGCGAAAGCAATGATCTTTTTCATATGATGTTTAAAATTTAATCAAATGTACAATAAACTATTTTATTTTCCAAGGAAACTATTTCCATGTAATATTATTTAATATTTAATTAACATAGTTTGAATGATTTTTTGAATCTTTTGTACATTAGCAACAAACTAAATGCAAATGGATATCAACTTCAATAAAAACGAAGATCATAATAAACTCTTACTCTCTGAACTTAACAAAAGACTTGCTAAAGTTCACCTTGGAGGAGGTAAGTCAAGTATTGAAAAACATCATTCAAAAGGTAAGATGACCGCGCATGAACGGATTAATTATTTACTTGATTCGGGAGCCAAATCTATTGAATTAGCTTCGTTTGCCGGTGAAGGCATGTACCAGGAACATGGGGGTTGCCCTTCAGCTGGAGTAGTTGTAAAAATTGGATACATCAAAGGAAAACAATGCATTGTAGTTGCCAATGATGCTACCGTAAAGGCTGGAGCCTGGTTTCCAATTACAGCCAAGAAAAACTTAAGAGCTCAAGAAATAGCTATAGAAAATAAACTTCCTATTATATATTTAGTTGACAGTGCAGGTGTTTATTTACCATTACAGGATGATATATTCCCAGATAAAGAACATTTTGGACGTATTTTTAGAAATAATGCCATCATGAGCAGTATGGGAATTACCCAGATAAGTGCTGTTATGGGTAGCTGTGTGGCCGGTGGTGCTTATTTACCCATAATGAGTGATGAAGCCTTGATAGTTGATAAAACGGGAAGCATCTTTTTAGCTGGGAGTTATCTGGTAAAAGCTGCTATAGGTGAGAGTGTTGATAATGAAACCTTAGGAGGTGCTACCACACACTGCGAAATTTCGGGTGTGACGGATTATAAAGCCAAAGATGACAAAGATGCTTTAGATACTATAAAAAATATTATAAGTAAAATTGGTGATTATGACAAGGCGGGTTTTAACCGAATTGATCCGGCCAAGCCTAAAGAAAATCCTGAAGATATTTATGGTATCATTCCCAAATCAAGGGCTGATCAATATGATATGTATGATGTTATTAAACGTTTGGTTGATAATTCTGAATTTGATGAATATAAAGCTGGTTACGGAAAAACAATCATTACCTGCTATGCCAGAATTGAAGGCTGGGCTGTTGGTATTGTGGCTAACCAAAGGAAACTAGTTAAAACAAAACAAGGTGAAATGCAGTTTGGAGGGGTTATTTATAATGACAGTGCTGATAAGGCTACCCGATTTATTGCCAATTGTAATCAAAAAAAAATCCCACTGGTCTTTTTACAAGATGTTACCGGTTTTATGGTAGGCAGTAAAAGTGAGCATGGTGGTATTATAAAAGATGGTGCTAAAATGGTTAATGCAGTGAGTAATAGTGTGGTTCCTAAATTCACTGTTATTATTGGGAACAGTTACGGTGCCGGTAATTATGCCATGTGTGGTAAAGCTTATGATCCACGCCTCATTGTGGCCTGGCCAAGTGCCGAATTAGCAGTAATGAGTGGTAATAGTGCCGCTAAAGTACTATTGCAAATTGAAACCGCTTCCTTAAAGAAAAAGGGAGAAACGATTACCAAAGAAAAAGAAGAAGCCCTTTTTAATAAGATTAAAGACAGATACGATGCACAAGTATCCCCTTATTACGCAGCCGCACGTATTTGGACAGATGCTATTATTGATCCTTTAGATACGCGCAAATGGCTTAGTATAGGTATTGAAGCGGCTAACCACGCTCCTATTGAAAAGAAATTTAATTTAGGCGTGATACAAGTTTAAATAACGCCTATCTTTTTTAAAATCTTATTACGTTGAATTTTTTCTGATATCACATCAAACTTTTTAACGGCATAAATATGCTTTGGCCTTTCATATTTGTCCAAGATATTAAAAATGGAAGTATCTATATCTGCAAATTCTTTTTCTACAATTATAATAACTCTCTCACCTAATTTTTTATCTTTTTCTGAAGCTATAAAAAACTTACAATCTATTTTACCATACAGCTTTTCTTCAACACTTTCAGGAAATATTTTAACACCTCCAGAATTAATAACATTATCAAATCTACCTAACCATTCAAATTCGGTGTCAGAATATAATTTAACAATATCATTAGTTACAATGGGATGCTTTGAAAGATGTGGTGATTTTATGACTAAACAACCTCTTTCATCCTGAGAAACAAAAATATCTGGCAGGGTTTTAAAAACAGATTTATCTTGTGAAAAATCATTTCCTTCTTTATTGAAATTATTAAGTGCTTTTAAGGCAATATGAGTGGCGGTTTCCGTCATTCCAAAGGACTCGAAAATATTTACTGGAAAATCCTTGATGGCATCAATAAGTTCATTGGATGCTTTAACACTTCCTACTATAATATTTTTAAAATTACCTATTTTATCAATAGAATTTTGCAATTGAATAGGTAACATAGCACAAAAATCATAGGCTCTTTTTGAGTTAAAAACGGGATGAGCTGAAGGTTCAATCAGGTCAATTTCTAGACCTAATATCATGGCGCGCACTAACATCATTTTTCCTGCAATAAAGTTGGCA
This sequence comes from Gaetbulibacter aquiaggeris, assembly GCF_044003965.1. NCBI lineage: Bacteria > Pseudomonadati > Bacteroidota > Flavobacteriia > Flavobacteriales > Flavobacteriaceae > Gaetbulibacter > Gaetbulibacter aquiaggeris. The sequence continues at coordinate 21,748 of NZ_JBAWKC010000004.1, forward strand.
GGAAGACAATGCAATGCTTTGTCTCCCGGAGCAAGATTAAAAAAATTACCAGTAAAAATAGAGGAATTTACCATGGCTTGTTTATCAAGCTTAATTAGTTTTGGTTTACCCGTTGTTCCTGTTGATTTTACTTTTATAAAGCTTTTAGAATCCAGCCAATCTATCAAAAAATCACCAACAGCTTGTTCGTAAGGCAGGCCTTCTTTAATAAAACTATAGGCTACTTCTTTTATATCATCTTGATTATAATTTACGCCGTTCAGCTTAAATTTTAAATGTACTTTATTATAACTAGGTATCACGTAATTGTGGGTTTAGGTCTTTAACTATAAAATCTCGTTCGGTGGCGTCACCACTTTTCCAAATAGCTTCTCTTTCCAGTTAGTCCATTTGTATTTTTTTGCTAAAATTAATAGAATTATTGGAAATACTATAAATACAGGCATAAATATATCTACAAACCCGGCTTCCGTTGGATCTGACAAATCTTTTAAAACGGAATGGGTTTGAAAAGCAGTCCAGTCAGCCGTCACTAACAGTGCTGTAAAAAGATTATTGGCTGCATGAAACCCCAAGGAGAGTTCCAATCCTTCATCCATTAAGGTCATAATACCTAAAAATAATCCGGTTCCTATATAATAAACCATAATCATATTTCCCAACTTATCAACTTCAGGATTAGCAATATGCAACATGCCGAATGTAAATGAGGTCAATAATAGCGGTGCCCATTTGTTCTTTAAAATCACACCAATCCCCTGCATCAAATAACCTCTAAACAAATACTCTTCAAAACTGGTTTGAAGTGGCACAAATAAAATGGCAATGATACAAAGTATTATAAATGGTACGAGCTGAAAATTAATAACATAATCCGCCGGCGAGGTCACATAATCTATAATCACAAAACTGCTTGAAACAATTCCCCACAGAATAAAAATAAACCAAAAGCGTTTCCAATCAATTTTTTCTCTTGAGGTAGTTAATTGAATTAAAGGCTGCCTGTGTAAATACTTAGCAACCATGAATACACCTACCAAACCAATGGCAAAAGACAACAGCATTAAAAACAGATTTAAATTAGGCTCTAATAAAGACATCATATTCTGTTCATCCAACTGAAATATATTATCCCCATTTTTAAAAGCTTTAATCATAACCGCAGCAGTAAATGGAATTTGCCCAATGATGACTGCAATGACAATAATTATTAATCCTGCTAAATAACGCCACCATTCGTGTAATGACTTAAATGCTTGTGATATATACATAAATTATAAATTAAAATTCCAACTAGTGTTAGTATTGTAATAAAGTGCGCCCTCTTTGACCTCTAAGGGTGACTCAAAATTATTGGTAAACAAACTTCCTGTACCTAATCCTTGTGGTTGTAGATTGCGCTTTGTGTAAGTATATTGCGCTATAGCATTAAGCCCTACATTACTTTCTAAAGCACTGGTTATCCACCAGCCAATATTATGGTGTTCTGAAATCTCTATCCAACCATCACTACCTTGAAAACCACCAATTAAAGTGGGTTTTAAAATAATATATTGTGGTTTAATACTATTAAGAAGCGATTCTTTTTTTTCTTTTGAAAAAACGCCAATCAATTCTTCATCTAAAGCAATGGGTAAAGGCGTTTGGTCACATAGTTTTGCCATCTCTTCAATTTGTCCTGGTTTAATAGGTTGCTCTATAGAATGCAAGTCTAAATCAGATAAAATATTAAGTTTTTCTAAAGCATCTGAAGGAGAAAAAGCCCCATTCGCATCGACTCTTAATTCCATATCTTTTGAGGAAAATTCTTTTCTAATAGATCTTAAAAGATTTATTTCCGTTTGAAAATTGATGGCACCAATTTTCATTTTGATACATTTAAAACCAGCTTCAATTTTATATTTAATTTGTTGACGCATATAGGATTCAGACCCCATCCAGATAAGTCCGTTTATTTCAATAGAATCAGTTCCTTGAGTAAAATCCGAAGGAAATAGTATAAAAGGTTTTTTTGCCTCCAAAGATTTAAATGCCATTTCTAATCCAAATTGAATGCTCGGAAACGCTACCAATTCTTGAAATAAGACCTCTAATCCTAAATTCACATTTTCACAAACCCATTGTAATTTGTCTTCATAATTAGGTTTGTCATCAATTGATAAGCCCTTAAACATGCCGCATTCACCAACACCTTGCTTACCATGCTCATTAAGAATGATAAACCATGTTTCTTTGGTTTTTAATACCCCTCGTGAGGTTCCACTCGGCTGTTCAAAAATTAAGATATGTTTTTGATAAGATGCTGTTTTCACTCGCCAAAAATACTTAATTTATTTTGTATTTTAGAGCGCATAAACTAAATACCAATGCCCAATTTCCCTAACATTATTCTTTTTGCTATTCCGTTTTTCATTTTGGCTATGTTAGTTGAATTGTTTGTAACCGCAAAACAGCATATTAAATCTTACGAAATGAAAGATTCATTTTCATCGCTAACCATGGGATTGGGTAATGTGCTTTTGGGTTTTGTTAGTAAGGCCCTGGTTTTATGGGCCTTCTTATATGTTTATGACCATTTCAGATTGGCTACAATTCCTATTATTTGGTGGAGTTTTGTTCTTATTTTTTTTGCTGATGACATCTCTTACTACTGGTTCCATCGTGTTTCGCACACATGTCGCCTTTTTTGGGCCTCTCATGTGGTACATCATTCATCTAAACACTATAATTTAAGCACGGCTTTACGCCAGACCTGGTCAGGTAGTTTTTATTCATTTATATTCTGGATCTGGATGCCTCTTTTGGGATTTCATCCGGCCATGATCATGTTACAAATGTCTATTAGTTTATTATATCAATTCTGGATTCATACGGAGACTATTGATAAAATGCCAAAATGGTTTGAAGCTATTATGAATACCCCTTCTCATCATCGGGTACATCATGGCAGCAACCCATTATATTTAGATAGAAACCATGCCGGAATTTTAATCATTTGGGATAAAATCTTTGGCACTTTTCAGTTGGAACTTAAAGACGAAAAAGTAGTTTACGGATTGGTTAAAAATATTAATACCTTCAATCCCATAAAAATTGCCTTTATTGAATGGATATATCTGTTTAAAGATGTTCTTACGGGTAAAAAATCTATAAAAAACAGGATTCTTTATTTGATTAAACCTCCAGGCTGGTCTCATGATGGCACTGGAAAAATAAGTAATGATTTACGAAACGAATGGCTCATTAAAAAAAAGACTTATGACACTAAATAACAAAGTGATTTGGATAACAGGTGCCTCCAGTGGGATTGGCAAAAGTTTAGCGATTGAACTTTCAAACTATCCGTGTCAATTAATATTATCTGCAAGGCGAAAAGAGGTTTTAGAGGAAGTAAAAAAACAATATAAACATCCGGAAAACGTTGCGGTACTGCCTTTTGATTTAGCCGATTATAAAGCGATGCCTCAAATTGCCAATGAAGCTGTTAAATGCTTTGGTGTTGTGGATATGCTCATTAACAATGGTGGTATTAGCCAACGGTCACCAATCATAGAAACGGCCATTGAAGTAGATAAAAAACTGATAGACATTGATTATTTGGGCACGGTAGCTTTAACCAAAGCCATTTTACCTCATTTTGTTTCAAATCAATCAGGATGTTTTGTGGTGGTGTCGAGCCTTATGGGGAAATTCAGTTCTCCTTTAAGATCTGCTTATTGTGCTGCCAAACATGCCTTACATGGTTTTTTTGACGCGTTACGATTAGAGCATCATAAAGATAATATAAAGGTGACTTTAATATGTCCTGGTTTTGTCAATACCAATGTGGCCAGAAATGCTTTAACTGCAGATGGCAGTCAGCAAATAATTCAGGATAAAATGACTGAAAATGGATTAAATCCGGACATTTTTGTTAAAAAAATGATCAAAGCCATAAAAAAAGAAAAATTTGAAGCTTATATTGGAAAATTTGAAGCTTTTGGAGTTTATGTACAACGCTTATCTCCCAGACTCATTCATTGGTTGGTTCTGAGAAGTAAGGTGAAATAACAAACTGCTTATAATTCAATAAAATCACCAATATTTAAAAGCATTAAATCTTTTCCTTTTTCAAAAAACTTCTTTTTAGCTAAATCGTGGTCAATTTCAATATAACCAAAAGTGTCAAAATGATAGCCCAACACTTTATCACATTTAACAAAATCACTGGCTATAATGGCATCGTCTACTCCCATAGTAAAATTGTCACCAATAGGAAGGATAGCTAAATCAAGTTTAATAAACATGGGAATAAGCTGCATATCCATTGTAAGAGCCGTATCACCGGCGATATAAATATTTTTATGTTCTCCTTCAATAACGAAGCCGCCAGGTTGCCCGCCATAACTTCCGTCTGGAAACGATGAGGTATGAATGGCATTGACATATTTTACATTTCCAAATTCAAAATCCCACTGACCACCATGATTCATTGGATGGCCTTCAATGCCAAGTTTTTCAAAATGTGATACGATTTCAAAGTTTGAAACAATGACGGCATTGGTTCTTTTGGCAATAGCTTCCACGTCTAAAATATGGTCTTGATGCGCATGGGTTAACAAGATGTAATCTGCTTTTAAGTCTTCAATGTTTATGTGGGAAGCCTTAGGATTTGCTGAAATAAATGGATCTACTAAAATATTAATGTCCCCTACTTGAATGCCTAATGAAGCATGACCTAAAAATGTGATTTTCATGATTTCAAAATTATTTATTTTAAAAAAGAAAAGTACAAAAAATCTATAACAATTGCCCTACTCCCATAAGTATGGCTAAGAAAAAAGTAGAAAGCGCCACTTTTTTTAATTCAGAATCAAGTAATTTTAACTCCTTGTTCCTTTTTACTTTAATTAAGTGAAGTATTAAAGGCACATACATAACCATAAATATGAGGTTATAAACAGAAGTATAATAAAAAATCCCAAACAATAAAGAACTGATAATGGCTGAAATAATTAAGCTGTAATGATAAAGCTTCATATTCTTTTCACCCAACTTTATAGCGATGGTTATTTTTTTTGATTTCTTATCAGATTCTATATCTCTCATATTATTTAAATTGAGAACCGCTGTACTTAACAAACCAATAGTAATAGCCGGTAAAATAACCACATGATCTAATTGTTTTGAAAATAAAACATAACAACCAATCACACTAACCAATCCGAAAAATATAAAAACAAAAAGATCTCCAAACCCTCTGTAACCATAGGCATTGGCTCCGATTGTATATTTCATTGCAGCAATAATACTGACGGTCCCTAACACAAAAAACAAAAGAGCTAAGAAAAAATTACGCGCTCTAAAAGAAGAAAAAACCAACATGGTAGCTAAAATAATAGAAATTAAAACACAGATTTTGATGCCTTTAAACATGTTTTCTGGAGAAATCTTACCGCTTTGAATGGCTCTTTCTGGTCCAATTCTGTCATTACTATCCGTTCCTTTTATGCCATCGCCATAATCATTGGCTAAATTAGAAAGTATTTGAAAACTCAGGGTGGTAAGTATTGCTAGAACACAAATCTTCCAGTTAAAAAATCCATTGTATTCAGCTAAACAAGAGGCCAGAATGATTCCAGAAACAGACAAAGGCAAAGTCCTCAATCTCATAGCAGAAATCCAAATAGAAATGTTTTTCATATTAAGGAATCCATTTTTTTTCAAAATTAGGCTTTCGCTTTTCAAGAAAAGCGTTTCTGCCTTCTTTTGCCTCCTCAGTCATATAAGCTAAACGAGTGGCTTCTCCTGCAAATACCTGCTGACCAACCATGCCGTCATCCGTCAAATTCATGGCGAATTTCAACATTTTTATAGATGTTGGGGATTTTGCTAATATTTCCTGGGCCCATTGATAAGCAGTTGACTCTAATTCTTCATGAGGAACTACCGCATTGACCATTCCCATCTCAAAAGCTTCTTGTGCAGAATAATTTCTTCCTAAAAAAAAGATCTCTCTTGCTCTTTTTTGACCTACCATTTTTGCTAAATAAGCGGAACCATATCCACCATCAAAACTGGTAACATCTGCATCTGTTTGCTTAAAAATAGCATGCTCTTTACTCGCTAATGTTAAATCACATACCACATGCAGACTATGACCGCCGCCAACAGCCCATCCTGGTACTACGGCTATCACTGCTTTAGGCATGAAACGAATGAGTCTTTGTACTTCCAGAATATTTAAACGATGGTATCCATCCTCGCCAACATAACCTTGATGCCCTCTTGCTTTTTGATCGCCACCACTGCAAAAAGAATACACCCCATCTTTTGTTGAAGGACCTTCAGCTGATAATAAAACGACTCCTATATTAACATCTTCTCCAGCATCATAAAAAGCATCATATAATTCACTGGTCGTTTTTGGTCTGAATGCATTTCTTACATTTGGCCTATTAAATGCTATACGAGCAACACCATTACATTTTTTGTAGGTAATATCTTCGTATTCTTTAACAGTAATCCAGTTTACTCCGTCCATTTTCATTATTTTGTTCAAAAATATATTTTATTTTAATAAGACTCTTTCTTTAACCTTAAAAATTACGGTTAAACAATTCTAAACTTTTGACTTTATTAAAAATTAATAATTTAATTAAATTTTAAATCATCTAGTTTCCCAAATTAATAAATAAAAAGTAAAAATCAGGAATCAGAAATAAGCATTGGAATATATTTTTTTCTCCATTTGAATGGACTACATTTATAAAATCTAAATGTAAAGACCAAAAAATTATAAAATACTTATTTTTTGAATGTAAATTTGATATTTCTATTATTTTATAAACTGTAAGTGTATATTACAGGTTTTTATCTTATATTTATTTAAGAAATTAGCTACTAATTTATGATATTTACAATCATTCTTTCATTATTAATTTTAGTTGCAATAAACTTTTTATTACTAGCCTTTAGCTGTAATAAAACAAAAAAGGTTAAAAAAACCATTAACCAACGTGTTATTCACTCAACCAAAGTTACCAATTTACCGGCTTCTCAAAAACTTGCTCCAACAGGAAGTTAGTTTTACTAAAATGTTTATTACCAAACCACAAACCTCTATTCGCGCTTAACGGAGATGGGTGACCACTTTGTAATACGTAATGTTTTTTCGCATCAATTAGTTTTATTTTTTGTTTGGCATAACTACCCCATAGCATAAAAACAACATTCTTTTTATTATCACTGATTGTTTTTATAACAGTATCTGTAAATGTTTCCCATCCTTTACCTTGATGACTTCCTGCCAAATGCGCTCTTACGGTCAAAGTTGCATTCAATAATAAAACTCCTTGATTGGCCCAACGTGATAAATTTCCACTTTTAGGATAAGGAACACCTACATCCTGTTCAATTTCTTTAAAAATGTTCTTAAGGGATGGTGGATGTTTAATATCATCATTCACTGAAAAACATAAACCATGTGCTTGTCCTAGATCATGATAAGGGTCTTGTCCAATAATTACGACTTTAACATCATGAAAATGACAATGTTCAAAAGCATTAAATATTTGATTGTCTGGAGGAAAACATTCATGTTTTGAATATTCTTCTATCACAAAATTTGCTAAACTATCAAAATAGGGTTTATCAAATTCTGATTGCAAATAAAATTTCCAGCTTTCGTGTATATTGACATTCATAATATCTAAAACATTATCAAAAATTAATCCTACAAGTTAATATGGCCTCTTTATAGATTAGATAATTTGGTCATTACCAATTTCAAATTTTAAATGATCATAGCAATTTGTCGATTCTATTTACCATGATTAAGCAAACCCTTCAATTTTGCTTTTAGATTGAATTATGTGTGTTTTAATTCAAAGTTTCACTTAACCATTTAAAAAACTCATTTTGCCAAACAATCCCGTTTTGAGGACTCAAGACCCAATGATTTTCATCTGGTAAATACATAAGTTTACTTTTTATTCCTCTCAATTGAGCCGCTTGAAATGCCTCTAATCCTTGTCCTATTGGAACCCGATAATCTTTTCCTCCCTGAATCACAAGAATAGGTGTATTCCATTTATCGACATTTTCAATAGGATTAAATGAGGTGTAACTTTTTAAGTTTGCAGGGTCCCAATACGGACCGCCAAGATCTTTGTTGACAAAAAATAATTCTTCAGTTGTTCCATACATACTTCTAGTATTAAAAATACCATCATGAGCAATAAATGATTTAAATCTCTCATTGTGAACACCCGCTAAATAATAAACAGAATAGCCACCATAACTAGCACCTATACACCCCATTCTATTTTTATCGACATAAGATTCTTTAGACACATCATCTATAGCTGCAAGATAATCTTCTATATTTTGTCCACCATAATCACCGCTAATTTGCTCATTCCATTCAACACCATGCCCTGGCATACCGCGCCTGTTTGGTGCCACAATGATATAACCATTGGCAGCCATTAATTGAAAATTCCATCGAAATGAATAAAATTGAGTAAGAGCCGATTGGGGACCGCCTTGGCAATAAAGCAATGTTGGATATTTTTTGTTTGGATCAAAATCTGGAGGATAAATAACCCATGATAGCATATCCTTTCCATCAGTTGTTGGAATCAATCGCTTTTCTACATTGCCAAATTTTATATTTTTATAAGCCTCATCGTTTACATGACTTAACTGGGTCATGGTCCCGTTTGATAAATTTACCAGATAAATTTCTGATGCATGGTTCATATCGGTCCTTGTCACAGCCATTTTAGAATCAGACTGTCCTATAAGTCCTGTAATATCAAATGTTCCATTGGTGATTTGCTTAACTATTGGTGTAATGCTTTTTAGCGCAGTAACTTCAAAAAGTTGAATAGTTCCCTCTACAGGTGCATTGAAAAATATTTTTTTACCATCATTACTCCATAAATAACTATTTACAGTTCCATCCCAATCTTTAGTCAAATTTCTTTTTAAACCATCATTTAATACAATAATATCATTTTTATCAGCCTCATATCCGGGTTCATCCATTTGTAACCAAGCCAAAACACCTTCTTTTGAAAAAGAAGGATTCGTATCATAACCCTGATTATCTTTTGTTAAATTAATAGTAGTATTTGACTTTAAATCATAACTATAAATATCGGTATTCGTGCTTTTAGCATAATTTGTTCCATATTCTTTTTTAGCTACATATAGAATTTTTGATCCATCCAAATTCCAGATATAATCCTCTGCGCCACCAAAAGGCTTGAGCGGGCAGTCAAATGCTTCGCCTTCCATAATATCTAAAGGATCTGCATCCTCTGAATCTATTTTTTTTAAGAATACATGACTGAATTTACCGTCTTCCCAAGTATCCCAATGTCTATAATTAAGATTATCATAAATCTGAACATTTGATTTTTCCAATTCAGGATAATTATCAACACCACTAACAGATTTTAACTTCACCTCTACATCATAAATTTTAAATTGACCATTTGGAGATATTTTTGAATCCTTAAAAATTGTTTGATACTCATTTATAGCACTTGTTGCTCCATTTGCCATAGAAACTTTATAATAACTAGTCGTTTTAGAATTGGTCTCAAGGTTGTAAACCGTTGAAGCATAAATCACATCCTTGCCATCATTGGAAAGTCCAACCGGGCTAATACGATTTAGTTTCCATAACAATTCCGGGGTCATGACTTGAGCCAATAAAAAATGATTGCTAATTAAAAGCAACATAATAAATCCAATTTTTTTCATGATTTTTATAATTAATTTAAAATTTTATATAACATTTCTTTTAACAAATCGCCCTGGGCAACGGCATTAGAATCAACCCCTTTACTTTTGACATCAAATTCTCTTAAAACTGAAATCACTGTACTTACCTTTTTCATAGGGAAATTGCGCGCAGCTACTATGTAATCATTAACAAAATAGGGGTTTATTTTTAAGGCCGACGCCACGTGTCTTGGCGCTTTATCAGATAATCCATGAAATTGTAAAAGTTGTGTGAAGAAACTAAACAATAATGCGACTGTTACAACCATAGGATTGTCCTTAGGGTTTTCAGCAAAATAATTTATAATTTGGTAAGCCTTCATACTATTTCGTTCACCAACAGCTTTCCGTAATTCAAAATTATTAAAGTCTTTACTTATTCCAATATTCTCTTCAATAAGTTCGGGAGTTATTTGAGTCTCCTTTGGAATTATGATTTGGAGTTTTTCTAATTCATTATTAATTTTACTTAAATCTGTTCCTAAAAACTCAACCAGCATTTGTGCTGCCTTTGGTGTAATAGTATATTTTTTTACCGATAAAATCCTTTTAATCCAATCGGCTACTTGATTTTCATAAAGCTTCTTACTTTCATAAACCAACCCTACCTTATTAACCGCTTTATATAAACTTTTACGCTTATCAATTTTTTTGTACTTATAATTTATTACCAGTACGGTTGATAATTGTGGATTATTAGCGTAAGTTTCTAATTTTTCAATGGATCTTGACAAATCCTGCGCTTCCTTTACAATCACTACTTGTCTTTCAGACATCATAGGATAACGCTTGGCATTTTCAACAATATCTTCAATGGTCACATCGCGTCCATATAAAACCACCTGATTAAAGCCTTTTTCTTCTTCTGTCAAAACATTTTTTTCAATATAGTCAGATATCTTGTCAATATAATAAGGCTCTTCGCCCATTAAAAAATAAATAGGTTTAATGTTTCCGTTATTAATATCAGTAACCAATTGTTTGACTTCGTCCAAAATGTAAAAATTTCAAATTAAAAGAATCAAATTCCAAAAAATCATAGAGATATTTGGTATTTGAATATTGTGGTTTACCTTTGAGTTAATTAAAGATAAAACGTGTTGCAAGAACTAAACTTTCCTAAGTTTTCGTTTCGATTCAAAAATAAGGAAAATAAAATTTCTATATTCGATGTTATCCGCAAAAGATTTGTGATTTTACAACCTGAAGAATGGGTAAGACAACATTGTATTCATTATTTAATTGATTATAAAGGATACCCGAAGTCTTTAATAAATATAGAAAAGGAACTCATAATCAATTCTTTGAGAAAACGTTATGACATTGTTGTTTTTAATTCTGATGGAAGTATCCATTTAATTGTTGAATGTAAAGCACCAACCATCAGTATTAATCAAAATGTATTTGATCAAATCGCCTTGTATAATTTAAGTTTGAATGCCACTTATTTGATGATTTCTAATGGTTTCAATCATTATTATTGTCAAATGGATTTTATAAATGAAAAGTATCATTTCCTTAAAGATATTCCAGAATATACTAAATGAAAATAGCCGTTGTTATATTAAATTGGAATGGTAAAAAGCTTTTAGAACAGTTTTTACCATCTGTGGTTAAATATTCTAAAGAAGCGTCTGTATATGTAGCAGATAATGCCTCAACAGACGATTCTATTTCTTTTATTGAACATCATTATCCAAAGGTTCACATTATAAAAAACAACCAAAATGGCGGTTATGCCAAAGGATATAATGACGCACTCAAAAGTTTAAAAGAACCTGTTTTTTGTTTGCTGAATAACGATGTTGAAGTCACAAATAATTGGTTAGAACCAATCATTCAAACTTTTAATAACGAACCTAATACAGGGATTATTCAGCCCAAAATATTAGATTATAAACGCAAAGATTATTTTGAATACGCTGGAGCTGCAGGTGGTTTTATTGATAAATTTGGGTATCCGTATTGTAGAGGGCGCATTTTTGATTCCATTGAAAAGGATTTAGGACAGTATAATGATGTTACAGAAATTTTCTGGGCCTCTGGTGCCTGTTTATTTATTAGAAATGAGGTTTATAAAACATTAAACGGTTTAGATGAAAGTTTCTTTGCTCATATGGAAGAAATTGATTTGTGCTGGCGTGCGAAAAATGCAGGTTATAAAATTAAATATGTAGGAAAGTCTGAAGTTTTTCATCTTGGCGGTGCCACTCTTAATAGTTTAAACCCGCAAAAAACGTATCTCAATTTCAGAAATAGTTTATATACATTAACTAAAAATGCTAATGGTAATTTGTTTATTTTAATTTTTATAAGACTCATTTTAGATGGCGTTGCAGGATTAAAATTTTTGTTAGAACTCAAATTCAAACATTTCTTAGCTATTATTCATGCTCATTTTAGTTATTACAAACATTTAGGAACTTTACTAAATCAAAGAAAAACCTATATTAACAAAGAAAAATACTATAATAAAAGATCCATTGTTTTATATTATTACGTATATAAAAATAGAGTTTATAAAAGTTAATAAACAGTTTAGCAAAAATTTTGTTAAAATGTTAAAATTGAATGATTTTTATATACTTTTGCTACGTTAAACAACAAAACAAATTAATCCAAAAACAATCATGAAAAAACTTTTAATTTTTACCTTTTCAGCCTTAATGCTTCTTAGTTCATGCGTCTCTAAAAAAGAATATACTGCACTTGAAGCCAAACAAAAAGAAACCCAAGATTTATTAAATACTGCAACAGTAAAATTAAACAGTTGTTTAGCTGATAAATCAGCAGCGGTTGCAAGAACAACGGCCTTAGAAGAACAAATTGCTGATTTACGTAAAAACAACGACAACCTAACTGTGTTGTCTGCTAAAGGTGCTTCAAATATTGAAAAAACACTTGAAAGCATTAAAGAAAAAGAATTAAAAATTACACGTTTACAGGATGCCTTAACTAAAAAGGACAGTATTACTTTAGCGGTAGTTACTAGTTTAAAACGTGAAGTTGGTATTAACGACCCTGACATTGAAATTAATGTTGAAAAAGGTGTTGTATTTATTTCTATTGCTGACAAATTATTATTCCAAAGCGGAAGCTACAATGTAACTACAAGAGCTAAAGAAGTTCTTGCTAAAGTTGCTAAAGTAGTTAATAGTAAACCAGACTTCGAATGTATGGTTGAAGGACATACTGATAATGTGCCTTACCAAAGTGGTGTTTTATTAGACAACTGGGATCTAAGTGTAAAACGTTCTACCTCTATTATTAGAGTATTACAATCTCTTGGTGTAAACCCTGGACAATTAATTGCTGCTGGTCGTGCAGACTATGTGCCTTTAGTTGAAAATAATACTGCTGAAAACAGAGCTAAAAACAGACGTACTCGTATTGTAGTACTTCCAAAAATTGACCAGTTCTATGACATGGTTGAAAAAGAAATGAAAAATCTTTCAGCTGGTACTAAATAAGAATTGAAATATTTATACTAAAAAGCCCAATCATATGATTGGGTTTTTTTTATTTGTCATCATTAAAAAATCTCTAAGCCCCCTTTGCCTTTTCTTACAACAAGAGGCTCTTCTTCAGATAAATCTATAACGGTTGATGGCTCATTGTCACCATAACCGCCATCAATGACCAGATCTACTAAATGATCCCATTTTTCTAATATAAGTTCTGGATCTGTAGTGTATTCCAAAACTTCATCTTCATCTTTAATTGATGTTGAAATAATAGGATTACCTAATTGCTTAACTATTTCTAGTGCAATATTATTGGCTGGTATTCTAATACCTACTGTTTTTTTTTGTTTAAATGGTGCTGGCAAGGACCTGGCGCCCGGAAGAATAAAAGTATAGGGACCTGGCAGAGCTCTTTTTAAAATTTTGAATGTTGATGTATCAATTTGTTTGACATAATCACTTAAATTACTTAAATCATGGCAAACAAATGAGAAGTTTGATTTTTCTAACTTTATCCCTTTAATGCGCGCAACCCGCTCCAGTGCTTTTAAATTGGTAATATCACATCCTAGTCCATAGACCGTATCTGTTGGATAAATAATTAAACCACCCTTCCTGAGAACCTTAACTACTTTTTCAATTTCCTTCGGATTAGGGTTCTCTTCGTATATTCTTAAATATTCAGCCATGTTGGTTAAAATTAACCTATTACTTCCAGCTTTGCAAAACGCAATAAAAGTTTTTTAACACCTCCATTTTCAAAATTTATTTCCGCCTTCGTATCTGCTCCAACCCCTTCAATTTTTGTGACTCTGCCGGTTCCAAATCTTAAATGCTTTACTAGGTTACCCACAACCAATTTATTATCAAACAAATTTGCAGAACCATTAGTTTTTGATAAAGGTTTTAAATTTTTTGGCGTTGTTACTTGAAATTTTTCTGATTCTTTATTAGGCGTTGTCCCTTTTTTAAATATTGGTTGCTTTGTTTCTTTAAATCTGATTTTATTTGGTTCTACATCTCCAAAAATATCGGCATCCAGCATAGGATTAAACCGCCGTTCTTCAATAGGCGTGATGTTTTCAAGATATTGTTCATCTATTTCTTCAATAAAACGACTTGGTTCAGAATCAATCAATTTTCCCCAACGGTATCTTGATAAAGCGTAAGTTAAGTAAGCCTGTTTTTCGGCACGGGTTAAAGCGACATAAAAAAGGCGTCTTTCCTCTTCCAGTTCACTACGAGTATTCATGCTCATGGCACTTGGAAATAAATCTTCTTCCAGACCAACTATAAATACATATGGAAACTCCAGCCCTTTTGCTAAATGTATGGTCATTAATGCCACATGATCCGGATCACCTTTATCAGCATCTATATCCGTTGCCAAAGCAACATCTTCCAAAAATTCAGCTAACGATCCCGTAGTATCTGCTACTTCTTTCTGGCCTTCCACAAAATCTTTCATACCATTTAAGAGCTCTTCAATGTTTTCCATTCGGGTGACACCTTCTGGCGTCCCATCTTTGTTAAACTCTCTAATTAATCCGCTGGTTCTTGTGACATGTTCAGCTAACTCAAAGACATCTGCTGTTTGATTTAAAACCTGGTAACTTTCAATGAGGGTTACAAAATCTTGAAGTTTTGTTTTAGTGCCAGAATTAACTTTTACATCGGTCTTATCTATGTTTTTCATCACCTCAAAAATGGTACGTTTATAACCATTAGCAGATACAATCAATTTATCAATGGTGGTTTGCCCAATACCGCGTGGCGGAAAATTAATTATACGCTTAAGCGCTTCTTCATCAGCCGGATTAATAACTAATCTTAAATACGATAATACATCCTTAATCTCTTTGCGTTGATAAAATGATAAGCCGCCATAAATTCTATAAGGAATATCGCGCTTTCTTAATGCATCTTCAATAGCACGTGATTGCGCATTGGTTCTATATAAAACTGCAAAATCACTATTCTTTAATTGATGCTGCATTTTGTTATCCCAGATGGTACTGGCTACAAAACGACCTTCATCACCGTCTGTCAAAGACCTGTTAACTATAATTTTATTGCCTTCATCATTAGCTGTCCAAACCACCTTTTCAAGCTTGGTCTGGTTCTTATCAATAATGGAATTGGCCGCATTTACTATGTTTTTAGTAGACCGATAGTTTTGCTCCAATCGAAAGACCTTCACCTCGTCATAGTCTTTCTGAAAATTCAATATATTATTAATATTAGCCCCTCTAAACGCATAAATACTCTGGGCATCATCTCCAACAACACATATATTTTGAAACCTATCAGATAAGGCCCTTACAATTAAATACTGCGAATGATTGGTATCTTGATACTCATCAACTAAAATATATTTAAAACGGTTTTGATATTTCATCAAAACATCTGGAAAACGTGTTAAAAGTTCATTTGTTTTTAATAATAAATCATCAAAATCCATGGCACCCGCTTTAAAACAACGCTCAACATATTCTTTATAAATATCTCCCATCTTAGGGCGTCTTGCCATAGCATCCGCTTCCTTAAGTTCTGGATTTTGGAAATAGGCTCTCACGGTAATCAAACTGTTTTTATACGATGAAATCCTGGAGCGTACTTGCTTATATTTATAGATATCTTTATCTAGATTCATTTCCTTAATAATAGAGGCAATCAATCTATCTGAATCTTGTGTATCATATATTGTAAAATTGCTGGGATATCCCAATTTATCTGCTTCACTTCGCAATATTTTAGCAAATACTGAGTGAAAGGTTCCCATCCATAAATTTTTAGCTTCACTGGCTCCTACAATGGTAGCTATACGATCTTTCATTTCACGCGCTGCCTTATTTGTAAAGGTTAAGGCTAAAATATTAAACGGATCAACGCCTAGGCTCATTAAATAAGCAATACGATAAGTGAGTACCCTGGTTTTACCTGAACCTGCTCCAGCAATAATGATCATGGGCCCATCCTTTTGAATGGTGGGCTCTAATTGCGCTTCATTTAGTTGACTTAAATACTTCTCCAAACTACATCAAATTTACATGGTGAAATTAACCATTGTTATGCTTTTTCTTTATCCGATTTATTAATAATTATAAACAATTAAACATAAAATATTTAAAAAATATAACAAACACCATTCCACTTGATACATTTAAAAGATTGTTTATATTTGAAATATACTTTATAATTTAAATTAAAACCCATCTATATGGATACTGAAAGAGTCATCGATCTATTTTTATTTATAATTCCATCATTAATTACCGGACTCATTGCTTATTACTTTTTTAAAGAGCACACAAAAAATGAAGATGGCAGAAGACGCTATTTATTAAAAAAGGACATGCAAGTAAATGCGTTGCCCATAAGGCTTCAAGCCTATGAACGTCTGACTATATTTTTAGAACGCATGACCCCTTCAAAAATGCTCATAAGAATAATTCCAAAATCTTCTAATAAAGAATCTTATGAGTCTTTACTTATACTAACAATTGAACAAGAATTTGAACATAATTTGTCACAGCAAATATATGTGAGTGATAGATGTTGGAGCATTATCACAGCTGCGAAAAATGCAACTATTCAATTAATTAGAAAAGCCAGTTTACTAGAAAAAACAGATACAGCCGATAAACTTCGTGAAGTTATTTTAACAGAAATGATGGAACGACGTCCGCCAAGTGACGCAGCCTTATCTTTTATTAGACAGGAAGTAAGTGACTTGTGGTAGGCAACTCATTTTCAAACTTCTTTTAACTATATTTCTAAAGCACTCAGTTCCTGATTTCTGGTTTTAGCAAAATCATAACCACTGAGCCACCACTTAGTCATTTTGTCCTTTTCAAAAATCAAGGAATTTGTTGTTAATACTATTGGCGCATAATAAAAATTGATAATCGCATTGTTATGCGTAGCCACATATTTGCCGATTTTAATGTTTTGAGATTCAATTCTATCCAACATAAAAGCGAACATGTTAGTTAATAAAGAAAAGGCGTTTTTAGACGGCATTCTATTAAATTGTGTGATTTCTGTTTGCAAAATTATGGCATCCACTTCAGTAGCCCCCCTAGATATAGCCTCTTCAATTGGCACCATATTTCCCAAACCGCCATCAGCATATTCACAGCCATTCTTTTTAACAAGAGACATGAATGGTGTGTAATTGCATGAAATCCAGATCCAATCTACAAATTCCTCATAACTAAATTCTTTTAAGCTTTTATACTCTACCTGATTTACTGAAATATTTGATACCGTCACTACGATATCCATGTCGCTATTTTTTAAAAACTCAAACTCCTCCTCTATTAAGGTGTTTTTGATGAGTTTTTTAAGATTATGACTTTCACCAAAAGTTTTGCTTCCACGTAAAAAATTAATAAGTACATTAATGTGATTGATACCGATGTTTTGAACACCATATTTTTTCTTGATTACAAATGGACAGACGCTAAAAATACTGTTATTATTGACATTCGTATAGACATTTTTAATCTTTTCAATATTATTTAATGCTAAATGAGATACCAATAAACTTCCTGTCGAAGTGCCAATATACAATTGATAATCACGCTTTAATTCTTGAATGAGGTATTGAGCGACACCACCGGCAAAAGCCCCTTTACTGCCACCTCCTGAAATCACTAATGCATTCATATTTCTTATGGTTCAATTATTAATCTGATTTAACATCTCTTTTGCATATTTTGAAAATTGCCAGTTATGATGTTTGGTTGCCTGATTTAAATTGTCCTTGCAAATAGCATCACAAGCTTGTATCATATTTAAATATTGAAAAGCCTTTTGACGCGTTTCAAAATCATAATTGATGTTGGTATAATTCCTTAACTCTTCAAAATATTTCTGATTGTTTTCAAACTCAAATTCAGGCGTATTTAAAGTTAACGCTAACCAAAGCATCCTTACATTTTTATCATTAAACCCCATAACATCTCTGCTTCTTTTCAAATACTCAACTTTGTTTTCTGGAAAATTATTCCACAAATTATATAACGCCATTTCTATTGTAATATACGATTTATCATGCAGAAGAGATTCATACGCCTCCTTTAATTCCATCGGAATCTTAGTTATAAATTTCGCGATTGCTTGTCGCACTTTAAGGTTATTATTAAAGATCTCAATAGTCACTAATTCCGGGACTTGTTCTATGATTTTAATTTTGACTTCGTCAGACATCTCAGAAGTTAAATAATCTTTACACCTTAAGACGTCATCTTCGCAATCCACCAACAGATACTCTTGAATAAATTTAGATTGTTTTAAGCTATTTAAAGCTTCAGTATAGGGAAACTGTTCGTTTTTCAGCCAAAGTTCAGTAAATCCTTTTAAATCTTTACCGCTCGCCTTTTCAACAACCATAATAAAATCTTCTGTTTCAACATTTTTAAATTGATAGGCTTCCAAATAAGCTTTTATAGCCTTTTTAAAATTAACCTCACCCACATATTCCCTTAAGACATGTAAAGCCCAGGCGCCATGTTTATAAAAAGTTAAACTACTCGCTTTTGGATTTAACACACTTGCTCCTTGCTCCGCTTCATCCTGTTGCAATAATTCCTGGACATATTCATATAATTTCCAATAGTAATAATCTTGTCCAAATATCTCCCTTTCTGCCAACAAAGCATAATAAGTCGCAAAACCTTCTTGCAACCAGTGATGGGTTCCAGATTTCTCAGTTACTAAATCTCCAAACCATTGATGCGCCAGTTCATGAGCATTCACATTCACATAATTTTTATCAATAAAGGCAATGGAATCTATTAGAAATCCATCTGAAAAAATAGTAGTACTGGTATTTTCCATGCCGGCATACAAAAAATCCTTTACAGGAACCTGTTTATAATTTTGCCAGGGATACTGTACACCAATTTCTTCTTCCAGAAAATCAAAGATCCGTTTTGTGTAGCGATACGTTGGCTCAACTTTTAAGGAATCTTCAGGATAAAAAAACATTTCAAGAGGAATACTACTTTTAGAATATTCTGTTTTTTTATTGTATCTACCTATGGCTAATGCTACTAAATAGCTGGACATAGGTTGTTTCATATTGTATTGCCAAGTTATTGTTGACTCGTTATTTTCTCTATTAGTTAATTTACCATTGGCAATCACCTCATAATGTTTATCAAAAGTAATGGTTAAATCAAACTCAATTTTATCAGTCATATCATCAATAGAAGGCAACCAGTTACTAGTGTATTTGCCTTGTCCTTGTGTCCAGATCTGCTTATTACCATTTTCATTCTCCCAATCAATAAAATACATGGCTTTTTTAGGATTTGCCTTGTAATTAAATGACAACTGATATGAAGAATCATTTTTAAAATCGTGCTTTAACCATACTTTTTTACCGTCATTTGAAAAAGAAATCGTTTCATTATTTAAAGAAACATTTTTGAACTCCATATTTATGGCGTCAATAAAAATAGAATCTACTGGTTTCAAAATTTTAAACTGATAATTAACCATACCAGTCACTGTAGAAGAGTCTGGAATAAGGCCGATAGTAATTTTCGCTGTTTTAAAATCAACATAATCCGTCTGCTGAGTATAACCACGAAAACCAAAAAGAAGGAATACAATTAATCCAAAATATTTCATGTTATAAATATAGAAAAGCTTAGAGCAATTTAACAATTATAGTGGTTATTAGTGACAAAAGAATTATTTTAGTTTTATGAATACCAATCTTCAAACTCCCATTGATTATTTAAAAGGCGTTGGACCCAATCGGGCAGATTTACTACGCAAGGAATTGGGAATTTTTACTTATCAAGATTTAATTAATCTATTCCCAAACCGGTACATAGACAGGACACATTATTACAAAATAAATCAATTACAACGCAATAACGCTGATGTTCAGATTATTGGCACCATAATAAATCTCCAAGAAGTTGGCGAAGGCCGTTCAAAACGTTTAGTAGCTACATTTAAAGATGAAACCGGCGTCATGGAGTTGGTATGGTTTAGAGGGCATAAATGGATTAGAGAAGGCTTAAAACTTCACAAGCCATATGTGATTTTTGGAAGAACAAACTGGTTTAATGGCAAGTTTAATATGCCGCATCCTGAAATGGAATTTTTTGAAGATCATCAAAAAAATCTTCAATCGGCCATGCAACCAGTGTACCCCTCTACTGAAAAACTTTCAAACAAAGGTATTTCCAATCGTGTGGTTATAAAAATCATGCAGCAGCTATTCGCAGAAACAAAAGGCCAATTTTCAGAAACCCTTTCAGCAGAGCTTCTCTCAGAACTCAAATTACTTTCAAAAAGTGAAGCTGTTTTTAATGTTCATTTTCCACAAAATCAAGAACGATTAGCCCGTGCACAATTCCGTTTAAAATTTGAAGAATTATTTTATATTCAACTGCAATTAATCATCAAAAACCTACTACATAAATCTAAAATAAAAGGATATCCTTTTACAAAAGTCGGCAAGCTTTTTAACGACTTTTTTAATCATCATTTACCCTTTGAATTGACCAATGCACAGAAACGTGTACTCAAAGAAATTAGAGCTGATATAGGTAGTAATGCACAGATGAATCGATTATTACAAGGTGATGTAGGTTCCGGAAAGACCATAGTAGCCTTCATGTCAATGTTAATAGCAATTGACAACGGTTTTCAGGCTTGTTTAATGGCTCCGACTGAAATTTTGTCAGTACAACACTATAACGGATTAAGTGAACTATGTAAAAACTTGAATATCAGTGTTAAAATACTCACTGGTTCAAGTAAAACTTTAGAAAGAAGGAAAATTCACGAATCTTTAGAAAATGGCGAATTAGACATTTTAATTGGTACCCATGCCTTACTTGAAAATAAGGTGAAATTTAAAAATTTAGGGCTTGCCATCATTGATGAGCAGCACCGATTTGGAGTTGCACAACGCAGTAAATTATGGCACAAAAACACATCACCTCCACATGTTTTAGTGATGACCGCCACCCCTATTCCGCGCACCTTAGCCATGTCCGTTTATGGTGATTTAGACATCTCTATAATTGATGAATTACCTCCGGGAAGAAAGTCAATTAAAACGGTTCACAGGTATGACAAAAACCGTTTACAGGTATTTAAGTTTATTAGAGATGAAATTAAAAAGGGACGGCAAATTTATATAGTCTATCCATTAATTCAGGAAAGTGAAACAATGGATTACAAAGACTTAATGGATGGCTATGAAAGCATAGTCAGAGACTTTCCATTACCAAATTATCAAATATCAATTGTGCACGGCAAAATGAAACCGGCAGATAAGGATTTTGAAATGCAACGTTTTATCAAAGGGGAAACACAAATAATGGTAGCTACTACAGTGATTGAGGTTGGTGTGAATGTACCAAATGCCTCTGTTATGATCATTGAAAGTGCTGAGCGCTTTGGTCTTTCACAATTACACCAATTACGCGGACGTGTTGGAAGAGGTGCAGAACAAAGCTACTGCATATTAATGACCAGCCACAAATTGAGTGATGATAGTAAAACCAGATTAGAAACAATGGTAAAAACGAATGATGGTTTTGAAATTGCTGAAGTTGATTTAAAATTACGTGGTCCGGGTGATTTAATGGGAACCCAGCAAAGTGGTGTTTTAAATTTGAAAATTGCTGATATTGTAAAAGATAAAGATATTTTACAGTTGGCAAGATACTATGCTAAAAATATTTTATCAACTGACCCTTCTTTAAAACAACCTAAAAACAAAGCCATTATGGAGACCTACAAACAGTTAGGTAAATACAAGAATATCTGGAATTACATTAGTTAATAAAACTCACTTTTCAAACTCGAGACTTTAAAAATAACTTGATTATTGAGTCTTTTTTATTGAATTTATATTAAATCTGTAGATAGCTTCAAATTTCAAGAAAACCCCACCCTTTATACCTGGATTAAGTTGGGTACGATCATCGCCAAAAGTAAAAGCTGTCAACCCTAAATCATATTTATCTCCCTTAGCGTAAACTTCGTAATTATTACTTGAGTAACCGCATTTAGCGCGCAAAAGAACAGTTTTTTCAAAGGCATTATATTGTAAATAGGTAGCAAACTCCAAAGAACTTAAATCGACATATTCGTTTGAATTGTCCTGATTGATATTAAAACCACGGCCTATTCCAAAATAATCAAATCCATAAGTCAAAGCGCCTTTAGTATAATTTATTTCCGCTGAAATAGGAAGAGACATGTCCATTTCAAACTTATTATTTGGACTCAAATAATACCAGCCTATAATAGGGGTCGTAAAAAACCCAAATGCTTCCTCTGAACCATAGACTCCAAAGCGATAGATCAGGTTTGATTTTTTCTGAAGTTTTAAAATAGCAAAACCTCCCATAAAGAAGTCTTTTTTAGTGATTTTTTTGTAGTCAGAGGCTACTTTAGGAAGCAAAACTATAGTAGAACTCCATTTATCATTAAATTTAGAACTAAGACCCATTTTTAAAGTAGTACTGTATAATTTATTGAAAGGGCTATCATAAATATCGGTACTGGGATATAATTGTACTTCGTTTTCAATAAAAATAAGACCTGTGACCAAAACATTATTTTTATTCAGAATTACTGGATATGTAAAATCCAGATCAAAAGAAGTTACATGAGTACTCGCATCACTTCCTTCAAAATTATTATTAAAGGTTTGTCCGTAACCAATTTTTAAAAGATCCACATAATCCTGAGAATAACTAAATAATGGAAGAAATATCAGAATTAAATATTTTTTTTTCAAAGTTCTAATCTAGTTTAATAGATTCGCCTAGAGTCAACTCAAAAAAAAGAGGTAAATTTAGTCTAATCATAGATGATTTATAAAGCCAATATAGTTATTTTATGCAATAAATATTAAATAAATTAAGCCTTGCACCATGATAAGAAACCTAATACCATTTGCTTGTTTATTTCTAGTCATATATTCATGCAGTACTAAAGAAAAAACAGCATCTCCAGATCTTATAAAACAACAAATTATTGATACGGAAAACAACTTTGTTAAAGCATTACAGGAAAATGGTCTGCATGACGCTTTTGTTGCTTTTGCAGATGAAAATGCTGTTCTTATAAGAGAGACACAGTTAATAAAAGGAAAAAAAGCGATCGATGCCCATTATAAAAACCAACATACTAAAGGATTAACCTGGAAAGTTGATTTTGTTGAAATTTCAAAATCAGGAGATTTAGGCTATACTTATGGCGAATATATCTATAGTTATCAAGACTCCATAGGAAATCAACTAAAAGAAACTGGTGTTTTTAATACAATTTGGAAACTTCAAAAAGATGGCACCTGGAAATATGTAAAAGATTAGCCTTTATATTTAAAATGATTCTTTAATCTTTTTAAATCTGACGGTTTTTAATTCATTAAAGTACCACCGTATTAAACTAAAAAAGCGACTTTCTTAAGTCGCTTTTTTAGAGTTATTCAACCTTTTTCTTGGGCAATCTTTTGGCTTGTTTCAAATATTGCATCAACATCCACTCAATCTGTCCATTAGTGCTTCTAAATTCATCTGCCGCCCATTTCTCTACTGCTTTTAGCATATCTTCATCTATCCGTAATGCAAATGCTTTCTTTTTTGACATAAATACTTTCTTTATACTGTGCTTTGAAAAGGTTTATCTATATTTTTCTCTCTCAAAAACTACATTCATAATTCCGTTCTGATTTGTATTTATAGTATGTAGCGTCCA
The DNA here is from genome assembly GCF_044003965.1 of Gaetbulibacter aquiaggeris. Taxonomy (NCBI): domain Bacteria; kingdom Pseudomonadati; phylum Bacteroidota; class Flavobacteriia; order Flavobacteriales; family Flavobacteriaceae; genus Gaetbulibacter; species Gaetbulibacter aquiaggeris. The sequence goes on from NZ_JBAWKC010000004.1 coordinate 45,732, forward strand.
GCCTTCTTTCGCAATCAAATTCAGAAATTCTTCTAACTTTTTTGATCTATCTTTCCAGCCTAACTGCGGTTTTTCAACTCTATATTCTTTCATGATCTATTGATTTAATGTCCCTGTATTCAATACTGGAGAAGCATCTTTGTCACCACAAAGAATCACCATTAAATTGCTAACCATAGCAGCTTTCCGTTCGTCATCAAGATCGACAATGTTTTTCTTGCCAAGTTCATTTAAAGCCATTTCAACCATACTTACGGCTCCTTCAACAATTTTATGTCTTGCTGCTACTATGGCCGTGGCTTGTTGACGTTTTAACATGGCATTCGCAATTTCCTGAGCGTAGGCTAAATACCCTATCCTTGCTTCTAAAACTTCAATGCCAGCGATACTTAAACGCTCATCAATTTCTTTTTCAAGAGCCTCACTTACTTCATTGACACTGGAGCGTAGTGTAATGTCTTCAGTATGTCCTTCATCAGCAAAATTATCATAAGGATACATGCTCGCTAACTTTCTAACCGCTGCGTCTGTTTGTACTCTAACAAAATTTTCATAATTATCGACATCAAAAGCTGCTTTGTAGGTGTTTTGAACACGCCAAACCAGAATAGTACTTATCATGATTGGGTTACCCAGTTTATCATTCACCTTTAATCGCTCAGAGTCAAAATTACTTGCTCTTAAGGATATTCCCTTTTTTGTATAAAAAGGATTTACCCAGTAAAATCCGTTCTTCTTCACCGTTCCAACATACTTTCCAAATAAAAGAAGTACGCGAGATCCATTGGGCTGAACCATAATAAATCCGAACATCGTCACAATGGCTAGAAATACAGATATTCCAAACCATGGGTTTTGTAAAACAACAATAGCAGTAATTCCTCCTAAAAATAATATTATAAATACTAATAACATTAAGTATCCACTTGTAGGCACTATAATTTTTTCTTCTTTCATGATATATAATTTAAAATGATATTATTTTGATATCATAAATTTATAAAGTAAAATTATAATTTCCAAGTTTTTAAATAGATATTTTAAGGAATCCCCTTATTTGAATAAATCAATATTTAATTAAAATCGAAAAAAGTCCATGTGATTTCAAAAATAATTTATAACACATACTTAAAAATTAATGATATATTTAGCTTGTAAAAAACATTACAAACTTGCTTATTGCAAAAAAAGCAGAACAACACTTACTGCACAATCATCAAAAACATACAGCATATGAAATCTATTTGGAAGCTAAAATATTATTATCTAGTAGCCTTTCTAACTTTAACATCATGTTCAAAAAAGAAAGAGACTGCTGTTGTTACAGACTTTTGCTCGCAAATACATAGAAATAACGAATTGACTCTATCCAAAGAACTTGAAGAGGTGGCGCCTTTAATGAAAAATAAAACTGGCGTTTATGTTCTTGAAGATGGCAGTGGGTCCATGGTGGCGAGAGCGTGGCTTAGTGAATATGCTGAAAAATCAATTGATATACAATATTTTATTTTTTCAACAGATAATGTTGGACTAATAGCCTGTGATTATTTGATAAGAGCAGCTGACAGAGGCGTTCAAGTAAGAATTATTGTTGATGATATTATGGTGGACGCTGATATTGAAGATTTATTAACCTTTAGTTCTCACAAAAACATTACTGTTAAAATATATAACCCTGGCGTTAATTTAGGTAAGAACATCTTTAGTAAAATTGGAAAATTTGTCACTGATTTCAGATCTGCCAATCAACGGATGCACAATAAAACATTCATAGTTGATAATAAAGTGGTTATCACAGGAGGTAGAAACATTGCAGATGAGTATTTTGATTATGATCACGAATATAATTTTAGAGATAGAGATATTTTATTATTAGGCAAAACAACAGAAAAAGTTAATACCTCCTTTAACGAATTCTGGAATAGCGATTTATGCAAAAACGTAGATGACCTCTTGGAAGCTGACCCCAATATTACTTATCCCGAAAACAGATTTGACAATCTTCATGAATATGCCTGTAATCCAGATAATTTTTGGCCACAAGTAAGAAACAGAATTAAAAATTTACCAGCTACATTCAAGGCTATTAATAATTCTGGTGATTTGGTTTGGCTTGATGATGTTGAATTTATTTCGGACTTGCCTGGAAAAAATGACGGAAAAAGTGGCTTGGAAGGTGGCGGTATCACTACGAGTGCCTTAATTGATCTAGTAAAAAATGCTAAATCAACTATTGATATTCAAACACCCTATTTAATTACTACCGAACTAAGCAGAGACTTATTTAAAGACGCCGTGATTCGTGGCGTAAAAATTAGAATTCTTACGAATAGTTTATCATCAACAGATAACCTTGAGGCTTTTAGTAGTTATCAATCAGATAGAGAAAAATTACTAAATACAGGTATAAGAATTTTTGAGTTTCGGCCAGATGCAGAAGAACAATCTAAAATGTTAACTGGAGAACTAGAAGATAGTTTGATTCACAAACCCATATTTGGGCTTCATGCAAAATCAATGGTTATTGATAATGAAATAACAGTCATAGGCACCTTTAATCTTGACCCAAGAAGCGCCAATTTAAATACAGAATGCATCGTTATTGTTCATTCTGATAAAATATCACAAGGGGTTTCAAAAGGCATGGAAATTGAGTTTAAACCTGAAAATTCATGGGAAACCACATTCAAAAGCAATCCAGATTATAAAGTGGATAGTTATAAACGAATTAAAACCTGGACACGAAAAATAATCCCAAAGGAAATTTTATAAGTAATTCAGTCTAGTTATAAGTTATTTGGTTATTCATTTAACAAATCATTTATAAATGATTCAAACTCCCCTTTAAACTGAATATATTTATCTCCTGTTGCAGGACCATTAAAACCTGTATGTATTTTTCGTACTTTTCCTGCTTTGTCAATATAAATAGTGGTAGGATATGATAAAATATGGTCAAGCATTGGTAATTTTTCCTGTGCTTCTGTTTTACTTGAACTACCATATTGGGCTAACAAAACAGGATACTCTATACCTACATTTTCCTTTAATCGCACAATATTTTTAAAAGCAGCTTCGGGTGTTTTTGCATATTCAAAAGCTAAAGCGATGAATTCAACCTCTTTATTGTGGCTATTTTTATAATATTCTGAATAAAACTTACTCTCATCCAAACAATTGGGACACCAGGTTCCCATAATTTGTATCACAACCACTTTATTTTTAAAACGAGTATCATCTAAGGACATCATTTTTCCCGAAACATCAGGAAATGAGAAAGAAACCTTGTTATAGCCTTCTTTTAAAAAAGTTAACTGATCTTCATCCGGCAATTCAAAATATTCATTACGCCTCGCAATAAAAGGTTCTTTATAATGATTACCTGAATAAAAAACACCTTCCATAGTACTATCAGTTACTTTTGCTGTAAACAAAAAGGCATGTGAACCATCAAAAGTTGAGAGTTTAAGTTGATCTCCTTCCATAACACCTTCAAGATATCTATAATCCCCTGTGGTGGTTCTAAAAGTTCCGGAAACCTTATTAGCTACTTGATTGAATATCCCTTTAGCAATATAGGTGTCTTCTTTAGTCTTTGGACTAAACACGGTTTCCCAATTTCCGGTTATATTGCTATTGTATTCAGGATTAGCAACTTCAAAACGAATAGTGTTATTGGATTCAGCTTCAAAAGGCACTACTCTACTTAAAGTTTCATTTTTAAAATATCCTTTTAAATCACCTCCATTTGAAATTTTAGCAACGATATAACCTTCAAAAACAGGCATTTTAATATAAACTGAGTCATTAGCGTAATTAATATCATTTACCGAAATTACTTCATCTGCATTATAAATTTTTAAAGACTTAGCAGTTATCACTTCAAAATTAAAAGGCAAATCCAACGAATCATTGATCATTAAAGTAGCTCTATAGGCACCGGTTTTCAATTCTTTTGGTTCTTGAATACAAGAAACCATCATAATTAGCAATACAATAAGGAGACGTTTTATCATAAGAAACTGGCTTTAAAGCATAATTAATCGAAATATATCTAAAAAACTTACAAATAAAAATAATTTAGCATTTCTATTACTATTCAGTATTATTATCTTTGTCACCTTATTTAAGGATAAAACATGAAGATTTCATATAATTGGTTAAAACAATTCATCAAAATAGATTGGACACCAGAACAAACGGCTGAATTACTGACTGATTTAGGTCTTGAGGTGGAAGGTATTGAAACTTACCAATCTGTTAAAGGAGGTTTAGAAGGTGTTGTCATAGGAAAAGTTTTGACATGTGTTAAACATCCAAATGCCGATAAATTAAAAATAACCACTGTTGATATAGGTGAAGAAAGCCCGTTACAAATTGTTTGTGGTGCTCCTAATGTAGCTGCAGGGCAAAAAGTACCTGTTGCCACTATTGGAACTACTCTATATTCTCCTGATGGGGAAGCCTGGACCATTAAGAAAGGAAATATTCGCGGAGAAGAAAGCCATGGTATGATTTGCGCTGAAGATGAACTTGGTTTAGGAGCGTCTCATGATGGTATTATGATTTTAGATGATAGCCTTGCTGTGGGTACTTTAGCTTCCACTGTTTTTGAGGTTGAAAACGATCAGGTCTTTGAAATTGGCCTAACTCCAAACAGAGCTGATGCTATGAGTCATTTGGGAACTGCCAGAGATTTAAAAGCAGGATTACTTCAAAAAGAAATTAGCTTAGAACTTATTACACCATCTCTTAGTGCCTTTCATACAGATAATAGATTACTAAAAATTGATGTCGCCGTTAAAAATAAAGATTTAGCCCCTCGCTATTGCGGCGTTACTATTTCTGGAATTAAAGTAGAAAGTTCTCCTGCATGGTTGCAGCATAGACTAAAAGCTATTGGTTTATCACCCATAAACAATATTGTAGACATTACTAATTACGTTTTACATGATTTAGGGCAGCCACTACATGCTTTTGATGCAGTTAAAATTAAAGGCAACAAAATTGAAGTTAAAACTTTAAATGAAGGTACAAAATTCATGACCCTTGATGGTGTTGAAAGAACCTTATCTCAAGAAGACTTAATGATTTGTGATGCTGAAAAACCCATGTGTATTGCTGGCGTTTTTGGTGGCTTGCATTCAGGTGTTTCAGAATCAACTACAAGTATCTTTTTAGAAAGTGCTTATTTCAATCCAGTAAGTATTAGAAAATCAGCAAAACGCCATGGTTTAAATACAGATGCTTCTTTTAGGTTTGAGCGCGGAATTGATCCAAATATTACAGAACTGGCTTTAAAACGTGCAGCGCTTTTAATTCAAGACATTGCCGGTGGTGAAATTTCTAGTGATATCGTAGATATATATCCTAACAAAATAGAAGACTTCCAGGTTCGATTAAGTTTTGAAAATGCTAAAAAACTCATTGGGGAAGAAATACCTAAGGATATTATTAAACGTATATTAACCTCTTTGGAAATTAAAGTCAACAATGTTACTGAAACAGGATTGGGTTTAACCGTTCCTGCATACAGAAATGATGTTCAAAGAGAAGCCGATATTATTGAAGAAATTTTAAGAGTATACGGCTATAATAATATCACCATTACTGAAAAATTAAATGCCTCTATTTCAAGTTCTTCAAAATTTGAAGATCACAAGATTCAAAACGTCGTTGGTAACCAACTGGTTTCTCAAGGTTTTTTTGAAATTTTGGCCAATTCTTTAACAACTCCTGCCTATACTAAATTAAGTTCACAGTTAAAAGAAGAAGATAATGTCACCATTTTAAATCCTTTAAGTAATGATTTATCGGTATTAAGACAATCATTACTATTTTCCGGTTTAGAAGCTGTTTCATACAACTTAAACAGAAAAAGACTGGATTTAAAGTTATTTGAATTTGGCAAATCCTACCACGATTTTAATGGAAAAAGAGAAGAGCAAAAACATCTAACCTTATTTTCTACAGGCAACCAAAATAACGATACGTGGCTATATCCAAACAAAAGAAGTGATTTCTTCTTTATGAAAGGCACTATTTTGGCTATATTAGAACGCTTAGGGATTACAAGAACTCAAGAATCACCAATAAGTAATGATCTGTTTAGTGAAGGTTTAGAATTAGGTTTAGGCAAATTGAAACTAGTTGAATTTGGCTTAATTAAGAAACCAATCTTAAAGCATTTTGATATCTCTCAGGAAATTATTTATGCAGATTTTAATTGGGATGCTATTCTGGAAATGGTTAAACGCAATAAAATTTCATTTAAGGCCATTCCAAAATATCCTGAAGTTCGTCGTGATTTTGCCTTATTGTTAAACGACAATATTAACTTTAAAGATATTCATGCAATTGCCAATAAAACGGAACGACAACTCTTAAAAAAAGTGAGTTTATTTGATGTATATCAAGGAAAAAATTTACCACAAGGCAAAAAAAGTTATGCGGTAAGCTTTACTTTGCAGGATGAACACAAAACCTTAACAGATAAGCAGATAGACAAAATAATGTCTTCACTCCAAGGTAACTTTGAAAAGGAACTAGGCGCTGAGTTAAGGTAAAATAGCCTTTGAAAAAGTTGTTATTAAAATTATAAATACAAAAAAAGCCTTTCAAATAATTGAAAGGCTTTACTTTTTGGGTGGAAGACCGGATTCGAACCGGCGACCCTTGGTACCACAAACCAATGCTCTAACCAACTGAGCTACAACCACCATGTAACTTGCATTTTCTAATGCGTGTGCAAATGTAACTGATTTCAGTTTTTCTGCAAAGATTTTTATTAATATTTTAAAAGGAAATTTTAATAATTTACCAGAGGTTCCATAAAACCAAAGGACCAGTTCAAAGAATTGCCTATTAACTTACTTATAAACAAGTATTAAGTAATATTATTTTAAATCAAACAAACTGTCAACCGCTATATTTCTATCAACCGTAAAACCTTCACCATATGCAGTTCCAATTAAACGTCCCATATCAATGGCTCTGTTTTTAATATTATCAGTAAAATTTTTTGTTGAAATAGGAGTCATTGGTTCCTTACTATTCTCATCATAAAATTGCGTTTTATAAGCTAATACAGCCTCCATTTTTAAATCCATATAGCCAGAAACATCTACAATAACATCAGGCTCTAAGTTTTTCCATTGTATATAATGATAAATTTGTTTTGGTCGCCAAGGTTCCTGCCACGCTTCTTCATCCTCAGTTTTTGTGTCAATTTTCAATAATCCACTTAAAAAACAAGCATCGCTAACTAATTGACTTCCTTTGGCATGATCAATATGCCGGTCCTCTTTTGCATTACAAATTACTACCTCTGGCCGGTACTTTCGAATCATTTTAATAAGTTCTATTTGATGATACTTATCATTGACAAAAAAGCCGTCCGCGAATTCCATATTGGTTCTCATAGAAACACCTAAAATTTCTGCTGCATGTTGAGCCTCTTCAAATCTTGTTTTTTCAGTGCCACGAGTCCCTAATTCACCTTGCGTTAAATCAATAATTCCTACTTTTTTACCATTGGCAATTTCTTTAGCTAAAGTAGCAGCACATCCCAACTCAACATCATCTGGATGTGAACCAAAGGCAAGAATATCTAATTTCATATATTTTATTTTAAACCTAAATAAAGTTCATTACAAAATTCAATTATTTTTATTAAAACTTCCAACTTATTTATTCTTTTTTTAAGGAAAAACGGAACATTTAATAATGTTTCTTGTTAATGTAAACATGATTATTAATAAATCGACATATCTATTACGTTTTGGTTAGTAAAAATTTGATATTATTATCAATGAGAATGAAAAGTATGTAAAAATGTCGTATTTATTCATTTTATGACTTTTGTCATAAATAATGGTCGTGATGCTCAGTAATTTTATACCACAATGAAAAACAAAAAATTGCAAGAGCCATTTAAATAAATTTAAAACTTAAAAGACATGAAAGAATCAACCCTCTTGAAAAAGTATGGTTTAAAAGATGTTAGTGCACATTGGAATTTATCACCTGAAGAACTTCAACGAATTACCGTTGCAAAAAATATGGGTAAAGAAACTTCCAACGGTACACTCGCTATCAATACCGGAAAATTCACAGGCAGATCTCCACAAGACCGTTTTATAGTGAAGGATAATTACACTGCAGATAAAGTATGGTGGGGAAAGGTAAACAAACCTGTGTCTTCTGAAAATTTTGATAAACTACAAAAGGAAGTTATAAGTTACCTTTCTGGAAAAGAACTTTACGTAAGAGATGGTTATGTTTGTGCTGATCCAAGATATAAAACGAATATAAGAACCATTACAGAATTCCCCTGGTCTAATTTATTTGTTTTCAACATGTTTTTAAGACCTGACAAGGCAGAATTAGAGAACTTTAATGAAGAATGGTTAGTACTTTGTGCTCCAGGTTATGTGGCTCAAAACCCAAGTGAATACGGTATTCGTCAAGGCAATTTTTCAATCATCAACTTTACTAAAAAAATAGCCTTAGTTGGTGGGTCTGCTTATACAGGCGAAATAAAAAAAGGTATTTTTTCTGCTTTAAATATGATCTTACCCGTTGAAAAAAATGTGTTACCAATGCATTGCTCTGCTAATGTCGGTGAAGATGGAGATACTGCTATTTTCTTTGGGTTATCAGGAACTGGGAAAACAACGCTTTCAGCAGATCCAAACAGAAAACTTATTGGTGATGATGAACATGGCTGGACCGCCGATAACACTATTTTTAACTTTGAAGGTGGCTGTTATGCAAAAGTTATAGATTTAACAGAAGAAAAAGAACCAGATATTTTTAGAGCTATTAAACCAGGTGCTTTACTTGAAAATATAGTTTTTAAAGACAATGGTGAAGTAGATTATTTAGATAGCAGAATTACACAAAACACCCGTGTAAGTTATCCGATTTATCATATTGATAACATTCAAGAACCTTCATTTGCAAAGAATCCAAAAAACATCTTCTTTTTAACTTGTGATGCTTTTGGTGTATTGCCTCCTGTTTCAAAACTGACTCCTGGACAAGCTGCGTATCATTTTATATCCGGATATACTGCAAAAGTGGCCGGAACTGAGGCTGGAATTACCGAACCGGTTCCTTCTTTCTCTGCTTGTTTTGGTGAACCATTTATGCCTTTGCATCCGGCAAAATATGCTGAAATGTTAAGTGCAAAAATGCAGGAAGCCGGTGTTAATGTATGGTTAATCAATACGGGCTGGAGCGCCGGACCTTATGGTGTAGGGGCCAGAATTAAATTAAAGTATACCAGAGCTATGATTACCGCTATCTTAAAAGGACAGCTCAATGAAGTGGATTATGAACAACACCCAATATTTGGTTTCTTTATGCCTAAATATTGTCCTAATGTCCCCACTGAAATTTTAGATCCAATGAATACCTGGTTACAAAAAGGCGCTTATATTGGTAAGGCTATTCAATTAGCACATTCTTTCCACATTAACTTTGAAAAATACGCTAATGAAGCTTCACAACAAATCATGGAAGGTGGCCCGCTAATTGACCAGCACCATCATTTAGAAGAGCATATTTAATTGAATATGAATACTAAGTAAAAAAGGAGCCTGAACAGGCTCCTTTTTTTATTCGCCGACGCCAAAAGCCCTTATTCTTAGGGTCATAATCATTATTTTTTGGAGTGTTTGACCACCCATTGTCATTGTTTGTCGAAATTTATTGTATTCAAATTAATTATAAGCTTGATTTAATAACATTAAACACACATAAAATGACACGTTTAACTCTTCTCCTATTTGTAATTATCGTTTTAGGCTGTAAACCTAATGATGAAAAAAGTGACCTAATTCTTGGAACTTGGGACTGTATTTCTGTTTTTGATTTTGAAACTCAGGAAATATCACAAGCTCCAAGCGGAGAAAAGTTCATCGCTGAATTTAAATCAGATTCACTTTACTTAAGAAGTATTGATAATAATACTGAGTATGATGCAGAAATATATGCCTGGCAGATTAAAGAAGACTCTTTGTTTTTAGATGAATTAGGCTCCATTTATATAAAAGAATTATCCAAGAATAATCTTATAGTTGAACATGAGCTTTTTGGGAAACAACGCTTAACGTTTATAAAAATAAAATAATTATAAAACCATGAATATTGCTGATTTCAATAGGGTAATCATTTATTTTGTGATATTAAGTTTCACTTTAGGTTGCGGCTCTTTTCCTAGAAGAACAGTACCCAAGTACGACCTTAATAAAAACAACATTAATGCTTTAAATGGAAAATATACTATTAAAGCTATTTATTCTGGACCGACAAAAGACACAACTTCTGCTTGGAATTTCTCAGATTCAGATTTAGAAATTTATCCAACTTTTTTTGATGAACTTAACAATAGCCTTTTTGTAAAAAGCATAAAAAAAGATACCACTAAGATTTATACTTTTTTCTTAAAAATTTTAAGTACAAAAAAAATGGAATTTAATTATTTTGAAGATGATAGTATTATCAAACAAAATACGATAAAGTATAGATTAAAAGATGATGGTTATGTCTACTTAAAATACAAGAATTTCAAAATAATAGGTATTCCATATGTATTTGGAGGTTTCAACACAAAAAGAAACCGTATTACCTTAAATAAAGACACCAATTTACTTTTTGAAACTTCAGAATTTAAAAGCGGAGGTTTGTTCTTACTTATGATTAATCCCTATTCTAAGATGAAATATGAAAAAATATATCAACGCATAGAATAATTTTTATGTTTAAGCTACAGTATATAAAAATTTTAAGAAACTTATTTACTTTTCTTTGACATCTACTTGTTGATTGTAAATAATTAAATTTATATCATGAAAGCAACTTTACTATTTATATTAATTATTTTATTCATGGCATGCGCATCGCCCAATGGTGAAATAGAAATTCCTATTCTTGTATTTAATAAAAGCATAAATAAATTATCCCCTAATGTGGCATCACATAAAGATAAAGACGTTGAAATATTAAGTAGTGATTTTGAAAATGGAAGCAGAATAGTCTATTCATGTATCATTTATAGAATGGACAATGGCGTATTAAAAGGTTATCAGGCTCATATAAGTTTTTTAAACAATTATAATAAAGCAAAGTATGAATGGGTTAATGATTCTACTGTGACCGTTAGTTTTAATAACAAATTTAGTATTTCAGAAAAACATACCATAATGGGATATGGAAGCACAACTTTGTTACATTGGGATGATTAAGAAATACTTTGTTTCTTAATGATGTAGTTACTATGTGCCTGAATAAAAGAAACGTTTTATGTCTATTTTAATTACATTATATACAAAACCATTCAGGGTTTGACTACTCACCATAAGGGTTTGACGAAAATATTTGAAATTAATCATACTACAGCCTTACTTAGCCTTTAAATAATTAAATTTGAATATCATGAAAACTTTCAAACCCAGACTCATCATTTTAGCATTGTTGTTTTTTATAATAAACGGTTGTGTTGTAAAATCTTTATTTCCTTTTTATACGAGCAACTCTATTGTTTTTGAAAAAAAATTTATCGGTAACTGGATTGATACTGAATATGCTAAATGGAACATTCAACCTTTCCAAGAAGTGATTTTAAAAGAAAATAAAAAAGCCAGCCCCTCTGAGCTTGATGACGAGCAATTTGCTCTATATAATAAGTATGAAAAAGCATATGTGGTCTATTTTGAAAAAGACAGCACAAAATCTAGTTTTTTGGCAATGGCTTTTAAAATTAACAATCAGTTATTTCTTGATGTCACCCCTATTGAAGACAAGGAAATTGACGATTTAAAAAATAATTTATTATATAAAATTCATTTAATTGGCACTCATACTTTGGCAAAGTTTGATATACTAAATGATAATCAAATAGATATTAACTGGTTTTCTTCTGAAAAGTTAGAGAAACTTCTAAAAGAAAATAGAATAAAAATTAAACATGAAAAGGTCGGGTTTTGGGAGACTATTTTATTAACCGCCTCTTCAGAAGAATTGGAAAAATTCATAAAAAAATATATGGATTCTAAAGATGAAGACAAGTGGAAAACGGATGTAGAGTTTAATTTAACAAGAGTTAATGACTAATCGAAACCCACATTTAATCCAAGGCAATAACCACAATACACTCTTATTTAACAGTGTTTTGTGGATTTGCTCTTTTACTATATTGCTGTTCATTTTTTCTGAAGACAATAGTCCTAAAAAAATTGATTTTATATATACTATTAGTTTTTTAGCCACCATCATAATTCCAGTACTTTTAAACTTATACATTCTTATTCCGCTATTTTTAAAAACAGAAAAATACATACTGTTCGTAATTACTTTTGTTTTAACTATCATTGTGTTTACACAGCTTAATGTATGGTTCTTTGATTATTTTATAGATTATTTATTTCCAGATTATTTCTTTATATCCTATCATTCAAATTCTAAATTAATTACTATTTTCAGTATCTTTTTGTTAGGAACTACTTTAATAAAATTATCAATGGACTGGTTCTATTTTAATAAACAAGAGAACTTAGAATTAAAACTAAAGAACCAAAAAATTGAAATGCAACTCTCATTGTTGAGATCACAAATCAATCCTCATTTTTTATTTAATTCTCTTAATGTCATTTATGCTTTAGCACTTGAAAAGAAAGAAGAAACAAAAGATGCCATCGTGCAATTATCTGATATTTTAAGGTATGTTATTTATGATTCCAATACGCAACGCGTGTCTTTGAAAGATGAAATTGAACTATTAAAAAATTATATCGCATTTCAAAGATTCAGACATCTGGACACTGGAAATGTGACTTTTAATTATTCAACTGATGATACTAATTTTCTCATCTATCCTATGTTATTATTACCTTTAGTTGAAAACAGTTTTAAATACGGTATTAAGGGCGATATAAACCATACTTTTATAAATATAACGCTCAATCAAAAAGAAGAGGTTTTTTATTTTAAAATCGAAAATAATTATTCTGATAATCAAAATGAATCCAGTGAACATTCTGGTGTAGGTAATGAAAATATAAAAAAAAATCTGGAAATTGTATACCCCAATTTGCATGAATTTGAAATTATTAAAACGGAATCTACCTTTAAGGTTCACTTAAAATTAATTCAAAAATGACGCTTCGCTGCTTAATTATTGACGATGAGCCCTCTTCACAACTGGTATTAAAAACTTTTATAGCAGATGTGGGTTTTCTGGAGTTATGTGGGATCGCCAATAATGCTGTTGAAGCGATGAATCTATTACAAGATCATACTGATATTGACCTCCTTTTTTTAGACATCAATATGCCTAAAATATCTGGGTTAACTTTTTATAAATCCCTTCAAAACCCACCTCATGTAATTTTTACAACGGCTTATTCACAATATGCTATAGAAGGTTTTGAAGTTAATGCTATTGATTATTTACTAAAACCTTTTTCGTTCGATCGCTTTTTTAAAGCGGTTAATAAGGTTATTGAAAATCAAAGTGGAAAGGAATTAAAAAATCATGAAGACTCCTTCATTTTAATTAAATCCAGTAAAACTCTGCATAAAGTTAATCCCAACGACATTCTGTTTATTGAGGCATTAGGCGATTATGTCAAGGTTCATTTAGAGACCTCTTATATTTTGACCAATAATACCTTTAGCTCTGTTTTAGAATCTCTCCCGGAGTTAATGTTTATTCGAACACATAAATCATTTGCTATAAATTTTGCGAAAATGAATAGTGTAGAGGGCAATTTAATTACTATAAATCATCATAAAATTCCTATAGGACAAAAATACAAAGCAGCATTCCTCAGTATGATTAATACAGGAAAAAAACTATAGAGAACTCATTATAAATCTGTATAAAGAAAAAAAATAAAAATCACCTACAATTAATCATTTCTTTCAGCTTTTTCAAAAGCTTTGATGGCAGCAATAGCCCAAATAGCTACACAAACAGCGACAAAAATTGAAAACCAAAATATAACTTCGTTACCGCTCATTTTTTATAAGTTTTATGTAAATCATTACCCCTAAAAGTGTAGGAGCCCATAAGCCTATAAATATGCCATGCATTTGATCACCGGTTAAAAACAAAACTTCTGCTACAACAATGATAAATACACAGAGTAATAGCATTAAGAAATTAGAAAGACCTAATTTTTTTATTAAATTCATAATTATATGATTTTGAGGTTAATTTATAAAAAACACTTATTAGTTCAAAACATTTTCACAATAAAAATATTTTGAACTAATAAGAAAATTAAGAATTGAAAATCTAAATAATAATTTTAGATTTTATTTCTTGAAATACATCGCATATTTTCGATAGGCAAAATATCCAACGATTGCTAAAAATGCGATAGCTCCAAAAATAAATTTAATGCTTACAATCTGGTCACCACTTGCATATGAATGCAATCCTGCTAAGTAAAAATTAACTCCGAAGTAAGTCATCATAATACTTGCAAAGGCAACAACAGCCATCAGGTTGAATAACCATTTACCTCTTAGCCCTGGAATTAAACGCATATGTAATACAAAGGCATAAATAATAATACTAATAAGTGCCCAAGTTTCTTTTGGATCCCAACCCCAATAGCGACCCCAGCTCTCATTGGCCCACATACCTCCTAAAAAGTTTCCTATGGTTAACATAACTAAACCTACGGTTAAAGCCATTTCATTTATGATTGTTAATTCATTGATATTTAGCAACATCTTATCTTTATTGTCCTTATTTGTAAAGATCATTAAAAACAAGGCTACAAAACCAAGAATCATTCCTAAGGTAAACGGTCCGTAACTAGCCACAATAACAGCCACATGTACCATTAACCAGTAACTGTTTAAAACGGGTTGTAAATTAGCAATAGCCGGGTCCATCCAGTTCCAATGGGCTACCATTAAAATCATAGCAGTTACAAACGCCGTTGAAGCTATAGTTAGGTCACTTTTTCTTCCAAAAGCGAGTCCAAAAAACATGGTGGCCCAGGCCACATAAATCATAGATTCATAGGCATCACTCCAGGGTGCATGTCCAGAAATATACCAGCGTGTTATTAAACCTGCAGTATGCAATAAGAATAACAAAAGAATGATAATCTTAAATAAATTAACTGAGACTTGTATGGCCTTACTTCTACTTTTAAATATTTGAATAATCAGCACCACAAATAATAAAGAACCTGCATACATATACCAGCTAAACAGCTTTTTAAATATGTCATATTTATTATATAGCACTTCGGTATTAACTTTCTTATCACTTAACATAACAGCCGCTCCATACTGCTTTTGTGTTTTCTTAAAAGCGTCCAATAGTTTATCTGCTTCAGTAAAGTTTTTTGATTTTTTTGCTTCATTCAAAGCGTACAGGTAAGCACGAAATCCATTATTTATAAAATTACCATACAGAGAATCCTGTATATTAAAGTTTTTTGTTCTGTATTCTACAGATGAAATCCACTTATTATTTGGATCGTTAGGCACAGGAAAAATTCTAAGCGATTTTCCTTCAACCGTCCCATACATTAAATTAACACGTTGATCTGCCTCTTTAAATTCCTTTTGAAAGGCATTAGGCACTTGGGCTTTATAAGCCTCATCTAAATAAGGAGCCAATTTATAGTCCCCCTTTTCACTGAAGAAATCAGCTAAAGTGGCAAATTTTTCTTCCTTATCTAACCCAATAATCGTGCGAATGGAATCTGCTTTTTTAAGTTTTAAATAAATAATTGGAATGTTATACCAAAGCATCGGACTTTCCTGCATGGAAAGAAATATTTGATCGGCATTAAATTCTTCATACACATCATTTTTACTTAATTTTCTAAGCATTTCTGAAGCATACGTATTAACAGGCATCATTCTACCACTAAGATCCTGAATAACCAAACGTCCAAATTTATCAGTATGTTCTTTAGGGGTAATATTAGCGCGTAAAACCGAGTCCATTTGAACTTTAGTTGGCTTGGAATGGTCGTGACCATCATCTTCAGAATGAACTTGAGAATAGGCATTCAATCCAAATACAATTAATAAAACGGATAATAATTTTGCCTTTTTATCTTTTATACTATTCAATTGATTTTCTAAAAATTTAAATCTGGTAGCCTTACTAAACATAATGGCCATTAAACCGAAGAAAAGCATAAAATACCCAGAATAAGTGACCCAGGTTCCCCAGAAATCATGGTTAACCGAAAGCACAGTTCCTTTTTCATCGGGGTCAAAACTCGATTGAAAAAAACGATAGCCTTTGTGTTCAAGTATATTATTCATAAAGATCTTATAATCAAAATCACCAGATTCTGGATCTAAAACCGTTACTTTACTAGAATAGGACGAATAACCACGTTCTGTACCGGGATAACGTTCTGCTTCAAAATCATTTAACTTAATAGAAAAAGGCAATTCAAGAACTTTAGCACCAAATTGCAGATAAATATCTAATCCTCCTATTTCAACCTTTTTAAAGCCATTATTTAAACCTTTACCGCCTAGAACACCTACAGTTTTAGTTTCTCCGTTAGTTTCAATTTTAAATAATAAACCGTCTTCATCAAAAGTATTTATTACTTTAGATTTTTCCACAATACCAATATTTCCTTTAATAACTGGTTTTGGGAGCACCATTTGAAAACTTCCAAAAACGTACCTAGATCTTAAATGTAATGGCTGGATACTATCTTTTACCAATTGTCCTTGCGCCATAGTTGCCATGGTCATATACTCACCTTCAAAAGGTGATTCTATAAAAATACCATCTTCATTATTAGTAATGTTTACAGCTCCTTTGGTAGCCGCATTAAGACTGAATAACACATTATGAATAATCATAATCTGCCCTTCTTTTAAAAAATGATTATGAGCACCACCATCACCTGCCTCAACAATTTTTAAATAATTTTCTCCATTTTCATCAGGAATAATATCTTCTTCAGCCCCTTGAATAAAATCCAATAACTCAATGCTAACCGGTTGTTGATCATATTTTGCACTGATGGAAAATTTATTTTTTAACCTTGGCGAAAAATCAACCTCTTTTTCAATTGGCAATCTTTGTGCCACACCATCAATTTTATAGTTTCCATCTATGTAGGCTGTTACATATGTTTTTTGTGACAAGAACTTATTTTCAGTCGCGCCTTCACGAATGGCCATGACGCCTTCAAAACTGGTATATCTTGTGATAAACGCACCTAAAATGATAAAAATAAAAGCTAAATGGAGAGTAAACGTTGCCCATTTTTCCTTTTTATAAAGTTTATATCTGAAAATATTACCTGAAAAATTGATAATAAAAAACACAAATATGGCTTCAAACCACCAGGCATTATAAATTAATGTTCTGGTATAAGGTGTTGGTGATGTTTTTTGTCCCGCATCTAAAAAAGTACCGGCAACCATAGCACCAGCAAAAACAAGAAATAAAACAGCTGTAAATCGAGTTGAGAAAAGAATATTGGTTAATTTTTTTAACATTGTAGTTGGATCTTTAATATTGCGCAAATTTAAAGTATTTTGTATTGTTAGTAATGATAATAGTCATAAAAAAAGATGTTAAAACATTAGGATTTATTATTTGAACTAGTTCTAGATTCATAAATATGAAGATAAAAAAAGGTACTCATTTTTCTGGCTCTGGTCTTGGCATTTTCTGCGTAATCACCAACAAATAAATCATCTATAGTTTGAAACCACAGATGAAGCCATGCTCCAAAATGCAATTGGCTTATCGTGTTATTAAATTTTTTATCTACTTCCACATGGGCCTTTAAAGGGTTTCCCAAATATTTTGTCTTTAAAAATAAATTAGACTCCCAAAAAGTAGTAAGACGTTCCAAATGTTCCTCCCAATCTTGGATGGTTTCATTAAAAAAAGGACCTAATAAAGCATCCCTTCGCACTTTTTCATAAAATGTGGAAACCAATAAAAATACATCAGCTCTCGTTTTAATATCTTTTTTTTCCATATCGATCAAAGATACATGAATAGGCTTTTATATAACGCTTTACTTACTTATTTTAGCATTATGATTTCTGTAGTTATTCTCGGCGCTGGCAATGTAGCCACACATTTATTTCATGCTTTTTATAAAGCTGAAAATGTATTTGTAAATCAATGGTTTAATAGAAATTTAAAATCCATTGATTTCTACAAAAATATGGTAAATGTAACTAGTGATCTCTCTTCGCTTAAACCCGCAGATGTTTATATTATTGCCGTTAGTGATGATGCCATTTCAAAATTATCCTCTCAATTACCCTTTGAAAACCAATTGGTAGTTCATACTTCAGGGAGTGTTGGGTTATATGATTTAGATAAAAAGAATCGTCGTGGTGTTTTCTATCCATTACAAACTTTTAGTAAGGAAACAAGTATTAACTTTAAAAACGTTCCTATATGTATCGAAACGGCAGATAAGAAGGATTTTAAAAGCCTAAAACTACTTGCAGAAGCTATAGAAAGCGCAAGCTTCAAAGTAAATAGCGATCAAAGAAGCTCCTTACATTTAGCGGCCGTTTTTGTAAATAATTTTACCAATCAGTTGTATAGGATTGCCCATGAAATCACAGAATCAACAGGCACCGAGTTTGATATTTTAAAACCATTAATTCTTGAAACGGCCAATAAAATACAAAACTTATCTCCTTATTCGGCGCAAACAGGCCCTGCAAAGCGTAATGACAAGAAAACCATTAAAAAACATTTAAAAAAATTAGAGAATTCTCCTCATAAAGCAATTTATGAAATACTAACCGCATCAATTCAAAAAACACATGGAAGAAAAAAGTTATAAAGAATACTTAAATCATATTACCACTTTTATTTTTGATATTGACGGCGTCTTAACTGATGGCACAGTAACAGTTACCACAAGTGGTGAGTTGTTGCGTAAAATGAACATAAAAGATGGCTACGCTTTAAAAACAGCTGTTGATTTAGGTTATCATATTTGTATTATTTCAGGAGGCTCCAATGAGGGGGTTCGTATTCGTTTAAATGCATTAGGCATTACAAATATTTATTTGGGCACCCATGATAAAATAGACCAGTTAAATGAGTTCTTATTAAAATATAATATTAAGCCAGAACAGGTGCTTTACATGGGTGATGATCTACCAGATTATCATGTGATGCAAAAGGTAGGATTGCCTTGTTGCCCTCAAGATGCCGTACCTGAAATAAAAAATATTTCAAAATATATTTCTCATAAAAACGGGGGTTATGGTGCTGCCAGAGATGTTATTGAGCAAGTTTTGAAAGTACAGGAAAAGTGGCATTTAAACTATGATGCAAAATATGATTAGAATGCATGATTTCACTTTTTTTAATACACAATTCTTCTTTAATCTTTAACTCTCAGCTATTGAACATTTTAAAACTTATCCGCTGGAAAAATCTTGGCATGATTGTAATGATGCAATGCCTGATTAAGTATGGTTTATTTCAACCGTTTGGGGTAAGCATGTCATTAAATACCTTCCATTTTTTCCTTTTAATGATTTCGACACTTTGTATTGCGGCTGCAGGCTATGTTATTAACGACATTTATGATGTTGAAACCGATTTTATTAATAAACCGGACAGAATTATTATAGGTAAAACAATTAGTGAAAAAACGGCATATAACCTATTTATCATTTTAAATGTTATGGGTGTAGGCATTGGTTTTTATCTGTCTTATGCCATTGGTAAAAGTGAGTTGTTTGCTCTATTCGTTATTATTTCAGCGCTGCTATATGTTTATGCCAGCTATTTAAAACAAACATTTTTAATAGGGAATATCGTTATTTCTGTTTTGGTTGGTTTAAGCATTTTAATTGTTGGAATTTTTGAATTAATTCCTTCTATGACTCTTGAAAACCAAGGTATTCAATTAGCTTTTTTCAGAATCCTCTTAGACTATGCCATTTTTGCCTTCATTATAAATTTCATTCGGGAAATATCCAAAGACATTGAAGATACAGATGGTGATTATAAATCTGGTATGCATACTTTACCTATTGTAATCGGACGTGGAAGCGCTTCAAAAGTATTATTTGTGTTATCATTTATACCCTTGTTGGCGGTTATTTATTACCTTAATAAAAACTTGTACAAACAGCCGGTTGCCGTAATATATTATTTGATTTTTATAATAGCGCCTCTCCTCTATACCTGCATTTTAATATTTAATGCAAAAACAAAAAAAGACTTTCATGCCATAAGCCAACTACTTAAATTAGTCATGCTTTTTGGGATGATTTCTATTTTATTATATAAATTCATGTTATTATCATAATGATAAAGGAAAAATTAAAAAACCATCATATTATTTTAGCTTCTGGTTCCCCCAGAAGACAATTGTTCTTTAAAGATTTAGGGGTTGATTTTGAAATTCGCCTGAAGCCAGTAAAAGAAGATTTTCCATCACATTTGAAACATTATGAAATCAGTGATTATTTAGCCCAGTTGAAGGCAGAACCATTTAAAGAGGAATTGAAAGACCATGACATTCTTATTACAAGTGACACCATTGTATGGCATCATAATCAAGCTCTGGGAAAACCTTTAAATGAAGCTGATGCATTCAACATATTGAAGGCTATTAACAATGGCACACATGAGGTTATAACATCTGTTTGTTTTACTACCAAAACAACTCAAAAAATCGTTCATGACATTACTAAAGTAACGTTTAAACATCTTTCTGATGAAGAAATTAAGTATTATATTAAAACCTTTAAGCCATTTGACAAAGCGGGTGCTTACGGAATACAGGAATGGATTGGACAAATTGGAGTGACAAAGATTGAAGGCTCCTATTTTAATGTTATGGGACTTCCGGTACACATGGTTTACCAAGTACTTTCAGAAATCGTTGAATAAAATCGTTTTATTTACATAACCAAACTAACTTATCTTTGTAACTATATAATCAAGCATTATGAATAATTTTTTTAACACTTATACTTTAGAAATAGTAGAAACTATTATTCTTATATTATTTTTTATTATTCTAAATTTTACTTTAAAAAAAATATTAAAAGGCATTGGAAAACGAGGTAACATTAATGTGGCCAGAATCAAACTCATTGGGAAATACATCACAGTAACCTTAATTTTAATTGCTATTCTTATTGAAGCTATTATTCTTGGTGCTGAACCCAGTCAAATAGTTTTAGTTTTTTCTTCGGTATTTGCAGTTGTTGGTATCGGTTTATTTGCCACCTGGTCTATTTTAAGTAACATCACTTCTGGTATCATTATGTTCTTTTCGTTTCCTTATAAAGTTGGTGACAAAATCATGATACATGATAAGGATTTTCCACTTGAAGCCGTCATAGAAGATATTGGAGCTTTTCAGCTGCATTTAAGATTAGATAATGGGAATTTAGTCACTTATCCAAATAATCTCATACTACAAAAAGGCGTTACCCTTATTGAGAAAGATGCCCTGGATGAAGATTACGATTAAAACACTATATTTATAATATTAAGCTTTTAGCATGTTAAAAAAACGTACATCGCACTATAAAAAGAAACTGGGTTTAAGTCCTGGCTCTATTGTATACACCGGAGACAAAGAAACCCAGGGTCTTTTTATTGAATCTTTTGATTATAATTCTGAATTTGTCGATAAAAAAGTACATGCTAATATTGAAGATGTTTTTCATTTTAAAAATACAAAATCTGTTAGTTGGATAAATATTAATGGTCTTAATCATGTGGATGCTATTGAAAAAATAGGTAATCACTATAATCTGCATCCGCTCACGCTTGAGGATATTGTAAATACTTCTCACAGACCAAAAATAGATGACTATACTAATTATGTTTTTATCGTTTTAAAAATGATTTATTACGATAAGGATGAACAAGTTGTAACAGAACAAGTTAGTTTTATACTTGGAGATAATTATGTTATCAGTTTTCAGGAAGCAGAAGGTGATGTTTTTGATACGGTGAGAAATCGTATTAGTTTGGCAAAGGGCCGCATAAGAACCTTAGGCTCAGATTATTTATTATATGCCTTAATTGATGCTGTGACCGATCATTATTTTATTGTTATAGAAACTATGGGCAATAAAATTGAAGATCTGGAAGATAATTTATTCACCGGATATTCTCAGGAAGAAATAAGCGTGCAAATACAAAATTTAAAGAGAGAAATACTTAAAGTACGCCGAGCCATTTTTCCTTTAAGAGAAATTATAAGCAGGATTGAGAAAAATGAAAATAATTTTATTCAGGATAAAACCATTCATTATTATAGAGACATTTATGATCATGTCATCCAAATTTCTGAAAATATTGAGATTTACCGAGAAATGATCTGGGGTCTTATGGATATGTATATGACTACCATTAGTAATAAAATGAATGAAGTTATGAAGGTCCTTACAGTCATATCAACCATCTTTATTCCTCTGACATTTATGGCAGGTATATATGGTATGAACTTCGATTACATTCCTGAACTGCATTTCAGATACTCTTATTTTATTTTGTGGGCGATAATGATTGCTTTATTTTTCTCTATGCTTTATTATTTTAAAAAGAAAAAGTGGTTTTAGTTTTCTGCCTTTTAAAAGAAATCTGTCCTGTCATTTTTTTAAACAATCACTTGATTTTTATCAAATAAATTGTAAATTTAAATAGTTTTCAACCACTCAATATGAAAGATGTTAAGCAACATGTCTCAAACTTTCATAAAAAAAATAGAACATCTCGTTTTATCTAATCTTGAAAATGAAAAATTTGGTGTTAGTGAACTTGCCAAGGAAATGAACTTTAGCCGTTCCCAAATACTTAGAAAAACGAAGTCATTTTCAGGAAAATCAACCAGTTATTTTATTAGAGAAATTAGATTAAGGGAAGCGGCACGATTTATTTTAAATAGTGACTTAACAGTATCAGAGATTGCCTACAAAGTTGGTTTTGGTAGCCCTTCTTATTTTAACAAATGCTTTTTAGATTATTTCAATCAAACACCAGGTGAATTTAAAAAGAGCCATGAAAATAATGAATCCTTTGATTTTAAATTAGTAAATGAAACCTCTAAAAAAGGAATAAAAACAAATATGGCCTGGATTGCTGTTGTTGCAGTCATTATCGCCATAGTTTTATACTATCAAAAGAATTTCTTTAGTAATAAGTCTCATAAAGAGATTCAATATGCATCAATTGGAGTCCTACCGCTTGAAGATTATTCTGAAAATAGAGATTTTGATTATCTCGCATCTGGAATAACTGAGGCTATCAATCTAGAATTATCTAAAAACAAATCCATTCGTGTTATCTCAAGGGGGTCTTGCGAACGTTTTAAGGATGATAAAAACACTCCTTATAATCAAATTGCTAAGGAGTTAGGAGTTGATTTATTATTAGAAGGATCAGTTCTTCCCAATAATGATAGTTTACTTGTAGTAGTTCAACTAATTAAACCTTTTCCTGAAGAACGTCACATTTGGTCAAATAAATACCATCATAGCACCAAAAATGTTTTACAATTAGTGCAAAATATTTCCAGTGAAATCGCCAATGAAATTTCAACAAAAATAACTTCGAATAGGTCTAAAACTTACAATATAAATCCCGAGGCCTACAGTTTATATTTAAAAGGCAGGCATTTATGGTATTATCAAAAAACAAGATATAGTTCTTTAATGAGTGCTAAAGATTACCTGGAGAAGTCAATTAAAATTGATCCTAATTTTGCTCCAGTATATGTAGCATTAACGGAAACTTATATATCTCTGAATAAATTGATAGGAGACAATCTTGAAAGATTAATCAACAGGGAAAATGCAAGAAAATCAATTGACAGAGCGTTTGAACTTGACGAATCTTTAGCAGAAGCTTATATTACAAAAGGAAATTTAGTTGGAAAATTTGATTGGAATTGGGGAAAAATGAAAGAAATGGCTGAAATAGCATTGAAACTTGAACCAAACAACACAGAGGCACATCAATTATTATCAAATTATTATACGATAACTGGAGATTACGATAAAGCTATAAGCGAAGCTACGGTAGCGCATTCTCTAGACCCATTAAATCCCTCTATGGGTTCTTTAGTTGCTGAGAGATATTACATAGCAAAAGAATTTGATAAATCAATTAAAAAATATAACGAGGTTTTAGAGTTAGAGCCAGATTATGGTTTTGCCTTGAACGGAATAGGATATGTTTATCATAAAAAAGAAAACCTTGATAAAATGATTACATCATGGAGAAAGCTCCAAACCATTATGAAAAACGATTCACTTGGATGGTATTATGATAACAAAAGCCTCAATGAATCTTTAAATTTCTATTTAGATAAAGCAACAATAAATACACCAGGTTTTTGTTCAAATCCAAGCGTTATTGCATCTATTCAAATGATGGTAAACAATAAATCAAATGCCCTAGATTTTATAAAAGTTGCATACCAAAATAGAAATGAGGATCTACCTATCATGCTAACATATCCTGATTTTATTCCTCTTCACAGCAATCCAGAATTTCAGGAAATCGCCAAGAACATGGGGTTAGTTCTACCCGATTAATTGGAATGGTTTTTATAAATAAATTATTTTCTAATAATTCCCTATGCTTTAAAATTTTAATGATTTAAGAAAAATTTGAAATAAAATGCTTCAATATTGATATGTTTACATTAATATAATTCATGAGATTTAGAACATAACAATAAAACTAAATATTATGAAAAAAATTATTTCACTCTCGACAATTTTCGCTTTGTTTTTTCTTTTTATATCATGTCATACTGAAGCCATAGATGAAGCCACCAGCAATTTGGAACTAAATAGTTCTAAAGTAAATAACAGCAAAAAATCTACTGGTTTTGATCAATGGGGATATAATTGGAACGCCCACCAGTTTAATGGCTATCTTATAAACGCATGGTTTGGTGATGAACTGTATCCGGACGCACCTTGGTACAAAAAAGAACCTCCATACAATGGTGATTGGGAAGGATATGCAGTTGATAATCCTGAAGTTTTGGATTATGACTTTTATTACTACGGAAATATGACACTGGTAATGCACTGGAACGAATCCTGTATAACAAAAGAAGGAGTATACCAATATCCAATTGTTGATACAGATGCATGGATAACATTTCATTATCGCGCAGGAGAAGGCGAAAACCGATGGTCTCAATTTCAAAAATACGTGGCAGTAAAATCCACAGACACATTAGCTGTTTATTTTGCTGATGATGATGGAAATCCAGTATATGGAGAATGGTTCTCAGAAGAGGGAGAATCAGTTGGATTATTTTACTTGTGGCCAGACCGAGCACTTGTGCAAGTAGTAAATACAGGAAATGTTCCTGAAGGCATGCTTGGTACATACAAGGGTTTGATTGGCCCTGGAATAGGTAAATATAAGTCCCGTTAAATTTAGATGGTCTTTATGTACACCTTTGAACAAATAGGATAATGAACATTAAAAAATTTTTTAAATTAAAAAACCCTGTAGAATTAAACAGGGTTTTTTTATTTTTGAAATAAGTATCATTGTTTATGAAATTCGTTAAAGAAACATTAAAAGTAGGTCCTTGGCTGGTATCTTTTTCTATATTTGATTTTACCTAACTACAAAATATGATGCAAAAATCAATCCTTTTCCTACTATTTATATTTTTATTTCCATATTCCAATCAAGCTCAACAACCAAAAAAACTTAATGCTTCAGAGATCTATGAATCTATCCAAAAACTGAATTTTTTAGGATCAGCATTATATATAGCAGCGCATCCGGACGACGAAAACACCAGACTCATTTCTTACCTATCAAATGAAGTCAAGGCTAGAACTGGTTATTTGGCGTTAACAAGAGGTGATGGCGGACAGAATTTAATTGGCCCGGAAATAAGTGAATTATTAGGCGTGATAAGAACTCAAGAATTACTGGAAGCCCGAAAAATTGATGGTGGAGAGCAATTCTTTACAAGAGCCAACGACTTTGGGTTTTCAAAACATCCGGATGAGACTTTAGCCATTTGGAATAAAGAAAAGGTTCTGAGTGATGTTGTTTTGGCTATAAGAAAATTTCAACCTGATATTATTATTAATCGTTTTGACCATAGAAGCGCTGGCAGTACCCATGGCCATCATACCAGTTCAGCCATGTTGAGTGTTGAAGCCTTTGATTTAACTAACAATCCTAATATTTATCCAGAGCAACTTAATCAAACAAGTATTTGGCAACCACAGCGTGTCTTTTTTAATACTTCCTGGTGGTTTTATGGAAGCCAGGAAAATTTTGAAAAAGCGAATAAAACCAATTTATTAAGTATTGATACGGGTGTTTATTATCCTTTAAAGGGATTGAGTAATCCTGAAATTGCGGCTTTAAGCAGAAGCAAACATAAATCTCAAGGATTTGGAAGTACAGGAAGCCGTGGCGAAGAAATAGAATATATTGAACTCATCAAAGGTGATTTACCCATAAATAAATCTAATGTTTTTGATGGTATTGATACTAGCTGGAATCGAGTAAAAGGAGGTACCGCTATTGGTAATATTCTATCAAAAGTGGAAGCAGATTTTGATTTTACCAACCCTTCAACATCCATTCCAAAACTGGTTGAAGCCTATAAATTAATTGAAAAATTAGAAGATTCACACTGGGGAACTATAAAGTCTAACCAGATAAAAGATATTATTGCCGCTTGCGCTGGCTTATATCTAGAAGCCGTTGCAGAAACCAATCATGCTACACAAAATTCAGAAGTAGCTATTGCTGTTGAAATGATTAACAGGAGTAATGCAAATATTGTATTCACAGAGTTAAATTTAAAAGACAAAAGCCATAAAAAGTCATACAAACGTTTTGCTTTGGAAAATAATAAAAGAGCGCTTTTAAAAGACACAATAAATATTTCTAAAAACCAAGAACCGACAGCTCCTTATTGGTTGACTTCTAAAGGAACCTTGGGCATGTATACCGTAAGCAATTCAAATGACATCGGTTTACCTGAAACGCCTGCGATCTATAACGCCATTTTTAAATTAGAAATTCAAAACACCCCAATAGAATTTACAAAACCCATTGTTTATAAAACCAATGACCCTGTTAAAGGAGAGGTTTATAAACCATTTGTAATCACCCCAGAGGCTTCAGCAAAATTTACTGAAAAAGTAATCGTTTTTAGTAATGACCAACAAAAAGAAGTTCCAGTCATTATAAAAGCAGGAAAAGATAAATTGGAAGGATTTGTATCTATAGCACATCCAAAAAACTGGAATGTTTATCCTGAAAAACAAACTATTTCAATATCTCATGATGATGAAGAGCAAACCGTTTTGTTCACTATCGTTCCGCCGAAGGATCAACATGAAGGACTTATAACGCCAATGGTTCATGTTGGTGATCATATTTACACCAGAGAACTTTTTGAAATAGATTACGATCATATTCCATTTCAAACAGTTTTATTACCAAGCGAAAGCAAAGTAGTGAGATTGGATATTCAAAAGAAAGGTGAGAATATAGCTTACATTGAAGGTGCTGGAGATGTCATACCTGAAAGTTTAAGACAAATTGGTTATAACGTGGTTACCATAGCACCAAAAGATATTAATGCAGAAACTTTAAGCAGGTTTGATGCTGTTGTTGTTGGAATCAGAGCTTACAATACGGTAGATGATTTAAAATATAAACAACAAATATTGTTTGATTTTGTTGAAAAAGGAGGTAATATGATTGTTCAATACAATACAAACTCAAGATTAAAAGTGGATGCTTTGGCCCCATTTGATCTGGAGCTTTCAAGAGATCGTGTTACCGATGAAAATTCAGAAGTTATATTTTTAAACCCAAGTCATTCTATATTAAATTATCCAAATAAAATCACCCAAAAAGATTTTGAGGGATGGACACAAGAACGTGGATTATACTTCCCTGATAAATGGTCCAATGACTTCACTCCTATTCTATCCATGCATGATAAAGGAGAAAGTCCAAAAGATGGTAGCTTATTAGTGGCAAAATATGGAAAAGGCTATTACATCTATACAGGTTTAAGTTTTTTTAGAGAATTTCCAGAAGGTGTGTCTGGCGCTTATCGTCTATTTTCAAATATGCTTTCCATTGGTAAAGAAAACCTTAAACTAGAAGCTAAAATAAACGATTAATGATGGACCCGGAAAAGCAACAGAAACAACCTTGGTTAAAACTTTATTCAATTTTACTGATTGCTAATCTGGTCTACATTATTATTTTCTACCTAATCATGAAATCCTTTTAACGATGCAGAATTTAAATTGGATTGATTGGGCCGTTTTAATTACTACACTATTAACTATAGTTTTATATGGCACCTGGCAAACGCGTGGCAGTAAAAATGTAAAAGATTATTTAAAAGGGGGCAACACTTCAAAATGGTGGACTATAGGATTATCTGTCATGGCCACCCAAGCAAGTGCTATTACCTTTTTATCAACCCCAGGACAAGCCTTTAATGATGGCATGGGCTTTGTACAATTCTATTTTGGTTTACCAATAGCCATGATCATTATTTGCATGGTCTTTATTCCGTTGTATTACCGACTTAACGTTTATACCGCTTATGAGTTTTTAGAAAACAGATTTGATTTAAAAACCAGAACCTTAACGGCTATTTTATTTTTAATACAACGCGGATTGGCAGCCGGCATCACCATTTTTGCACCAGCCATTATTTTATCCGTGGTTTTGGGTTGGGATCTATTAACGCTTAATATTGCAATTGGCTTTTTAGTAATTATCTATACGGTTTCTGGTGGTACAAAGGCAGTTAACGTGACCCAAAAACACCAAATGATTGTCATTTTTATAGGAATGCTTGTAGCATTCTTTATTATTGTTGCCAAACTCCCGCAGGATATTACTTTCTCCAAAGCACTTGATATAGCTGGTGCCAGTGGTAAAATGAACATTCTGGATTTTAGTTTCAATTTAAACAACCGCTATACCTTTTGGAGTGGTATCATAGGTGGGACCTTTTTAATGCTCTCTTATTTTGGAACGGATCAAAGTCAGGTGCAACGTTATTTGTCCGGCAAATCAGTTAAAGAAATGCAACTCGGACTGATATTTAACGGATTGCTAAAAGTTCCCATGCAATTTTTCATTTTATTGGTGGGTGTCATGGTTTTTGTCTTTTATCAGTTTAATGAAGCCCCTTTAAATTTTAACCCTACTGCGACCGAATTAGTTTTAAACTCTGAATATAGTGCTGACTTCAAAAAGCTTCAGCAGGAACAACAAGAAAATTTTAAGGACAAGCAATTACAGATTAATAATTTTGTTACCAATTCTCCAACGGAAAATACCTCTAAATCAATTGCATTAGCAAATAAATCCAATACTGAAATTAGGAATCAAGCCAAAATATTAATAGATAAAGCCGCCGAAAAACAAGATATTAAAGTTGAAAGTAATGATAAAGATTATGTTTTTATCTATTTCATTTTAAACAATTTACCTCGTGGACTAATAGGTTTATTGTTAGCAGTTATTTTGAGTGCGGCCATGTCAAGTACTTCTAGTGAATTAAATGCTTTAGGGTCTACTACAACCATTGATTTATACAAAAGAAATACATCTGAAAAAACAGAAGAGCAGATGGTAAAAGCCTCCAAATGGTTTACATTCGCTTGGGGCATTATGGCTATTAGTGTTGCTTGTATTGCCAATCTTTTTGAAAATCTCATCCAGCTGGTAAATATAATAGGATCTATATTTTATGGTAATGTATTAGGTATTTTTATGATTGCTTTTTTCTTCAAACTTATTAAGGGGCAAGCTGTTTTTATTTCAGCTCTGGTGACACAAGTTATTGTTATTAGTTTGTTTCTTTTAAACCAATATGACATTATTAATCTGCCCTTTCTTTGGCTAAATTTTGTGGGATGTATTTTAGCGATTATGTTCGCTATGATAATAGATTATAAAAGAATTTCTAAATCCGATAAGATGATACTTATTTTTTTAATGGTCTTATTTTCTTGTTTCAGTTATTTAATTTTAAAAAACTCTAACCTTCTATACTAATTTATAGTATTTATTAAATACTAAAAACCATATGGCACAAAAAGTAAAAACCATTCGTTGGGGCATTATGGGCTTAGGAAATATAGCTCATAAATTTGCTCAGGATTTAATTAAAATTGATCATTCGCAATTATATGCGGTAGCCTCAAGAACTAAAGAAAAAGCAGATGAATTTGCTTCTAAATATGGGGTTTCACAAATCTATGGCAGTTATAAAGCATTGGTAAATGATACTAATATAGATGCTATATATATTGCCACACCTCATGCGTTACATAAAGAAAACACCCTTTTATGTTTAGACAAAGGGATTGCCGTGTTATGTGAAAAACCTTTTGCCATGAATGCTAATGAAGTAGACATGATGATTTCTAAGGCAAGGGAGAAAAAGGTGTTACTTATGGAAGCCTTATGGACTTCTTTTTTACCTCATTATCAATATGTTCTTAAAGAACTAAAAACTAAAACGTTTGGCGATCTGCTAAAAATGGAAGCCTCTTTTGGTTTTTTTAGAGCATTTGACAATGACTCCAGACTGTTTAAAAAATCATTAGGAGGCGGAAGCCTTTTAGATATTGGCATCTACCCCATTTTTGCGGCATTATCTGCTGTTGGAAAACCTGAGTCCATAGAGGCCACTGCCACTTTTTTTGAGAATGGTGCTGATTCGTCCTGTGACATGAGATTTAATTATAAAAATGGATTGAAGGCTTATTTAAGAAGTTCCTTGCTTGAAGATTTACCCACAGAAGCCATTTTTTACTGTGAAAAAGGAACTATTAAAATAAATAAGCAATTTCATTGTCCATCAAACATAACCATTACTGTTGATGGGAAAGAAGAACATTTAGATTTCCACTACCAAACAATTGGTTATAATTATGAAATTGAACACTTTAATGAGTTATTGCGTCAAGGAAAAACTGAAAGTCCTATCATGTCTTTTAAATTTAGCCAAGAATTAATAGCATTATTAGATAATGTAAGAACCCTTATCAATTTAAAATATTAAACAATTTAAATTTCCTGTTGAATATGTGGAATTTTTTTGATCAAGAAGCCTAAAAAAAAAGCGCAACCAGTGGTTGCGCTTTTTTTTATAAATAACATTCAACTTACATTTTTGCCCATTCTTGAAGCGACTCAGTATTCATTTTTACATAATCAGCGTTACCAGCTGCCTGTGCACCTACCAATGATTTTTTAGCAGTTTCTATAGCGGCTTCTTTATTTCCGGCTTTAGCATATATTAAAGATTGTTGTCTTAATTGCCAAAAGGCTGGTTTTTCAGTCATAGACATCGCCTTTTCCATCCATTCTAGTGCTGTGTTAATATCCTTATTTTCTTGAGAATAATAAACGGCTGCCGCATAATAATCATTCGCCGTTGGTGTCCCGTTCATAGCATCATTAATACTAGTTAGAACTTTATCATCAGTAGGTACTTTAAATTCTACACCCACATAAACATTTTCCCACATCATTCCTAAAGTTGCACCACCGCTATGTAAGTTATTGAAGCCCATAGTGAATGTTTCTATTGTCATTGGTAATGGGTAGACCTCTGCAGTAACTTTAGCCGCCACTTTTGCGTCATCCCATTTTTGAGGTGTTCCCCAATTATCAGTATCACTATAGAAAACAACTTCCCATGATTTTTCATTAGGCGTCACAAAAATAGCGTAAGATCCCGCTTTTAATGTTTTATCTCCGACACTAAAATCATCACTAAAAGTAATTTTTGTGTTCGCATTAGCGCCTAAACGCCAAAGTGTTCCATAAGGCACCAGATCTCCAAATATAGTTCTTCCTCTCATATTAGGTCGGCTATACTCTAAACTAACATCTGTTAGTCCTACCTTTTGATCTATCTTTGCAGACGGACTAGGCTGAGGGGTTACAATCTGTGCGTTTACCATTAAAGTAACAGTAAATAATGCAATAAATAGCTTAATTTTTTTCATAAAAAAGTGTTTGTTATATGTTTATCATTAGAATTTTTATAAAATTAAAGATTTATAACTCGTTAAAATGTTAACAAATCCTTAAATCTAATTTATTTGTTGATATTAGTTTGCTTCATAATATCTTCAAGCATTTCAACTTGCACCTGTTGAATCGTTAAAACTTCTTGTTACTGATGTATAATTAAATGATCATATTTAGGCATCAAAAAATAATCTTATTGAATTATCACAGGTATTAATTTAAAAACATATAAACTCCAATACCAGCTGCATATCCCAAAATAGCCAAAACAGAAATTCTTTTTAAATACCAAATAAAGTCAATTTTAAATATGCCCATAATGGCCACACCTGCCGCTGACCCTATGATTAAAATACTACCGCCGGTACCCGCACAAAATGCTAATAATTCCCAAAAAACACTGTCTACAGGATATACGTCTAGAGAATACATGCCCATGGCTCCAGCTACAATAGGGACATTGTCAATAATGGATGAAAATACTCCAATTAAAGTATTAATAACGTAAATATTATCAAAAGTCTTATCCAACAGTGTTGAAAGCTGTAATAAATGACCGCCGACTTGCAAAGCCGCCACTGCCATCAATATTCCTAAAAAGAACAAGATACTTGGGGTGTCAATGCGCTCAATGATGCCAGCAATTGACAAGTGTTTCTTATGTTCTTCATTCTTATTTCTATGCAATATTTCAGTAGTAATCCAAATAATACTCAAACCAAATAAAATACCCATAAAGGGTGGTAAATGGGTCACAGTTTTAAATATTGGAACAAAAAGTAAAGCGCCTATACCCACAAAAAATATCAATCTTTTCTCAAAATGATTTGCTAACCCACCTTTAATTTCAACGGAATCCTCGTCAGCTGTTTCTTGAATGAAATCTCCTTTTAATTTAAAACTTAATACAATAAGCGGAACGATCATGCATACCAAACTAGGAATAAAAATTTCAGTAACAATATTAGTGGCAGTGACCTGACCGCCTATCCAAAGCATGATGGTAGTCACATCTCCAATTGGTGACCAGGCACCGCCAGCATTGGCCGCAATGATGATCATACCGGCAAAAAGCCATAAATCCTCTTTGTTTTTTATCATTTTTTTTAACAAAGTGGCCATTACAATGGCGGTTGTTAAATTATCTAAAGCCGCTGAAAGAAAAAAGGTGATAAAACATAAGGCCCAAAGCAATTTAATTCTGCTAGAAATTTTTATACGATCTGTGATAATAGAAAAACCTTCATGTGCATCAATAAGCTCAACAATGGTCATGGCCCCTAATAAGAAAAACAGAATTTCAGATATTTCACCTACTTGAATCAATAAGGATTCTGTAATAAAATCAATAGAATGCGATGGTGAAATAGCAGTAAAAATGGTATCTCTTCCAAAAATGAGTAAAATCCAGCAAATAACTGCAATCAAAAGTGCAGAAGCCGTTTTATTGATTTTAATGACGTGCTCAGTTGCAATAGCCAAATATCCTATGGCAAATACTAAAATGATTGCTAAGTACATATTTTTTCAAAAATTAATTAGGGTAATGACACATTAAAATTAATCTATTTTTGAATTGGTTAAATCAGTGGGTAATAATATTTTTTATTCTTAATATCTAAGGCAATTTCAAACCAAAAAATGTCATTTTTTTAAAGGCATTTAGTAATTCTTTTAGAATTCAAAAAAAATAAAATTCAATCCTAAACAATGAGCTGATAAATTTATTATGTTAATTTTTGTTTAACTTTTATTATAAATGATTAAACATTTTGTACTTTTGTTCTAGAATTTTTAAATTATGGCAAAAAAGAAAAATATTTTAGAACAAGACATCATTTCATATTTCATGGATTATGTCCTAGCGCATGATAAAAAACCAGCTTCCGTTTACCACTTTGCTAAAACAAATGGTTTTGACGAAGCTGCATTTTATAATTTTTATGGATCCTTTGAAGCTCTTGAAAAAAACATATTTAAAGTATTTTTTGAGAATACTTTAATCGCCTTAGAGGCAAGTGAATCTTATGAAACCTTTGATGCAAGAAATAAGCTCTTGAGTTTTTATTTTACCTTTTTTGAGAACCTGACGGCTAACCGCAGTTATGTAGTATATGCTTTAAACACTCAAAAAAACAATCTTAAAGGTGTTTTAGTCTTATCTGAATTAAAGAAAAGTTTCAATAAATATATCTCCAATTTAGATATTGAAACATTAGATATTAAGCAAGAGCACATTGAAAGGATTCAAATAAAAGCACTACAAGAATCAGCGTGGATTCAATTAATGATGACCTTAAAATTTTGGTTAGATGATACCTCTGCTGGTTTTGAGAAAACAGACATTTTTATTGAAAAATCAGTGAATACCAGTTTTGATATATTAAATATTGCGCCTTTAAAAAGTGTTATTGACTTTGGAAAATTTCTTTTCAAAGAAAAAATGCATATGAATTAATTGACTATCATGAAAACCATAGATAAAATACCAGTAACAAAAATTCAAAGAGCCACGAAACTAGTTTCAACAGGTGCTAAAGTTGGCGTCAATTATTTGAAGTACTATGGTGATAAATTAGTAAACACTGAAGTTGAAGCCAAAGAGCGACTGAATAAAAATAATGCAGAAGATATTTATGACGGTTTAAAGCAACTAAAAGGGAGTGCCCTTAAAGTAGCTCAAATGCTAAGCATGGAAAAAAGTATTCTTCCACAGGCATATGTTGACAAATTTTCTTTGGCCCAGTTTTCTGTGCCACCATTATCGCCACCACTGGTTCTAAAAACATTTAAGAAATATTTTGGTAAATCACCAGATGACCTATTTGATTCCTTCAACACAACTTCTGTGAATGCTGCAAGTATTGGTCAAGTACACCTTGCAGTCAAAGACGGGAAAAAACTTGCTGTGAAAATCCAATATCCGGGAGTTGCCCAAAGTATTGCATCAGATCTTGCCATGGTTAAACCAATTGCTATGAGCATGTTTAACATCAAAGGTAAAGACTCCGATAAGTACTTTAAGGAAGTTGAAGGAAAGTTATTAGAGGAAACAAATTACATGTTGGAAATTAAACAAAGTCAAGAAATTGCCTTGGCTTGTTCTCACATTTCCAACATGTTGTTTCCTGATTATTATGAAGAATTATCTTCTGACCGTATAATTACGATGGATTATATGGAAGGTGAACATCTATCTGAGTTTACAGCTTATAATACCGATCAAGAGAAAGCTAATAAATTAGGACAAGCGCTTTGGGATTTTTATATGTTTCAAATACATAAATTAAAAAAAGTACATGCTGATCCGCACCCTGGCAACTTTTTAGTATCCAAAAAAGGGGAACTCGTTGCACTTGATTTTGGTTGTATGAAGAGCATTCCGGATGAGTTTTACATACCATACTTTGAACTGGCAGAGGAAAAAAACATCAATAATCAAGACTATTTTGTCACTAAATTATATGAATTAGAAATATTACGTGAAGACGACTCAAAAGAAGAAATTGAATTTTTCACAACTATGTTTCATGAAATGCTGAGTTTGTTCACACAACCATTTCAAAATGAGTCTTTTGACTTTTCAGATTCAGGATTTTTTGGAAAAATAGCAGAATTGGGTGAACGCTATTCTAAGAATACTGAGTTACGTAAAATGAACGGTAACAGAGGTTCAAAACACTTTATCTATATTAACAGAACCTTTTTTGGCCTTTACAATTTGATGTTTGATCTAAAAGCACAAAACATTAAAATCAATAATTTTAAAAATTTATAATAATGCTTCATTTCTCTCAACACGATATAGATGAAATGCAGCATTTGTATAAAATAAACTTAATTAACAGTTGCTCCGGCTATAAATCGGCAAACCTTATAGGGACAAAATCTCTTAGAGGTATTAGTAATGTTGCAATATTTAGTTCTGTAACGCACATTGGCTCAAGTCCGGCAGTATTAGGCTTCTTCTTAAGACCAACAACAGTTATCAGAAATTCTTACGAAAATATTAAGGAAACTGGCTTTTTTACTATCAATCATGTACATGAAGCTATTTTACAGGATGCGCACCATACCTCAGCTAAATATGATAAGTCGCTTTCAGAATTTGACTTTACAGAACTTAAAGAAGAATATAAAGGAGATTATTTAGTACCTTTCGTACAAGATGCGCCTGTACAAATGGCTATGAGATATGTTGAAGAATATGCTATAAAAGCTAATGACACCATTTTACTGATAGGCGAAATTATTGATTTGTACATTGCTGATGACCTACTGGAAGCAGATGGATTTGTAAATTTATCAAAAGCCAATGTAGCATCTATTAATGGTTTAGATGGATATAGTATTCCAAAACTAAAAACAAGATTAGAATATCAGAGACCAAAAATCTAAATAATAGGCGTTATTAAGATTTTGCATCTGGTTTTTAATGGAAATAAATTATAACCGATGAAAATTCTCGTAACTGGTGCCACAGGCTATATTGGCAAAAGATTGATTCCTTTATTAGTAAATGAAGGTCATGATGTTGTATGCGCTGTCAGAGATAAACTGCGCGTCAATAAACAGTATTTAGATGATGAGCATATTGAATTTATTGAAGTAGATTTTTTAAATGTTGAGTCCTTAAATAACATCCCTAAAGATATTGACGTTGTTTATTATTTAATTCATTCCATGTCCAATACTTCAAAGGACTTTGAAAGTATGGAGGAAAGATGTGCTATTAATTTCAAAACTTTTATTGAAACCACTCAAGCAAAGCAAGTTATTTATTTAAGTGGTATCACTAATGAAGAGAAATTATCAAAACATCTACGTTCACGTAAAAAAGTGGAAGACACCTTAGCTTCAAAAAAATACGCCTTAACAACCTTTAAAGCTGGAATAATAGTTGGCTCTGGAAGTTCCTCTTTTGAAATTATCAGGGATTTAGTAGAAAAGCTACCCATCATGATAGCACCAAAATGGTTAAATACTAAAACCCAACCTATTGCTGTGAGAGATGTATTAACCTATTTAAATGCCGCAAAAAACAACCCAGCTCTATTTAATAGATCCTTCGATATTTTTGGACCAGAAGTACTTACATATAAAGATATGCTTTTACAGTTTGCTCAAATTCGCAAACTAAAAAGATATATTATTACGGTTCCAATAATGACTCCCAGATTATCTTCATATTGGTTATATTTTGTAACGTCAACCTCTTATAAACTCGCAGCTTCTTTAGTAGACAGCATGGGTATACAAATAATAGGTCATCCAAGTGATATCAACAAAATACTTAATGTTCATCCTTTAACTTATAAAGAAGCCGTAGAATTAGCCTTTGAAAAAATTGAACAAAATAGCATTGTATCAAGCTGGAAGGACTCTATGATCAGTAGTGGGCGCTTAAAAAACAGTATGCATAAATATGTAAATGTTCCAAAATTTGGATGCTATACAGATTACAAAGAGCTGCCTGTTATTGATGAACAAAATACCCTCAACAAAGTCTGGTCTATTGGCGGCGAAACAGGCTGGTATTATGGCACTTTTCTTTGGAAAATTAGAGGTTATTTAGATAAACTTGTTGGTGGCATTGGATTGAGACGTGGCAGAACAAGTCCCACAGAACTTCACGTTGGAGATGCTTTGGATTTTTGGAGGGTTATTTTTGCCGACAAATCAAAAGGGAAACTATTACTGTACGCTGAAATGAGGCTTCCAGGTGAGGCATGGCTGGAATTTAAAATTGAAGAGGGGCTTTTAAAACAAACTGCTACGTTTAGACCTAGAGGAATTATTGGCAGATTGTATTGGTTTAGTGTTTCTCCTTTTCATGGATTAATTTTTAATGGGATGATCAAAAAGCTCATTCAACCTTAAAATGAATAAGTCATACCTGCCACAAAAACTTTGTAGTGTTTGCGGTTTAGCTTT
Source organism: Gaetbulibacter aquiaggeris (assembly GCF_044003965.1). Classification (NCBI taxonomy): domain Bacteria; kingdom Pseudomonadati; phylum Bacteroidota; class Flavobacteriia; order Flavobacteriales; family Flavobacteriaceae; genus Gaetbulibacter; species Gaetbulibacter aquiaggeris. Next base: position 83,722 of record NZ_JBAWKC010000004.1, read on the forward strand.
TACCTGGCGAAAAAAATGGGAAAAGAATTGGCTAAATGTTAAATATTGTAGTGAAAAATGCAGAAGAAGAAAAGCACAATCAGCTTAGTTTGGTTAAAAAGAGATTTAAGACTTGAGGATAATGAGGCTATATTTAACGCCTTATCTTCAGGAAAAGAAGTGCTCTTTCTTTATGTTTTTGAAGAATTATTAATGAATGATCCTCATTATAGCCAACGTCATTGGAATTTCATTAAAGAATCTTTGTCAGATCTAAATAAGCAATTAATTCCCTATAATTCTAAAATACTAATCGTACAATCTGATATTATTGCGGTGGTCAATCAATTACAGTCAAACTATAAAATTTCTGATGTGTATTCTCATCAAGAAACTGGAATTTTAGTAACCTATGATAGAGATAAATCGTTTTACAGATATTGCAAAAACAACCTCATTGATTGGCATGAATCAATAAACAATGGTGTTTATCGCGGTATGAAGGACAGAGCATATTGGTTAGAAAAAAGTAATACCTACTTTGATTCCCAAACGCTTTCATTCTCGCCAAAAGAAAATCAATTAGTACCCATAGAGGACATTGAATCTTTGGAAAATAAATTGACGCCTCAGTCTTTAGAAACAGATGACTCATCTCCATTTCAAAAAGGTGGTCGTACTATGGGAATAAAATATTTAAATTCATTTTTTGACAAAAGACATGAAAAATATGTGTTTCATATTTCAAAACCCGAAATGTCAAGAATGAGCTGCAGTAGGTTATCACCATATTTAGCCTGGGGTAATTTATCAATTAGAGAAGTATATCAATTTGCTCAAGAACAAAAGAAAACTTCTAAGCATAAAAGATCTATTGATGCCTTTACATCCAGATTGCGTTGGCAGACTCATTTTGTTCAAAAATTTGAAATGGAGCATACCATGGAAAAGGAAAGTATTAATAAAGGCTTTCAAAAATTAAAAAAAGAGGTGTCATTAGAATTCCAAAAAGCATGGAAGACCGGATATACTGGATATCCTTTAATTGATGCCTCTATGAGGTGTTTAAATGAAACCGGTTACTTGAATTTTAGAATGAGAGCCTTAGTAGTTTCATTTTTTACTCATAATTTATGGCAACCCTGGCAAGACGCCTCAAAGCATTTATCACGAATGTTTCTTGATTTTGAACCTGGCATACATTTCCCGCAACTGCAAATGCAAGCTGGCGAAACAGGCACCAATGTCTTAAGAATATATAATCCCATAAAAAATAGCCTGGAACATGACCCGGATGCTTCATTTATCAAAAAATGGGTCCCTGAATTAAAGGGTTTAGACATCCCATTTGCACATCAACCCTATTTAATGACAGAATTAGATCAGGCTTTTAATAACTTTAAATTAGGGAAAGATTACCCATACCCCATTGTAAACATAAAAGAAACCAGAAAAAAGGCCAGTGATACACTATGGAATATGAGCAAAAATAATCAGGTAAAAACAGAACGTAAACGCATCCTGAAAAAGCACGCATCTAATGTTGAAACAAAGACTTTGTTAAAAAATTAAGTGATTCTATGCTTTTTTTATACAAATTCTGGCATCAACCGCAATTAAATCATTTTCAGAAGCTAATAAAGGGTTAATATCTAATTCGGAAATTTCCGGAGCCAAAATGAGTAATTTAGAGACTTTCGTTATCATTTCGGCCAGAGCCTGAATATTTATTCCTTTTTTACCTCGGATACCTTTTAAAACAGGAAAGGCTTTTAAACTACTAATCATATTTAGAGCTTCCTTATTTGAAATAGGAACCATATTTACGCTGATATCTTTTAATACTTCAACAAAAATACCTCCAAGTCCGCAAAGTACTATAGATGGATAATTTCCTTCTTTTTTAGCGCCGATAAAAATTTCCATTCCGCTTATCATAGGCTGAATCAGCACAGATTTAGCCCCATCAATCTGCATTAATTTATCAAAATGATCATGAAGTTCTTTTTCATTTGAAACATTTAAAATAACACCTCCAACGTCTGATTTATGCAAAGGCCCCTCTACTTTTAATACAACCGGGTATTTTAGTGTCTCTGAAACTTTGTGAAGGTCTGTTTTATTTCTGGCATATTTTTGAGCGGCCATTTTGACGCCTGCACAGTCTAATAATTTAAAAGCTGTTTCTGAAGACATGTATCCATTTGGAAGCGCATCTATCAGTTTTCTTACTTTTTTTAATGATTTTAATTCTAAAGTCTGAACTTTATCTTGAACTATTGTATAGTTAGACACCTTAGCTAAAGCCTTTCCAAATAAAACTTCATCATTAAATACAATATTTCCTTTCTTAATAAACGCATCCATTTCATTTTTTACATTCACAACTGATGGTAAAATGGCATAAATGGGCTTTTTACATGTTTTAATTTTATTATGTAACACTTCATAAGCATCGTAAACAGAGCTTAACCCCGGACTGCCAAAAATGACAGCCATAGCATCAATCTCATCAAATTTATGTTCGCAATAATCAATAATGGTTTCTAATTGCTGGGCGGTTCCAGTAGCTAAAAAATCAATGGGATTAGTAACTGAAGACCCTTCAAACAACTCACCTAATAATGTTTTACAATGGGTTCCCTTTAAAGAAGGAACTTGTAATCCGTTTTTTGACAAGACATCCGTTAACATCACAGCAGGACCACCGGCATGGGTGATGATAGCTATATTTTTTCCTTTAGATCCCTTTTGTAATAAGATGCCCGCAACAGTAATAAGTTCATTTCTGCCATAACAACGTATGATTCCTGCCTTTTTAAATAAGGCGTCTATAAAAACATCTGAATTGGCTATAGCGCCTGTATGTGAAGAGGCTGCCCTGTTCCCTGCTTCTGAACTTCCCGCCTTAATAGCGGCTATTTTACAACCTTTACTTATTAATGAAGCGGTATGCTCTAAAAACTTAAGCGGATCTTTAATGCTTTCAATATAAAGCAGTTTTACTTTGGAACTTTTATCTTCTTCAAAAGACTGGTCTAAATACTCTAAAACCTCTTCCACTCCTATTTGAGCACTGTTTCCAACCGTATAAACACTTGAAAAAGTGAGCCCCATACTTTCTGCAGCCTCTATAATAAATACGGCTGTGGCGCCTGAACCCGATATAAAATCCACGCCCTTTTTATCTAACTTCGGTATCGGTCTTGTAAAAACTCCTGTATAATATTGGTTTATTAAGCCTATGTTATTAGGCCCTAATAAACTGCCTCCCGCGATATTTATTAATTCAACGATTTCCTTTTCCAGTTTGGTCCCATTTTCATCCTTTTCACTAAAACCAGCCGAGAAAACGATAAATCCTTTGGTCTCCTTCTGCTGTGCTAAAATCCGGATAGCTTCAGGAATATATTTTGCTGCAATAGCCACTATTGCCAAATCTACCTTAGGTAACTCATTTAAATTTTTATAAGATTTTACTCCTTGAACAATTTCCTGCTTTGGATTAACTACATACAACTGTCCAGGGTATTTGTGATCAATCAAATTTTTCAACACGCTGCCTCCCGGACTCTGAACATTATCAGAACCCCCAATAACAACAATACTTTCTGGATGAATTAATTTTGGATGAAGCATAAATAGAGAACATGTAATAATTGTAAAGTAAGCAATTTAAAATAGGATTTTAGCTGACATTTATCACAATCTATCTTATTTAATTTTTGTTATTTTGAAAAGACAGATAATATATTTTAGCTTATGTATGCATTTTCAAACGCAGTAAATTCCATGCATTCAGAAGACATTAAATTATTAATGAAGCAGGCTTCTGGAAAAAGTGTGATCTCATTTGCAGGTGGCATGCCGAATAATGATTTATTTCCAGTAAAACAAATTGATGACATTTACAATTCTTTACCAGAAGACATTAAAAAATTATGCTTTCAATACGGACCAACCTCTGGTTACCCACCTTTAATAAAATCATTGCAAAGCTATTTAGAAAAGAAAGGATTGCCAGTCCAAGACAATAAAATTTTAATCACTACAGGTTCTCTGCAAGCCATATCTATTATTACTCAGGAATTTATAAACGAAGGTGATATCGTATTAACTGAAAACCCCTGTTTTGTAGGCGCTTTATCCGTTTTTGAAACCTTCGGTGCTGAAATACATAGCATTCCCATTGACAAAGATGGTATAGATATCAAGGCTTTAAAAAGAAAAATCACTTCTTTAGACCGAACCCCCAAGTTTTTATATGTCACACCAAATTATCACAATCCGGCTGGTATTATTTACACACCTGAAAGAAAAAAAGAACTTTTGGAGGTGTTATCGGGTACAGGGATTATTTTATTGGAAGATGATGCCTATAGTGATTTGTATTTTAATGAAGATGAAAAATATCTAACCAAACCCATGAAATCATTTGGTATTCAGGGTGTAGACATTATTTATACAGGTTCATTCTCAAAAATTCTCGGTCCGGGTTTCAGATTAGGCTATATGCTTTCTTCACCAGAAATATTCGAAAAAGCAGAAACCATAAAACAGGCTTTAGATGCCTGTACTTCTAATTTCATGCAAATATTAGGTAATGAATTTTTAGCACAACATAAATTAGAATCCTATTTAAAATTCTTGAGAAGTGAATATTTAGAAAGAAAAAATTTACTTCAACAGAGTCTTGAAAAATATATGCCAAATACAGTCACCTGGAATGAGCCAAAAGGAGGTTTTTACATCTGGCTAAAGTTACCTTCTCATATAAAGTCGACAGACATATTCAAAGAAAGTGTTACCAATGGTGTTGTCTTTGTAACCGGAAGAACCTTTGATCCGGCCAGTATAAAAGATGATAGATTGCGACTTTCATTTTCAAATATGCCAAAAGACAGCATTGAAAAAGGAGTCATTATATTAGCCAAGGCCGTAAAAAAGGTACTTAAAAATGCGAAAGTTAAAAGCTCTTAATTGCTATATAAAGTTAATTATTGGCAGCCAAATCTGTCATTTCTTTGGCTATTCTTTTTCCCTCAAAAAAGGCTTCTAAGTTTAAGCTTATTATTTTTTCACTTTTATGTTCAAATAGTTTTTTGATGGCATCCAGTAGACTTTTTTCTGATAAGGGAATAATAGAAGCAGCAGCGCCAAGCAATACCATATTGGCCACTTTTGAATTACCTATTTTTTTAGCAACATCTGTGGCATTTATAATGACATGATACGGATGCTTTTTAATTTGTTCTAATAAATCATTTTTCTCTGGATAGTTATCTGTATTAATAAAGGGATGTGAGTCTGTAACCAACCAGCCATATTTATTTAAAAAGGGTATATATCTCAATAATTCCATAGGTTCTACTGATAATATGAGATCCGCTTTCCCTTCAGGAATGAGGTCAGAAAATATTTCTTTATCAGAAATTCTAACATGACATTGCACGGCACCACCACGTTGACTCATTCCATGAACTTCAGATTGTTTTACAAACAAATTTTCACTTAATGCAGCCGTATCTAATACCGCTGCAATGGTTAAAATACCTTGTCCGCCAACACCCGATAATATAATGTTTGTTTTCATTCTTTTATTTTAGCTTAATGAAGCGATTTTAGCTTTAATTTCTTCTTTTTGGTCTCTTGATAATCGAACACAAGCTCTTTCAGAAATAATAACGGAAACGCCTTTGTATTTTAACTCATTTCTCAAGAGCTCTACGTTTTCATCATGATTTTTCTTTAAAGGAACCATTTTCTTAAGGTGATCTGGATGCACGCCAAGACCCAGGCATATATTATATAATCTTCCTACCGCACTTGATTCTTGCGCGCCGGTCATAGCGATGGCAGAATTATCAGAGATAATCACGGTAATAGGTGAATTTTCAAAAACAGCATCTAATAATCCGGTCATTCCGGAATGTGTAAAAGTAGAATCTCCAATTACTGCAATAGCATTCTCTAATCCGGCATCTGTGGCACCTTTTGCCATAGTAATGGAAGCTCCCATATCTATTAAGGTATTTATGGTATTTAAAGGAGGTAAAGCGCCTAAAGCATAACAACCTATATCTCCAAAAACGCTTTTATTCCCAATTTCAGGGATCAATTCATTAATAGTATTAAAAAGATCGGTATGTCCGCAGCCTTCGCACAATTGCGGAGGTCTGGGTGCAACGATAGACGGGATAGCTTTTGGACTTGCTTGAAAAATACCTAATGAATTGGCAACTATATTAGGGTTTAGCTCTCCTGTTTGCGGTATATCTCCAGTCAATCTACCTTTTATTTTATCATTCTCATCAAAATAATTGTGCAACAATTCTTCTACTATAGGATATCCCTCTTCTACTACTAAAACCTTATGACAATGCTGATATAACTTTTTAATTTTTTTCTTAGGTAAAGGATATTGTGATATTTTTAAAATAGAATAATAATCAATATCATCACCTATATTTTCCATCACATAGTTATAAGCGATACCACAGGCAATAATACCAATATCTCTGTCTTCACTCAACTTTAAACTATTGAGGGCAGAGTTCTCAGAAATCTCAATTAAAAGACTTTTTTTATTAACCAGTTTATCGAATTGTTTTTTGGCATTCATCGGAATTAATGCAAACCTCGAAGTATCATCAGGTAATTGCATCATATTCTGAGCTCTTCTTTCCCGTAATTCAATACCCGCACGCGAATGAGATAAACGGGTTACCATTCTTAATAAAACCGGTAGTTTTAATTCTTCGGAAAGATCAAAGGCATCATACATAATATCATAAGCCTCTTGCTGGTTTGAAGGCTCCAGTATGGGTATCATGGCAAATTTTCCATAAAACCTTGAATCTTGTTCATTCTGTGAAGAGTGCATGGAAGGATCATCTGCCACAACCACCACAAGTCCTCCATTAATTCCTGAAACGGCCATATTCATAAAAACATCTGAAGCCACATTTAATCCCACATGCTTCATCACAACCATGGCTCTTAAACCTGTATATGACATTCCTAGAGCAGACTCCATAGCCGTTTTCTCATTCACAGACCAGGTAGTGTGTATCTTTAATTCCTTAGCAAGTTTTGACCTTTGTATATATTCAGTAATTTCAGTAGAAGGGGTTCCGGGATAAGCATAAACTCCAGATAAGCCGGCATCAATACTGCCTTGAGCCAGTGCTTCATTACCTAATAATAAACTTTTCATATGATCCTTTTATTTCTAAAAACAAATGTAATTGTAACACAGCTAATAGAGTATGATTTATGTCATAATGCGGCTAAGAACTTGGGTAAAATCATTAGAAATGTTAATTTTTGTTTAACGTTTTAAATATATGGTTAAACATTCTGTAGATTTGTGTATATTTACAAGATGATATTAGATACTACATATTCAAACAAGAGTAATGACCAACTAATTAATGACTTAGTGGGTAAATCTTATTCCTTTCTGGAATCATTCAAAATGAAAGGTGTTGGATCCAAAAGAATGATCATAGATGATGCCAGTCCGAATTTTAAAAACTATTTAAATGCCACGGAAGATGTTACTTATGCCAATCTTGAGTTAAGACCCAATGGTTTGCTCGTGAGAATTAATAAAGGTTTAAAAAATTACACATGGGTAGTGCCCTTTTATCATTTGGTTATTTATAAAACCAACGGCAGCAGCATTCATGCACAAGGAAAATTTATTCATTTTAAAAATAACATCACTTTTAAAGAAAATAAATCCTTCTTTGACAAGCTTCTTAGTTCAAAAGTTACGTTTGAAAAACAATATGAATTTATTGGAATTTAATGGAGCTAACGGTAAATGATATTGACAGAATAATTGAAATGGCCTGGGAAGACCGGACTCCCTTTGAAGCCATAACCTTTCAGTTTCATGTATCTGAACAAGAAGTGATCACATTGATGCGTCGCGAAATGAAGCCCAGTAGTTTTAAAATGTGGCGTAAACGTGTTCAAGGACGTGCTACCAAACATGAAAAATTAAGAGAATTTGAAAAAGGGCGCTTTAAATGCTACAGACAAAAACAAATTACACATAACTCAATTTCAAAACGTTAACCTTGCTTTGCTTTAAGAGATGAGTACTTAATGACAGCAAATAAAAAAGATTGCTATGATATTAGAAACATTAAAAGAAAATTTAAAAAAGAACGGGCACAAATTAAATGGTTTCTCATTTGATGAAATTGGAGACGACCATCTATTTACGGGCTTAGAAACACCCATGAGATCAGATGCTTTTAAATTATCAGATTCAGAAAAAAAAGAAAAAATCGCCCTTCTTTTTGAAGAAATCATGAATGTGATGGGATTAGATTTAACAGATGATTCTTTAAAGGGGACACCCAAACGAGTGGCGAAAATGTATATAGATGAGATCTTTTCCGGGTTAAATCCTGCGAATAAGCCAAAAGTAGCTCTGTTTGATAATAAGTATCAATACAATCAAATGTTGGTGGAAAAAAATATCAGCTTTTATTCTAATTGTGAACACCATTTTGTGCCCATTATTGGTAAAGCGCATATCGCCTATATTTCTTCCGGGAAAGTGATTGGGCTTTCAAAATTAAACCGCATTGTTCAATATTATGCGAAACGACCTCAGGTTCAAGAGCGTTTAACGAATCAAATCGCTAATGACCTAAAGCAAATTCTTGAAACGGATGATATTGCCGTCATCATTGATGCTAAACACCTTTGTGTCTCTTCGCGTGGTATTAAAGATGACACCTCTGCTACAGTAACTTCTTTTTATGGAGGTGCGTTTAATTCGCCACAAAAAATTGCAGAATTACAAAGTTATATAAACAATTAATGAAACATATCATAATCATAGGAGGCAGTAAAGGTATTGGAAATGCCCTGCTAACAACCTTGTTAGCTGAGCATAAAGTTACCAACATCAGCAGAACAGTTCCAGAGCAGCAACATAATAACCTGGTACATTTTACTTGCGATGTTTTAAATGATGAATTACCTGAAATTTCAAGTGCTGATGCCCTTGTTTATTGCCCTGGCAGTATCAATTTAAAACCCATATCAAGACTTAGTCTAGAAGATTTTAGGGAAGATTTTGAAATTAATGTTTTAGGTGCGGTTAAAGCCATTCAAAAATATCTACCTGTTATTAAAAATGGTACAAATCCCTCTATTGTCCTATTTAGCACGGTAGCGGCCAAGTTAGGAATGCCATTTCATGCCAGTATTGCCACTGCAAAATCTGGTGTGGAAGGCTTGGTTAAATCTTTGGGTGCAGAATTGGCTCCAACAGTGAGGATTAATGCCATTGCTCCTACGGTTACTAATACTGATCTGGCTTCTAAACTACTTAGAAATGAAAAAATGATTGAAGCCATGACCGAGCGTCACCCATTAAAAAAATTCTTAAATCCTTCAGAGGTGGCAGAAATGGCTGCATTCTTAATTTCTGAAAAAGCGGCATCTATTTCTGGTCAAATCTTTGAAATGGATTGCGGTATTGTTACCTTTAAACTATAAAATTATGAAACGATTAATACTATGCTGCCTTATGTTTTCAATATTCAATAAATCTATGTCACAAACATCACCAACAGAATCTATTTATGATATCAAAATAAATAGTTTAGCCGGTCAACCAATTAATCTGTCCGATTACAAAGGAAAATATATTTTATTTGTTAATGTGGCCTCTAAATGCGGCTTTACTGGACAATATGAAGATCTACAGAAATTGCATGACAAATATCAGGACAAGCTGATGATTATAGGGGTTCCTTGCAATCAATTTGGCAATCAGGAACCTGGCACCGCTAAAGAGATAGAGTCCTTTTGTCAGGTGAACTATGGGGTAAGCTTTTTAATGACGGAGAAAGTGGATGTAAAAGGAAAAGATCAACATCCCCTTTATCAATGGTTAACGGATCAGGCTAAAAATGGGCAGTCCAGTTCCACCGTAAAATGGAATTTCCAAAAATATTTAATTGGCACCAATGGTCATTTGATTGATTATTACTTTTCAATCACCAATCCTATGAGTGATAAAATAACAAAACACTTACTATAACAACATATGTTCTCTCTATTTAAAACAAAACCTGAAGCTGAAAAACTTCAAAAAAAGTACGAGTTACTAATGCAAGAATGGCATTCACTTTTAAATGTAAACCGTAAAAAAAGTGATCAAAAATTTGCAGAAGCGCAAGAAATTTTAAACAAAATAGATAGTTTAAATTCTAATTAATGAAACAGTTAAAATTTGTAGTCCTGTTTTTAGTTATCAATTTTGGAGCCTTAGCCATCGGGACTTTACTCATGAACAATGGACCACAAACAGACTGGTATCAGCAACTCAATCAGGCACCCTGGACCCCCCCAGGATGGGCTTTTGGTGTTGCATGGACAAGCATCATGTTTTGTTTTTCGTTCTACATGACCTATTTATTTTTAGCCGAGCCCAGCGCCCGAGTTAAAATACTTTTCACGGTTCAATTTATTTTAAATGTTAGTTGGAATTATGTTTTTTTTAATCAGCATTTAGTTGGATTTGGATTACTAATTATTCTGGCGCTCACATTCATAGTAGCTGCCTTATTATTCAACTTCAGGAAACTCTTGCCGATTAAGAGTTTTTTAATACTTCCTTATTTTTTATGGTTGTTAGTTGCCAGCTCATTAAACGCCTACATATTTTTATATAATTAAAATGAAAATTTACACCTTACACAAAAAACAAAACTTACCAATAACTCTACAACAGGCCTGGGATTTTTTGTCAGATCCAAAAAACCTAAAGACCATTACACCAGAATATATGGGCTTCCATATTCTTTCCGGTGCTGACAGACCCATGTATGCCGGTCAGATTATTCAATATATAGTCACCCCTGTTCTAGGCATTAAAACGAAATGGGTTACTGAAATTACACATACCGTTGATAAGCATTATTTTGTTGATGAACAACGGTTTGGCCCCTATGCCTTATGGCATCACAAACATTTTATAAAGCAAATAAAAGGGGGTGTTGAAATGGAAGATATTATAGATTACAAAGTGCCACTTGGTATTCTTGGTCAATTGGTGCACCCCATATTAGTAAAGCCTAAACTGGAGGAAATCTTCAATTATAGAACCAAAAAGTTAGAAGAACTCTTTGGTGTTTATAAACCATGAAACAAACATTAAATATTTTTTGGTTCCGACGAGATTTAAGATTGGATGATAATCATGGATTGTATGAAGCTTTGCAAGGTGAGCATCAGGTTCTGGCTATTTTTATTTTTGATTCTGACATTTTAGAACGGCTCCCAAAGGATGATGCCCGTGTGACCTTCATTTATGAAACACTTCAGGCCATTAATGAAAAACTTCAAAAAGATGATGGAAGTGGTATCTCTATCTATTTTGGGAAACCCCTTGAAATATACCAACAACTTGTTCAAACCTATCACATCGAGACGGTGTATACCAATCATGATTATGAACCCTACGCCATCAAACGTGATCAAGAGGTTAAAGATTTTTTGAAAGAACAAAATATCGATTTTAAAACCTATAAAGATCAGGTTATTTTTGAAAAAAACGACATCGTAAAAGGGGATGGAACTCCCTATTTGGTGTACACCCCATACATGAAACAGTGGAAGAACCATTTTAGCAATCAATCTTTAAAAACATATGATACAAAACCAAATTTATTTAAGCTTGTTAAGCACACTCCTTTGGCTCATAGCAACTTATCAGAAATGGGATTTAAAACGTCATCCCAGAAAATAAGAAATTATTCAGTGACACCTGAATTGATTCAAAACTACGAAGCCACCCGTAATTTTCCAGCGCAAGACAGCACCTCAAGATTAGGACCGCATTTGCGTTTTGGAACGGTGAGTATCCGTGCGATGGTAAAAAAAGCGACTGCTGAAAAAAACGAGATCTTTTGGCAGGAATTGATCTGGCGTGAATTTTTTAGCCAAATATTATGGCATTTTCCTCATTCAGTGACCCAAAGTTTTAAACCACAATACGACCGTATTGTCTGGCGAAATAATGAATCAGAATTCAAAGCCTGGTGCGAAGGCAAAACAGGGTATCCGCTCGTAGATGCAGGTATGCGACAATTGAATAAAACCGGCTTTATGCACAACCGGGTGCGCATGCTGGTGGGTAGCTTTTTATGCAAACATTTATTGATAGACTGGCGTTGGGGTGAAGCCTATTTTGCAGAAAAACTGCATGATTATGAGTTGGCCAGCAATGTGGGTAACTGGCAATGGGTTGCTGGTTGCGGGGTGGATGCCGCGCCTTATTTTAGGATATTTAATCCCACCACACAAATTGAAAAGTTTGATAAAAATTTAGAATATATCAAACAATGGGTGCCAGATTTTCAAGAACTCACCTATCCTATTCCCATTGTGGACCATGCTTTTGCCAGAGAGCGCTGTTTAAAGGTTTATAAAGAGGCCCTGCAATAAGAAGCCTTCAGGTACATTAGTTTATGAGAACCAAATATAATTTTATCTAAACTTTATTCTTTTTTGTAGATTAGCGGTATTGTAACCAACCGATTTATAATGGAAGAAAGAAATATTCCCTTTGAAAAAACAATACCTGGGGTTTACGAAAAATATTTAGGCCCTTATCTTTACGAACCATATGCAGTGTATGTAACGTCCAGGATAAAAGGCTATCCAAAAAAAGTACTCGAAATTGGTGTTGGTTCAGGAAGACTCACCAATCACTTATCCAAAAAAATGGGTACTCAGGCCATGATCAATGCCATAGATATCAATCCGAATATGCTTGAGATTGCAAAAGAAAAAGTAAAAGCCAGCAATGTAGAATTTCTTGTAGCTGATGCGCAATCACTGCCTTTCCCTGATCATAGTTTTGATTGTGTGATATGCCAGTTTAGTTTTATGTTTCTTCCAGATAAACAAAAAGGATTTAACGAAGCATGGCGCGTTTTGAAACCTGGAGGTCAGTTCATATTTCTTACCTGGGACAAAGCAGAAAATAATATAACACTTCATATAAGCCAGCAAACTATCTTAGAATTTTTAAAAACCGAACCTCCTGCTTATTTTGGAAAAGCGTATGCTGCCATGAATAATCCCGATGAGCTTATGGAGTACACTAAAAATGCAGGTTTTGAAAACGCCAGTATTGAAAAAATCACTTTAATAGGTCAAAGCCCAACAGCCATGGATGCAGCCATAGGCTTTGTGGAAGGTAATTCTATTATCAAGGAAATTTTGAGAGAAGGCCCGGAACTACTAAAAACTATTAAGACTACTATTACTGCAAGAATTCATGAGCAGGTAAGTAAAGATCCTATAAGTTCTGAACTGAAAGCCTGGTTGGGAGAAGCATTTAAATGATAAAACCATCACTTCATTCTTTGGTTGATATCATTAATCTATAAAAGCATATTCTAATTATTAAACATGAAGCGCTCTTAAACTTTAATTTATAACAAACTTATTATAAGCGCCTTTTCCTTATTTTTTAATAATTTTACAGTATATTTTTTAATATGTCTGTAACAGGAAAACGTTATTTAGATTACGCTTCTTTTATTAAATCCACTTTTGGAGAACGGGTACAAAAAATAAGCTTAAATATTGGCTTTTCCTGTCCAAACAGAGATGGTTCCAAAGGCTTTGGAGGATGTACTTACTGCAATAACAACACTTTTAATCCTGATTACTGTATTTCTACTAAAACTATAAAAGAACAATTAGAAGAAGGCATACGGCGTTTTACTAAAAAATATAAAACGCAAAAATACTTCGCCTATTTTCAGGCGTATACCAACACCTATTCTGATATCGCATCCTTAAAAAAAATGTATGAAGAAGCCTTGAGTTTTCCTGGTGTGATTGGGCTGGTTATTGGTACCAGGCCCGACTGTATTTCTGAAGAGATTATTGAATATCTGTCGTTTTTATCAAAGCGAAGTTATATTTCTCTGGAATTTGGCGTTGAAAGCACCCTAAACAGCACTTTAAAAACCGTCAACAGATGCCATACGTTTGAAGACACCAAAGCGGCTTATAAACTGTGCACAAATAAAGGATTTCATTTAGGTGCTCATTTAATCTTAGGTTTACCGGGTGAAACCAAAGAGGATTTGTTAAACCATGCAGTGGAAATTTCTAAGCTACCCATCAACACCTTAAAATTGCATCATTTGCAAATTGTAAAACAATCTGTCATGGCGCATCAATTCAAAGAAAATCCTGAAAATTTTAATTTATTTACTTGTGAAACATATGTGGAGTTTATAGCGGAGTTTATAGAATTGCTAAGACCTGATATAATAATAGAGCGGTTTATTAGCGAAGCGCCTCTGGATTTATTGATAGCTCCCAAATGGAACGGTCTTAAAAACTTTGAAATGGTGGCAAAAATTGACAAAAAATTGTCAGCAACAAATACATGGCAAGGTAAATACTATACCCGGAACTAATAAGTTACTCTATCCTTTCAATCTTCGCACCAATAGCCCGTAAACGTTCATCAATGCGCTCATAACCGCGGTCAATCTGTTCTATATTCTGAATAGTAGAAGTCCCTTTTGCAGAAAGTGCAGCAATAAGTAAAGAAACACCGGCACGTATATCCGGAGAGGTCATTACCGTGGCTTTTAAAGTCGATTTAAAGTCATGACCAATAACCGTCGCTCTGTGCGGGTCGCACAAAATAATTTTAGCCCCCATATCAATCAATTTATCCACAAAGAATAAGCGGCTTTCAAACATTTTTTGGTGTATTAAAACACTGCCTCTGGCTTGCGTAGCCACTACCAGAATAATACTTAATAGATCTGGTGTAAATCCAGGCCATGGGGCATCTGCAATGGTTAAAATAGACCCGTCAATAAAACTTTGTATTTCATAACCATTAGTATGTGCTGGTATATGAATATCATCGCCTCGCTTTTCAACGGTAATACCCAGCTTTCTAAACACATTTGGAATCAATCCCAAATCGTCCCAACTCACATTTTTAATGGTGAGTTCACTTTTAGTCATGGCGGCTAATCCAATCCAGCTACCAATTTCAATCATATCTGGTAACATGGTATGTGTGGTGCCACCTAAGGTTTCAACACCTTCAATAACCAGCATATTAGAACCAACACCAGTTATTTTGGCACCCATTCTGTTAAGCATTTTACACAACTGCTGTAAATAAGGCTCACAAGCCGCATTATAGATAGTGGTAGTGCCTTCTGCTAAAACGGCGGCCATCACAATGTTGGCAGTTCCGGTCACAGAGGCTTCCTCCAAAAGCATATAAGCCCCTTTTAGGCGTTTTGCAGTCACACCATAAAACTGTTCTTCTTTACTGTAACCAAATTTGGCGCCCAAATTAATAAGCCCTTCAAAATGGGTGTCTAAGCGTCTTCTACCTATTTTATCACCACCCGGTTTAGGGATATAACCCTTGCCAAAGCGCGCTAATAATGGCCCAACAATCATAATGGAACCGCGTAAACCGCGTCCATCTACTTTAAAATCCTCTGATTCTAAATATTTTAAATTAACATTGTCTGCCTGAAAGGTATAGGAACCATGAGATAACTTTTCGACTTTAACCCCTAATTTTCTGAGTAAGTTGATGAGTTTATTAACATCTACGATGTCTGGGATATTATGAATAGTAACTACCTCTGGAGTGAGCAATACAGCACATAGAATCTGTAATGCTTCATTTTTGGCGCCTTGAGGTTGGATACTTCCTTTTAATTGATGGCCGCCTTCAATTTTAAATGTTCCCATACTATAAGTTTAATAGCGTTTTCTTGGTCGATTTGAGCTTTTTTTATGTCCGCTTTTTTTGCTTCCGGTATTAAATTTTGTTTTGGTGCGCATTAAACTGGTCGCATCCGTTAAATCTTCATCGGTGTTTTTAAGGTTTATTTTTCCATTTGAGAGTTCAAATAAATGCTTGAAAATCACGTCATCTTCAACCGTATCCTTATTCCAGTTTAAAAAACACTTTTTCATATGGTTGGCAATGGTAAAGATAAGAGCTTCTTTAAGGTCTCCTTCTTCCCAGGTATTGGCCACATCGATCATCGTTTTGATGTTATTTCCATAAAAACGATATTTAGGGAAGTTTTGAGGATATTCCAATGGGTCCGGCCTTAACTCAAGAAGTTCTTTTGAAGGCATTGGGAAAGGGGAATCTACGTCTAATTCAAAATTAGCCATTATAAAAAGCTGATCCCATAGTTTGTGCTGGAAATCAGGCACATCTCTTAAATGAGGTTGCATATTTCCCATCACAGCAATAATAGATTTTGCCGTTTTGTTGCGTTCTTCTTTGGTTTCAAGTGTTTTCGCGTAGTTAATCATTTTTTGCATATGACGACCATATTCCGGAATGATTAAATGTTCACGTTCTGTATTGTATTCTAAATTGTCTATAATCAAAATAAAGTGTGTAGAATTATATATTGTTGCATGTAGTATTTATGCTTTTTCAAAAGTACAAAAAAAAACTAAAGACTAATAACGCCTTCTACATTATTTATGACTTCTTTATACTTTTCAATAACCGCTTCCGGATTGCTCATCAGCAGATTTATAGAGATGCTGGTGTATTTACCGTTTTTAGATTCAGTAGTATTAATAACAGCTCCTACATTATTAAAAAACTCCTCTATAATTATCAGATTGTTTTTATCGGATTTGATAATGAATTTATACAAATATTCTGATGGCCAGCTACTTGTTTTATACAATCGGTCTTTTAATTTTTCGTAAAATTCTTCAGGGTTTTGTTCTGTGCTCATAATAATTTAATAAGTTGCAAAGGTACAGTTTTGTTTACATTTTTTTTTAAACATTTAAATTCCGAATTTTACAATCAAATAGCGCTGCATTGAATCGAAAAAAAATTGTTATTACAGGCGGACCAGGAACAGGTAAAACCTCAATTATTAACGAATTGAAAAACCAGGACTATCACTGTTTTGAAGAAATTATACGCTCTTTAACTTTAGAAGCTAAAAAAGAAAAGGAGGATGCCACACCTATCTCAAACCCTATTGCTTTTGTAAGTGATCCGTTAGACTTTAATACCAGATTATTGAATGGGCGCTTAAATCAGTTTGAACAGGCGCTTGACGTTGAAAAACCACTCATTTTTTTTGATCGCGGTATCCCTGATGTGTTGGCATACATGTCATTTTTTAATCAATCCTACAGTGAAGATTTTTTAAATGTATGCCTCAATCATAAGTATAACCATGTATTTTTACTACCACCCTGGGAATCTATTTATGAAATAGATAATGAACGATTTGAAAGTTTTGAAGAAGCCGTGAAAATTCATACTTTTTTAGAAGCAGTTTATATAAAATTAGGATACAACATTATAGAGGTTCCGTTTGGAAGTATTCAGGAAAGAACACATTTTATTATTAACAGTCTATAAAACATTTTTTGCAACATCCTATTAACATATTAGAGCGTTATTGGAACTTTACTGAATTTAAGCCGCTTCAGGAAGAGATTATCAATGCGGTTATTGAAGGTGAAGACACCTTTGCCTTATTGCCTACAGGTGGTGGGAAATCATTGTGTTTCCAAATTCCTTCCTTGGCACAGGAAGGTATTTGCATTGTTATTTCGCCGTTAATCGCCCTGATGAAGGACCAGGTACAGAAACTTCAGGAACAAGGTATTAAAGCCATGGCACTCACCAGTGGCATCCCGCCACAGCAGTTAGATACCCTTTTGGATAATTGCATTTATGGGAATTATAAATTTTTGTATTTATCGCCTGAACGCCTGCAGCAAGAACTGGTTCAGGAACGCATCAGGCAAATGAATGTGAATTTGATTGCTGTTGATGAGGCCCATTGTATTTCACATTGGGGTAATGATTTCAGACCTGCCTATAAAAATATTACTGTTTTAAGACAGCTGCAACCTGGTGTAAACGTGGTGGCATTAACGGCCTCGGCCACACCAAAAGTAGTCCAGGATATTATCAAGGAATTAGATTTTATTCAACCCAAAATCTTCAAACAATCCTTTTCTAGACCTAATTTAGGGTATTTAGTGCTTCATGAAGATGACAAATATTATCGGATTGAAAGCATTTTAAAAAAATATACAGCATCTTCCATCATCTATGTTAGAAACAGGAAATTAACGCTTCAAATAAGCTCCTTTTTAGAGTCCAAAGGCATTACCGCTACCTATTATCATGGCGGTTTATCAAATGCCGAGAAAGACAAGTTCATGCAGCAATGGCTCAATGACCAAAAACAGGTCATGGTGGCCACCAATGCCTTTGGAATGGGCATTGACAAACCAGATGTCAAAACCATCATCCATTTTAATTTACCGGAAAGTCTTGAAAGCTATTTTCAGGAAGCCGGAAGAGCCGGACGTAATGGAGAAAAGGCATTTGCGGTGATTTTAAAAAATAACAGCGATGAACTTTTAATAAAAAATCAATTTTTAAACGTTTTACCAACGGTTGATTTTATTAAACAGGTGTATAGAAAACTGTGCAACTATTTTCAGATCTCTTTTGGCGAAGGGGAGTTTACAACCCATGATTTTGATTTTAATACCTTTTGTAAAGTGTATGAATTTAATACGGTGTTATGCTATAATGCCTTGTTACTTCTTGACAGAACCAGTATTATCAGTTTATCCAGACAGTTTCACAATCAGGTGTCTCTTCAGGTCATTGCTACAAATCCGGTGGTGTTTGATTATTTAGAAACACATAAAGATTTTGAAATTATTTTGAAATCCATCTTAAGAATGTATGGTGGTGTTTTTGAACATGACACTAAAATAAATCTGATTAAAATTTCAGAAAAAGCATCAGTTGCTGAACCTGTACTGATATCGGCATTAAAACAATTAGAAAAGGATGAGATCATTACTTTAAACCTGGCAAAAACCGATGCCCAGGTTACTTTTATTCAGCCACGTGAGGACGATAAAACCATCAACCGCATCGCAAGTGTTATAGAACAACAAAATGATTTGAAACAATTACAGGTTCAAGCCGTTTTAGATTATATTAAAAATGAGTCTCTTTGTAAAAGCGTGCAACTCCTCTCCTATTTTGGTGAGACCAATATAAGCCCTTGTGGTATCTGTTCGGTCTGCACGAAAACGAAAAAACCGACTAGATCTCAGGATTTAAAAGCCTTAAGAAATCGAATAATTGAACTCCTGGAAAATGGAGATGTTTCCTCAAGGGTGATGATCACTGAACTGGATTGTTCTGAAAAGGACCTGAAAAAGGTCTTACAATTATTGTTAGAACATCAAATCATTTCAATTACAAAAACAAATACCTATAAACTATTTCATAGATGAAAGAATTAAGAATTGTTTTCATGGGAACACCAGATTTTGCGGTTGCTACGCTGAAAGCTTTAGTAGAAAATAATTACAAGGTGGTTGGGGTTATTACGGCGCCGGATAAACCCGCAGGAAGAGGCAGAAAACTCAATGAAAGTGCTGTTAAGGTCTATGCGGAATCGCAAAACCTGACTGTTCTTCAACCAACAAACTTAAAGGATCTTACGTTTCTAAATGATTTAAAAGCCCTGAAGGCCAATCTTCAGATAGTGGTCGCTTTTAGAATGTTACCAAAAGTCGTTTGGCAAATGCCTGAATATGGCACCTTTAACTTACATGCCTCTTTATTACCTGATTACAGAGGGGCTGCTCCTATTAATTGGGCTATTATGAATGGTGAAACTGAAACCGGCGTTTCAACTTTCTTTATAGATGATAAAATTGATACAGGCGAAATGATTCTTCAAGAAAGTGTGGCTATTGATTCAAAAGAGAATGCCGGAAACCTTCATGACAAACTTATGGATCTAGGCAGTAAACTGGTCCTTAAAACAGTGGCCTTAATTGAAAAAGGACCCGTTAAAACAACCCCTCAGACAGATTCTGAAGCGATTAAAACAGCTCATAAACTGGATAAAGAGAATTGTAGAATAGACTGGAACGATACTTTATTGAATATATACAATAAAATACGTGGCCTTAGTCCCTATCCCGGGGCCTGGTGTTACCTTATTAATAAAGGAGACACTGTATCGGTCAAAATATTAAAGAGCGATTATGAAATAAAAGACCATACTTTTTCAACTGGTCAAATTATTTCTGCTAACCAGGAATTAAAAGTGGCCACTAAAAAGGGCTTTATTATCATTAAAGAATTGCAGCTCCCGGGCAAACGAAATATGGATATAAAATCATTATTAAATGGCTATCAATTTGATGCTGCTGCAAAAATGCTGTAAGCCCCTAATTTTACTGATATTTTTAAATTACCGATAAAATGCAGTGTCTTTATTAACAAATGTGGCAAGTTATCAACATTAGCTTGCATTTCCCTTGCTATTACTTGCGTGATTGTACAAACCGTATAAATTTGTAAAGGATTTAACAAAAATGTTTAACCAACAATTTATTAATAATTAAATTTCATATTATGAACAAAACAGATTTAATCGATGCAATGGCAGAACATGCTGGAATTACAAAAGCAGCTGCTAAAAAAGCTTTGGAATGTGCACTAATCGAAATTGAAGGCGCTTTACAAAAAGGCAACAGAGTTTCTTTAGTAGGATTTGGTTCTTGGTCAGTTTCTAAAAGAGCTGCAAGAGAAGGTAGAAACCCTCAAACTGGGCAAACTATTAAAATTAAAGCGAAAAAAGTTGTTAAGTTTAAAGCTGGTTCAGATTTATCTAGAGCAGTAAACTAATAAACTTCATTTAATATTTATAAAATGCCTTCTCATCAGAAGGCATTTTTTGTTTAAAAAGTAATCTGACTTATTGCATTTTAAATAAATATATGTTAGTTTTAATAAACAAACGCCTCTTTTTATGATAACAACAAAACCCAAGAAAGGTGATTTACTAATTGCTGAACCTGCTATTATTGGCGATATATCCTTCAATAGGTCTATAGTATTGTTAGCAGACCATAATCAAGAAGGATCCATCGGTTTTATACTTAACAAACCTCTTAATTACACCATCAATGATTTAGTTCCAGAAGTTGAGGCCACCTTTAAAGTGTATAACGGGGGGCCAGTAGAACAGGATAATTTATATTTCATTCATACCATTCCGCAATTAATTCCTAATAGTATTGAAATTTCTCTTGGTATTTTCTGGGGTGGCGACTTTAACAAAGTGGCGGAGTTGATCACCAAACAGGAAATCAAAGAAAATGATATCCGTTTTTTTCTTGGCTATTCAGGCTGGAAATCGAATCAGTTAGAGACCGAACTTAAATCAAGTTCATGGGTGGTGACTGAGAACATATACAAGAAAACCATCATAGAAAAAGATTATGAATCTTTTTGGAAAGAAAAGATGCTGGAATTTGGTGGGGAATACAGTATCTGGTCCAATGCGCCTGAAAACCCAAATTACAACTAATTCAAACGCATTTTAACATTTAACTTTTGTAATATCAGTTTGGCGGTATTATTAGTAAAACTCTTTTTCCTGTATTTTGTAATGGGTTGTATGCCTGTAATCACATTAGTAACCCAAAGTTCATCGGCCTTTTGAAGTTCAAAAGGTGAAATGGAAGTCTCCAGAATTTCATATTCAGAAAGTGTCTTTAAAATTTCAATAATTTGTTGACGCATGACGCCTTTTAAACAACCGTCTGCTAATGGTGGCGTTTTTATAAGATTTCCTTTTACTAAAAACAGGTTCCCATTCAGAGCTTCTACTACCTGCTTATCTGTATTCAGTAATAAACAGTTTTGAAGCTTGTTTTCTTCTGAAAAAATACTCCCAACCACATGAATGGCCTTGTTATTTGTTTTTAAAGTAGATAATAAATTGGGGGCGATATAAAAATCCTTAAACAGATCAACTTCATAAGCTCCTTCTTTTATAAGATAGAAATCATCTTCTAATTTTTTACATGAAATCACAAAACTGATGTCATTAGTAGTGGGTAAATATAAACCACCCTCATTTCTGTAAACCAATAACTTGACCCTTGAAGAGGCATCTTGAAGCTTATTAGCCAGCAGCAACTCTTGAATGTGATCCTCAAGAAATTGCATGGTAAAATTCATGGGGATTTCCATACGCATAATACGCATGGAAGCCATCAGTCTGAAATAATGATCTTCCCAAAACAACAACTTCCCATAAGAAGTTTTTATCGTTTCAAAAAGGGCGTCTCCATAGTTAAGGCCCCTGTTATTTATTGATAATAAGGTATTATTATCAACTATCTGTCCATTAAAATTAATCATAAAAAAAGTCCAAAAGCCCGGTAAAGGGTCATTTGGACAAATATAAATTAAAGTCTCCTATTTTCTTTAAGAAGAACCTAAAACTTGTTTTAAACTGGAGATTTGATTTTCCCATAACATTTTAGCTTCCTCAACTTCGTCTTCATCAGCGAAATCTACAATCATTAAAGAAACATCCTTGGTGATTTCATCCACCTGAATTCTGAGTTCAAAGAAAGTCGATAACTCATCTTCTTCATCCGCCAGCCATCTGAATTTAATGCGCTCTCCGCTTTTTTTACTTAATAATTTTGCACTCTCTTCACTGTCATCCCATATAAATGTAAATAACTCGCCACGTGAGTTTACATTATCTGAAAACCACTCAGATAAACCAGAAGGGGTAGATATATATTGGTATAATAACTGAGGTGATGCATGTATAGGGAATTCTATTTCAAATTTCACTTTATCGTCCATAAGTAACATAAAATATTTTGTTGCTCAATATATACATAAATTGATAAGTTTAACAATAAAAATTAATAATATTTTGCACAAGTTATGTTTGTTGACAATAATATTGTTTTTATATTTGCAGCCTTCAATTATGGCGAGGTAGCTCAGCTGGTTAGAGCGTCGGATTCATAACCCGGAGGTCGCGGGATCGTGCCCCGCTCTCGCTACAAATGTTAATTGATTCAAAAACAAACGGTTTAGTTCACTCTAAACCGTTTTTTTTATGGCTACCTTTAATGAATTAATTTTGCTTGAACACGAAAGTGAACACGATTTAGAACACGATTTGGCACACAAAAAAGAGTTTTCAGATCCAAAAATTTACACCGCCAATGGCAATTTGTCCAAACGATGGTATGTTTATTATTCCTTTAGACACCCAGAAACCGGCAAGCTAAAGCGCATGAAAAATATTTATGGCGCCGTGAATACCTACAAGACTAAAGAGGACAGGCTGTCCTTATTAACAGGATACCGCAGACGCTTGCTAAAACTCCTAAAGGATGGTTACAACCCATACCACAATAATACCGCCTTGTATCAGTCCACATTACCTGAAAACAATCTAAAAGCTAAAGCAACAGAATCAAAACAAACGGATCCACAAACAGAAAACAGGCCTGTTTTTGAGGCACCAGACAACTCTGGACCATCACTTAGAGAAGCGTTTGATTATAGTTTACAGTTAAAAGACAAAACCGTTAATGAACGCACCTTAAAAGATTACCTATATTCTTCGAACGCGCTTGTTAAATGGGTCAAAAACAATAGACCAGAGATTCAATCCATACAGCAATTAAATAAAAAAGTGGCTATGGATTTTTTAAATGATAAATTATTGAAAACAAGCTCTAGAAATAGAAACAATATCCGTTTAAATCTCAGCAGTCTCATGCAAACATTAGTGGACAATGAAATTATTTTATCCAATCCTATGGGCAAAATTCGGGCCCTGAGAACGATTCCTCAAAGAAATAAATGCTATACAAAAGACACCCAGGAAAAAATATTTGAATATCTCAAAATGCAAGATCCTGTACTATTATTATATATCAAGTTTATCTCCTATGTGTTTGTAAGACCAATAGAAGCTTGCAGGCTCAAAGTTAAGGATCTGGATTTTACCAATAATACCTTTGAGTTTAAGGCTAAAAACAAGTCTTCAAAGACAAAGATCATCCCAAGAATCCTCTTGGAGTCATTACCAGATCTCACAGCATCCCATCCTGACTCCTGGTTATTTACACCTGGAAAAATTGGAGGAACATGGGATACCCAGGAAGAAAATAAACGAAACTATTTTACAAAACGATTTAAACAAGTAGTAAAGGAGCCTTTTAATTTAGGACCTGACTATGGCCTTTATAGCTTTAAACATACCTACACAACCATATTATATAGAGCTTTGTTAGAGAAGTCTTCACCATATGCCGCTAAAAGTGAACTAATGGAGATCACAGGACACAGCACCATGGAAGCCCTAGAAAAATACCTGAGAGACATTGATGCTTATTTGCCGGATGATTATTCCTATCTCTATGAAAATGAAGACTGACACTTTTGAAATAATACGCGATAATTTAACCAGAAAGTATATTTTTTACATTCCGGAAGTGGCCCATGCACATTTAGAAAATTCCATTTTTAAGGGTTCCGTCCCCATGGAAATTTGTAATACCATAGCCTATTTCAATCTTAACCGAGACCTGTCTACAAATATTAAGGTTATCACGACCCTCGACATGCTTGGAAAAGAGGAAATACTTAAAAAAAACCAATTTATTCTTTTTGAATCCAGAACAAATAGTGACGATGATTACTTTAAAGTTTTATTAAATGACTATATGCGGCAGTTAGAGGCCCACGCATTTGTTACCACGTGGATGCATCGAAATATTGAGCAAGTATTTAAATCGATAGACGAAAAAACCCTAACCCTCTTTAAACTTCAAGCAGTATATTTTGAAAATCATTATCAAGAGGTGTATAATCATTTTAAAATTCAAAAACATAGTCCCTCAAATACTAATAAAAATATTATAAAAGCATTAAAAGAGTCTTTATCAAAATCAGCTATAGAATTAATGAAGCCTCCCCTTTTTAATAATGCACCACGCAACGCACAGACAACCACAACCCTTAAAAAGAAAAAAAGCCTTATGAGTGATGAAGACATTGATCGTTTTTTATTGACCACCGTTTTTAATATAAAACTATAATGACGCTTTTTTTATGCTATTTGCTTGGATAATGCTGATTAAATCGTTAATTTAGCGTAAAACAAACGTTTGTTTTATGCTAAATTATTAAAATGAAATATTACACCTGTAAATATTGTTTTAACGAATTTGAACCAAAACGAAGACGTGTTCAAATATATTGTAGCAACACCTGCCGCGCGAAGGCCTATCATGCGAGAAAAACTGGTAGCACACAATTAGCAAAAACTTTACATCCCGATAGTGGTGCTTTGGTGCCTGATTTAATAACACCACCATCAAAAACAAAAATAGAATCTGTGAGCATTGCTGGTGTAGGTAATGCGACTATTGGTGCCCTTGCGGCAAGTGGCATAAAATCTGTTTTTACACATCCAGATAACAAAGCAGCCACAAAAGGGGACTTAAAGGACTTAGCAATGACCTTTACAAGAAGATATCATTTGGTAAATAATCTCCCAAGAAGGGACACTGATGGCGCTCTAGCTTATTTTGACATGGCAACCAAAGAGATCAAATACTCCATTTACCCCTTGTAAAACATTACATTCTAAAAACATACCCTAGAAATAATTATATATCCCTAGGAGCGTAATTGCTTTATCCTCTTGCCCCCTATTTCCTTAACTTTCACCAAGTCAAATACGCGGTACTTTAGCTAAAAATTGTAAGATGCTGCCTCACGCTCGCTACTAATTTTCATTCATTTCTATCTTTTGTATAGGATCTGTCTTTAGAAAAGATTTTTTTCAATCCAAAAATACAAACACCCCCTGATGATATAAAAATAATTATTAGTTTAGTGCTTGATCACCGTTTAGTGTTGTTTTGATAGCTTCTGTTTTCCTCAGGGAAATCCTCAAATACAAAAGGGCACTATTCTGTTATATAAACCTGATGAATCATTATGACCAAGCACTAACCAATGATCACAATCTTTAGAAAAATACGCCAAGGGTTACTGACTGAAAACAAATTCAGCAAGTATCTCATCTATGCCATCGGAGAAATTATACTTGTAGTTATCGGAATTTTGATAGCGCTCCAAATTAATAATTGGAACGAAACACAAAAAAATAAGCAACAGGAACTCATTATTCTAGAAAATATTCTTCAAGACTTAAAAAATGACAAAGTTGGTTTAAATAACATCATTGAGAGAAGAACAAGTAAGGCTGCCTCAGCAGAAATAATGCTCAGCTATTACAATGGCGTAAAAATAAAAAAGCTATCTGATTATTATTTCCATTGGACCAATGTCCTTTATTGGGAAGCTCATAACCCCAGAAATGTAGCATTTAAAGAATTGGTCAATTCGGGGAATGTGTCCATAATCAAGAATGCAGAAATTAGAAACTCCCTTCTTGAAATTAATGCTTCTTATGACGAATTATTCATAGTGAGACAGCACATGTATGATGATTATACGCTTTATTTATACAGTCCTTATTCTGACATTATAAATTATGAAGACGGCATTAAAGTGTGGTCTAATCCCAATACAGACATAGAATTATCCGAAGAAGATGTTGCTGTTGCTTTGAAAAATAAGGCCATAAAGAATGGATTTACCCTGGCATCTTTTAATAATAATTTACTAAAAGACCAACTGATCCAAATTTTGAAAAATGTGGAATTGACCATTGCTTTAACTGAAAAAGAAATTCAAAAATAACGAAAGCAACACAAGAACTTTTATCCCTTGTTTACAAATAAGCTAAACCAAAAAATATTATCTTTATATAGCTATGATCCCTTTGTGTAACAGGCCTAAAGGAACAGTGATTTTGTTCTTACATTGTAATTTTATTATGAAGTAGAAATGACCAGTCTAACAAGAACTTCAAGTTCGGAAAAATCGAACATCGAACACATAGAGATAAAAATATGGCTGGACTCTTATGATGAAATGTTTTCTGACTTTGACCCAAGAACCTATACCAAACGTACTGTATCAGACGATTTCATTTTACAGGTTAGAAAAGTTGCTAAGGACCAATTTCGAAAAAAAATGAGCCTTAAACTTTTGCTGCCAGAATCTGCAAGAAATGAGCAAAACGAACAAATCATTTCTGAACGCTTACATGATTACTTCAAGATCAACAATGAACAGCTTATTGAAGAAAAAAGAAAAGCCAATCGCAAGGGGTCTTTGCTAATAACAGCCGGTATATTATTGATGCTCGGGGCCAGTTATATCTCATACCTGAAGTCTGAATCATTTTATAGTCAGGTGCTGCTTATCCTGTTTGAAGCTGCCGGATGGTTTATGCTTTGGATGGGGTTCGATCAATTAGTATATTACTCTGGAAGAACCTTAAAAGAGTTTAATTTCTACGCCTATATGGCCAAAGCCGAAATTAAATTTGGATCTTATAGTGAGGAATCAAACCTGCTTGTTTAACTAACAAAAACAGGTTCATTATATTTTTAAAAAATTGAAAACACTCATGATTTACAAAAATTTGTAAAAATAATTCTAAATTAGGTACTTAAAACACGTAACATCGAATAGACATTATCCATTTACTTCTAAATATGAATTCACAAAAGAAAAAAGGTATCGATCGCAGAGAATTTATTGAACTAGGTGTTAAAACTGCTGTAGGGGTCGGACTTACTTCTTTACCTCTCATTTCTGTAAGTTGCCTGAGTGTTTCAAATACCAAAACGGTGCACGGGGCTTGCTATCATGATTGTCCTGATAGGTGCAGCTGGAAAGTTACCACGGTTGATAACAAGGTGACGGCATTTGAGGCCAGTCAAAATAATCCATATACTGCGGGAAAATTATGTGACAAAATGCTCAACTTTCCCAATGATGTAACCTTTAACCCTGATCGCATATTAACACCCTTAAAAAGAACTGGTGATAAAGGGAAGGGTGAATTTGTAAAAATAAGCTGGGAACAAGCCATCAGTGAAGTCTCGACAAAACTGAAAGCAATCATAAATACAAAAGGTGGTGAGGCTATATTACCTTATAGTTTTGGAGGTAATCAAGGCATGATTCAGGGTGATGCCATTTCTAATCGCTTCTTCGCTCAAATTGGTGCCAGCCAGTTAGAGAGAACCATCTGTGGAAGTGCAGCAGTAGCTGGTTTACTGGCCGTCAACGGACAAACTACCGGGGTGTTGCCAGAAGATATTGTTCACAGCCGATATATTATTCTTTGGGGCACTAATCCAATTCTTTCAAACCAACATCTCTGGCCTTTTATAAAAAAGGCCCAAAGCAGCGGCGCTACTATTGTGACGGTGGATCCTTTTCGTTCTCTGACTGCGGAAGCATCCGACTGGCATATTCAGCCAAGACCAGGCACGGATACGGCCCTTGCCCTTGGGTTAATGCATGTGATATTAGCAGAGAACCTGCATGATCAGGATTATATTGATAAGTATACCGTTGGTATTGAAGAGCTTAAAGAACACGTACAGAAATATGATCCTGATTATGTTTCTCAGATCACTGGTTTGGAACAGGAAACAATAATAGCCTTGGCCCAAGCCTATGCTCAAAGTAAACCCTCACTGATTCGGATACTCATCGGTATGGAACATCAGGTGAATGGTGCCAGCGCTTTTAGAGCTGTGGCCATGTTACCGGCACTAACTGGTGCCTGGCGGCATTTTGGAGGCGGCTTGATGCACTTTACCTACGAACCTTTTGGAGAAGCGCTCAACTGGAACAGTGTGGCACTTCCCCAATCCTTGGCAAATCCAAAAACACGATCCATCAATATGATAGAATTAGGGAAAGCTCTCAATAATAAGGAGCTCAATCCTGGCATAGATGCGCTATTTGTGTTTAACTCAAACCCGGCGAATACCACACCAAATCAAAACCTGGTCCTTAAAGGATTGGAAAGAACTGATCTGTTGACCATCGTATCAGAGCATTTCATGACTGACACCGCACGGTATGCAGATTATATTTTCCCGGCAACCACTGTTCTTGAAAACTGGGATATACTGGATTCCTGGGGAACTACTTATCTCAACATCAATGAACCGGCCATTGCCCCTTTAGGAGAATCCAAACCCAATTCAGAACTCTTCAGGCTTCTTGCCCGAGAGATGGGCTTTAATGAGCCCTATTTCCAGGAATCAGATATCGACATGGTGAAGAAAACATTGGAAAGCGATCATGGCTATTTGAAAGGCATCACTTTTGAGTCCCTACGACAAAATGGGGGACAAAAGCTACATCTCCCCAATCAATGGATGCCGCATGCAGAAGGGCATTTCAAAACAGCATCCGGGAAGTGTCACTTTTATAATGCGAATGTAGAACCCCCTATTCCAGATTATATACCAGTAGTCTATAATAAAAGAGAAAAGGAACAATACCCCTTGCATTTATTAACTATCAAAACCCCCAAACATTTCTTAAACAGCAGTCATGCAAATGTCCCCACCCTTATTGAGAAAGAAGGCAAGCCCTATTTAGAGATCAATGCACTTGATGCCTCCGCAAGGAACATTAAAGATGGCGATGAACTCAAAGTATTTAACCAGCGTGGCAATGTATACCTCAATGCAAGAATCAGTGATAGGGTTCAACAAGGGATCGTTTGTATGCCACAGGGATTTTGGTCTTCATTTTATAAAGGGGGCTCTTCCGCTAATGCCCTGACTAATGATCTGCTAACAGATATGGGCCGAGGAGGCGCCATACAAGAAGCCAAAGTTCAAATAGTAAAGGTCTAAAATAACCAACTACAATGGATATGGTTTATAAGTTTCGTTTCGGCATTCTTAACCATATACTAACTGTTATGGGTATTGCTAGACCACGGTGCTCACTTGAAACATTTAAAGCAGGACATTTTTATCAAATGAATTGTTGACCAATATCATTTCATTTCTTTAGATAGTTCCTTTATTTTATGGACTGTTAAACAAGAATATATTGCAGCATGGAAAAACAACATGCACAAAAGATAGTTACTCGATCTGGATGGCAACGGGTCATATTACTTATTGTTCTTGGTTACGAGGCGGCTGGTTGTTTGCTTGGCGGAACCCTCCTTATTGGGGCACCCAACGGCAGCTATATGGACATGCCCGTTGACATCATGCATGGCGTCTTTAGTGATTTTCTCATTCCCGGAATCCTCCTCGTTGGATTGGGAATTCTCAACCTGTTTGCTTTTCTGGCGGTGCTTCGGAAAAGCAGCTCAGACTGGTTCTTATCAGTACTTGCCTTAGGAGGGCTGTATATCTGGTTTGTGGTCGAAATTATTATTTTGAATGAACTGCACTGGCTTCACGCCATGTGGGGACTTCCGGTTTTACTTGGATGGGTGATGGTCATTCCGTTAATTGCGTCCCGACATGACACAGCGATGATGAGAAACACCTTGTTGCTCTGTGGCATCCTGTCGTCTTTATGGTATGTTGCGATAAATATTTTCGTTCCCATGCTATATGATGGATACAGTATGGCTTCCCTAACGGTTAGTGAATTGTCCGCCATAGGGGCTCCGACACGGATCTTATGGGTATTGCTATCTTTTTTGTATCCTCTGCTGTTAGCTGCCTTTGGATGGGGTGTGTTCCAATCAAGGGAAGGTAATCGTGCGCTGCGTATAGTTGGAAGTGTCATCATTTTTTACTGTATCATGAATTTCTACTGGCCACCGATGCACCAGCGAGACGTTCTCGCAGCGGGCGAAGGCACACTCACTGATATCTTGCATATCGTTTGGGCCATGATGACACTTATCCTTATGATGGTGATTATGGGATATGGAGCCGCAGCATTAGAAAAGGCATTCCGTCTTTTTACGATTGCTACTTTTGTGATCTTTATTGTATTTGGGGTTTTGATCGGCGTGGAAGCGCCAGATATCCGGACAAATCTGCCAACACCTCACATAGGTATTTGGGAGCGTATCAACATTGGCGCATTCATGTTCTGGGTGATCGTGTTTGCCATTGTTCTCATACGCAGGAAAAATATACCAGATTCTATTTAGGTTTGTTGCGGGAATAGCACCAACTGGCGATACGGACCTAAAAAAAAGTCTTTTTTTTTACAATTAGTAAATTCCGGAAACCTCGAAAACATCAGTAATGAAATGCTTCAAAATAGACTTTCTTCTAGGCTCGCCGCTTGAGATGCATGCAACAATAAAGCAGCATTTTTCTAAATTGAAATATCATCATTACATGGACACGCAAATCAAAGCAAACCAGATTGAGAATTTAAGCTGTCAATTAAGCAATATTTCTTTAATATTTGTTAACTAAATTGTTCATAATTCGTGCAATAATTACCGTCAAAACACCCTAATAAATTTTGATTTGTAGTAATTTTCCCGAGGAATTAAAATAGCTACGATTACAGCTCTATTCCCTCTATTTAAGCTTAAAAATCTTAAATATCTGGGACTGGTAACGGCGAAGCCGTGGGAAAGTGTTACAATTTTCTCTTCAAAAAACGATATGAGATTGTAATTGGTATGATGTAAACATTTAATTAGTGTGCTATCATTCTTGTAAAAGGGGTCTTTTTTTATGGTCATCGTAATTTGGAGCAAATACGGGTTACCGTAAAGATCCTTATTGAAAATATTGCAATTTTGGCTAATGTTTTTGTTGCATTGAAAAGATAAACCATGTCAGAGACTGAAAATTGGTATGTATTATACACAAAACCAAATAGAGAGAAAAAAGTTTTATCGCAGTTACTAAATCTTGACATGACCGTATACTGCCCAATGGTGACGACCATGCGTCAATGGTCAGACCGGAAGAAAAAAATAGAAGCCCCGTTAATTCCAAGAGTGATATTCATTAAATGTTCAGAACAAGACAGGAATAAGGTTTTTGAAGTGTCAGGTCCGCAGCACTATTTGTTCTGGTTAGGCAAACCTGCTATTGTACAAAACGCAGAAATTGAAACCATGCAAGCCTGGCTTCAGCAGGACATTAGTGAAGCCAATGTTATTGATTTAAAAACCGGAGACACCTATGTCATACAAAACAATGTTTTTAAAGGACAAGAAGGGGTGATTTATGAAGTGTCAAAGAATAGGGTACAGATCGTATTAAAAGAGTTAGGGATGAAGGTCACCATCACGAAAGAAAATAGAAGTTAGAACCATTTTATTATAAAAATAAGGGCTTGTAAGCGGTTAAATAATCATTTATCAAATAAGAAAAAAACCATCAAAATATTGAGGTATTACTTAAAAATACAGCTAAAAATATTGAAATTAATAAATAATGACCCAAGACCCCAGGACTGTTAAAAATGCAGATCATTA
The DNA here is from genome assembly GCF_044003965.1 of Gaetbulibacter aquiaggeris. NCBI lineage: Bacteria > Pseudomonadati > Bacteroidota > Flavobacteriia > Flavobacteriales > Flavobacteriaceae > Gaetbulibacter > Gaetbulibacter aquiaggeris. The sequence continues at coordinate 115,992 of NZ_JBAWKC010000004.1, forward strand.
TCTGTAAGTTTGTACTATATTAAAATAAAATAAATTTAAAATCAGGCATGACTTATATCATGTTTTTGTAAGAAAGGTCAGTTTATTTTTGACCCGTTAAAAATAGTAAGAACCCTTTGTAAATCTCTCTAACTGGGACTTTTAGCGGCGAAGCCGTGAAATAATAAAAATAAATTAATAGTTTTCTGGTATATATAACCTAATAGCAATTATATATATCCTATAACAATCAATTCCTCCCTAGCCTGTAATTATAAACTCATCTTAATTACCATTCAAAAGCATTTTTCCCTAAATGTGCATCTCTCAAAATTAATTGCTTAACCATTAAAACTATTTAAATTATGGAACTGATCAAAAAAATGTTACGAATTCTAATCATTGCTTTTGTTGCCGGTGTTTCTCTGGCAATGGTGAGTTACGTCATGTTTCCTTAAACCGTTTAAGATGGCTCATCACATGCTTTGAGCTAGTCAAACCTATCTGTTTTTCAAATAGAAGCGGTATACTCTTTTTGGATAGATCTTTTTTGCCAGCCAATAAATAATCCTTTAAAATGAATGTTTTATGACTAAAATTAAATTATGCACTTTTATGACGCTTGTCGTCTTCTGTTTTTCTATGTTACAAGCTCAACATGAGATGCCTGTAAACCCATTCAACCAATCTGATCATGAGGATCAGATGGATTCTAATGACATGAGTTCCATAGTGGTCCAGGAGCTTGCAACAGAAATAAGTGATAAGCATGCCATAACAACCGAATCTGTTGAAACACCCATAGAATTGCATTATTCAGGTAAATGGATGATAGGAGCCGGTATCAATATGGTAGAAGACAGTGGCAATCAACAATTGGGTAATTTTTTCACATTTAAACATAAAAATTGGGGGAATCCTTTTTATATAAATACGGAATATCTGTATAATAGCCATTTTAGTTTAGGGGCCACCCTCCTGTTCAACAAATACCAGTCAGGAAAAACAATTCAAGGTAATATCATTCAGGACGCCAGTGAACCTAATTATTTTGCCATGGATTTTTCCGCTAAATTATTTTTACGGGAAGTTTTGCATAGACATGTGTTCACACCCTATGTGATGGCCGGCACCGGATACCGTTATTTAGAGGGTTATCAGGCAAAAAATCAATCAGGAACCCTCGTTGACGTCCCAAAAACACAGGATATCACCCTGAATGCGGGCATTGGTGCTTATTACTGGATAGATAGAAGCTGGGGGATCAACTTCAGTTATATGGCAAAATTTGCCATGAAAGTAGGCGCAAATGATGCTTCAAAAACCAATCATCTGGCATCCTCTTTGGGTGTTTTTTATCGCTTTGATACCGCTCTCAGATAATGGCTATAAGCGTTTAAACTTTATATCAAACAATAATAACCACCCCTATCTATTTTTAAAAAAGGAAAATTTAAAAGCCTCATCTCTAAAATGTTTAAATTTAATTGTTGAATAAACCTATAAAATATATTATGAAGTCTACTATTAAATTAATAGCTTTCACCATGTTTGTCGCTACCTGTTTTACCGGGGTTCAGGCGCAAAATGATACGCTTGTAAAACCGGCCAAGGCCCCTGAATATGATGAACTCATGGATTCTAATTACAAAGATTCCATAGCTGCCAAATACGTTAAAACAAAAACAGTAACAGAAACCAAAAAGGAAAAGAAAAAAAATTATTCAGGGAACTGGGTTATAGGTGCCGGCATCAATGTCATTGAAGACAGTGGTGCACAAGACTTTTCTAATCTCACTGAAAGTAAATACAATCATTTTGGCAGCCCTGTTATGCTGAGTGTGGAGTATCTGACTAGTAACAAATTCAGTGTTAGTGCCACCTTCTTATTAAACAAATTCCAGTCAGGAAAAGACGTTCAAGGGCTTACCATTCAAACTGGTGAGGAACCTAATTATATGGCAGTCGATCTGGCCGCTAAACTGTTCTTTCGGAAAATTTTATATAAACATGTGTTTACACCTTATGTAACGGCCGGACCCGGATACCGATCTATAGGCAGTTATCAGGCAAAAAATGCCTCAGAGAATCTGGTGGACGTCCCTGAAACACAGGATATCACTATGAACCTGGGCTTTGGTACCTATTTCTGGTTCAATCGCAGCTGGGGACTCAACATTAATTATATGGCCAAATTCGCCCTGAAAATTGGTGATAATAATGATTATAAAACCAATCATCTGGTACCTTCTTTTGGTATTTTTTATCGCTTTGATGCCCCTAAAAATTTTAATGATCAGCCACCTGTTTTTAAATAAATTATTTAAACTACCTAGTGTCCAGATTTTAAAAAAATATAGGCACACACCACCCAACTATAAGATCAATTATGTCAAAATTAGTCCTTGAAGCCGAAACCTATAAGATTTTAGTTGCTTGCATACAAGTACATAAAAAACTGGGGAACGGGTTTTCAGAAAGCGCGTATCGCGAAGCCTTGGCAAAGGAATTGACAAACTCTGAGATCCCTTTTGAACAGTCCAAAAAACTACCGGTTTATTATGAGGGGACGCCTCTAGATAATTATTTGGTAGCTGATTTTGTGTGTTTTGATAAGATCATTTTAGAAATTAAAACATTGGTGTGTCTAAACCAAAACATCAAACAGCAAGCTCTTAAACTTTTAAAAGCTACCAATCTGGAGATAGGCTATCTGATAAATTTTGGGGAAACCAATCTCACCTGGAAACGACATATTAATACTTAAAATATCATTATTTTTACCATAAACTAATCTGTGTTCTTTAAAACATCCGTGTTATCCGTGAATCAAACAATTAAACTATCAGCCTCTCATTTAAAGCTTAGTTATAGCCTGTATTTAGAGTATTCCATTCCAAATGCAACCAGTCCAGAAGCGCAGGCGCATCGTAATAAGCACTGCATGGCTTTTAAAAACAAGCAAGCTCTTCACTATTATAACACAAACCATGTTTCTAAAGACACTTCAGGAAAATGGTGTCGTTATCAAGAAATAAACAATAAATTTTTTATCAGAAAGTTATTGATTGACAGATCCAGTATCTTACAATAAGGGCTTTGCCGTAAAAAAAATTAAAATATATCAATAATATCAAGCGCTTTATTAGACGTTCACAGTTTTAATGAGGCGCTATTAAAAATAAAGAAACATGACTACAAAAACCGCCTTTATAACAGGGATCACCGGACAGGACGGGGCTTATTTAAGTGAGTTTTTATTAAAAAAAGGCTATAAAGTACATGGGTTGAAAAGGAGATCTTCCTCTTTTAATACCGATAGAATAGATCATTTGTATCAGGATCCGCATATTGAAAACAGAAATTTCATATTGCATTATGGTGATATGACCGACAGTACCAATTTAATACGGTTGATCCAGGAAATACAGCCCGATGAAATTTACAATCTGGCCGCCATGAGTCATGTACAGGTCTCTTTTGAGATCCCTGAGTATACCGGTAATGCCGATGGACTGGGAACCTTGCGTATTTTAGATGCCGTACGCCTGTTAGGCTTAGAAAAAAAGACGAAGATCTATCAGGCTTCAACTTCTGAACTGTTTGGGAAAGTACAGGAAGTACCTCAAAGTGAAACCACGCCGTTTTACCCACGCTCCCCTTATGGTGTCGCCAAAATGTATGCCTACTGGATCACGGTCAATTACAGAGAAGCCTATAATATGTTTGCCTGTAACGGTATTTTATTTAATCATGAATCGCCAATCAGAGGAGAAACTTTTGTAACCCGTAAGATAACCAGGGCTACTGCCAGAATAGCCTTAGGCATGCAGGATAAATTTTATTTAGGCAATTTAGACGCCCAGCGCGATTGGGGCCATGCTAAAGATTATGTGCGCATGATGTGGATGATTCTCCAGGTCGATGAAGCCGAAGACTGGGTCATAGCCACTGGTAAAACAACCAGAGTTAGAGATTTTGTGCGCATGAGTTTTGCAGAAGTAGGTATTGAACTTGAATTTAAAGGCAAAGGAAGCGATGAAAAAGCCTATGTCAAAACCTGTATAGATCCAGAGTATCAGTTGCCAATTGGTAAAGAAGTATTGGCGGTAGACCCCAAATATTTCAGACCTACAGAAGTAGACCTGTTAATTGGAGACGCCACAAAGGCGAATACCAAATTAGGTTGGAAATGTCAATATGAATTGTCAGATCTAGTAAAAGACATGATGGAAAGTGATATCCAGCTTATGAAAAAAGAGCGTTACTTAAAAGATGGTGATTATAAAACAATGAATTATTTTGAGTAGGACCGAGCGTTAAGAAAATGTCTAGTAGACATTTTTAGCGATGGGGCCAGCTGGCGCGTTGGCAATTAAAATGACAGCATGGATTTATTTAATAACCAATAAACGGGACGGCGTGTTATACGCCGGAGTAACAAGTGAATTAAAACATCGTATCAAAAGCCATAAAACAAGAAAGTATAAAAACTCATTTTCAGCGCGTTATAATTTAGATAAGTTAGTTTATTTCGAGACGTTTGACAGTATCATAACAGCAAGAGAAAGAGAAAAACAAATAAAAGCAGGTTCCAGAGCTAAAAAGATACTTTTAATTGAATCGTTAAACCCTGATTGGAAAGATCTTTTTGAAACATTGTAAAAGCTTCATGAGATTGCTTCGCTATTTTGAGTGATTTTTTAGGAAGCCTCATGAGATTGCTTCGCTACGCTCGCAAATTCGTAGCTCCGAAACATGATAGTAACAAGGAATTCAGGCACCATTTAAAACAAGACTTTGCGAGGAAGCCAAAGGCGAACGTGGCAAACTTCTGATACCTAACGGAAAAGTTAACAAAATGCAAAAAAACGATAAAATATACATCGCCGGCCACCATGGCATGGTAGGCTCGGCAGTCTGGCGAGCACATGAGGCGAAAGGCTACACCAATTTGATTGGGAGAACCAGTAAGGAGCTGGATCTAAGAGACCAGAAAGCCGTTCATGATTTTATTAAAAGGGAGAAACCGTTAGCTATTGTGGATGCGGCAGCCAAAGTAGGCGGTATAATGGCTAACAGTAAGGACCAGTATGGTTTTTTAATGGAAAATTTGCAGATACAAAACAATCTCATACAAGCGGCTCATGAGTTGGGTGTTGAAAAATTTGTGTTTTTAGGAAGCTCCTGTATTTACCCAAAGCTCGCCCCACAGCCTTTAAAAGAGGAATACCTATTAACCGGCCCACTGGAACCTACCAACGAAGGCTACGCTATTGCTAAAATTACCGGTGTTAAGTTATGTGAAGCCATACGGAACCAATATAAAAAAGACTTTGTAAGTCTCATGCCTACTAACTTATACGGACCCAATGATAATTTTGATTTAAAATCATCGCACGTATTGCCCGCTATGATCAGAAAATTTCATTTAGCGAAGTGTTTAGAAGATAATAATTTTGCAGACATTCGTGCAGATTTAAACAAAAGACCTATCGAAGGTATTAATGGAAAGGCGAATGAAGAAGAAATAATAGCAATTCTTAAAAAATACGGCATCACCGAATCACCGAATCACTGCGTCACACTAAAACTATGGGGAACCGGCACACCCATGCGGGAGTTTTTACATGTGGATGACCTCGCAAAAGCCGTGGTATTTGCCATAGAAAACAGATTACCTGAACACTTATACAATGTAGGGACAGGTACTGATGTGACCATCAAACAATTGGCAGAAACCATACAAAAAGTGGTGGGGCATCAAGGCACAATCCATTGGGATAGCACAAAACCAGATGGTACCCCGCGTAAATTGTTGGAGGTGTCTAAGCTAAATAACTTGGGTTGGAAACATACCATTGATTTACAGCAAGGGATTGAGAGTACGTATGAGTGGTTTTTGAAAAAAAACAAATAATATTAACGAAAAATAACAAACACAAATGAGCTTATATAGTACGCTTAAATTTATTGCCAATCATCCATTAAATGGGAATAATAAGTTAGGTACTATCATTCGTTTTTTTAAATGGCAGATTAATACCCGATTAAATCCATATCCCATCCTTTATCAGTACACAACAAAAAGCAAACTGATAATAGAAAAGGGAATGACTGGAGCAACGGGAAATTTATATTGCGGCCTACATGAATTTAATGACATGGCATTTGTTTTACATTTTTTAAGACCAGATGATTTATTCGTAGATATTGGAGCAAATATTGGAAGCTATACAATTTTAGGAGCAGTACATGTAGGTTCTAAAACAATTTCCATTGAACCTGTTCCTTCCACGTTTTCAAAACTCTTGAATAATATCTCAATAAATAATGCACAGAATAATGTGATTGCCAAAAACATTGCCTTGGGCTCTAAGAAGGAAAATGTAGCATTTACAAAATCTCTTGACACAACTAATCATGTTGCTACCGCTTCTGATAAGGATATTATTGAAGTTAATGTTGAAACATTGGATGAACTTTTAAGTAACAATATAACACCTTCTTTAATGAAAATTGACGTTGAAGGATTCGAAACGGAAGTTATTAAAGGAGCTTTAAAAACTTTAAATAATCATAGTCTAAAAGCAATAATTATAGAGTTGAATGGCTCAGGCAAGAGATATGGCTATGACGAACTAGAAATACATAAAACATTATTGGCAAATGGTTTTATCCCATATTTATATGAACCATTTAATAGGGAAATTATAAAAATGGAAGGTTTTGGAACTCAAAATACAATATATATTAGGGACATTCAATTTGTAAATGAGCGCTTAAAAGGTGCAGAAAAAATTGAAATATTAAAACACACATTTTAATATTTGCTTATAACAAGTTTAAAATATAGAAGCCTAACCGCTATAAAACCAAGAGCTGTTATCAACTAAAACTTGATTAGCTCATAGCAGTTATTAATAAGATTTATATTGCTTGGGCTAATGCAAAACATGATGAATCAAAATTTAAATTATTTGATATCTAAACAATATGTTTTTAGCTAGGAAAGAAGAGATTAACTTACTAAAAGGATTTAAATTGACTTATAATTGGTTTTTGCAGAACTTTAAAGATGTTATAAAAAAAAATAGATACTTTAATGAAAAGCATTAAAGAACTGGTAAAGCAATATCAAGAAATAGTATTTAATTTCTTTAATAAAGGACACCAACGCACGCTGGAGGCTAAAAAAAATATTGCTGCTTCATTTTTTATAAAAGGAATAAGTATTGTTATTAACCTGGCACTGGTACCGCTTACCATAAACTATGTAAATCCATCCCAATATGGTATTTGGTTAACATTAAGCTCCATTGTTGCTTGGTTTAGTTTTTTTGACATTGGTTTTGGACATGGTCTACGAAATCGGTTTGCAGAAGCAAAAGCAAAAGGTGATTTTGAAAAGGCGAGGATTTATGTTAGTACAACCTACGCAGTTTTAGCTTTAATTTTTTTAAGCGTTTGGTTATTGTTTTTTATGGTTAACTTTTTTGTGGACTGGAGTATTATATTAAACGCACCAACTGAATTAGCACAAGAGTTATCGACTCTTGCTTTAATAGTTTTTAGTTTTTTCTGTTTACAAATTGTTTTAAAAACAATTAATACGATAATAATTGCCGACCAAAAACCTGCAAAAGCAGCATTTTTTGACATGTTGGGGCAGTTAATTGCTTTAGTAACAATCTTTATTTTAACAAAAACAACAAAAGGCTCCCTTATTTATTTAGGCTTAGGTTTAGGTTCTGCCCCAATTATAATGTTAATGGTTTCATCACTCATATTTTATTCCAAAAGTTATAAATATTTTGCTCCTTCATTAAAATATGTAAAATTTTCTCATGCAAAAGATATTATGAAACTTGGTTTCAATTTTTTCTTTATTCAAATTGCCGTTATTATTATTTATCAAACCAACAATTTAATAATAACGCAAACTGGTTCACCTGAAGATGTAACTATTTTTAATATTGCCTATAAGTATTTAAGTATTGCTCTTATGGGCTTCTCAATTATTTTAGGTCCATTTTGGTCGGCATTTACTGAGGCATACACTAAGAAGGATTATTTATGGATGAAGACAACATTAAAAAATTTAAAAAATATTTCCTATTTAGCAGTGTTTGGAGTTATTATTTTGGTTTTGTTTTCCAAATACATATATCAGCTCTGGATAGGTGATACAATAATAATACCTTTACATGTAACAATTGTAGTTGGTTTTTATATAATATTATTAATTGTTGTAGCTCTTTATACACAGATTTTGAATGGAATTGGAAAGATTAAAATACAGCTACTATCCTATTCTATAGCGACTATTTTTCATATTCCATTGGCAATATTTTTAGGAAATAAATGGGGTATTATAGGAGTAATTTTATCAGCCTCGTTTTTTTATTTTATTATTTCAATTTACACGATGAAGCAAGTTAATCTTATTGTGCGCAATAAGGCTAAAGGAATATGGATTAAATAATTTGAATTATTATTTAAATAAATGAAATTTACTAACAAACAAATCCTGGCTTTTATTTTTGGACTTGGAGCAACCATTACAATTCGCATTGTTGGTATTTTTGCTATCAGTGACGCAATAGCTATTCTGTTTTTGCCTTTTATTTTTGGGAAAAAGAGGATGTTTGCTGATAAACATTTTCGTAATGTTATTATTTTATTGCTGCTTTGGATGTTTTCGGCAATTATTTCAGATTTTTATAATGATACAGAACAGATTGATTCTTTGAAGGGGGTTTTCGGAATTATTCCTTTTTTTGCATGTTTGGTATTTGCTTATTGGTTATTAAAAAACAATTTTAGATTAATGGAACCTTTTCTTTGGGGTTATGCAATATCGTTTACAGTAAGTGCAGGATTTGGTTTGGATGCATTTTACCAGGAACAAATAGCTCGGAAGGGAATGGAATCTATATCCTCTTTAGGGTATTATAATAAAATTATAATATGGATAATAAGTAGTTTTATTTCAGGGGCTTTTGCAATAAGTTATTTTAAGAAATATCCGTACTTGGTAACCTTGGTATTATTTGTATTTTCCTTCATTACCTTGCTAGAAGGCTCAAGAAGTACCTTTCTTATTTTTTTTATTGCTTCGCTCACATTGTTCTATATTTTAAAGATTACCAAAGAATTACCCTGGAATGGTTTTTTATGGCAAGAACGATTAGGTAGAAAAATTCCAAAGTTTATTTTATTTGCATCAGTTCTGGTTTTCGCAGGGAAAAATATTTATGAGTATGGTGTGACTAAAGGGTATATGGGAGATGATGAACTTCAAAAATACAAAATGCAAGCTATTTCTAAAATCGGATTACTTTCAGGTCGAGGAGAATTCGTTTCTGCAGTTTTGGCAATAAAAGATGCCCCAATATTGGGACATGGGTCCTACGCTAAAGATAAAAATAAATATGGTTATTCGGCTGCAGTTTTAACAGGTCAAGATGATTTTAGTATAAATTGGAATTTTACTCGTGGGGATGATATTCAAATACCATCACACTCTCATTTATGGTCTGCATGGGTATTTAATGGGGTTATGGGTGCAGTATTTTGGTTTTATATTTTATTTGGTATCCTTCTGAAATTTATTAGAAAAAGGTTATTCTCTTACCCAAAATATTTAGCATATGTACTACTAGGTATTTTTTCTTTAGGCTGGAATATATTATTTAGCCCATTTTCCCAAAAACCTATGTTAGCCATGGCTATAGTATTTTTTATTATGTTATTGCGCAAAGAGAGCATAATTCTAGAAAGAATAAAAAAAATAAATGATTAGCATAATTACTCCCGTATTCAATGGTGCTCAATTTATTCGTAAAAATATCGAGTGTGTCAGGCAGCTTTCATTTCCCTTTGAGCATATCATTGTTGATGGCGGTTCTACTGACGGAACGTTAGAAATTATTCAGGAATATCCCTCACTACAGTTATTACATCAAACAGAAAAATCTGGCATGTATGGAGCAATTGACATGGGTTTTAAACAGGCAATAGGTGAATACATTTGCTGGATTAATTGCGACGATATTATATATCCACGGGAATACGAAAAATTTTGTTTGTGGACAGAACGAAATAATCTGGACTTCGCCAGTTCTAATGGAATTTTTAATTACGTTAAAGAAAATAGAAAAGTGCAGGTACGAAGCACAAAATATTTAAAGTGTTTTCTAAAAAAAGGATTTTTCCCATTTAGCCAACCCAGTGTTATTTATCGAAAAAAATTATATGAAAACTCAGGAGGTTTGGATTTTAAAAATTTTAAAATTGCTGGTGATATGGATCTTTTTTACCGCATGGCTACTATAAAAGAAGCAAAATTTGGGTTTAAAAATTTATACACATCCGAATTTTTAAAATACGGTGACTCACTTGGTGATAATAACGGCCAATTGGGAAAAAATGAGAGAAAGAATATAGGTTATATTCCTAGAGTAACTTGGTTTAATCGTGTTTTTTTAAAATTAGTTAGAATATTGCATATCTAAATTTCTATGTGGATTAAAATAAATGAATTAAGGCGGTTTTTAAGGATAGGAATATTAAAAACCTTATTCCTAAATTTCTATATGCTACCACTTAATCAAGCTATTCGTCTTCCAATTATTTTAACTCGAAAAGTTCATTTGTTCGATTTAAGCGGAAAAATTAAAATAAATGGGCCGGTTAAATTTAGTATGATTCGTTTTGGCTATTTTGGAGAAGACACTGCAGTTGCTAAAGATTTTAATACTTTACTTAAAATACGTGGAACCTTGATTTTTAATGGCGGCGCTCATTTTGGAATTGGCGTAACTATACGTGTTGAAAATGGAGCTACATTTGAAATTGGTAATAATGTCAGGATCAGCAATCAAACCAAAATAATTTGTTACGAAAAAATTGAAATTGGAAATGACTGCAGAATTGCATGGGAATGTCAAATTATTGATACTACATTTCATTATATCAGAAATAAAATAACCGGGGAATTTGCAGGTTTAAATGCATCTGTTAAAATAGGAAACAATAATTGGATTGGTAACCGGTCCAACATCATGAAGGGAACAGAAACCCCCGATTTCTGTATTATTGCCGGCGGCAGTCTATGTAACCAGAAATATGATATTCAGGAATATTCGCTGATTGCCGGAACACCAGCAAAGCTCAAGAAAACAAATGTTTACAGAGTTTTAGATGAAGAAGAGAAGGATATTAAAATCAATTCAAATATTACTACAATATAATGAAAATTGTTTTTTTAGTTGCAAGCTATATGCCACATCAAATTGCATTAATAAATGCAATAATTAAACAATATAATGTAGAAATACATTCATTCAGCATAAGTAAAAATTTTTCATTCATACCAAATAATTCAAAAGGGCTCATTACCTATGAACCAAGTAATTATAATGTTATACAACTTTATAGAAAAATTCTTGAAATTAATCCAAAACTGATTGTAGTTGCAGGATGGTTTATAAAAGATTTTGTTGGAGTTGCGAAAAAAATCAATAAAACACTTAATATTCCTGTAGTTTCATATTCTGACACCCAATGGAGAAACAACTGGAAACAAAAACTTAATTGCCTGATAAGCCCGTGGCATTTGAAAAAGGCATTTTCGCATATTTGGGTAGCTGGAATTTATCAATACGAATATGCCCGGAAACTGAGATTTGAAAAAAATCAAATCATATACAACTCATTAAGTTGTGATATAAAACTTTTTCAAAATGTTTCATTCGAACAAAAAACATCAGATTATCCTAAAAACTTCCTTTTTATTGGTCGGTTTGTTCCGGTCAAAGGACTTCATTTATTAATGGATGCTTGGCAACAAATATCCGACAAAAAAGGCTGGACTCTAACATTAGTTGGCGATGGTCCTTTAAAAACGCACTATCAAAACGAAGAGAGTGTTATTGTAAAGAATTTCATGCCGCAAACACAATTGATAAAAGAGATTCAGCAGTCCGGTTGTTTTATACTACCATCAGTTTTTGAGCCATGGGCTTTGGTTATTCATGAAGCTGCAGCAGCAGGTTTGCCTATAATAGCTACTGATGTATGTGGTGCAACGCCCCATTTTGTAATCAATGGTTTTAATGGTTATCAGGTGAAACCCAATGTTACAAGTATTAAAAATGCATTGGAAAGTTTTATTATGCTGGATACGAAACAATTAATTCGTTTTTCCCAAAACAGCCTAAAACTTGCGGAAAGTATTACTCCTGAATTAGGCGCTGCACAACTAATGAGCATATTAAATAAGGCTTAATTTAAAATGAAAATATTACACACCATTTCCGGGATGGGAATCAGCTCCGGCGGCCCAACTGCCTGTTTATATAACCTGATAGCTGGGTTAAGGCAGCAAGGCGAAAATGTAAATGTTTTAACCTTTAAACCGGAAAATATTGATTCCCTTATTTTAACTGAAGATTACATTCTAGGAGTAAAAAGCCCGTTTGAAAACAGATATGGCTATTCACTGAATTTCAAAAAAGAACTGCAGCAATTCAAAGATTTGGATATCATCCATGCCAACGGACTATGGCAATTTACAACTCATGCATCAGCGGTTTTTGGACGTAAAAACAACATTCCCTATCTTATTTCACCTCACGGAATGTTATATCCAGAAGCCATTAAAACATCATCGTGGTTAAAAAAAATTGCATTGCCACTCTACCAGCGTAAAGATTTACAAAGGGCAGCAGTAATTCATGCCACCTGCAAACAGGAAATGGAATTTATTAGGGCATTTGGATTTAATAATCCGATAGCAATCATACCCAATGCCATAGATGTTAAAACACCAATGAAATTTACACATTTAACAGCAAAAAAAAAGCAGGTAGGTTTCGTAGGCAGGTTTGCCACTATTAAAAATCTTGAGGTGCTATTGGAAGCTTGGGCTAAATCAGGAAAAAATCACCCAGGATGGGAATTGGTATTAATTGGCGATGGAGACCCTGTTTATAAAAAGAGTTTAATCCAATTAGCCAATAAATTAGAAATTAAAAACATCCGTTTTACTGGCTTTTTATCGGGCGATGAAAAAGAAATTGCATTGCAAAACTTGAACTATTTAGTATTACCAAGCAAATCTGAAAATTTTGGTATGGTAGTGTCGGAAGCATTAATTAGAGAAATTCCTGTCATTGCATCTAAAGGAACACCTTGGGAAGAACTTAATACTTGCCATGCTGGTTGGTGGATCGATTTCGGTGTTGAACCTTTAATAAATGCCTTATTAAATGCGATGCAAACACCAAAAATTGAAATGGAAACAATGGGTAAGAACGGTAGAAAATTAATTGAAGAAAAATATAATATGGAATTTGTAGCAAGCCAGATGATACAATTATACCAATGGCTATTAAAAAAAGGCGAGAAACCTGAATTTGTTAATTTAATTTAAATAATATGTCAGAATATAAAGATTACAACTGGAATGATGATGATTTTACAAATGCCCATGGAGTATTTATGACCCCTATAATTAAAATGTTACCAACCGACGGATCTCCAATTTTAGATGTTGGTTGTGGTAATGGAGCATTTGCAAATTATTTAATTAGTAAAGGATATAATGTTTTTGGCACCGACGCATCGATTTCCGGAATAGAAATTGCAAATAAGAAAAATCCTCAACATTTTTTTGTTCAAGACTTGGCAAAGGATGAGTTACCAATACAACTTCAACATATTCAATTTAAAACCATTATTTCAACTGAAGTAATTGAGCATTTATACGACCCCCGAAAATACATTGCATTTTGCAAATCAATTCTTGAAAAATCATCTGGAGGTAATTTAATTATTTCAACTCCTTATCATGGTTTTTTAAAAAATTTGGCTTTATCAGTTTTTGATGCTTGGGATAGGCATTTAACAGTGTTATGGGATGGTGGTCACATAAAATTTTGGTCTTTTAATACCTTATCTAAACTTCTAAAGGAATATAATTTTGAAATCCTTGCATTTAAAGGTTGTGGTAGGTTTCCTTATTTATGGCATTCAATGGTTATTAATTCAAAAATTAAAGTTGAATGAATCATAACAAGATAGATTTATCAAAATATAAAAATGCATTGAGTAAAAAAAACCAACTCGCACGTTTTTTCTGGACAATTATATGGTTTTTATTGGCAAGACCTTTGCCAAGAAGTGTTGGACGATCTTGGAAGTTGTTTTTATTGAGGTGCTTTGGGGCAAAAGTCCATAAATCGGCACATGTCTATTCTTCTGTTCGTATTTATGCACCCTGGCATTTAGAAATGCATGCTTATAGTTGTTTAGCTCCTGAAGTTGATTGTTACAACGTGGATAAAGTATCTATAGGAGCAAATACGACCGTATCTCAAAAAACCTATTTGTGTACGGCTTCACATGATATTACAAAATCTCATAACCCGTTGGTTACTGCTCCTATAATTATTGCAGATCAATCATGGATTGGAGCCGATGTCTTTATAGGTATGGGTGTCAATGTTGGTCAAGGTGCTGTAATTGGTGCGCGAGCAGCAGTTTTTAAAGATGTGGAACCCTGGACCATTGTTGGTGGTAACCCAGCAAAATTTATAAAAAAAAGAATAATTAATGAATAGGAAGCCCTCCCTTACTGCTATTATTTTAACCTATAATGAAGAAATTCATTTAGAACGTTGTTTAGATTCTTTAAAAGATGTCTGTAAAGATATTGTAGTCGTTGATTCCTTTTCAACCGATGGCACAGAAGCCATAGCTTTAAAATATGAGGCTCGCTTTTATCAAAATAAATGGATTAATTATGCAACCCAATTTAACTGGGGCTTAAAAAATACTAATATTGATACAGATTGGGTATTGCGCTTAGATGCTGATGAATATATAAATGTTCATTTGCAACAAGAGCTTCAACATAAGTTACCACTTTTACAGAAAAATATAAATGGAGTATTTGTAAAGCGCCTCATGTATTTTTTTGACAAGCCATTAAAAAAAGCGGGAATGTACCCTATCTGGCATTTGAAGATTTGGCGGCATGGTGATGCATTCTGTGAACAGCGTTGGATGGATGAACGCATGAAAATTAAACGGGGTGAAACCATAAAACTGCAAGGTGATCTTATAGACCATAATTTAAATAATTTAACCTGGTGGACACAGAAACATAATGGCTATGCCACCCGGGAAGCCATTGATATTTTAAATTCAATTTACAATTTTACCAATTCGGCAGGTGTAAAAGCAAACCTTTTTGGTAATGGCGAAGAACGTCGCCGATGGTTTAAAAAACGTTATTTGAAATTGCCTCTTTTTATAAGGCCTTTTTTGTTTTTTATAGTAAGATATGTTTTTCAAGGTGGTTTTTTAGAAGGAAAAAGAGGTTTTATCTGGAACGTATTGCAATGTGGCTGGTACCGGTTTTTGGTTGATGCAAAAATTTATGAAGCGTATAAAAAAGTAGGGAGAAATCGCGCATCCTTAATCACATATTTTAAAAACGAATATGGGTATGATATAACCAAGATTAATTGAACATGAAACTATCCATCATCACAGCTACGTATAACAGTCAAGCCACTATTGCCAGTTGCATGGCATCCTTAGTGCAACAAAGCTATCAGGCTATTGAATATGTGATTGTAGATGGTAATTCCAGTGATGACACCTTAGAGATTGTAAAGCAATACCAATTAAACTATCCACATGTTGCCTTTAAAATCACATCAGAACCCGATTTAGGTATTTACGATGCTTTAAATAAAGGGATTGCTCAGGCAACGGGCGCTGTTATTGGCTTTGTACATTCTGATGATGTGCTGGCATCAAACACTATTTTATCTGAAATTGCCCAAGCCTTTCAAAATAAAGCTCTGGATGGTGTGTATGGTGATTTGCAGTATGTAGCGCATTCAAATACAAATCAGGTCATCCGTTACTGGAAAAGCCGGTCCTTTCATCCTAAATTATTAAAACAAGGCTGGATGCCTGCGCACCCTACCCTGTTTTTAAAACGTGGAGTTTATGAAAAATATGGTAATTTTGATACATCGTATAAAATAGCAGCAGATTATGATTTTATGTTACGCATACTCAAAGAGCATACTCTTAAATTTTTATATTTACCACAAGTAATAACCAAAATGCGCGTTGGGGGGATGAGCAATCGCTCTGTTAAAAATATAATACAAAAATCAAAAGAAGATTATCGTGCGGTAACTTCTAATAAAGTAGGCGGTTTACTGTCAGTTTTAAGGAAGAATACCTCAAAAATAAAACAGTTTATTTGAAAATGTCATTGGTATAAAAACCTAATAAATGAGAAAAAAATGCTAAACGAAATGATGTCAAACTTAACGCTGGCCAGTATACTGGCAGTCATCAATTCATTTTTACTGGTGTATTTTATCATACCAAAAATAAGCTGGGTGATACACATGCGGCAATTACATGATAATCCGGATGAAAGAAGCTCTCATAGTACCGCCATTCCTACCATGGCAGGCATTTCTTTTTTTATTACCCTGATCATGACCTTGTTTTTTATCAAACACTTTGATTCAGACCAAATAAGTTTAAATATCATTGCAGCTATCACACTCTTGTTTATCATTGGCTTAAAAGACGATCTGGTCCTGGCTACCCCAAGAGCTAAAATACTCATGGAAACATGCGCCATTCTTTTGATGCTGTTTTCCAGCACTATGCAGATACCTACCTTCCATGGTTTTTTAGGCCTGCACGAAGTACCTGTAGTGCTCACTTACATAGCCATTATACTCATGATGCTCACCATTATCAATGCCTATAATTTAATTGATGGTATTGACGGGCTGGCGGCTATTGTGGCGATCATTATTTTTAGTATCTATGGTCTGATATTTTTTGCCACCGATTTACACTTTTATTTTTTGTTGTGCCTAAGTCTTATAGGTATCTTACTGGCCTACCTGAATTATAATTTCTCTTCAACAAAAAAAATATTTATGGGCGATACGGGGTCTCTCATTATTGGCTTTTGTATAGGGCTTTGTACCTTAAAATTTCTGGCCATGGATGATGCCATTTTTAATCACTTTTCATTTCAACCCGAAAATAAATTGATTGTGATTGCCGCCATTTTATGGATCCCGCTATTTGATATGTTACGGGTGATAAATGTGCGTTTGCTTAATAAAAAAAGCCCCTTTTACCCGGATCGGAATCATATGCATCATATATTGATCGATGCCGGGATCTCTCATTTTCAAGCCACCATGTTATTAGGTCTTTTAAATTACATCATCGTCATTGTGATTATCCGACTGTCGTCCATTTGGAATAGCTTTATTATGGTGGCCTTATTATTAGGACTGTTTATTGCAGGCGTTTTTATATTTTACATTCTTAAGAAAAAAATCACCTTAAAAAATCAAAAAATCAAAAACATAAAAATTCATATCAATTGAAACACGAGCACCATTATAGTTTAAAAATCATGAGTATTAAGAAAAGTAATTACCTGTTGATCCTCGCCTCCGCCCTATTCTTAACAGGCTGTATGTCCAGTAAAAAGATTGTCTATTTTCAGGAATCGGAGGCCATCAAAGTTCAGGACACCCTGGCCAACTTTCAGCCCCAGATACAACTTGGTGATCTAATAACCATACAGGTTTCTGCCAGCGACCCATTATCAGCAGAAATTTTTAATCTGTATGAAACGCCTTCAACATTAGGTAATCCCAGGCTCTTACCTTATTTGGTGGATGGTGAAGGCAACATCAATTTTCCGGTACTGGGAAAACTAAAGGTAGCGGGGTTGACCACGCAACAAATTGGGGACCAAATCACACAGGCTCTGACCACTTATCTGGTGGCTCCCATAGTGAATGTGAGGCTCACCAATTTTAAAATCACGGTAATGGGTGAAGTAAAATCACCTGGCACTTTTGCCATACCTAACGAACGTATTACCCTGGTAGAAGCCCTGGGTCTGGCCGGCGATTTAACCATTCAGGCCAAAAGAAACACGGTGCTGCTGATCAGAGAGAAAAATGGCGCACGCGACTTTGTGACCATTGATCTAACCAATAAAGCCCTGTTTAATTCCCCCTATTATTATCTGGCACAGAATGATGTCCTTTATGTGGAGCCCAACAAAACCAAGGTCAATTCGGCAGCAGTGGGCACAGGAACCAGTGTGCTGCTATCCTCACTTGGCATATTAATTTCCTTGATCACCTTATTTTCCCTTTAAAAATAGCTCATTATGCAAAATGAAAACCCCTTAAATTATGTATTGATTGATGAGGACAAACCCGTGAATTATCGCGAATTATTTGAAAAATATGTATACCACTGGAAGTGGTTTCTTTTGGGCATTTTGGTAGCTTTGGTAGCGGCTTACGTGTATCTCAGATACACGCCCCAGCAGTATACCGTGGCCACCACCATTTTAATTGAAGATGAATCTAACGGCATGTCTTCAGAGTTGTCATCCTTTGAAGATCTGGGACTTTTTGGCAGCCCAAAGAAGAAGGTAGAAACAGAGATCGGTCTGCTGAAGTCGCGCAGCTTGATGGAACGTGCGGTACGGACCTTAGGGATCAATATCAGCTATTTTAAAAAAGGCAGGGTGCGTGAACAAGAGGTTTATGAAAATACAGTTCGTGTTAATATTCCTTTTGTGACAAATGACTCCCTCTTTAAAAATGTGGATACACTTTTTAGCATTCATGCCCTGTCTGCCACTCAGTTTGTATTAAAAAATGCTAATGGTGCACAGGTTGGCCAGCATAGCTTTGAGGAACTAATTCCAACGGATTTTGGAATGATCTCTGTAATTTCAACCGGCACTGAAGCCATTAAAAGTGGTGATATAACCATTGTAAAAATTCAACCCGTAAAAGCCGTTGCCAAACAATTAAGTAACGCCATAAAGGTGGACTTAAAGTATAAAAATACTGGCTTGATCGAGTTGAGTACCAATACCGCCATCAAACAAAAAGGGGAAGATCTGCTCAATGAACTGGTAAGGCAGTATAATGAAGATGCCGTTGAAGATAAAAGTGTGATAGGTAAAAACACCAATACCTTTATTAATGAACGGATGCGGGTAATTGAAGAAGATCTGTTTAATGCAGATAAAGGGATTCAACAGTTTAAAACTAGCAATAAATTAACCGACATTACTTCTGATGCCACGATAGCCCTGGAAACCAATTCGGAACTGGAAAAGACCATTTTAAATTTAAATACCCAGATCAAACTCGCCAACTATGTGATGGAGTATGTGGCCAACAATACCAATGAACTCATTCCTGCCAATTTAGGTTTCAATGACGGGGCAGTCAATGCCAACACGCAACGTTATAATGAACTGCTGCTGGAACGCAGCCGCATTTTAAAAGGCTCAAAATCAGAACATCCTTTAATCAAAAACCTGGATGACCAGTTAAGCCAACTGCGACGCAGTATTTCTGCGGGTCTGGTGAATTTGAAGTCCTCCCTGCAGATCTCTTTAAGAGATGCCCTGAAGGAAGAGCAGAAAATGAGCTCCAAGATCACCTCAGTGCCCAGACAGGAACGCGAGTACCGCGATATTCAGCGTCAGCAACAAATTATAGAAACCTTATATCTTTACTTATTGCAAAAGCGTGAGGAGAATTCTATTGCCCTGGCCATCACGGTACCGAATGCGAAAGTGATTGACAGAGCCGACAGCAGTAATATTCCAGTAAGTCCGAAAAGATCCATTGTATATTTAGTGGCCCTGATGCTGGGAGGACTCCTACCATTTATGATCCTCTATATCCGGTTTTTATTTGATAATAAGGTACATACCAGCAAAGATATTGAAGCGGTGGTGAAATCCCCTATTATTGGTGAGATACCGCATTCAAGATCAGAGAATAAAATAGTGGTCAATGACAATGACGTAGATAATATTGCAGAAGCCTTCCGCATGCTTCGTACCAACATTTATTTTATGCTTTCGGGTGCTAAGAACGGGTCTCAAACCCTGTTTATAACATCAACTCTGGGTGCAGAGGGTAAAACATTCATCTCCTTAAATCTGGCCAGAGTATTGGCCTTATCTTCTAAAAAAGTGCTACTGATCGGGGCAGATGTTAGAAAACCAAAATTTAATGAATATATGGGCATTAAAATTAATAAGGGACTCACCCATTATTTAGCGGATGACACGATTGAGATTAACCAAGTGATTACCTCCTATCCAGAGGGGAATTTTGACGTTTTAGCATCAGGTGTGGTACCGCCAAATCCTTCAGAATTATTAATGAATGGACGTTTTGATGAGATCATGGCCTATGGAAAAGCCCACTACGACTTTGTGATCGTGGATACGGCGCCTATCAAAATGGTAACAGACACCTTATTGCTCAGTCATTTTGCCGATCTATGTCTATACATCATTCGTGCCGAAGTATTAGATAAAAGATTACTGGAAATACCTGAAAAAATGTTTTCAGAAAAACGCCTGCCCCATATGGCAGTGGTGCTTAATGATGTTAATATTCAAAAAGGAGGCTATGGCTATGGCTATGGCTATGGCTATGGCTATGGCAAGGAAGATCTAAAAAAACCTTGGTGGAAACGCATTTTAAAAAATAAATAAAATATATTTGACACATGAAGTAAATACTGACAAAAAAAGGCTTTAGTTTATATACGTCCCTTTTTATCAGCTATTTATCGAACACAGTAACCAATCCATTGAAAACCACAAAAAGTATAAAATGAAGAACATTATGCAATTTTATAAGGTAGTACCCTCATTATTACTACTAGTTACGCTATCTGGCATGGCCCAAAACACAGACAATGCAACAGAGGTAGACAATAAATATTTTAGTCTGACCTTTGGGATCAACATGATAGATAATAGTAATAATAAACTTGCGCCTTTTGATGGTAATCAATTGGATTTTAATACGCCTTTCTTTTTAACTGCCGAGCAAAGAATTCATAAAAACTGGTCTATAGCATTAAGTTTATCTACTAATCAATTAAAACTGGATAATATATCTGCTGTAGAGCCCTATTTTAGTACGGACGTCTTTGCCAATTTGTTTGTAGATGATCTTATTTTCAACAATAAAAATATAGACCTATATGTTGGTTTAGGTGCAGGCATCCAGACCTTACAAGGCAAGGCCGCAGCGTCTATTAATGGAACAGGAGGGTTTAGATACTGGGTTTCAGAAAAAGTGGGTATCAGTCTACAGGCTATTGGAAAAATAAACAGAGATGGTCTGGCACAAGTGGACAATCATTATCAATTTAATATGGGTGTGAGCTATGGCTTTGGAAGAAAAGCACAATCTAAGAAAATCGAAATTGGAGAAACCTTAGAGCCACCTGCGAAGCCAGCAGAGAGTATTAAAGTTACAGTTAAGGATACCATCCCTGCAGAACTGCCTGATTTCTCTTTAGATGTCAAAAAACCGGTTACCGTGACCTCTACAGAGTTGGCTAAAGACGCCTATGAAGCAGATATGATCAAGAAAAATGCGGGAGCCGCTTTAAATGCAAAATCTTCAAACACCAGGCCAGATGGCGTGAAAAAAGGCTATCATGTGATCGTTTATGCCTTTGAATATAAAAATAATTTAGATAGGATGGTGCGTCTTTTAACGGATAATGGCATTAAAGTGCAGGTGATCAGAGTATCAGAAAAAAACTTAGACTACATCAGTGTGGCTTACTTTAAAACGAGTGAAGAAGCGCATAACTATATGAATAATACCTTAGATAAGACACTGTTTAAAGACAGCTGGGTCTATGAAGTGGATTAAAAGAAAAAGACTATTGTAGAAAAAGTAAAGGTGTCTTTAAAATATGATTGATTTAAGAGTTGCCACTTGTTGGCATGAGTATCAATGAAAAGCAGCTTCATCTGGTCAAGATAATATCTTGTAAAAAAAAACGCTGCATCTATTGGATGCAGCGTTCGATCATAAATTTCCCTAAAACTTATGAATCAATTAATAGCACTACAAGTGTAAGCTGATTATTTTGATTTTTTTTACTGTTTTCCGTAAATAGCTAATATTTTAAATAAGCCCTAGATCTTTTGCAGTGGCTATCAAATGAATAGCATTATTAGATTTAAAATCTATGCGAAGTTTATTTAATCTTTTTTCAATAGAACTGAGACTACTAGGCTTAATGCCGTTCTGTTTAAAAAGATCACTTATGTCCTCCTGAGATAATCCGTTGGACAAATGCTCCAGTAATTGAATATCATAATCATCTATTTCCATATGATTATTAGAGTTCAATGCCTGCGATACTTCAGGAGACAGATAAAGTTTGTCCTGATGCACACTTCCTACCGCTTTTGTTAATTCTATTAGGCCTCTCCGGCTTTTACAGACATAGCCATCAACATGATGATTATTTATTAAATTCCGCACTTTTTGAAGGCGGTCTTCAATAGAATACACAATTATTTTTAAGGCGGGATATTCCTGCTTTAAGGCTTTTATTAAAGCTTCTCCTGAAGAAAATTTTTGTTCCCTATGGTCCGATTTAAAAGAGAGGTCAGTAATTAACAATTCAAAAGGCACTTGATCTGCCATGCCTTTTTTAATTTTTAGATAGGCATCGTCACAATATTGTACCTGATTAATTTCTTCAATACCCAGCTCACAAAGCGATATATACACCCCCTTGGTAATGTCCTGCATATCTTCTGCAACTAAAACTTTTTTAAACATAATTAAAGTGATACTCTGGCTTTAAAACCATTATTAACTTTTGTTTCAAAGGTAATTGTTCCGTTTATGGATTCCATACGGTTTTCCGTATTGTGTAAACCACTATTTTTAATCAGGTTAGTCCCAATGCCATTGTCTTTATAATCAATAATTATTTTTTTTCCTTTCTGTGAGAATGTTAAGACTACCAGCGTTGCTTTGCTATGCTTACGCATATTGGTCATAAGTTCCTGAAGCACCCTGTGCAAAGTGATTTTTTTATCATGGTCCAAACCCTCCCAGTTGACTTTGGACAAATCTTTGGTAATAATATTGACGGCATCACTCTTATAACTTTGTAACAAATCTCTCAAATGTGCTTCATAAGTGCCATGTATATCAATAATACTGCTCTCTTTAGAGATATCTCTGGTTTTATTATATACTTCCTCCAGATCATCTAAAATAGCCTCTTTGATCGTTTCAGTCTTTTGTATTTTTGTCATCACACGGTAAAGATCATTGGCAACCTCATCATGTACCTTTTTAGAAATACGTGTCTCGGTATTATAAACCTGTTGCAATTTGTCTTTTCTGTGTTTAGTTCTAACAATGACATACAAAAAAACCGTTAGAAATAGCCCTAAGATGGTTATACTTTGATAAATAGTTTTATTTAACTTTTCCTGCTCGGCTTCTATCTGACTGTCTTTTATTTGTAATTCCAGTTTTTGGGCTTCTTTTTCTTTCTTTTGAAAATCGTATTTAATGGCCGCATAATTATTCTCCTGAAGTTGCTTTTTACGTTCGGTCTCGTTCTTTAAAGCAACATAACTCATGAAATCAGAATTACCCTCTAATTTCATCTTTAATTCCATTGTTTCCAATTCAAATATGGGTGAGTTAATCTGATCAGACAGCGCCTTCATTTTATTAAAATACGTAATGGCTTTGGCTTTGTCATTTTGATCTAAATAGAATAAGAACAGATGCCTGTAACTTGAAAAAAGAGCCACCATATCTTCTAATGATAATCTGATTTGTAAGGCTAATTCCATGTTATTGAGCGCACTTGAATGTCCTGTTTTAGACTGAAAGTATCCCAAATTATCCAGGTATACGGCTTTGGTCTCTGTTTCTTTCATTGCTAAAACACTGTCATAATGGGGTATTAAAACGGCAGCAGCTTCTTGATAGTTATCTGAATCCGCATGGGTATTGGCCATATTAGTAAGGATCGCAATTTTATCAACTAAATTATCTTTCAATTCAAGGGCTAGGTTGTAATACCAAATGGCATTATCATAATCTTCAATTTTTCTGTAAACCATGCCAAGATGATTGGTTAATCGTTTTCTTGGTTCTGCTGTTTTAGTGCGGTCTTTAATAGCATCTAACAAACCCATGGCCTTCACAGCGGTTAATTCGCTTTCATGGGTAAACCCCATTTTAAACTGCCCTAAGGCGATTAATTCAAAATGATAGGCAGCCTTAATAGTATCGCCCTGCATTAATGATTGTTCAGCCTTTTTATTAAAAAACTCAAAAGCTTTGCCTGTTAAGTTAATATCGTTAATTTGAAGAATGGCATGATAATAAATTGACGTGCTGTCGGGAGTGTTCTGAGCGTGAAGCGAGTTGTTAAAAACACCAGGAATGTTAAGTAATACAAAACAAAAAAAGAGGTAGGGTAATTTATGGTGTTTCATTCCTCTAATTTACTAAGAATTTTTAGTTTTATTCTAAAAACTATTTTTTAAAATATTGTTTTTAGTTGTTTATAAATCATAGATTTTTTAGAAGAAGTAATGAAGAAAAGCTAGCGTTAACTGCTGTTGCATTAACATGATACAGTTATGACCTTATCAGAATTGCCTGTGTAAGAATGTTCAATTCAGTCATCAATACAGCGTACCATTTTTTGCTGCTGATTCTGGCATTATTCGATCGACGGATTGCAATTATTAAATTCAAATTTGATTAATCATTCCTTTTTCAAATCAGTAAAAATAGTTTTTGATCAATTGTTTCTGGTTTTCCGAATGGCTCCCTTAACAGATCTCCCTGCCGCTTTTAACATTTCATCTTTCAAATCCAAGGTATTTACATTTTTTCCTCTTTGAGCATCGCGTTTTTCCTTTCGAGCTTCACGTCTTTGCTTCCTAATCTCTGATACAGTTAATGGTCTCTTAATTTTTGATTTAACTTCTTCTTCCAGAGTAATATTAATTTTATTCTCATTTCCTACAGTAATTTCTTTGGTTTTAAATCCAGCACAACTAATAATGAGTACGGCGCCTTCATTTACCTTCAAATCAAAATTTCCATCAAAATTTGTTTTGATTACAGCTGATAAGCCCTTAACTAAAAGGGTTGCGTCATTTAAAGGCATACCATTCAAATCCCGCACATTGCCCTCAATTACAATTTCCTTTTTTAATCCCTCCACCATAGTCACTTGTCCTAATGAAATAGTTGGAAGAACAAAAAGTAGTACTAGTAGTTTTCTCATTGGTATGTTTTAATTTCTTCCAATTTAAATTTTTATTTTGGATTACCGTTTTTATTTATTAAATCTTTGGAGGATACTTATCAAGAGTATGACCATTTTAAAACCTTGTTACTTCTGTTATTGAGTTATGTTGTGACTCATAGACAACCTCAACAAAGCTTCTCAATAGCATAACAGTTATTATTGTTTATAAATTTCTATATACCACTAATCTAAAATAGCCCGATGTTATATTTAAAAAATTAGATTTCTTTTTTATAGTAATTGTGTTATTAATTTAATAAATTGTGATTATCATTTTATATTAATATGTGAACACAAAACTGAACACGTTTTGGAACACGATTAAAATTTGTAAAAATATAAATGACTGATATATAGTTATTTACAAATAGATGGATTTTCCTTTTGAAATTCATAACCCGGAGGTCTCAGGATTGCACCTCGTTCTCTCTGTATACTTAAAATCACTCACAATCAATACGTTTAGCTTACGCTAAACCGTTTGTTTTTTTACTTACATTTGCGCGTCAAAAAATATATAAATTTTGCAAATGATAATGACTACACTTTTTAAAAGAACCTTTCTGTTTATACTCTTCTTAATACCCATCTGCTTATTTGCACAAAATGACTCCATTGTAAATGAAAAACTACCAGCGAACGCCGAAAAGCTAGAGCTGATTTTTAAATATTCATCAATAACTTTGTTAAATACCAATACCACAAAGGTGACTGTTAACCCATACGGTGATGGAAAAATCAAGAAAAAAAGCGGCTCACAATCCACTACAAAAGTGTTAGGCATTACCTATGTTGAATCCAAATATAAATTCTTAATTGATTTCAGCAACGTATATAACGGATCTTCAAATCTAACAGGCACGAAAAAAACGAGTGATGTTTTAGAAACGACTGAGGCGACTATTACCACCAATTTAGAAACTTCTAAAACTTGGAACTTCTATTTAAAAATTGATAAAATTGATTTTTTTAATCTGGATAAAGGAAGGCTTACTGATGGCGAACGTACCATCAAGATCATCAGATCAAAAATTATCAGGCTTCAAAACATAGAGGAGCTTAGTGATTTGAATCCGGAAACCCTCTTTTATGAATTTATAGAAGATGGGGTGTCCTTAGGAGCGGTGACATTTGAGGGTCAAAGTACTATCTGGCTAAAGCCTGATTTAGATGAAACCACTAAATTGCTTGTATGTACGGCGATGCTATCCATTGCGAGTTAAGCTGTCAATAGCTCCCACTCCATTTTCCCCATAAATAATCATTAAATCAGCTACTTTAAGGTATCAATGTAGCCATGTCATTTTTATCTGGAGTCGTTTTTAAACTTGTTTGACCATAAACGGCATTGACAATCTTGTATAGGTCAGGTATTACTGTTTTTGCTATTTTGGAATTACTGTTTAAAAGCACACAGATACCCAGATCAGCCTCAGGATAAACTGCAATTTCATTTCTGTAATTATTCACACTGCCTCCATGATGGAACATGGTTTTTTGCGTATCATTTTCAATAAAGTTATGGATTCGCCACCCAAAGCCATAATAGGAGCTTACATGCCCCGGCCAACGTTGATAATATTTGCTACTTCCTTTAATTTCTATAAAGGGGTTAAAAGCTTTATCTAAAGCTGACATATCCATTATTTCTGGACGATGTCCAAGTAATAAGCGCATCCATTTGGCCATATCAAGGGCGCTGGCGTTAATACCTCCTGCCGCAACGGCATTATAATAATTATCTGTTAGTTTTAAAGTTTTCCAACTCTTACCGCTTTTAGAATGTGGTATAGCAACATTTTTTACCTTATCCAAAGTTTGATAATCCATGGAGATAGTTGTCATTTCCAATGGTTTAAAAAACCTATCGTTCAATAAAGTCTTAATATCTTGATGAGTTGCTTTTTGCATCATCTCAGCACTAAGGGCAAACATCGCATTTTGATAGCTGTACATCTTACCTGGTTTACTAATAGGAGTTACTGCTTTAAAACGTTTCGCAATATCAGTTAATGGGATTCCAGCCTCCACAAGATTGGTATAACTATGGTAAGGTGCTCCTGAAGTTTGTGATAAAATAGTAGCGAGTGTAATTTCATTAGTATTCGTCAAGTCTCCCAACTTAAATTCAGGGATATAATCATTAACCTTATCTGTCCAATCCAAAACCCCTTCACTATTTAATTTGGCCGCTAAAACGCCTGCGAACCCTTTTGAAAGGGATCCTAGTCTAAATACGGTTTCTGAGTCAACTTGATCCTTAAATTTAATGTTCTTTTTACCAAATCCCTCAGAGATGACAATAGAATCTCCCATGACTATGCTGACTCCTGCACCCACAATGTCACCAGAAAATATGGCTTTTTCAAAATAAGCCACAAGTGCCTCATTCAAGGCTTCCTGAAATGCTTTATGTATTTTCATTTCATTTTGATCGACTGTCGTTTTTTCAATTTTAATAGTCGAAATGGCTTTCCCATTGTCTTGTTCAGGAGCCGTTACAGCTCTGACAACACTTAAGGTGAGCACAACAAACGTGAAAATTAATACAGTAGGTTTTATAAAGATTTTGAATCTCTGCATAAGTAAAATTGAAATTAGTTTTGGGTGTTCGGCTACGAATATAGGATGAAATACTGATATATCCGATAAAAAACGTGTTTTTTTTAACAAAAACCGCTTATTGTTATTTTAACCTAAGATTTGTTTAAACTTCTCATAAAACACCTCTTATCGCAGCATATAATAATTAAGTAAAAACAGGTAAACCCTTTTTTTGAAAATCTGTGAATAAATTCACTATTTTTAAAATCAAATGTTATTAGCCTTAAATAGCATCCATTTTGTGTTCAAATGAAATCATAACCGACTTCATTAAACTGCAATCTATAACAACAAGACTCATGAATTCAATCATTAGAAATATTTTAGCAGTAATCACCGGAATTATTATTGGAAGTATTGTTAATATGGGCATCATAGCCATAAGCGGTTCTATCATTCCTCCTCCTAAAGGAGCAGATATTACTACCATGGAAGGTTTAAAAGCGACCATACATTTATTTAAACCTGTTAATTTTTTATTCCCTTTTTTAGCACATGCCCTAGGCACTGTGGCAGGGGCCCTCTTAGCAGCATTCATTGCAACTAAACATAAAATGAAATTTGCTTTAGGGATCGGTTTGTTTTTCCTGATAGGTGGTATTACAAACATCTTATTACTACCTTCGCCAACCTGGTTTACTATTGTAGATCTTGTCGGCGCTTATTTACCAATGGCGTGGCTTGGAGCAACACTAGAAAACAAAATAATAAATATGGTAAAAAAAATATTTTTCGTCGGTCTGGGATTGATCTTAATCTTTATAATTTACTTATTAGTCAATACTTATAATTTTAAATCAACACAACTAAAATATGAACCGGCCACTGTTTTTAAAATTAATAGGGCTTCCATTGAGAACTTCTCAAATGCCATAAAAATTAAAACAGTATCACCAGAGAATGACATTGATTTTGACTCTTTGCAATTCCAGAATTTTGAAACATTTTTAATTGAAACTTATCCTTTAGTGGATTCCCTTTTAGAAAAGAAAACGTTTAATTCTTTTAGTTTTTTATATAAATGGGCCGGTACAGACCCCAGTTTAAAGCCCATCATCTTAATGGCGCATCTTGATGTGGTGCCTGTTATAGAAGAAAATCTACCAGATTGGAAACACCCACCTTTTGGCGGCGAAATAATTAATGATACCATTTGGGGCCGTGGCACCATTGACGATAAAGTAGGAGTTATTGGCATCATGGAATCCTTAGAACTTTTATTAAAAGACGGCTTTAAACCAACACGCAGTATTTATATTTCATTTGGACATGATGAAGAAATTGGAGGCGTCAATGGGGCGAAGTCTATCGCTCAATACCTGAAAGATGAAAAGGTGGAAGCTGAATTTGTTTTGGATGAAGGCGGCAGTATTGTGCAGCATATGATACCAGACATTGATAAAGATGTTGCACTCATAGGCATCGCTGAAAAAGGCTTTATTTCTTTAGAATTATCAGTAAAAATGGAAGGTGGCCATTCTTCCATGCCAGAAAAAGAAACAGCGATAGATATAATTTCAAACGCCATAGTCAAACTTAAACAAAACCCCTTTCCTGCGATAATTTCTGCACCTATTGATGGTTTTATTCAAAATTTAGGCCCGGAAATGCCTTTTATAAACAGACTGGTGTTTGCTAATAAGTCCATATTTGAATCTGTGATTACAGGAATTTATGAAAAATCAGCGTCTGGTAATGCCCTGGTAAGGACGACTACTGCTCCAACCATCTTTAATAGTGGTGTGAAAGATAATGTCATACCACAGTCTGCCAGTTCAACCATAAACTTTAGAATTATTCCAGGGGAAACCCTTGCGACCGTTACTGAACGTGTGAAGGATCTTATCAATGACGAACGTATCATGATTAAAAAGGGAGATTTTATTTCTGAACCATCAAAAGTGTCAAGCACCAGTTCTTTTGGTTACACGACATTACAAAAAACTATTTCAGAAATTTATCCTGAAGTACTGGTTGCGCCTTATTTAGTAGTCGGCGGCACAGATTCCAGACATTTAAATGATATCTCGGATAATATTTACAGATTTTCAGCCATTAAACTCAATAAAGGAAATATAAAATCATTTCATGGACTGAATGAAAGATTACCTGTTAGTGACTTTGAAAATTCCATTCGTTTTTATTATCAAATCATAAAGAATAGTTCAACAAAATAAATGTAGTTCTATCTTTTAAACTAAACAAAAATTAGCGTTACCATGATGGAAAATAGTCCAAAAGTTGGGATTGGCGTGATGGTCATTAAAGATAGTAAAATACTGCTTGGTAAGCGAAAAAATGCCCATGGTGAAGGGACCTGGTCTTATCCCGGAGGCCATTTAGAATTTGGAGAATCCTGGGAAGCATGTTCAAAACGTGAAGTGATGGAAGAAACGGGTATCCAAATCAAAAATCTTCATTTTGGAATGGTGACCAATGATGTTTTTAAAAAGGAGCAAAAGCATTATATAACCATTTTTATAGTTGCAGAATTTGCCGCGGGTGACCTTAAATTAATGGAACCCCATAAATGTGAAAAGTGGGATTGGTTTGAATGGGGGCAATTTCCAGAGCCGCTTTTTTTGCCCATAATAAATCAGTTAAAAACAGACTTTAATCCTCTAACTATTTATTAAAAATATAAATGATTATTTATCACTTTATTTCGATATTATATAACAATATACACTAGCAAGAATGACTATTTTACAACAAGAATTGATTTTGCCTAATGGCAGCAGATTAAGTAACCGAATTGCTAAATCGGCCATGAGCGAGAATGCTTCAAACAAAAAGCATGAGCCAACAACAACGCTGATAAACGCCTATAAAATATGGGCTCAAGGTGGCGCCGGATTGTTAATTACGGGCAACATCATGATTGATTCCAAGGCTCTTGGCGAACCTAGAAATGTGATTGTGGAAGATGAGAGAAATTTTAATTTACTCAAATCATGGGCAGACACTGTAAAAGGGACAGAAACGCATTTATGGGCACAAATCAATCATCCTGGCAGACAGGCCATGGAACAAATCAACAGTGAATTATTAGCGCCGTCTGCCGTGCCTCTTAAAGTTGGTGGTAGAAAAAATGCGACAAAAAAAATACCAAAAGCCTTACTCGAAAATGAGATTGAAGAAATTATTGAAGCGTTTGGTAATACTGCCTTTATTTTGAAAAAAGCAGGATTTACAGGCGTTCAGATTCATGGCGCCCACGGTTATCTGGTAAGTCAGTTTTTATCACCCTATACCAATATCAGAGAAGATAAATGGGGTGGTACTATTGAAAACAGGTCCAGATTTGTGATCGAGGTTTATAGAAGTATCAGGAAAAAAGTAGGAGAAAAATTTCCTATAGGCATTAAATTAAATTCAGCAGATTTTCAAAAAGGAGGCTTTACAGAAGAAGAATCTATGGAAGTGGTTAAAATGCTGTCCAAAGAAGGCATCGATCTAATTGAGATCTCAGGCGGAACCTATGAAGCACCAGCCATGATGGGGAAAAAACATGAGAGCACCAATAAAAGGGAGGCTTATTTTATGGAATACATTGAAAAAGCAAGAAAGATCACCAAGACGCCTTTAATGTTAACAGGTGGTTTTAGAACATCCTCTGTCATGGAAGATGCGGTAGCATCAGATCAAGTAGATATTATTGGAATGGCGCGTCCTTTTGTCTTATTTCCCAATATAGCGAATGACCTGTACACTGGAAAACAAACTGATTTTACCAGCCACATTCAAAAAACAGGGGTAAAAGCCATTGATGGAGCTATGAACATCATCTGGTATGAAGCGCAAATTAAACGTTTGGGGAAAGGTAAAAAACCAAATCCAAAATTAAATCCTTGGTTTGTCTTTATAAGATATGCCTGGTTGATAATAGCTAAAAACCTTTTTTAAATTGAAATAACCATAAATAAAAAACTCTGCATCATATTCAACGCAGAGTTTTTTATATTTAATAAGTACAACAGGACTCTTAAGACTCCGCTTCTGAGAGGTTAATGCCTTTTAAGAGTATAAAAACACCCATTGTTAGTAACCATATCACCTTTACGTGAAAAACAGGCTTATAAATTTCAAAGTTGTCTGGGATTGCCAGTATAATGCCCATAGCGGTAAGACCCAATAAAATAGTAAACCAACTTAACCATTTGCTAAGCATATGCCATTTTAAAAGTCCAAAACCTAATAATATCAATCCTACTCCTGAAAATATACGTCCAAAACGTACAAAACAAGTCACATATTGATTGGTATAGAGTGTTCCGTTCAAAAATTCCTGAATTTCTTCAGGCGATTTACCCATGGTTTGACCCACACCCCAGGCACCGTAATTATAATAAAACGCTGCCGCTATAGCAATGGTAAAAGTTCCGACGATAACCATTCCTGCTCCAGGTATGATTACAACCCCAAAAGGTTTTTTGCCTGTCATTGAAACAAATGCAAAAATAGCAATGGCCATAGTGACCCATCCAAATATATGAATGCGATACATCCATATCCAGAACCATACGTTCTCACCTATGGCAGGAAAATCTGAAGCTTGAAAATACTCACCAACGTGATGTGGTGAAAGTGCCCAGCCACTCCATAATAATAAGGCAGCTAAAACAAAAGCCCATCCAATAAATTTAGTTCCAAAATTCTTTATCATAAAATTTAACTTTAAGTTATGGCATAATATAATTAAGGTACAATATAAAGCTGACTTGACAAAAAATGTGTAACATTTGTTACATAAGATATATTTTTAAAATTGTAATTTGTATCTTTAATATAGTATGTTAAAACTAATTTAATTCTACACTTTTGAAAAGAAGATCTTTTGTTAAAAAAGCAACGATTAGCTCGTTTGCCACACTTATTGGAGCAGAAATTATTTTTGGATCTAATATATTAGAAGGTTATGTGCCATTGGCATTACAAGATCCAGATCCATTTAAAATGTTTAATAAAAACAAAGAAATGGTAGTGTTGAATGACAAGCCATGGAATATGGAAGCGCAAGCTCACTTGCTAGATGATGAAATCACTCCTAATTCTTGCATGTTTATAAGAAATAATGGCTTAATTCCTGAGAGTATTGATGTAAAAAGCTGGGTTTTGAAAATTGATGGAGAATCTGTCGTTAAGGAAAAAACCTATACTCTTGCTGAATTAAAATCAAAATTCAAACAATATACCTATCAATTGACTATAGAATGTGGCGGCAATGGACGCAGTGAATTTAATCCACCTGCTCAGGGAAATCAATGGACTATTGGTGCCGTGCACTGTGCCTCATGGACCGGTGTGCGCTTAAGAGATGTTTTAGAAGATGCCGGCATCAAAAATAACGCGGTTTATATTGGCTATCACGCAGCAGATATACATTTAAGTCGGGATCCTAAAAAAGAACCTATTTCCAGAGGATGCCCCATGTCAAAAGCATTACAGGATGAAACTTTAATTGCATTTAAAATGAATGGAGAAGATATTCCGTTGGTGCATGGGTATCCTTTAAGACTGGTGGCTGGTGGCTGGCCTGCGTCGGTTTCAGGCAAATGGCTTAATAGAATTAGTATTAGAAACATCATTCATGATGGTGAAAAAATGGGGGGCGATTCTTACAGAGTGCCTTGTAAACCTATAGAACCAGGAGAAAAGATAAAGGATGAAGATTATTGCATCATTGAGTCTATGCCTGTCAAATCGTTAATTACGTATCCTAAATCTGGTGCTATTATCAACAAAGGAAAAACATTAAACATCCGAGGACATGCATGGGCAGGTGAATTAGAAGTGACTAAAATGGAATACTCCATAGATTATGGCTCGACCTGGAAAATGTGTACGATTGAAAAACCTAAAAACCGATTAGCCTGGCAACATTTTAAGGCTTCCATTGATTTTCCTCAAACAGGATATTATGAAGTTTGGGCCAAAGCAACAGATAGCAATGGAAAAGCACAACCTATGCTATTACCAGGATGGAATCCTAAAGGGTATTTAAATAATGCTTGTCATCGCATTGCGGTTAAAGTTAAGTAGATGTCTGAAGAATTAGAATTTTTTAAACAAGTTAAAAAAGTATATCATTTATTACTTTTACTATTCAGTTTGTTTGTCATAGCAGGCGGAGCGCTTGTTTATTATATGGCTAACCCTGAATTTTTTAATTTTAACAAGGCTACAGAGGTGGCTGTTGTTGTTGAAGAATTAGACCCCGATAGAATAGAAAATGGCATACATGTAGCCACTGGTTTTGTGGATGCTGAAGGGATGATGACGGTGGTTCGTAACTGTACAGCCTGTCATTCATCAAAATTAATTCTTCAAAACCGCATGAATGCTGATCGGTGGAATGCCACTATTAAATGGATGCAGCAAACTCAGAATCTGCCGGATTTAGGAAAAAATCAGGAGATTATAGTTAATTATTTAGCAACAAATTATCCGCCGGTTGATACGGGAAGACGCCCTGGATTAACAAATATTGACTGGTACGAATTAGATTAAGAATAAGAATAGAAATTAATAACATTTTACAAACAATAAATTAAGAATGGAAACTTATTTAGAAATTTTTACAAACACAGTAGCCGGAATGGCAAAATACCAATGGAGACAAATTATATTTGATGTTCCATGGGATAAGAACTATTTTTGGGGATTAACAATCATCTCTTTATTAGTTTGGCTATTGGAAATAGTATTCCCCTGGAGAAAGGAGCAATCTATTATAAGAAAAGATTTTTGGCTGGATGCGATTTACATGTATTTTAATTTTTTCATTTTCCAAATAGGTTTATATGGTTTATATAATTTATTGGGTGAAGGATTCAATAAATTAGGGATTACATCTACCTCTTTTGCGCTATTCGAGAAAGAAGCACTACCCACTTGGGCATTTATGCTTATTTTCTTTCTTCTTAATGATTTTGTGCAGTGGTTTACGCATGTGTTATTGCATAAATATCCCTTTTTATGGAAGTTCCACAAAGTGCATCATAGCGTCAAAGAAATGGGTTTTGCTGCGCATTTAAGATATCACTGGATGGAAAATATACTTTATAAACCACTTAAAACATTGGCAGTTATGATTTTGATTGGTGCTGAACCTGAACAAGCATTTTTCATTCACATTTTTACAGTTTTAATTGGTCATTTAAATCACGCCAACGTTAAAATAACCTGGGGTCCGCTTAAGTATATCTTGAATAACCCGGTAATGCATTTATACCATCATGCTTATGTTTTGCCTAAAGGATCATATGGTGTTAATTATGGTATTAGTTTAAGTTTGTGGGATTATATCTTTAAAACAAACTATATACCTGAAGATAGTGGTACGGTAGAAATAGGATTTGAAGGCGATGATGTATTTCCACATGATTTTATTCGACAAAACCTTTATGGATTTAAAAAAGGGCAGAAATAATTTGCCCTTTTTTAAAATATTTATAATATATAGAATATTAAAGTAATTTAATTATTCAGGATTCATAAAAACCTCAATATCTGAAAGTTTGATATTGGGGTTTGCTCCTTCACTTTGAGCCACTAAAGCGCCTACAGCGCAGGCAAAATCAATAGCTTCCTGAGGTTTCTTTTTGTTTAGTAGCTGACTTATTAATGAACCTAAAAAGGAGTCCCCTGCTCCAACGGTATCCTTTACTTTTACAAGATAACCACTGTTATAGTAAAAGGTACCGTCATATAATAAAACAGCCCCGTGATTCCCTTTGGTAACACAGAGGTGCTTTGTATTGGTTGCTTCGGAAATAAAACGAATATTTTGCTCCATTGATAGATATTTAGAACCCAGATAGGCACTTACTTCATAGAGTTCATCATCATTAAATTTTATAAAATGTGCCTTGTTCATAAGATGAATCAAAAGCTCTTTTGTATAATGTGGTGCTCTTAAATTCAAATCAAAAACATTATAAGAGGATACTTCAACAAGCTGTAATAAGGCCTCCTTTGAAATGTCATCTCTGGCTACCAAACTACCAAAAACAAAGGCATCTGAATTTAAAACTAAGGCTTTCGCCTTTTCATTAAAAATAATTTTATCCCAGGCACATGGATAGGTGATATCATAAGTTGCAGATCCTTTATCATTTAAGCTTACATGAACCTTTCCTGTTTCCAGTCCTTCATGCACTTGCATATAATCTGTATCAAGGCCGCTTTCAGAAATATAGTCTAAAAGGGTCTTTCCATACATATCATTTCCTATAGCACTAATGATAGCAACTTCATGATTAAATGATTTTAACCTTAAAGCGACATTTAATGGTGCTCCACCTATCTTTTCATGTGTTGTGAACACATCCCATAAAACTTCACCAAAGCATGTTATTTTAGCCATTTTATTCTCTTAAAATTATTAAATCCTTTTATAAAAAATTGAATATTAAAAATAGATACTGAATACGCAAAGTTTTCTAAAAAAAGTTCTTTTAAAATAATATAATTTCCTTAATCGATTTTCGAGTCATAAATTAATTTAAGGCTCCTTTATATGATATGATTAATTAACTCTTTTAAATTCAAGGCTTCCTGAGTTCCGGAAACCATGTTTTTTAAGGTATACGTATTTGATTTCATTTCTTCCTCTCCAACCAAAACTACAAATGGTACCTTTCTTTTATTAGCATAATTCATTTGCTTTTTCATTTTAGCAGCATCAGGATATAATTCTGCATGGATATTATTTTCACGCAAATGTTTAATCGCTTTTAAGCTGAATAAGGCTTCCTTCTCACCAAAATTGATGAATAAGACATCAATAGTCTTAGTGATGGTTTCAGGAAACAGAGCCAATTCTTCTAAGACCAGATAAATTCTATCCAATCCAAAACTGATACCCACGCCACTCACATCTTTCAAACCAAAAATACCGGTTAAATCATCATATCTTCCACCACCACCAACAGAACCCATTTGTACCTCTTTGGGAGCCGATACTTCAAAAATAGCCCCTGTATAGTAATTTAAGCCACGTGCTAAAGTAACATCGAGTTGTAATGAAGCGGTTTCTAATCCTAAGGTGCTAATCGCGTTATTAATAAATTCTAATTCTTCAATGCCCTTAATGCCTTCTTTTGAAGAGGCCAAAATAGTTTTAAGAGTATGCATTTGACTTTCAAAACTTCCCTGTAAACTGAATAAAGGTTTTAATTTATCAATGCCTGATTGCGGAATATCCTTGCTCAACATTTCTTCTTTAACCTTCTCCTCGCCTATTTTATCAAGCTTATCTAAGGCCACCGTAAAATCAATCAATTTATCATGTGCTCCAATAACTTCAGCAATCCCCGAAAGGATTTTACGGTTATTTATTTTAATCGTAACCCCATCTAATTTTAAAGAAGAAAAAACAGCATCGTAAAGTTGCACAAACTCTACTTCCTGCCATAAGGATTGTGAACCAACCACATCGGCATCACATTGGTAAAATTCTCTAAAACGTCCTTTCTGAGGTCTGTCGGCACGCCATACCGGTTGCATCTGATAACGCTTAAAAGGAAATTCTATCTCGTTTTGGTGTTGTACTACATAGCGCGCAAAAGGTACTGTTAAATCATAGCGCAGCGCCTTTTCAGAAATTATTGAAGTTAATTTATTTGAATCTTTAATAGTGTAAACTGAATCATCCACCTTGCTTAAATAATCGCCTGAATCTAAGATCTTAAAAATCAACCGGTCTCCTTCTTCTCCATATTTTCCCATTAGAGTTTCAGAATTTTCAAAACTAGGAGTTTCTATCGGTTGAAATCCAAAAGTTTCAAAAACAGTTCTAATCTTTTGAAAAATATAGTTTCGCTTAGAAACCTGTTCTGGATTAAAATCTCTTGTGCCTTTAGGAATACTTGGTTTTTGAGCCATTTAAATATTTTTAATACACAAATATCTTAATTTTTAATGTGACTTGATACCTTTTTTAAAATTTATAGTAACTTTATTGTCCTTTCATAGTCTAACAGGAAAAGTGAATAATTTATAAATCCGGTTTATGTTTTCATTAGTACGAGAAAATATTAGAATTGCTATAAATTCTATAAAAAGTCAAATATTACGTACTATTTTAACTGTTTTAATAATAGCCATTGGCATTACGGCTCTTGTTGGCATTTTAAGTGCTATTTCTGCCCTTGAAAACACCATATCAAGTGATTTTTCATCCATGGGCGCCAACACCTTCAATATACAGCGTGATGAGTTTCAAGTGCAACGTCGTGGCGGTGGGGAACGTCAAAAACAAAATCCTGTTATAACCTATGCAGACGCTAAGGATTTTATTGAAAAATATCAATTCCCTCTGTCTTCCATTTCTCTTGTCTTTACAGGAACTAATGCTGCAGAAATAAAATATGAAAGTACAAAAACGGATCCTGATGTTCCTGTTTTAGGAGCCAATGAAAATTATTTACAAAATTCGGGATTTAAAATAGCCTTAGGAAGAGAATTCAACTACTTTGATGTTGAAAACAACAATAATGTATGCGTTATTGGTGTGGATCTGCAAAAGAAATTGTTTAAAGAATTATATCCATTAAATAAAACCATTAGTGTAAGAGGCACTAAATTTAAAGTTATTGGCATATTAGAATCAAAAAAAACAGGGTTGGGAAGTAATGAAGATTATCGTGTTATCATTCCTATTCAAAAAGCGCGTTCCATCTTTACAAATGCGAATATCAATTATGGTTTAAGCGTTAAAATAGAAAAAAAGGAACTTCTTGAAAATGCTCAGGAAGAGGCCGTGATTACTTTTAGAAAAATTAGAAAATTAAACCCGATTGAAGATAACAATTTTGCTATTGAAAACAGTACTGATTTGATTAACCGCGTTGGTTCTATCACGCAATATTTATATATGGCCGCCTGGATAATAAGTATCATTACCATTTTTGGATCTTCTATTGCCTTGATGAATATTATGCTGGTATCTGTTACAGAAAGAACTCGTGAGATAGGTGTCAGAAAAGCCTTAGGCGCCAAGCGTGCCACCATTGCGTTTCAATTTTTTGTTGAAACAATTATTGTTGGACAATTAGGTGGTATTTTAGGTATTATCTTAGGCTTGTTAATAGGTTTAGGCGTTTCGGCGGCAGCCGGATTTAATTTTACCACGCCTTGGTTAGCCATGTTTAGTGCCTTTTCTATTACGTTTCTTGTGGCGATATTATCCGGTTTAATACCTGCTATTAAGGCCTCTAAACTAGATCCTGTGGAGTCATTACGTTATGAATAACTAATTGATGAGCTTATTAAAATAGTTGTACAAATCACCTTTTGTAATTACGGAACCTTGTTGAATTAGTTTAAAGACATCAAGATTTCTGTCGTCAGAATATTCCTTTTTTGCTTGTAAAAACGCTACATTTTCATCCATTAAATTTTCACGCAACCAATTAAAGCCTTCCTTAGTAGTCATGTCTACTTTATTTTTTAAAGTCACTGCTATCACATGCATATGGTCATTATTGATAGAAAACAGATGCATGTGCTGTGGCGAAATATGCTCTAGGTATTTAGCACTTTTTAAAACACCTTCCCAAATTAAATCACTGAAAACATCCAACTCCATTTCTGCCAGTTCAGGCCTATTCTCCTTTAAATTTTTCCACTCATCAGCGGTCACGGACTGTGTCGCTAAAAAGTTTATAAATTCTTGTTGTAATTCTTCGAATTGCTCTTTGGTTAATCTACTATACTTCATAATAAAAAAAATGCGCTCCTATTTAGGAGCGCAAATTTAATAATATAAATTCTTTTATTTTTAGAAAATATAACGTAATCCTACTTGCGCTTGCCAGCGTGAAGCTAAACTAGAGTCAAAACCAAAG
Source organism: Gaetbulibacter aquiaggeris (assembly GCF_044003965.1). Lineage (NCBI taxonomy): Bacteria > Pseudomonadati > Bacteroidota > Flavobacteriia > Flavobacteriales > Flavobacteriaceae > Gaetbulibacter > Gaetbulibacter aquiaggeris. The sequence continues at coordinate 155,669 of NZ_JBAWKC010000004.1, forward strand.
GTTTTTGTTTGATTAGGATCAAAAGAATATGTTGGAGTTCCTGTACCATCAACCGATACACCAATTGGTTGTACATTGTTTGGTTGCTGAATCACGCCCCAATCAGAATTGATCAGATTACCAACATTAAGCACATCTATACTAAATTGAATCGTATTCGTTTTGTTTTCAGATACTTTAATATTATAATCTTGTAAAAATTTAATATCCCATCTGCCTCTCCAAGGTGCAATAGCCCCGTAGCGTTCAGCATATTGGCCACGTCTTCCGCTTAAATAATCATCCTGTGCAATATAAGCATCTAAAGCAGCGCCTTGTCCCGCACCTGCAAATTGCATTTGCGTAATTTCACTTGAAGTTGGCACATAAATAAGATCATTTAAATTAGAACCATCGCCGTTAATATCTCCTCCATAGGTATAATTAAAACGTCCTCCTTGTGCATATTCAAAAAAGGTTGACAAAGTAGTAGACCATTGATCATTTCCATAATTCCATTTTTTACTCATGACACCAATGAATCTATGTGTATCACCATATTTAGAATAAGATAACGCATCATCATTAACATTCCCTAAAGCAGCATTAAAAACAAAGGCATCTCCTGTAATTTCTGCTTCAATAGAGTTCACATCTTTTGAATTTAAATAGCTGTAAGCTAACATCGTGTAAAAACCATCATTGAAGGTTTTTTGAGCTTTCACAGAAGCATTCCAAATACGACCTTTATCTGAATTAGTAAAAACATAAGCGTTATTAATAATATCAGCAGAAGTATAAATCGCTCTATTATCTACGCCTTGTAAGGTTCCTGACGGAGGTAATAAGCCCCAGTTTTGAACATGAGCACCATTAATGTCTTTAGTATAAGAAACATCACCTGTTAAAATTAAACCATTTTCAAACTTATAGTCCGTTCCTAAATTAGTTCTCCAAACCTGTGGAAACTTATAATCTGGGTCGACCATTTGGTAGAAAAATACTTCCGGATTAGCAATCTGATTTCCTAACCATACGAATGGGAAACGCCCCGTAAATAAACCTGAACCACCTCTTAACTGGAAAGTATCATCACCATTCACGTCATAATTAAATCCTAAACGAGGAGAAATCAACCAATCATTATTAGGCATCTGCGTATTATCTAATTTTACGGTCTCTCCTGTATTTGGATTCACATAAGGTATATCTGGCACATAACAACAAGCTCTGTCAATTACATCCTGAGCCTTTTTTGCTGAATCAAAAAACAATGGTTTATCAAAACGCACACCATAAGTAAGTTTGAATTTATCGGAAAGATTCCATTCATCCTGCGCATAAAATGCTAATTGTCCAACATTAGTTTCAGCTAATGACCATCCACCAGCAACACCTGTACCATTCGCTTCTAAAGCAGCATGTGCCGCGGTGGCATCATTTAACATAGCTTCCATGCCGCCACCGGGACCTGCATCTGCAAGAAATTCGGCAACACTTCCATATGATGGAAAAAAGACACCTCTTGCTCCATATACTCCCAGATTAAAAGAGTTATCAAACTCAAATTTTTCAAAAGAAGTACCAACGGTGAAGGTATGATCACCTTGATAAAAACTTAAATTATCAGTGAATTGAAACACCTTTTGATCTAAAGTATTGTGAATTGAAAAAGGCTCATGACCAGCTATAATATAATTAGATCCACCTTCAAGAATAGTAATAGTTGGAGCTGGAACAGAAAGCGGGTTTCTGAAATCATCAAAATGCGTATAACCTACCTGAAGCTTATTACTAGAAGTTGCTGATAAGGTTGAATTCAATTCTAACTGAATAGATTGTAATTTATTATTGATTTCATAACCTGTATTTTCAAATTGAAGCGTTGCCGCATTTGGACCTCTGAATCCAAGTGCTGTAGGATGTGCAGGTTTTTCTTTTGAAGCATCTAACCAGTTATAAATAATAGCTAAACGGTTTTTCTCATTAATATTCCAATCCAGTTTAAAAATCCCTTTAGTAGATGCTGAAGCATAAGTAAAGCCTTCATAAGCACCCGTATTGTATCCTAAGTCTGATAAAGCACTTTGAACCGCTATCATATCTGAAGCAGCGACTCTAGATTCATTAATAGCTCCAGTACCTCTATTAGGTACCCAACCATTAGATCCTAAATCTGAACGCTCATCTTTTTCAAAATTGGCAAAAAAGAATAATTTATTTTTTATAATGGGTCCTCCTATACTGACGCCATACTGTTTTTGTTTTAAGTCAGGTCGAACAACATCTTCGCCATTTATTTTCTTACCTGTCATTTTCTCATTTCTTGTAAAACCATAAACGGTTCCATGAAACTCATTAGTACCACTTTTGGTTACTGCGTTTACTGAGGCACCAGTAAACCCAGATTGTGTGACATCGTATGGTGCTGTAGAAACTGAAATTTGATCGATCGCATCCAAAGAAATTGGCTGTGCATCTGTTTGTCCACCAGGCGTTGGAGCATCTAAGCCAAATGGGTTATTAAATATGGCGCCATCTAAAGAGAAATTATTGAACTGGTCATTTCTACCACCAAAGGAGTTTCCACTTGCTGTAGGTTCTAATCTTGTAAAATCGGAAGCAGAACGAGAAATGGAAGGCAAGCGTGTTAATTCGCGTCTTCCTACACTTGTTTCTGCCCCTGTTCTATCACTACCAAAGGTACCTGTACTGGTCGTGCTAGATACAACAACCGCATCTAATTGCTGACTATCTGGTACAAGCGTTAAATCTAAACTAAGTGTCTTACCCAAATCTAAGTAAACATCATTAAAAGTTTGTGCCTTGTATCCAATATAACTTACTGTTATAGTATAGGGCCCACCAACACGAAGATTTAATAGGTTGTAACGCCCGTCAAAATTGGTAGCCGCCCCATCTTTTGTACCTGTTGGTGTGTGAACAACAACAATATTAGCTCCCATTAACGGCTGAGAAGCTTCATCTAATATTAATCCTTTTATATTAGAGGTAGTTACTTGCGCTATCGCAAAACTTACGCTCAACATAAACATAAAAAACAAAGTAATTTTTTTCATTTATCGAAAATTTGAATTAGTGATCCAAAAGTAATGAATAGTACTCAAAAAAAAGAGGGCCACTCAAATGAGTGGCCCTTTTTTTATTAACTATTGTTAACTATTTTTTTTGATTAATCTGCTTGTGCAATAACCTCAAATGGTAAGTCAACAGTTACATCTCTATGTAAACGTACAGTCGCATCGTACTTCCCTAAACGCTTCACATGTCCACCTGCAACTGAAATATACTTTTTATCAATTGATTGTCCTTCTTTTGCCAATGCTTCAGCAACATCTATATTGCTTACAGAACCAAATAATTTGTCTCCAGCACCTACTTTAGCAGTAATTTTAATTTCTAATGCTTTTAAAACTTCAGCAATTTTATTGGCATCATCAATTATTTTCTTGTCTTTAAACGCTCTTTGCTTTAAATTTTCTGCTAATACTTTTTTAGCTGAAACTGTAGCCAAAATAGCTTGTTTTTGAGGAATTAAAAAATTTCTACCATAACCGTTCTTAACCGTTACAACATCGTCTTTAAATCCTAAATTTTCAACGTCTTGTTTTAATATAAGTTCCATTGTTATCGGTATTTTATTTTAATAAATCTGCTACGTAAGGCATCAAAGCTAAGTGACGTGCTCTTTTTACAGCCACAGAGACTTTTCTTTGGTACTTTAATGAAGTTCCTGTTAATCGTCTTGGTAAAATTTTTCCTTGCTCATTAACAAAACCTAATAACCAGTCTGCATCTTTATAATCTACATACTTAATACCAGACTTTTTGAAACGACAATACTTTTTAGTTTTGTTAGTTTCAATGTTTAAAGGCGTAAGATATCTGATTTCTCCGTCTTTTTTTCCTTTTGCTTGTTGTTCAATTGTTGACATAATTACGCTTTTTCTTTAAGTTTTGCTCTTCTTCTTTCTGCCCAAGACACAGCATGCTTGTCTAAACTAACAGTTAAATAGCGCATAAAACGCTCGTCACGTCTAAATTCTACTTCTAATGGGGCAATTACTTCACCATCAACAGTATATTCCATTAAGTGGTAAAAACCACTTTTCTTGTTTTGAATAGGGTAAGCTAATTTTTTTAGTCCCCAGTCTTCTTTCGATATCATCTTAGCTCCTCTAGAAACAAGAAAATCTTCGTATTTCTTTACTGTTTCCTTTATCTGATCTTCAGATAAAACGGGATTTAAGATGAAAACAGTTTCATAATGATTCATAAAAATCTAAATTTATTATTAAAATGGGTGCAAAAATAATCTATTTATTTATATATTGCAAGTATATTCCACGTATAATAGAGTTATTTTATATATGTTAAATTTATGTTAAAATAAACAGTTTAACGATGAAATTTGGTTTTTATCCGAATTTTTTTGTAATATTGTCGATATCTTAACCGAAATATAAAATGTTATGACTTTAAACTGTGTAGTAGTAGACGATTCAGCAATACAACGTCTCTCAATAGTCAAGTTAGTAGAGAACCACCCCTCTCTCAACTTAATTGCGGAGTACAGTAGTGCTTTAGAAACTAAAAATGGTTTAAATACAAATCAAGTAGACCTTATCTTTTTAGATATTGAAATGCCAGTACTTAATGGCTTTGAACTCTTGGATGTATTAAACAACAAACCCCAAATTATTTTTGTAACCGGTAAAACAGAATATGCTTTTAAAGCATTTAACTATGATGCTACCGATTACTTACACAAACCAATTACCAGAGAGCGTTTTAATATTGCTGTTGAAAAAGCATTAGAACAGCATAAATTAACCTTAGACTTTAATGAAGAAGAAGGTGAACATATCTTTGTAAAAAGTAATCTTAAAAAACGTAAAGTTTACATTAAAGACATTAAATGGATTGAAGCTTTAGGAGATTACGTAAAACTGGTCACTGAAGAGAATAGTCTTGTAGTATTATCTACAATGAAATCTTTTGAAAAAGAATTGCCGGAAAATAAATTTCTGAGAATTCATAAATCTTATATTGTTAATCTAGATAAAATAGATAGATTTAACAGTAAAAATGTGGAAGTTGGTGCTTATGAAATTCCTTTAAGTAGAAATAAAAAGACCCAATTAGTAGATGCTTTAAATAATATTTAATTCTAAAAGTTATCGACATTTAAAATTACTTTTACCGACCTAAAATCCTTAATACTTGAGAAGCTGTTATTAATTTTAATAATAGCTTCTTTTGTTTTTACTAAAGATTGCTTTTTAGGAATTTTTATCAATATGTTTTTATGAAATTGATTCCTGATTCTTGCAATAGGGGGTGATTCCGGACCTAAAATAGCGTCTCCAAAAACTTGTCGCAGTGATTTAGCCATCCATTGAGACCCTGCCTCTACTCTATTATAATCTTTATGCTTTAGGGTGATTTTAATTTGCTTGTAAACAGGCGGGTATTTATAATTATAACGATCATTCATTTGTTCGTTATACATTTCTATGTAATTATTGGTAGAAACCTGTTGCAGGATTCTATGTTCCGGATTATAGGTTTGAATTAAGACTTTACCTCTTTTATCCGTGCGTCCTGCCCTGCCAGAAACCTGTAACATCAATTGAAAACTTCTTTCATGTGCTCTAAAATCTGGAAAATTGAGCATATTATCAGCATTCATAATACCTACAAGTTTTACATTTCTAAAATCCAAACCCTTGGTTAACATCTGCGTTCCAACCAAAATATCAACTTCCTGTTGTTCAAAAGCAGTAATTATTTTTTCATAACCATATTTGCCTCTTGTGGTATCCAAATCCATACGGGCAGCCTTATAATCAGGAAATAATAATTTTACTTCTTCTTCTATTTGCTCCGTACCAAAACCTTTACTGTCTAACTCAATACTTCCGCAAGCTGAGCATGTTTTAATCATAGCTGTATGGTAACCACAATAATGGCAACGTAACTGGTCTTTATATTGATGATAGGTTAAACTCACATCACAGTTAGGACATTGTGGTGATATGCCACAGGTATTACATTCTACTATTGGAGAAAATCCTCTCCTATTCTGAAATAAAATAATTTGATTTCCTTCTTTTAATGCTTCCATCATTTCCTCAATGAGTCGGTCACTAAAATGCCCTTTCATCAATTTGCGCTTATGCTTATCCTTAATATCAACTAATTCAATATCGGGCATTAAAACATTATTATAACGCGTATTAATTTCCACAAAACCATACTTATTTTGTTGCGCATTATAATAACTTTCTAAACTTGGTGTTGCAGAGCCCAAAAGTGTATTAGCCTCATGTAAATTTGCTAAAACTATGGCGGTATCGCGTGCATGATACCGAGGTGCAGGATCAAATTGTTTAAATGATTGTTCATGCTCCTCGTCAACGATAATCAATCCTAAATGATTGAATGGTAGAAAGACAGAGGAACGCGCTCCTAAAACAATTTGAGCTTTATTTTTATTTTCCAACACATTATTCCAAACCTCAACACGCTCTTGTGAGGAGTATTTTGAATGAAAAACAGCTACTTGCTCTCCAAAATAATTTTGCAATCTGGTAACCAGCTGTGTGGTTAAGGCTATTTCTGGCAGCAAATACAATACCTGTTTGTTTTTTGCTAATGCTTCCTCAATAAGCTTCACGTAAATTTCAGTCTTTCCTGAAGAAGTCACACCATGTAACAACACCACCGCCTGATCATTAAAGGATTCCTTAATTTCACTTAAAGCTGTTTCCTGAAATATGTTTAGGTGTTTTGAAGCTTCATTTTCTTCGCCCGAATATTGCACTCTATCTGTTTGAATAAAATATTCTTCAAGAACGCCTTTATCGATTAAAGTTTTTATAATGGACGCTGAAGCATCGCTTTCATTTGATAAATCTGATACTTTAACAGGCTTTTTAGTTTTTGCTGAAATTGAAAATAAAGAAAGAACTACTTGGCTTTGTTTAGGCGCTCTACTTAATTCTTCTAACAAGTTTTGCAGTGCTCTTTCTGAAGTAAACTGAGCATGCAACTTTACATACCTAACTAATTTCGGTTTATATTTTTCGTAGACTTCTTCTTCAATTAAAATGGCCTCTTTATCAATTAATCGTTTAATGACCGGAAGTACCGTTTTTTTATCAAGTATATTAGAAATATCATGAATTTTTAAGGAAGATTGATGCTGTAATGCTTCATAAACCAGAAATTCATCATCTTTTAAATCATCATCATTTATGATTTTATCAGGATTTAATACAATGATTGTTTCACTCTCCAAAATAAAAGCATTCGGCAAAGCTGCTCTCATCACATCTCCTAAAGTACACATATAATAACTCGCAATCCATTGCCAAAGATTCAGTTGAATCGCATTAACAACAGGGGATTCATCTAAAATCTGATCAATAGCTTTAGCTTCATAAACAATTGGAGCTTCAGTATGTATATTATAAACTATTCCTGTGTATATTTTTGATTTCCCAAAAGGAACTGCCACACGCATGCCTGCTTTTAAAAAGTCTGCTTCAGAGGGCGTTATACTGTAAGTAAATAGTTTTTCAAGTGGTATTGGAAGTATGACGTCAATAAAATATGTCATGACCTAAAACCTTTTGCGTAAATTATTCAAGGACGCATTCAATTCATGACCTAATAAAAGAATATTGGCATTTAACCATAAATAGAACATTAATATTAATAGCGCTCCTATAGATCCATATAACTTATTGAATTGTCCGAAATTCTCAATATAAAGTCCAAAAAGATACGAGATCAATATAATTAGAAAAGTTGTCAATAAAGCTCCAATAGAAAAGAAATTAGAATATTTCCCTTCTTTTGTTCCAAAATAATATAAGGTGGCTGTCGCTAAATAAACCATAATAATAAAGAAGACATATTTTGCAACATCAAACCAAAAAACTGTTTGAGACTCCACTTGATAGCCCCGATTACCCAAAACATCTAATACTTTTTGAACGACATAAATTTGAAAATACCCTAATACCACTATGGTGAAAATAAGGAGAAATGCTAAAATTAAAGAAACACTTAAAGCATACAGATACTGTCTTATTGCATTTCTGCCAATCTGTTCATGATATGAATTTGTAAAACCAGAGAACACAGCATTTACACCATTACCCATTAAAATAATAGATAATAAAAACACGGTAGACACTAAACCACCACGCTGAGACTGATCTATATTTTCAAATATATTTTCAAAGAAAAACTCTGATGTATTTGGTGGCAAAAACGATTCCAAAAATTTTAAAAATTCAATTTTAAAATCATCAATAGGCACATAAGGAATCACAATTAAAACAAATAGAAGAAATGGAAATAAGGCCATAAAAAAACTAAAGGCAATAGCACTGGCCCTTGTGGTTAAAGCACCTCTGGCAATTCCAATAACATATAACTCCAATAAATCATAAAAAGAAAGACCTTCAAGACCAGGAAGCTTTAGTCTTTTTAAAAACTTAAATAAAATATTGACTATTGGTATTTTAGAAAGCTTGTCTTCTATTGGTTTTGTCATTAATAATTGTATCTGTTATATTTTATGTAAAGTTATTAAATTAAAAAACTTATATACTTTCTATTTTAACAAATTCAAAAACTAACTGACATCTCTATTTTATAGCTTTAAGACTTAAATCCATATTATAAACTGAGTGTGTCAAGGCACCACAAGAAATATAATTCACGCCCGACTCAGCATAATGTCTTATTGTTTCTTCGTTAATATTACCTGACGACTCAGTAAGGCACTTATTACCGATTAATTTGACTGCTTTTTTAGTGTCCTCATAATCAAAGTTATCTAATAAAATTCTGTAAATTCCATCACTTTGGAGAATTTCTTTAACCTCAGTTAAATCTCTGGCCTCAACCATAATATTTAAATCTCTATCAGTATCCTTTAAATATTGTTTTGCCATAATAATAGCTTTAGTAATACCACCGGCAAAATCAATGTGATTATCTTTTAGCATGATCATATCATATAAGGCAAATCGGTGATTTTCTCCACCACCAATTTTAACAGCCCATTTTTCTAAAGCACGAATTCCAGGTGTTGTTTTCCGTGTATCTAATATTTTTGTTCTGGTACCCTTCAATAAATCAACAAACATTCTGGTTTTAGTTGCAATAGCACTCATCCGTTGCATGGCATTTAAAACGGTGCGTTCTGCCATTAAAATAGATTTAGGAGAGCCCTCAACATACAAAACGATGTCGCCGTAAGAGACCTCAGAACCATCTTCTATTAAAATGTCAATTTTTAAACTTTTATCGACATAGTTGAATACTTTTTTTGCAAAAGCTACACCTGCAATGACACCTTTGTCTTTAACCAAAAGCTTTGCCTTTCCTCTCACGCCGTCTGGAATACAAGCAATTGAACTATGATCACCATCACCAACATCTTCTCTAATTGCATTAGAAATTATAATTTCTATTTCTTTGTCAAATTGTTCTTTAGTTATCATTTGTTTTAAAATTTAGTGCTAAAATAAGAAATTGATTGGCTTTAAAAGATTTTCAAATTATGTATTTTTTAAAAAAATCAGCTTTAATTATGTAATTCATAATTTTCAAATAGTAATTTTGTTTTATGACAATAAAACTTCTCGCCATTGGCAAAACAGACAACAGAGAGCTTCAATCATTAATTGAAGATTATCAAAAACGATTGAATTTTTATATAAAGTTTTATTTTGAAATCATTCCTGATTTAAAAAAAGTAAAAAATTTGAGCGAAGAGCAACAAAAGCAAAAAGAAGGTGAGCTTATACTAAACTGCTTAAATGCTACTGACGTCCTTATTTTATTGGATGAAAATGGTATACAATTAGATTCCCTTGCTTTTTCAGACTATTTGCAAAAACATATGAATTCAGGAATAAAACAATTGGTGTTTGTCATTGGTGGTCCTTATGGTTTTTCTGATGAAGTGCATAAACAGGCAATAGGAAAATTATCCCTATCAAAAATGACATTTTCACATCAAATGGTCAGACTATTTATAATTGAACAACTTTACAGAGGATTCACCATATTAAAGAATGAACCCTATCATCACCGGTAATTATTTTATATTTCTTATAACGTAACGGTTAGTCAAAAAAAACGCAGCATAGAATAATAGAGCCCCGTTCATGTTCAGGGAATTAATATTTTTTTTTAAAACAGTCATTTAAAAAAGGCCGTGCCATTTTTCTCTTACAAGATTCATCATAAAAACATGCCCTTTTTCGTTATAATGCATACCATCTTCCATAAAGAAATCTTTGTCTATACCCTCATTAAAATTAATACACTTGATTTCTTTAGTTGAACAGAACTGAATTAGTAACTCTTGAAATTTTTTAATTCGTTCAGAATAGTTTTCACCTATCACATTAAGTTCATTATGATTATAGCAAGGTGTTGGTATTCCAACTAAAGGCATTACATTAAAATATGATGCCTGTTTGCACATAGCATAAACATTGGAAATTATAAATTCGTCATTTAAACCAAACCATAAATCATTGGTACCACCAAAAATCAAACAATGTGTTGGCTTAAACTCCCTAATTGCAGCCATAAACCGGCTTAACATACCCGAAGTTGTATCACCATTAATTCCGAAATTAATGACGTCTATATTCAATTCAATTTCAAGTAAACTGGTCCATTTTTTTGAAACGGCCGTTTCATAACCAAACGTCAAACTATCTCCTATGCAAAGAAGTTTCATAGTATTTAATTTATTCAAAAATAACGAAGTCATTCATTTCAAACCAGGACTGATAATAATCTTGATGTATTTTCTCTATGTTATTGCGTTTCACTTTTAAACTTGGAGTTGCTAAGCCATTAGCTACAGTCCAGTCTTCTTTCATTATAACCACTTTTTCCAATCGTTCATGCTTTTCCAAGTTAGGATTGATGCTTTTTATTGTATCCATCAAACTTTGCACTAAATCAATTTTAGATTTTGATTTACCAAGTTCAGATAAAGTAATCAATGCTATAGGCTGCGGAATTCCTGTGCCTACAATACAAATCTGTTCAATATCAGTATTATGAGAAAGTAACAATTCAATATGAGATGGAGAAATATATTTACCTTTATCCGTTTTAAACTGATCTTTTACTCGACCCGTTATGGTTAAAAATCCATCATGATCAAATTCGCCCTTATCACCCGTTTTTAAATAGCCTTCTTTATCAAAAACTTTAGTAGTTTCTTCAGGGTTTTTAAAATACCCCAACATTAAACAGTTGTTTTTAATACAGATTTCAGCTTCTTCTGTTAATTTAACTTTGACACCATTAAGAGTTTTACCAACCGTACCAATTTTATTGTTCTGATGTGTATTAAAATGAGAGACACAGCAATCTTCAGTCATCCCATAACCTTGCAAAATTTTAATATCAAGCTTTTGATACCATTTTACTAAACTTGAGGCTATGGGAGCCGCTGCAGAAGCAATAAAGACGGCTTCTGCCAAGCCGAGTTTCTGTTTAAGCTTTCTTTTAATTAGTGTATTAATAACAGGAATATTTAAAAGGATGCCTAACTTGTTTTGAGGTATGGTTTCTAAAATTTTTTCTCTAAACTTGGTCCAGATTCTTGGTACCGCAAAAAAGAGATGTGGTTGTGTTGCTTCCAGTTCTTTTGCAAAAGTTTCTAAGGATTCTGCAAATGTGACATTACCACCAAAAACCAGACCTGCATTCACTAAAACACGTTCTGCAACATGCGCCAGTGGCAAATAAGAAAACAATTTAAGATGGTCTGGAAATTCAAAATGTGTTTTTAACGTTTTGGAACTCTCCATAAAACTGCCTGAACTATGCATGACCCCTTTTGGAATCCCTGTGGTACCAGAAGTATAAATAATAGTATGTAATTTTTCTTTTTGCGGTAGGTTTATATTAACCAATGCATCTTGTTTTGCAATAATATCTTCCCAGAGCATTCCACTTGATTGATCATATAATCCAATACTAATTTTATGAATTTCCGGGATACCGCTTTTTTGAGATTCAAAATCATCTAACTTACCAATGATAATTGCCTTTGATTCACTATGTATTAATATTTGATGAATACTATCCGCATTCAGTGTTGGGTAAATGGGAATGGAGACGCAATCAGCCATCATAATAGCAATATCTGCAAGCACCCAATGCGCACAATTCTTTGATATTAAAGCGATATGAGATTGCTCAGGTAAATTTAAAGACTTTAAGTAAGCGCCTATCTTTCGGGCCTCTACTCCTGCTTGCGCATAAGTATATTCTTTTATTTTACCATGAACTGGTTGCCTTAGAAATACTTTGTTTGGCGTGGTTGTTTCCCAATATAAAAATGCTTCTAACGGTGAATTAAATGCCTGCATATTTAATTCTTACTTTTAAACTTATCAAAATCAGATGGTTCTTCCTTTTTTGGAAAGTTATTATTATTCATATCAGTGTCAGCAAATTCAAAGTTAGGATCTAAATTAACTTGAGTCACTTCTTTGTCTTTAACAAACGTCTTCTTTATTTCATATTCATTAAGACGCCAAATTTCAGCCGGCAATTTGTCCATTTCTGAACTTCCATCTTTAAATATCCATTCTATAGTGACTGGCATTACCAGACCACCCACATTTTTTATGGTCACTTCGTAAATATTCTTTCCTGATAGTTGCTTGCGAATCTCTGGTTCATCAAGCCTCGATAAAAATTGACCATAACCTTGATCTGAAGTTGAGGCCATATTTATTACTTCTGGACCACTTGAAAAATCTTTTGCTTTGCCACCAGAATTTTCACCTTCAATTTTCATTTTCACATTCTTATTTTGATCTTCAATATTCAAGGATTCTTCATACACTTTAAACCATTTCACATCAGATAATTCCATATCAACATTATCCGTAGTAAAAAACCATCCTTTAAAAAACCAATCTAAATCAACAGCTGTGGCATCTTCAAGTGTTCTAAATAAATCAGCGGGATTTGGATGCTTATATTTCCATCTATTGCAATATTCTTTAAATGCCTGATCAAAAAGTTCCTTCCCAACAATTGAATTTCTTAACATTTGAAGACCAACGGTAGGTTTTAAATAAAAGTTAGCCCCAAATTGACTAAATAATTCATTATCTGATGTTGTCATAATAGGACGCATGATACTCTTATCTCCACTCATAAAAGGCACAACTGTTCTAGGTTGAAAACTATAAAAGTCAGGATATCGTTCTGAAATGGTTCTTTGATGAATAAAGGTGTTTAATCCTTCATCCATCCACATCCATTTGCGCTCATCAGAGCTTATAATCATAGGAAACCAGTTATGTCCTACTTCATGAACTATAGTTCCTATCATGCCTTGTTTGGCCGCATCACTCATTTTTCCATCAACAGGACGACCTCCGTTAAAACTAATCATAGGAAATTCCATTCCAATATTTGACGTATTCACAGAAATAGCTACAGGATATGGATATTCAAAAGTTGATTCTGAATAAACCTGCAATGCATTTACTACTGCCTTTGTTGATTCTTCCTGCCATACAGGTAGTCCTTCTTTAGGATAAAAGGACATAGCTAAAGTATTGTGATCAGAAAATTTTACGGCTTGTGCATCCCAAATAAATTTACGAGAGGACGCAAACGAGAAATCCCTAACATTAACTGCTTTAAATTTCCATGTTTTTAACCTAGCTGATTTTTCTCTTTCATTAGCTTCGGCTTCTTCTTTGGTCACAATTAACAATGGTTCATCAAAAGATTTTCTGGCTTCTTCTAATCGCTTAAGCTGTGTTTTATTTAAAACTTCACTAGCATTTTGTAATTCTCCTGTGGATGCAATAATATGATCTTCCGGAACCGTAATATTTACTTCATAATTCCCGAATTCAAGCGCAAACTCCCCCAACCTGTTAAACTGCTGATTTTGCCATCCTTCAGTATCATTATAAACAGCCATTCTTGGAAACCAATGCGCAATCAAATAAACGGTATTCTCATCCGCTGGAAAATATTCATAACCTTCTCTAGACAATAAAAACATGCTTCTGTCCGTGATTGGATAAGACCATCCAATAGAAAAACTTAATGATTCACCAGATTTTAAAGGTTGATTAAGAATTACTTTCATCATGGTATTATTTACCAAAGATTTGATGGCATTTCCGCTTTCATCTTTTATAAATTTAATGGTATAACCTGCCGGAAAATCAATCGCTCTTGTAAGAAACTGCATCTGGCGGGTACTCATACCTTCTGTGATGCTATTATTTACTGAGCCAAAATCTTCACTACCTTTTTTATTAATATTCTGTTCCAGCTGAATCCATAAATAATTCAGATCATCAGGCGAATTATTAAAATAAGTAATCATTTCTTCACCCGAAATGGTATTATTCTTTTCATCTAAAACGACATCAATTTTGTAATTAGCACGCTGTTGCCAATAATCCTTACCAGGTGCGCCGCTGGCTGCTCTAAAAGAATTAGGCTGATTGATTAAATTATCAATGGGCTCAAATTTACCTTGCCAAGGTTGGTTTTGAGAATGACTATAAAAAGTTGATAAAAATGACAAAACAATGATTAGAATCCGTTTCATTTGGAAAGAATTTATTTAATTATATTTTAAGAGGACAAGATATAAATTTTAGATATATTTTTAATATATAAAAAACAAGGTCTCAATTTTAATTTTAGCTTTGTTGAATTTCGGTACGAAACTTACAAAATATCCTATCTATGCAACTCGTTTTTGCCACTAACAATCACAACAAAATTAAAGAGGTACAAGTCTTGTTGCCCGAAAATATTAAACTCTTAAGTTTAGACGAAATTGGGTGTTTTGAAGATATTCCAGAAACGCAAAATACCATAAAAGGCAATGCCATTCAAAAGGCTGAATATATAAAAAAGCATTTTGGTTATGATTGCTTCGCTGATGACACCGGACTTGAAGTAGCTATTTTAAATGGCGAGCCAGGTGTTTTTTCTGCTCGTTATGCGGGGGAACAAAGAAATGCAGATGATAATATGCAGAAACTACTTGAAAGTCTTAAAAATCAAACAAACAGAAAAGCACAATTTAAAACAGTCATTGCCTTACATCTTAACAATAAGCTACACACTTTTGAAGGTGTTTGTGAAGGAATCATTACAGAAATAAAACATGGTAATGAAGGATTTGGATATGATCCTATATTTAAACCCAATGGGTTTAATGAAACTTTTGCTGAAATGGATTTAACCCAGAAAAATAAAATTAGTCACAGAGGTAAAGCCATTGAATTACTAGTTCATTTTTTAAATTCTTAACCATTTTAATTTAGAAATTAAAAACAACAAAGCTGTTGTATGTTAATATTCTTTATGCTATTTTTAGTTTATGACAGATGAAGCTATAGAACAAGAAAATGCAGCCATTGCCAAAGCCTACAAAGAGTTATTAAAAGTAAGTTACAGAACGCTAACCAACGAGGATAAAAAACTTATAAGAAGTGCTTTTGATGTGGCACTAGATGGCCATAAAAACCAACGCAGAAAATCTGGGGAAGCCTATATTTTTCACCCATTAGCCGTTGCAAAAATTGTTGCACAAGAAATTGGTTTAGACGCCACCTCCATTGCTGCAGCTTTATTACATGATGTTGTAGAAGATAATAAAGATATCTCTATTGAAGATATTGAGCGCCTTTTTGGAAAAACAGTAGCTAAAATTGTTGATGGATTAACTAAAATTTCTTCCTTAAGTAAGGAGCAAGATATGCACGCCTCTTTACAAGCAGAAAATTTTAGAAAAATGTTATTGACGCTGAATGATGATGTTCGGGTAATTATTATAAAAATTGCCGATAGGCTTCATAATATGCAAACAATGGATGCCATGCGTCCAGACAAACAAGTCAAAATTGCCTCAGAAACACTCTATATATATGCGCCATTAGCCCATAGAATTGGCCTCTATAATATAAAAACAGAACTTGAAGATTTGGGCTTAAAATATACAGAGCCCGAAGTTTACAATGATATTTTATATAAAATTAAGGAAAGCAAAGAAGAGCAAGACCTTTATATAAACGAGTTTAGTCATGTTATTAAAGTTTCTTTGGATAAAGAACACCTCAATTATACTATAAAAGGCAGACCCAAATCTATTTTTTCTATTCGTCGAAAAATGTTAAAACAAGGGGTTTCTTTTGATGAGGTGTATGACAAGTTTGCTATTAGAATTATTTATAAAAGTGACCCAGAAAACGAAAAGTTTTTAGCCTGGAAAATTTATTCTATTGTAACGGACCATTTTAGACCAAATCCCATCAGACTTCGAGATTGGATATCTTCGCCCAAATCAACGGGTTATGAAGCACTTCATATTACTGTAATGGGACCAAAAGGCAGATGGGTGGAGGTGCAAATAAGAAGTGAGCGTATGAATGAAATTGCTGAAAAAGGATATGCTGCTCATTATAAGTATAAGCAGGATGAAGAAAAAGAAGATAATTTAGAAAACTGGATTAACAGATTACAAGAAGCCCTTGAAAATCCAGATATAAATGCCGTTGATTTTGTTGAACAATTTAAGCTTAATCTTTATTCAAAAGAAATATTTGTTTTTACTCCTAAAGGTGAGCTCAAGTCTTTACCGAAAGGTGCCACTGCATTAGATTTTGCTTTTAGTATCCACTCTGAAGTTGGAATGAAAACAAGAGGCACTAAAGTTAATGGAAAACTGGTTCCTTTAAGTCATGAATTGCAAAGTGGAGATCAGGTAGATATTTTAACTTCTGATACTGCCAAGCCAACTACCAACTGGCTGGATTATGCAACAACTGCAAGAGCCAGAAGTAAAATTAAATCAGCATTAAAAGAAGACAGAAAGCGGGTTGGTGAAGAAGGAAAAGAAGTTTTAAGAAGAAAATTAAAGCAATTAAAAATCACTTTAAATGAAGCAAGTATCAATGAGTTAGTCAACTACTTTAAACTTAAAACAAGTTTAGACTTATTTTACAGAGTTGGTATTGGCACTATTGACAACACCATGCTGAAAGATTATGCTTCCTCAAGAAGCAATGCCCTAATGAGTTTTATTAAAAATAAAATTACCAGAAAGGCTAACATAAAAAAAGAGGATTTAGAAAAAGAGGAAGTCACGTCAAATTATGATTCCATTGTTTTTGGTAAGGAAGAAGAAAAACTAGATTATAAATTGGCCAATTGCTGCAATCCGATTCCTGGTGATGAGGTCTTTGGTTTTTTAACCGTTACAGAAGGCATCAAAGTTCATAAAAAAAACTGTCCAAATGCAGTTAGCTTACAATCTAATTACGCATACAGAATCATGTCTGCCAAATGGATTGATTCAACACAACAAGAATTTTTAGTTCAAATAAGTGTTTCAGGTATTGACCACATGGGTCTTGTCAATGATATTACTAAGGAGATATCATCAAATATGCACGTAAACATGAAAAGTTTAAGTTTTGAAAGTGATGACGGTTTATTTACAGGCAAAATAAATATTATTGTAAAAAACAATACACTTGTTAAAAAACTAATTGAAAAACTTAAAAAAATTAATGGCATAGATAAAGTGAATAGAGTATAAAAGTGTAAATTTGTCTTGAGATTATGAATGTAAAAGTGGATACAAAAAATCAGGATATTGTTAAAAATGTCTTTACTGCCTTTTTAGAAGGCAATGGTCATCGTAAAACTCCTGAACGCTATGCCATTCTTCAAGAAATTTATAATAAAACAGAACATTTTGATATAGAGTCTTTGTATCTCAGCATGAAAAACAAAAAGTATCGTGTTTCTCGTGCAACCCTTTATAATACTATTGAATTACTGTTGGAATGTGGCCTTGTTAGAAAACATCAATTTGGTCAAAATCAAGCACATTACGAAAAATCATATTTTGACAGACAGCATGACCACGTTATTCTTACGGACACAGGAGAAGTTATTGAATTTTGTGATCCTAGAATACAATCGATTAAAAAAACAATAGAAGAAGTTTTTGATATTGAAATCAGTAATCATTCACTCTACTTTTATGGAAATAGAAAAGCAAAAAAATAATTAAAACTTACAATGGCAGTAGATTTACTATTAGGCTTACAATGGGGAGACGAAGGCAAAGGAAAAATTGTTGACGTATTAACATCAAAATACAATATTATAGCACGTTTTCAAGGTGGTCCAAACGCAGGGCACACCTTAGTTTTTAATGGCAGAAAGCATGTTTTACACACCATTCCATCTGGTATTTTTCATGATGACACTACAAATTTAGTAGGTAATGGCGTTGTTATTGATCCTGTAATATTTAAAAAAGAATTAGATAAGCTTGAAGAACAAAATGTTGATTATAGAAAATCAATGTTGATTTCTCGAAAAGCCCACATCATATTACCTACCCATCGCTTATTAGATGCGGCAAGTGAAACTGCTAAAGGAAAAGCGAAAATTGGTTCAACTCTTAAAGGTATTGGACCAACTTATATGGATAAAACAGGCAGAAATGGACTTCGTGTTGGTGATTTAGAATTAACGGACTGGAAAGAACGATATAGAGCACTGGCAGACAAGCATGAATCCATGATTTCTTACTACAATGTTGATATTCAATATGATTTAGCAGAACTTGAAAAAGAATTTTTTGAAGCTGTAAAAGTTTTGAAATCAATTACATTTATTGATTCAGAAGAATATTTGTATCAAGCACAAAAACAAGGTAGAACGATACTTGCGGAAGGTGCCCAAGGATCTTTATTAGATATTGATTTTGGAACTTATCCATACGTTACTTCAAGTAATACAACTGCTGCAGGAGCATGTACTGGTTTAGGGGTTTCACCTAGTCAGATAGGCGATGTATTTGGCATTTTTAAAGCCTATACAACACGTGTTGGTTCTGGACCATTCCCTACTGAATTATTTGATGAAGATGGTGCTACTATGAGTCGTGTTGGCCAAGAATTTGGTGCCACAACAGGAAGACCCAGACGTTGTGGATGGCTTGATTTAGTGGCCTTAAGATATGCCTGTCAAGTGAATGGTGTCACTCAGTTAATGATGATGAAAGGCGATGTACTTTCAGGTTTTAAAAAACTTAAAGTTTGTACTGCCTATAATTATAAAGGAGCTGTTATTACCCATTTTCCTTATAATATTGAACCAGAAAATGTACAACCTATTTACACAGAATTTAAAGGTTGGAATGAAGATTTGACAAAAATGTCAGAGGCAGGTCAACTACCTAAAGAATTAAATGAATACATTCAGTTTTTAGAAAAAGAACTTGAAATCCCAATCACCATTGTCTCAGTTGGACCAGATAGAAAACAAACTATTTTTAGAAATAAAAAATAAAGTAAATCATCATATTTTATTTAAAAAACGCTTCATAAAAATTGGAGCGTTTTTTGATTGATTATTCTGAAACATGATTATTATCGTTATTTTTGCGACAAACAAAATTAATTTGAACACATTAAAAACCATATTATTCCTTTTTTGTGTTTTGGCCGTTACCATCGGTTCAAAAGCACAAGACCAAAAAAAAATTGAGATTGAATACTCTGGTTTCCTGACCTTTAATGAAGCCGAATACCCTGGAGCAAAAATCTTAACTCGCGATGATTCCCAACAAATTCATATTGTACATGAAAGCATCAATATGTGGTGTGATAAAGCCTATTATTACGGTAAAGAAAATTTTATTGAAGCCTATGGCCATGTAAACTTGATTCAAGGAGATACCATCAATATGAATTCAAAATACATTGAATATAGCGGGATTACCAAATTAGCATTTGCCAGCGGTGATGTTGTTTTAACAGACCCGAATTCCACCATTACTTCTGATACTTTATATTTTGACCGAGAAAAACAACAAGCATTTTACCGAAATGGCGGGAAAGTTGTAAAAGACACCTCCGGTACTATCACCAGCAAGATTGGTCGTTACTATATGAATTTGAAAAAGTATCAATTTGTAACTGATGTTGTTTTAGTAAATCCGGATGCCACTATAAAATCTAATTATTTTGATTTTTATTCAGATACCGGAAAAGCCTATTTATTTGGTCCTTCCACTATTACTACTGAAGAAAGTGTGACCTATTGTGAAAAAGGGTATTATGACACAAAAACCAAAATTGGTCATGCCTTGAAAAAATCAAGAATTAATTATGATAACAGAATCATTGAAGGGGACAGCTTATATTTTGATAATAACAGAAGTTTTGCTTCGGCTACTAATAACATAAAAGTTACGGATACTTTAAACCATAGCATCGTTAAAGGCCATTATGCGGAGGTTTTTAAAGAAAAAGATTCCGTTTTCATAACCAAACGCGCATTAGCTATCACGGTTCAAGAAAACGATTCCATTTATATGCATGCCGATACCTTAATGGTAACAGGTAAACCTGAAAAAAGAATTACCAGGGCTTTTAGAAATGTAAGACTTTACAAATCCGATATGAGTGGCAAAGCAGATTCTGTTCATGTGAATCATGAAAAAGGATTAACGCAGCTTATCAATATCTCCAAATATTCAACAGGTGATGCTTTTTCAACTAAAAGAAGACCCATTTTATGGAATATTGGCAACCAAATGACCGGAGATACCATTCACCTTATTTCAAATCCTGAAACCGAAAAATTAGATTCTCTTATTGTATTCAAAAATGCCTTTTTAATAAGTAAAGATACGCTTGAAGCTGGTTTTAATCAAATTGCAGGTCAACGTTTGGTAGGCTTATTTAATGAAGAAAACGAATTAAAAACCGTTGATGTTATAAAAAATGCAGAGTCTATCTATTATTTTAGAAACGACTTAAACGAATTGGTTGGTATTGATAAAGCAAAGTCAGGAAGTATTAAAATTTATTTAGATAAAAAGATTATTGAAGAAGTTAAGAAAATAAATCAAATTGATGGTAAAATATACCCTGAGTCCACATTCCCTGATAAGGAAAAATTATTAAAAGGTTTTGACTGGCGTGAGGAAGAACAATTAAAAAGTATTGACGATTTATTTAAAGATGATCCGCCGTTGGTTTTACCAAAAATAACAGGCTTAGATGATTACGTACCACAAGAAGAATTTTTTGATGATGCCATGCTTGAAAGAATAGAATCTGCAGATAAAAAATCCAACACAAATATCAAACAAGACTCCAAGGCATCAAGAAATATTCCTAAAAACATTAAAGACAAAAAACTACTTTTAAAAGATAAGCCAATGTTAACCAAACCAAATCAGTAGTAATTTTATGAGGTCTGAATTCTTTAAATACCAGGCGCAAACAACTACGCATCCATTAGCCATGACTATTTCTCATGCACATGGATCTTATATATATGACACCAATCAAAAAGCTTATTTGGATTTCGTTGCCGGTGTTTCTGCAATCCCGTTAGGTCATAATCACCCAAAAGTAATTAAGGCTATTAAAGTGCAATTAGACAAGTATTTACATGTTATGGTTTACGGTGAATATATTCAAAAGCCAGCCGTTGAACTCTGTAAATTACTGGCAAAAAACTTACCTTATCCATTAGAAACAACTTATTTGGTAAACTCAGGAACTGAAGCTATTGAAGGGGCCTTGAAACTTGCAAAACGAGCCACTGGACGAAGTGAAATTATTTCTGCCTTTAATGCTTATCATGGAAACACAATGGGTTCTATGAGTGTTATGGGTTACGAAGAACGAAAACAAGCTTTCAGGCCTTTACTTCCCGACGTAAGATTTATTACGTTTAACAAAGAAGAAGACCTAGACCATATAACTTCAAAAACAGCAGGTGTTATTTTAGAAACTATTCAAGGCGGCGCTGGTTTTATTGAGCCAAAAAATAATTATTTAGCCAAAGTAAGAGCTAAATGTGATGCAGTTGGTGCGCTACTTATTTTAGATGAAATTCAGCCTGGTATTGGCAGAACAGGTAAACTATTTGGATTTGAACATTATCAATGCATACCTGATATTCTTGTAATAGGAAAAGGGCTTGGTGGAGGTATGCCAATTGGTGCTTTTACCGCTTCTAAAGACTTAATGGATTTACTTACCGAAAATCCAAAACTTGGCCATATAACCACATTTGGTGGTCATCCAGTTATTGCAGCTTCTGCCTTAGCCACCTTAACCGAAATCACTGAAAGCGAATTAATGGCTCAAGCTTTAGAAAAGGAGCTACTTTTTAGAGAGCTTTTAGTACATCCTTTTATTAATGAAATTCGGGGTAAAGGGCTTATGCTTGCATTAATGATGCCTTCAGAAGACATTACAAATAAGGTGATTTTAACCTGTCAAGAGCACGGATTAATTCTTTTTTGGTTATTATTTGAGCCAAAAGCAATCCGAATCACCCCTCCATTAACCATTTCAAACGAAGAAATAATCAAAGGATGCTCAATAATCATTCATGTTTTGAATTCAATTTAAAAAATTTAATAAGGTATAACTTATTCATTATCAAATAATAAACACTTCTTTTCTTTATAAAAGGTTTATCTGTTGATTACTTTGTTAAAAACATTTAAGTCATCTTCCCTAAAAAAACGATTAGAATCATACATTTAACGACGTAGAATCATACAAACATGCTTATGGAGTATAGCTCTAACGACAACGATAGTTTTCCTTTAATAAAATTTGAATCCATGCTAAAAACAAACAATGTTTTGTTTTTTGATTCAGAAGAGTTTGAAAATATTATCCACCATTACCTGAATCAAGGTAAAATGTCCTTAGCAAAAAAAGCTATTAAATTAGGTCTAGATCAGCACCCTACTTCAACTAACTTAAAACTTTTTAAAGTTGAAGTTTATGTGTTTGAAAATAAATTAGTTCAAGCAGATGCTCTATTAAATGAGTTGTATCGTCTCGAACCTATGAATGAGGAAATTTATATTCAAAAAGCTAACATTCTTTCAAAAAAAGATGAACATCTTCAGGCTATTGAGGTTCTTAAACAAGCTTTAGAATTGACTGATGATGTTGTTGACCTCTATTCATTAATAGGAATGGAGTATTTATTTCTAGATCAATTTGAAGAAGCTAAGAACTATTTCATGAAATGTCTTGATGAAGACATTGAAGATTATTCAGCGTTATATAACATCATTTATTGTTTTGATTTTCTGGATCAGAACACCCAAGCTATTGAATATTTGAACTCATTTTTAGATGAGAATCCGTATTGCGAAGTTGCCTGGCATCAATTAGGTAAACAATATTTTACTTTAAAAGATTATAAAAAGGCTTTAGCGGCTTTTGATTTTGCTATTATTTCTGATGATAGTTTTGTAGGAGCCTATCTTGAAAAAGGAAAAGTCCTAGAAAAATTAAAACGTTTTGAAGAAGCCATTGAGTTTTATAGTTTTACTTTAAAACTTGATGATCCTACTTCCTTTGCTTTGTTGCGCATTGGAAATTGTTATGAAAAATTAAAAAAAGATGATTTGGCCGTTCAGTACTATTATAAAACGGTACATGAAGATCCTTTATTAGACAAAGGTTGGATTGCTATCACCAGATTTTATAATAGAAAGAAAAACTATCAAAAAGCGCTGTACTATATTAACAAAGCCATTAATATTGATAGTGAAAATGTGATTTACTGGAAATTATATTCTCAAATAAATTTAAGATTAAAATTGTACGAAGAGGCTGAAAGAGGCTTCAAAAAAACATTGGAATTGGGAAATTATGAACTCTCAACTTGGCTATCACGTGGTGACTTATTAATTAAACTTGGAGAGCCTGAAGCTGCTATTTATAACTTTGAACAAGCCGTAGAATTTTACCCAGAAAATGCAGAACTAGAATACAGATTAGCAGGCTTGTTTTTTATACTTAATGAAACCGATAAAGGCACATTCCATTTAAAAAATGGATTAAGATATAATGAAGAATATTCTTTTATTATTGATGAACTTTTTCCTGAAGTTTGTAATAAAACATTAGTTAAAAACTTACTAAAAACAAATCAAAAAGAAGGTCTATAAAAAATTTGCATACCTTTGGATTCAATAATTAAATTCAACACATGCAAAGACGATTTATTGACTATTTAGTGATCTCTTTAAAAGGGTTAGCTATGGGCGCTGCTGATGCAGTTCCAGGTGTTTCTGGTGGCACTATTGCCTTTATATCTGGTATTTATGAAGAGTTAATAGCGACCATTAGTAATGTCAATATCTCTATCTTTAAAACCCTATTTAAAAAAGGGTTTAAATCATTTTGGGAACAATTAAACGGAAATTTTCTATTAGCCTTGTTATCTGGGATTATTGTCAGTTTTGTATCATTTATGAGATTGGCTAAATATTTAATTGAGAATGAACCCGTATTAATCTGGTCATTCTTTTTTGGACTTATTATTGCTAGTATTTATTTTGTTGGAAAACAAATAACTAAATGGAATATATCAGTGATAGCCGGACTGTTATTTGGATCAATCGTTGCCTTTTATATTTCAACTTTACCTTCAATGGCAACTAATGAAAGTTCATTCTTTTTATTTTTTGCCGGAGCTTTAGCTATTTGTGCCATGATCTTACCTGGTATTTCAGGCTCCTTTATCTTAGTAATTTTAGGCGCTTATAAAACAATAAGTGATGCTCTACATGATTTTGATTTTAAAAAATTAATATTTTTTGTAGGTGGCGCCGTTATTGGACTTTTAAGTTTTAGCCATTTATTAAAATGGCTTTTTAAACATTATCACAACCTAACTTTAGCAATTCTTACTGGTTTTATTTTTGGTTCTTTAAATAAAGTTTGGCCATGGAAAGAAACTTTGACTTGGCATGTTAATTCAAAGGGATTAAAAACACCTCTTATAGATAAAAGTGTCTTACCTTTCAATTATGAAGGAGACAATCATTTATTACTGGCAATTCTGCTAATCATTGTAGGTTTTTTAACTATTTTTATTCTTGAAAAGGTAGGTTCAAAAAAACACTAATGGAAAGTACCAGAACACTAAGAGATAAAATATTCCTAGTTCTAAAAGGATTAGGTATGGGTGCTGCCAATAAAGTCCCGGGTGTTTCTGGAGGTGTTGTTGCTTTTGTTGCAGGATTCTATGAAGAATTTATTTATTCACTTAGAAAAATAAATGCCAAGGCTTTTAAATTACTGATTAATGGAAGATTTAAAAGTTTCTACAATTACATCAATGGAAAATTCATTGGCCTGTTATTCCTAGGAATGATTGTCAGTTTCTTTAGTGTTTCAAAAGTATTGGACTATTTGATTAAATACTATGAATTATATATCTGGAGTGTTTTCTTTGGAATGATCATTGGCTCAATATATTATATCAATAAAGATTTTAAAGATTGGAATTATAAAACATATACGGCCCTAGCATTAGGAATAATGGTGGGTGTCAGCATTAGTTTTTTAAATCCTGCCAAGGAAAACGACAACCTGTGGTTTGTGTTTTTTTGTGGTATTATAAGTGTCTCTGGTATGACGCTTCCTGGTTTTTCTGGATCATTCATACTCATTCTTTTAGGAAACTACGTACTACTTTTGGTTGATTCAGTCAATGCTCTATCTGATACTTTTTTTGATCTTTTTAGTGGTGATTTAAGTTTTATACATAACCCGCAAAGAATAAGAATGCTTGAAGTTTTAGTGGTTTTTACCTTAGGTTCTGTTACAGGCTTGGTGTCCTTTTCACATATATTAAGTTATATTTTAAAACATTATAAAAGCATCACTCTTTCTGCTATTATTGGATTTATTGTTGGTTCATTAGGAGTTGTCTGGCCTTGGAAAAATACTATTTATAAACTAGCAGAAGATGGCTCGCATATTTTAGATTCTACAGGAACGAAAGTAGTTTTAAACTATGAACGTTATGTACCCACTCTTAATATGGAAACCTATTATGCGATAGCCTTTATTTTTCTTGGAATTATAATTGTTCTAGCTCTTGAATATTATGGACAAAAAACAAGAAAACAACATGCATAAATTAGGCCTAATAGGCAAAAATATTTCATACTCCTTTTCTAAAGCTTATTTTAAGAATAAATTTGAAAAAGAACAGATCACAAATGTTTCTTATGAAAATTTTGATATTGAAAACATAGCATTATTTCCATCAATTATGCAAAATAATGATGGTATTAAAGGTTTTAATGTGACCATACCTTATAAAGAAGCAATCATTCCCTTTCTTGATGAATTGGATGAAACAGCTGAGAAAATAGGTGCTGTTAACACGATTAAAGTTTCTCAAAACAACCAACTCATAGGTTATAACACAGACTGTTATGGATTTAAAAATTCCTTAAAACCACTTTTAAAACCACATCATAAAAAGGCGTTGATATTAGGAACGGGCGGTGCGAGTAAAGCCGTTGCATTTAGTTTGAATGAATTAAATATTAATTATGATTTTGTTTCTAGAACCCCTAAAAATGGGATTGCTTTTACATACGATTCTTTAACAGATGATATTATCAAACAGCACCAAATAATAATAAACTGCTCCCCTATTGGTACATTTCCAAATGTAGACGCTTGTCCAAACATTCCATTTGGAGCTATCAATAGCGAACATATTTTATTTGATTTAATCTATAATCCTAAAGAAACCACCTTTCTAAAATTTGGTAAGTATCATGGTGCCACTATTCTAAATGGTTTAAAAATGTTAGAATTACAGGCAGAAAAAGCCTGGACCATATGGAATTTAAGTTGAAAATTCATTTAACTGTATTAAAAACGTTCCACCCTTTTGTAATTACTGGAGTTGTTAGTATATTTAAACAATAAAGAATTACTGAACCTAAACATTTGTATAATGTCTGAGCTAGATAACCTGCAAGAAGCAGAAGGAAAAAAAGAAATTAAAAAAGCAACAACAAAGAAAACTAAAAAGGAAATTTCTACAGAGTCTTCAGTTGAAAATACTGAGTTAAAAATTTCTGAGAAGGGCGCTGCGAAACAAGTTGATATTCCAAAAGAAGAAACACCCGCTATAGTTGTAGAAGAATCTATTGAAAAAATTGAACCAAAAGAACAAGAAACTGCTTCTGTTGAGGAAAATGACGAAGTTTTAAATGAAATAGACGAATCAAATGCAGAGGATGCAGAAGATGACGGTCATAAAGACAGACATACCATTGAGGTAAAAGATTATGATAGTATGTCACTTGATGCGCTTACTATTGAATTAGAAAGATTAGTAAATAAGGAGAAGGCTCAAGCCATAAGAAATCATGTTGAATTAATAAATAATGAATTCAAAACTAAATTTCAAAGCCTTTTAGAAGAGAAAAAAGATGAATTTATTGCTGATGGTGGAAATGACATTGACTTTTACTATTCAAGCCCAGTTCAAAAACGCTTTAAAGAAATCTATAAAACTTATAAAAGTAAGCTCCATGACCATTATAAGGGATTAGAACAAAATCTCAAACAAAACTTAGAGGATAAACTTGAAATAATTGAAGAATTAAAAGGTTTAATAAATGTTGAAGAAAATATAAACACGACTTATAAACATTTTAAAGAATTACAGGAACGTTGGAGAAATACCGGCCCAATTCCAAGAGATAAATACAATACCGCCTGGAATACTTACCACCACCATGTTGAAATGTTTTATGATTTTCTGCATTTAAACAGAGATTTAAGAGATTTAGATTTTAAACATAATTTAGATAAAAAGTTGAAAATCATTGAGAGAGCTGAAGAACTCGCTCAAGATGACAATATTCTACATGCCTTCAGAGAATTACAAGAACTTCACAAAATGTGGAAGGAAGAGCTTGGTCCGGTAGCAAGAGAAAATAGAGAAGAAATTTGGGAGCGTTTTAAAACTTCAACCAAAATAATTAATGATAAGCGCCAAAAATATTATCAGGAAATAGATAAAATCTACGAGAAAAATTTAGATAAAAAACTTGAAATCATTACTAAAATTGAAGCTCTAAATTCAGATGAAGTTAATTCACATAATGTTTGGCAGAAGAAAATTAAAGAGATTGAAAGTTTAAGAGATGAATTTTTTAACGCAGGTAAAGTGCCTTCAAAAGTAAATGAAGAAACCTGGGCTAAATTTAAAGATGCGGTAAGAACCTTTAATAAGAAAAAGAATAATTTTTATAAAGGATTAAAAAAAGAACAATACAAAAACCTTCAAAAGAAATTAGACCTTATTAAAATTGCTGAAGACAATAAAGACAACGAAGATATTCAGACTACCACGGCATTGATGAAGAAAATTCAAAATGACTGGAAAAAAATTGGTCATGTTCCCAGAAAAGATAGCGATAAAATTTGGAAACAGTTTAAAACGGCATGTAATCACTTTTTTGATAAACTTCATGCCTCAAAGAATGCTGCCAATAAAGTAGGAATAGAAGCTTACACTAAGAAGAATACGCTTTTAGATTCTATGAAGAATTTAACCTTGTCTGGTGACAAAGAAAAAGACTTAGTAGTTATTAAAAATATTATTTCTGAATGGAAGGAAATAGGTAGAGTTCCAAATGAAAAACGATTCATTGAAGGTAAATTTAATAAAAATCTAGACGAGTTGTTTTCCAAATTAAAAATGGACAAAAACGAAGTGGAACTTATTAAGTTTGAAAATAAATTAGAAGTACTTAGTAATGAAGACGATAACCAAAATCTAGACAATGAAAGGTTCTTTATTCGTAAAAAAATTGATGAAATAAAAGGACAGATCAATCAGCTGGAAAATAATCTGCAGTTTTTCACTAATGTAAATGATGATAATCCTTTAGTAAAAGAAGTTCATAATAACATTAAAAATCATAAAGACTCATTAAAGCTCTGGAAAACTAAACTCAGTAAAATAAAAGAGCTTTACTAAATTTTTAAAAACTTAAGCTTGCTTAATTAGATGAACAATTAAGCAAGTTTCGGCTTCTCAACAAATTTGTTTCCCACGATCCATTTCCAACCATGAACTATAAATTAATCTGTAGTGATATAGATGGCACTTTACTGAATAAAGACAGAGAATTATCAAAATTCACCATCAGTGAAGTTCAACGTATTTCGCCTATCCCTTTTATTTTAATTTCTTCAAGAATGCCAAGAGCTATGAGGCATCTTCAAGATGAACTTGGGAATTCAACTACCCCAATTATAGCCTATAATGGTGGTTTAATTCTCAATAAAAATGAAATTATACAATCCACAGAAATTAATATTTTAGTTATCGAATCCATTATAAATAAATGCAAAAACACCTCTATTCATGTAAGCCTATTTCATGCAGATGAATGGTTTGCACCTTCTATGGACTTTTGGGCCAACAGAGAAATTTATAACACTAAGGTTAAACCTGATTTAAAGCCTAATTTAGAGGTTTTAAAAAGTTGGAAACAAGAAGGTAAAGGCGCTCATAAAATTATGTGTATGGGTGATGAAAACGAGATTGATTATTTATATCATACATTAGAAAAAGAACATGCACATGACATTATCTTATATCGTTCAAAATCAACCTATATAGAAATATCGCATCGCTCTATTTCAAAAAAAACGGCCATTGAAACATTAATAAATAATTCTTATCCTAATATTGCTATGCATGAGGTTGTTGCTTTTGGGGACAATTACAATGATGTTGAGATGCTTAAATCTGTAGGATTAGGTATTGCCGTTGCTAATGCCAATGAAGCGGTTTTAAAAATAGCAAAAAGAGTGACAGAAACTAATATAAATGATGGTGTTGCCATGGCTTTAAGTAAAATTTTCAAATTATCTCATTAAACTAAAATGCCCATGACAGGTATTGGGTGTTTCAGTAGCAGTTAAAACGGGAACAACTATTAAAGAATAAGAGATATAGTTTAAAGACTTTTTGCTTCTTCCCAAAAAACATCCATTTCAGCTAAAGTCATTTCTTTTAAAGGTTTATTTAAACTTTTAGCTTTACTTTCCAAATATTGAAATCTTTTTGAGAATTTTTTATTGGTACGTTCTAGCGCATTTTCCGGGCTTATATTTAAAAATCTGGCGTAGTTAACCATTGAAAATAATACATCTCCAAATTCACTTTCCATAGCATCTGTATTACCCTTTTCCACTTCAGTTTTAAATTCTCTTAACTCCTCCTCTACCTTTTCCCACACTTGATTTGGTGCTTCCCAATCAAAACCTACACCAGCCACTTTCTCCTGAATTCTGTTGGCTTTTACCAGAGCCGGAAGGCTGTTTGGAACGCCTTCTAAAACACTTTTTTTACCTTCCTTTAATTTTAAATTTTCCCAATTACGTTTAACATCGTCTTCATTTTCAACCTTCACATCTCCATAAATATGAGGATGCCGGCTTACTAATTTATCGCAAATACCATGGCATACATCAGCAATATCAAAATCATTTGTTTCACTTCCAATTTTAGAATAAAACACTATATGCAACAAGACATCGCCTAATTCTTTCTTAATTTCCTGTAAATCATTATCTAAAATAGCATCACCCAACTCATAGGTCTCTTCAATGGTGAGATGCCTTAAACTTTCCATAGTTTGCTTTTTATCCCAGGGACAACCTTCCCTCAATTCATCCATAATGGTTAATAATCTATCAAATGCTTTTAGTTGAGCTGCTCTGGAATTCATATGAAGTATTTTGGTAAAAATACAATTATAAATGATTTTTATTAAATCTTGTAAAACAAAAAATCCAGCTATAATGCTGGATTTTTAAGTATAAATAACCCTCTACATTAAGAGGCGTTTTGTCTTTTAATTAAATTAAGCGCAGACCCTGCATTATACCAGTCTATCTGAGATTGATTATAAGTATGGTTTAATTTGATAAGGCTCTTGGTTCCATCAGCATGAACAGCCTCAAGTGTTAGTTGCCTACCTGGTGCAAAATCTTTTAAATCTATAAAATTAAAAGTATCATCTTCTTGGATTAAATCGTAATCAGATTCATTGGCAAAGGTCAAACCTAACATCCCTTGTTTTTTTAGGTTTGTTTCGTGAATACGTGCAAATGATTTAACAATAACTGCTGCAACTCCTAAAAACCTTGGTTGCATTGCAGCATGCTCACGAGAGGATCCTTCTCCATAATTTTGATCGCCGACAACTATGGTTTTAATACCTTTGGCTTTGTATTGACGTTGAACATCTGGAACGCCACCATACTCTCCTGTTAATTGATTTTTAACAAAATTAGTTTTTTGGTTGAATGCATTTACTGCTCCAATAAGTGTATTATTAGCAATATTATCTAAATGACCTCTAAAACGCAACCAAGGTCCAGCCATAGAGATATGGTCTGTAGTACATTTACCAAAAGCTTTAATAAGCAATTTAGCCCCTTTAATGGTGTTCCCAATTGGTTTAAAAGGTTCTAAAAGTTGTAATCTTTCTGAATCTTGAGCTACTTTTACTTTAACATGACTTCCATCAGCTTCAGGAGCTAAATATCCGTTATCTTTTACTTCAAAACCTTTTGGTGGTAATTCCCATCCTGTTGGCTCATCAAACATAACTTCCTGACCATTTTCGTTTATCAACTTGTCTGTCATTGGGTTAAAATCTAAACGACCTGCAATGGCAATAGCTGCCGTTATTTCTGGTGAAGCTACAAACGCATGCGTATTAGGGTTTCCATCAGCACGTTTAGCAAAGTTTCTATTAAAAGAATGTACTATGCTATTTTTTGGAGCATTTTTAGGATCACTATACCTCGCCCATTGTCCAATACATGGGCCGCAAGCATTGGTAAATATTTTAGCATCTAATTTCTCAAATACCTGCAGTATGCCATCTCTTTCAGCAGTATAGCGCACTTGCTCCGAACCTGGATTAATTCCTAATTCAGCTTTCATCTTAATACCCTTATCTAAAGCTTGTTGTGCAATAGAGGAAGCTCTGGATAAATCTTCATATGAAGAATTAGTACATGAACCGATTAATCCCCATTCTACCACAATAGGCCAATCATTAGCTTTTGCTTTTTCTGTCATTGCCTTACCAACTGTAGTTGATAAATCAGGTGTGAATGGGCCATTTAAAAGTGGGCCTAATTCTGATAAATTAATATCTATAACTTGATCAAAATACTTCTCAGGATTTGCATAAACTTCTGGATCAGCAGTTAAATATTCCTTCACTTTATTGGCCGCATCAGCTACATCGGCTCTATCAGTAGAACGTAAATAACGTTCCATAGACTCATCATAACCAAAAGTTGAAGTAGTTGCTCCAATTTCAGCCCCCATATTACAAATAGTCCCTTTACCGGTACAAGACATAGATGTTGCTCCCGGTCCAAAATATTCAACAATTGCGCCTGTTCCACCTTTTACGGTTAAAATTTCCGCTACTTTTAAAATCACATCTTTTGGAGCTGTCCAACCAGATAATTTACCGGTCAATCTTACTCCAATCAATTTTGGGAATTTCAATTCCCAGGCCATTCCAGCCATGACATCTACAGCATCTGCACCACCAACACCAATAGCTACCATTCCTAAACCACCCGCATTCACTGTATGTGAATCGGTTCCTATCATCATCCCACCAGGAAACGCATAATTTTCTAAAACCACTTGATGGATGATACCAGCGCCCGGTTTCCAGAATCCAATTCCATATTTATTTGAAACCGACTCTAAAAAATTAAATACTTCACTACTTACAGAATTAGCGTGTTTTAAATCGACAGTTGCCCCGTCCTTAGCTTGAATTAAATGATCACAATGTACTGTAGTAGGAACCGCTACTTTTGATTTTCCAGCTTGCATAAATTGCAATAAAGCCATTTGAGCGGTTGCATCTTGACATGCAATACGGTCTGGCGCAAAATCAACATAATCCTTTCCTCTAACAAATGCCTTTGTAGGCTTTCCATCCCAAAGATGATTATATAATATTTTTTCAGAAAGGGTTAGTGGTCTTCCTACAACTTCACGAGCTTTATCAACTCGCTCCGCCATTTTGGTGTAAACACCTTTGATCATATCGATATCAAATGCCATGCGTTTTGTTTTAATTTAATTTATGTTTTATAAAGTATCGCAAATTACGAAATAAAAACAAAGTTCTAAAAATTAACCCTGCAAACAAATGACTAATCATATTAAATTATTATAGTCATATTATTAATTTAAATAATTGCTGTTTTATTAGTTATAGGTGTGAAAAATTACCTTTTTGAAACCCTTGCAGATACCATCTCTTTTTTGAAAGCAAAGATTTATTAAAACAGACTTTTTATTATAAAATCATCTGTTATACCTTCTGCTTCTGCTTTGTAATTTTTAATAATCCTATGTCTTAGAATACTGTGAGAAACCGCTTGAACATCTTCAATATCTGGAGAAAATTTACCATGAATTACGGCATGTGTTTTAGCCGCCAAAATTAAATTTTGTGAAGCTCTAGGGCCTGCTCCCCAATCTAAATAATTTTTTACTAAATCACTAGCGGACTTACTATTTGGTCTCGTTTTACCAACCATGGTAACCGCATATTCAATAACATTATCAGCAACTGGAATTCTGCGAATAAGATGTTGAATATCCTCTATTTCTTTTGCAGAAAAAAGCGGATTAACTTTTTCATTTGTATCACTGGTAGTTGATTTAACAACTTGAACTTCTTCACTAAAAGAGGGGTAATCCAAATTAATTGCAAACATAAATCTATCCAATTGAGCTTCTGGTAACGGATAGGTTCCTTCTTGTTCTATAGGGTTTTGGGTTGCCAAAACAAAATATGGCAAACTTAATTCATAATGATGACCGGCAACAGTTACAGAACGCTCCTGCATTGCTTCCAATAATGCTGCTTGAGTTTTTGGAGGTGTTCTGTTAATCTCATCTGCTAAAATAATATTTGCAAAAATGGGGCCTTTTATAAATTGAAAATGCCTGTTCTCATCTAATATTTCACTACCTAAAATATCGCTAGGCATTAAATCTGGCGTAAACTGAATTCTTTTAAAATCTAGACCTAAAGCCTGAGCAATCGTATTAACCATTAATGTTTTTGCTAAACCAGGAACACCAATAAGTAAAGAGTGCCCTCCTGAAAATATAGCTATTAGAATTTGGTTGACAACCTCATCCTGACCAACAATGACTTTGGCAATTTCAGACTTTAAATCTTTATATTTTTTTACGAATTGTTCTACGGCAGCGACATCTGACATAACATTATTTTTTTAACCAATTACTCGCAAAATCACAGTCTCTGTGAGATCCGCTAATTTTTATATAAGTGTCCATGATTTTTTCATTTTGCCAAGTTTCAATAGCTTTTACCTTCTTTTCATTCAGGGCTTGCTCTTTGATTTTTAAATAATCACGAGCGTAATCTGCTTCATGCTCATTAACTCTATCCGTAACAGTCAATATTTTAAATTTTAATTTATCAGTTCTATCCTTTTCTGTTTGTACTAAACTAATCTCTCCATCTTTTAAATTCTGGATTTGAGAATATAATTCAGGATCCATTCTGGTTAATTCAAAATTATAATCTTGAGTTTCTGGGTTTATAAGCTGACCTCCATCATTTTTAGTTTCTTTTTCATCACTTGATTCTCTTGCAGCATCAGCAAATGATATATCACCATTCACAATACGTTCTCTAATTTTATCAATTCGTTCTTTAGCTTCTTTAATAGCATCTGTTGAAACTTTTGGAATTAAAAGAATATGACTAACATCATACTCTTGACCTCTGATTTTTTCACAATACACAATATGAAAACCAAACTCTGTTTCAAAAGGATCTGAAATTTCACCTTCTTGCAAAGAAAAAGCCGCTTGTCTAAACTCTTTTACCATTCTAGGCTTCTTTCTATTTAAAGTATATTTTCCTCCGGTACTTATTGAGGCCTTATCATCTGAGTATAATACTACTTTAGATCTAAAACTTGCTCCATTTTCTAAAACATCTGCTCTAAACTGTTTTAATTGGTCAACAATACGGAGTTTTTCCTGATCAGTGACCTTTGGTTCCACTACTATCTGAGCTACCTTAAGTTCTGTTCCAAAAGTTGGCCGATCATCTTTAGGTATTTTATTAAAAAATTCTCTTACTTCTTCAGGAGTCACTTCAACTTCTTCTACAATTTTAGCCTGCATTTTTCTTGCTAATTCATTGCTTTTATTGATTTCAAACATTTCCTCTCTAAGACTTTTCTCATCTTCTTTATTATAAATGCTTAAAAGCTTATCCATGGAGCCGTTGGTCGTCTGAAGAAACTGTTGTATTTGATAATCAATATTTTGACGGATTTCAGCATCAGAAACCGGAATACTATCCTGAATGGCATGATGAGCGTAAAGTTTGTCTTCTAACAGCTTACCAAATAGTTGACAACGAGGTATTTCACTTGTATTAACACCTTGTGCTTGTAATTGTAAATAGGCTTTATCTACATCTGAATCTAGAATAATGTAATCACCAACAACCGCAGCTACGCCATCCACTTTTTTAGCTATAAAAGTATTTGTTGTATCAGAAGCCTTTACTAATTCAGACGATTTAATAGTTTCTACAGGCGTTATAGAATCAATTACTTCTTCTTCAATTATTTCTTGGGCAGATATAATATTTACAGCTATAAAAGCTGTAAATAAAGTAAATAAGTATTTCAAATTAATTGTAAATTTCGAATTGTTTATTTTTAATGGCATCCTGGGTAATATCTTTTTCTAATTGCTTAATAAGTTCAAGTTTTCTTTGATTAATAACAATTTGGTCTATGGTAGGTTTTACGTATTCCAAGGGCGCCGTATCACCACGCAATAAAACATCATTAATCTGCATCAAATATACTCCTAATGAATCTTTGAGTTGTACAAAATTAGATTTTTTTAACAGTTCATTTTTATTTTCAGGAGTAATGATAGAAATTTTATTAATGACTTGACTGACTTTTATCCAAATGGAGTCATTCAAAGAATAGGATTTAAACTGAACTGAAATTGAATCAAGTTCCTGTTTATCATTTTTATTAAAACGTTTAAATTTTTGTTCAATTTTATTAAAATCTATCATGTTTTCATCAACATGAACGTAACGAAACTTAATCAGGTCTTCATTTAACTTAAAAACTTCCTCATTGACCTGATAATAAGTTTTAGATTCTTCATAAGTAACTGTCGTATCTATACTTCTTTTTACCAAGGCTTCAATATAGGCCTTTGTGTACAAATCATTTTTATATTGAGTTACCAATTTATTAAAAGATGCCTGTTGAGATTCACTTAGATTTAACATGGCACCATCTACAAACAATTGCTGAGTAGCCCATCTGTTTATATAGTTTTGAACCAGTAAAATACTATCTTCCTTAGAGGTGTTTTCAGAAACCAAATCTTTTATATCGTCATAATATAAATAGGTGTCATTGACTCTTGCCACTTTCACCCTATCATCCGTTTCTTTAAAAAAATACTTACACGAAGAAATGCATATAACTAAAAATAATATATATATTTTATTTCGCACCTATTGATTTTTAATTGCAGACTTCACCTGTTTTAAAGCCTCCGGATTTACATTGACCTTATATTTGCTTTTTAATTCTTCAATCCATGTATTTTCTTTAAATGTTTGAAAATCTCCCACTACATTGCCTTTAGCCTCATCCAGTGTTTTTTGTGAACTAGGGTAAACATCTTTAACCATAACAATCACAAAACCATTACTATGCTTGTAAATTTTTGAAAGACCTTTTTTAAATTCAAAATTTTCCGGTAAAGCCTGATCCTGAGCATCCATCAAACCAGTTGTAAATATGATATTGACTTCATTATTTTTATTAAACAACTTTTTAATTTCTTCAGGATCCATATCTTTTTCTAATAATTTTCCCACCTTTTTTAAAATACTTTCATTAGAAGAAGAGGCCACCACGGCATGTACTCTATCTGGCCACATATAATGCTCCTTATGCGCATTATAAAAATCTTGAATAGCAATGGAATCTGTGCGTGCAGCATTCCAAATGGTTGTTTCCATTAAATCAAATAACAACAAACCATCTCTGTATTCCTGAACAATATTAGCATAATCTTTATTTTCTTCTTCTAAATGCGCCTCTTGATATTGTGTTAGATTACTGCTTAAAAAAGCTTCATATTGTTTAGATGTTATTTGGCTAAACGGAGCTTTAGCCTGAATACTGCGTTGGTTTTTAACTAAATAATCTCCAAAATCCTGATAAGTAAAGGTCTGATTCCCCACTTTTATAAAATCTAAATTCCCCTTAAAATTCTCTGGCAAATTCCAGGTTCTTTTAAAATAGTCATCATTTAAAATGGAAGCAAAATAATCAAGTGCTTTTTGGTTCGTACTTACATTATATTTAATCTTTAATTTACTCACCAAAGCATCATCAATTAAATGAGAACGCTCATCGCGTTTTACTTTCATTTCCAATTCTGGTTTTAAATCTGAAAACGGTTTTACAGGTTGTTTATCATATAATTTTAAAATATGCCACCCATATTGTGTTTTTACAGGCTTTGAAACATCACCAATCTTTTCTAAACCAAAAGCCACATCTTCAAATTCCTGTGAACTTAATTGGCCTGCAGAAAATGGTGCCAGCATACCTCCTTTATTTGCTGAACTTTTATCATCCGAAAATTGTTTTGCCAATGCCTCAAAATCTTCTCCTTGCTGAAGCTTTTTATAAATATCATTAATTCTGGTTTCTGCAATTTCGGCTAAAGTATCACCTGGTTTAGTATTCACCATGATATGAGCAATAGTGCGCTCACCTCTAGATTTACGAATGTCATATATTTTAACAATATGATATCCAAAGCGGGTCCTAAAAGGTTGAGAGATCTCTCCTGCTTTAGTATTAAATGCAGCATTTTCAAAAGGATAAACCATTCTAAAACCAGAAAAATAACCCAATTCTTCACCAAAAAGTGTTTGCCCATTATGCACTTCCTTCATGACATTTTCAAATCCTTCTACCAAAGTTCGCTCT
This sequence comes from Gaetbulibacter aquiaggeris, assembly GCF_044003965.1. NCBI lineage: Bacteria > Pseudomonadati > Bacteroidota > Flavobacteriia > Flavobacteriales > Flavobacteriaceae > Gaetbulibacter > Gaetbulibacter aquiaggeris. Next base: position 193,717 of record NZ_JBAWKC010000004.1, read on the forward strand.
CTTAACTTTACAATATTATTATAAGCTACCAAGGTGTCTTCAGGACTTGCATTCTCCGCAAATCGCACCAAAATATGGCTTGCCTTTACTTCATTTGAAACACGCTCATACGCTTCTTCTATTAAAGCATCGGTTACCTTAGAGTCTGTCATAAAATTTTTAGATAATTGTTTTTTATAACTATCTAATTCTCTGATATAGGATTCTTTATTTTGAAGTCCTAAATTATGAGCTTCTTTTAGTTTTAATTTATAATTGGTAAAAAGAGTTAAATATTCGTCCACATCTTTTTGAGACTCATCTTGCACCAGGTCAATGTTTTTGTTATAAACTCTAATAAATTCTGAGGTATAAACCGGCTCGTTATCAATTGTAAAAAGTACGGCATCTCCATTTGTCTGTGCCTCCATAACGGATAAAAACAAACTCAGGACTAATAAGGGGAAAAATCTTAATTTCATTTAAATAAAAATTATACTTAGTTTACAAAAATAGTAATATAAAGCTATATGACAAGTTGCTTTAGCAAACGGTTTATAGAATACTTTAGTATCTTTATTTTTTTATAAATTTTAAATAAAATAGCAGGTGCGAAAATTAAAACTAATTTGGGATTTTTATGGTCCTGACGCTCATAGAATTGCAGAACATCATGAAATTCATTTAAAACAATATATACAATTAGAACACCTTGATATTTCAATAACAGGAATTGAAGATCTAAACGAGTTACACAGCATTGCTTTTTTAGTAGTGAACGAAGATGAAATGAAGCCTGTTAGAGATGCTTTAAAACCTCATCGCGGTCAAGTGTACACTAATTGAAATATATTCATTTGACTTTCTAAGCAAAATCAACTCACATCGCTTACCTATTGAAATAGCCCATTACAACTATATCATGGCATGGTGTGTAATACCTTAACCCTTATCTAGATTAAAGATTCATTGTTTAATTTTCTTCTTTAGGTTTTATGAATTCAGACTGATATTTTTTTAAAAATTGCTTTTGCCTTTCCATCATTTGCGCTCTTATTTTATCTATATCCATAAAGTCTTTACCGAAGTTACTTTCGAAAAAATCATCGTTAAAGAAGTGTTTACTAAAAAGGGAGTCCTGTGCAAAAACATCCTCAAACCCCTGATTTTCAAAATCTAAAAAATTTGTAAAAAACTTTGATTTAAACGATTGTAATAAGCTATCTCTATCAAAAGAAGTAAGATTCTTAATTTTATCATTTGAAGACCAGGAATAAATACTATCGTATTTAATTAAATTACCTTTTTCGTCAAATTCCTTATCAACTTTCCAGCTGCCTTTATTTTGATCTCCTATACTCTTTAGCTTTTCATCTGATATGGCTTTATCCGAATCTTTATTTTGACCGTTACAGCTAATATAAACTAAAGTGATGATCAAAATTAAAATATATTTTCTCATTGCTAATTTTTTTTAATAAACATGTTTAGTAACTCATAACCGCTTTATTAGTCATGGAATTCATTATTAATTATTAAGATTTGGAGATTATTGAATCAATCTCCAAATCTTATAATTCAATCATAAAAAAGTTTAGTAGAAAAATTATGAAATTTTGATAGATCTAGCCGGTTTTTGTTTTGCTTCTTCTTTTTTTGGTAAAAGAATACTCAAAATGCCATCTTTATAATTCGCATCAATCTTATCATCATTTACAGTTTCAGGTAATGTAAAGGTTCTTTTAAAGGAAGAATAACCAAATTCTCTACGAGTATAGGTTGCATCTTTATGCTCATTTTCTTCCTTGGACTCAGTAGAAATTGACAAAATTTGATTGTCAAGGTCTACATGAAAATCAGATTTCTTAAGTCCTGGAACTGCCATTTCAACTATGAATGCCTCAGCAGTTTCTATAATATTTACTTTTGGTAAAGTAATACCAGTATTAAAATTTGAAGTAAATACTGATGGCAGGTCTCTGTTAAAAACATCATCTAACCAATTTGAAAAAGTAGGGAAGTTTATATTTGAATTAGTGTTTGCTAAACTTCCGCTTTTAGGAACATTAATTAAAGTGCTCATAATTACAAAATTTTAAATTAAACATTATTTCAAGTTTGAAATCTTTGATTGATTTCAATTACTATTGGGCAAAAAAAATACCAAAATAAAAAATAGGCTATTTGATTTTGAATATTATATTTGAATCAGTATTAATTTAATAAAATATGAACATTTTGACATATTTTATGTCTCAAAAATGTCAAATTGGCATTTTTGAAGTCAGTTAAGTTTTTATCTGAAACGATAAAAGACAAACTTTAGAAGTATGTATTTATAACCTAAATTTGGCAATTTCATACCCAATAAAGCATTTATAAATGATTCAACTAATTTAGAAATTATCTGGAATAATTAGGTGACTCATTGGTAATGGTTACATCATGTGGATGACTTTCATTTATACCACTTGCTGTAATCTTTATAAACTGACTGTTTTCTTTAAATGCTTCAATATTATAAACTTAAATACCATTATAATATAATAAAAGTGACAGAATTAGTTTTTTTATCCTTAAAAAACCCATAAACTAAAATTAAAGCATTTAAACGATTAATACACAATATAAAATATAATAGTACTATATTGAAATACCAAATGTACTGCGTTATTCTTTCCTTTTTTTAAAACCAACCAAATGAAAAAAGCAGTATTTTTTACTATTATCTTTTTTATTGTTTCACTTTTCACTTTTTCTCAAAATCTTTCACGTGAGGTAATTGCCTCTCAAGGGGATTATAATAAAATTGACAATATGTCCCTAGAATGGACACTTGGAGACGCCTTTATTGAAACCGTTGTTGCTAATAATGGCTTTCTTACTCAGGGCTTTCAGCAGCCCTCTCATATAAAGACAGCAATTTTAAGTAGCGAATCACTTTTAGAAAGGCCCTTTAATATTCTCCTCTACCCAAACCCGGTAAATGCCTTACTCCATATTTATATAAAACCTATTGATCGTGTGACACTTAATATTAGCCTGTATGATATTAGTGGACAACTTTTAAAAAAAGCTAAAACAATAGAAACCGATAAAAACCTCACCTTGGATGTTTCAGACTTATCATCTGGAATTTATCTTATTAAATTTTCTAATGTTGAAGGTTCATTGATTGAAACACATAGAATAATAAAATATTAAAAACACTAACCACCTTAACATATTAAATTATGAAAAAAGTAATCATAGCAATAATTGTCTTATTATTTATCACACCTGGTGTGATAGCACAAAATATGCCTCAAGGCATGAAATATCAGGCTGTTGCCAGAGACCTTTCCGGAGATATTCTAGCTAATGAAAAGGTTTTATTAAAGATTAAATTACAAGATAATACCAACTCGCAAAAGCCTTATTACACAGAAACACATAGTGTAATAACAAATCAATTTGGTTTATTCTCTTTAATTATTGGAAAAGGTAACATTGAAAATGGAACCTTTAGTAAAATACCTTGGAGCTCTCAAGATATCTGGATGACCATAGATATTAAAGATAATAAAAAAGGTGATTTCTCTACTATAAGTAGTAGTAAATTATTAGCTGTCCCTTATGCATTCCACGCAGCTACGGCTTCTAAGATAGATGATGGTAAAAATAATCTTAACAATAATGGTCCTGGAAATACAGCTGGTGTACCATCTCAAAACTGGTCTCTTTTTGGGAACTCTAAAACCAACCCGGAAAAAGATAAGTTAGGAACTACAGATTCGACTGATATGGTATTTGTAACCAACAACAAAGAAAGGTTAAGAATCACTGCCGATGGGCAGTTAATTACAGGAGACGGCAAATTTACTATTGGCGGTAATTTAGAAGTTCAAGGAGACAGTACGCTTATTAATAAAGATCTGTTTGTGGGTAGAAATGTTTTCTTAAATATAAATGAAGAATTTGACCCCATGGGAGAAACGATTAATTACGGTGATTTAACGGTTTTTGGCAAAGCAAATCTAAAAAAATTAGTAATTAAAGATGATGTTCCTGATGAAGGACAAGGTGGCTACCTGGTTACCTTTGAAAACACAAATGATGATAAAGGTGATGGACTCCTTATTAAGTTAGGTAATAGAGCAGTAAAAAGTCCTGAAGCTTTGAAGACATTGGATAGTGCATTGGGTGAATTAGTTGGGGAAATAGAAAGTGGGGAAAGAGAAACTGTAAAAAACTTGTTTAGCGGACAAAGTATTTCTTTTTCCTATTTAACAGATAAGATGACCAATCTATCTGATGAAGAAATTGAAGAAACTGCTCTGGCAGTTGCAGCTTCTGCTTGCGCATTAACAGCTCAAGTAGGCAAATTATTAATTGAAGAGATTAACAAAGTAATTGGTTTTACGGATAGAGATATCTTGGTGGCAATAAATGGATATGATCCTGTAACCTGCCCTGAATGTGTCTGTGATGCTTGTTTTAATGATGCCGGGGATTTTTTAATCCCTGATGACGCAATTACAGATATTACTGATCCATTTCGATTTATTCCAGAAATTCCAACTGGTTGGTTAGATGAATTGGCAAAAACATGCACAGAACTTTTTGGCGATAAGCCATTATTGGCAGAAAAACTAATATTTACGGTAGAAGGAACACCTTTAAATGAAGAAAATACTTTTATTGAATTCGCCGATGTGGATGATTTCCATATGGGTGCTATAAAAGCGCAAAGCCTTGGCGATTGGACAGAAGATTATTTTAACAAGGTGTTTTTATTTGAAGTAGTAAATTCTTTAAGAAGTCCTAACAAAATAAAGTCTTTTGGTGACATGAAACTTTTGGCAATTAAAACCGCAAAAAGTTATTACGAGATTGGAGTGGAGTATAGTTCAGGTAACGGCGATTACGCCGAGTGGCTGGAACGACAAGATATAAATGAATCTATTAGCTATGGTGATATTGTGGCTGTCAAAGGAGGTAAGATTACAAAAGATTTAACCCATGCAGAGCAGGTTATGGCCGTCTCCCATAGACCTATTGTATTAGGTAATATGCCTTCTGAGGAAAAACTTCATTTAGGAAATAATATTGCCTTTATGGGTCAAATACCGGTAAAAATCATGGGGCCTGTTAACACTGGTGATTACATTGTTGGAAAAGGAGAAATTAGGGGTTATGGAGTTGCAGTCAGTCCAGAGAACATGACTATAGAAGATTTCAAGCTTGCCGTAGGGCGCTCATGGGATGCAAATTTAGAAAATGGCCCAAAAATGGTGAATACTGTTGTTGGGGTGCATAATGGCGATTATTTAACTATATTAAAACGCTACGAAGCAAAATTTCAAGAATCAGAAGCACGATTATATACTGTAGAAGCAAAAATAGATATGCTTTCTGGGTTAATTTCGCATCCAAGTAATTAAATTAGAAATAATTACATTATGATACTCCTTTTAAAATAATAAAAAGGTGCTTCATATTTTGATATTTTATTATATGAAAAAAAAATTTTTATGGCTAATCTGTTTTTTACCATTCCAAATATTAGGGCAAACCAATGAAATTGATCATTCTCAAATTAGTCATGAAGATCAGGCTACAATACTCGAATGGTATAATAATACAACTGAAATGGGGGTTGAGATAATTGGCGATTCTATAAAATATAGTCAGGAATTTATTAAAGTTTTAAACGACCAAGGTTATCGAGAATCACTTTTTCCGAATTCATATTCATGGGATCGAGCCCTACATTATATAAAGCATCAACAACTTAAACAGGCCTTCTGGTATTTTATTAATTTATATGCAGATAGTGAAACTAATAAAGATTTGGTTATTAAATCTGTACTAGCATACGATCAAGTGCTCAAAATGGATGAAATGTTAATAAGTACTTTTTATACATATGGTTTAATGGATCCAGAAATTAGTATCATAAAAGATGGTAAACCAGAAATAGTGAGACCTGATATTTTAGAAGAAAAATTAGGACATGTAAAGGAAATGGTTGCCTATATCACAAAGTACAGAGAGCAACAAGTAAAAGAAGGTGATTAATAGACATTAGTTTTATAAATTAAAAAAGGCTGCATGTAAATAATGCAGCCTTTTTTAATATTTTTAAATCCTAACGTGAATAATTAGGTGACTCATTGGTAATGGTTACATCATGCGGATGACTTTCATTTATACCACTTGCTGTAATTTTTACAAACTGACCGTTTTCCTTTAATGCTTCAATGTCTTTAGCTCCACAGTATCCCATTCCGGCACGTAAACCACCAATAAATTGGTGAATGCTTTCATATAAATCGCCTTTATATGGTACGCGACCTACAATACCCTCTGGTACCAATTTTTTTATATCATCTTCCACATCCTGGAAATAACGGTCTTTACTACCATGCTTCATGGCCTCAACAGACCCCATACCGCGATAGGACTTGAATTTTCGGCCCTCATAAATAATGGTTTCTCCAGGAGACTCTTTTGTACCTGCCAACAATGATCCTAACATGACGCAATCTGCACCTGCAGCAATGGCCTTAGGTATATCGCCTGTGTAACGAATGCCCCCATCTGCAATTACCGGAACACCAGTGCCTTTTATAGCAGCAGCAACTTCTAAAACAGCAGAAAACTGTGGAAACCCAACACCCGCAATGACACGTGTGGTACAGATTGAACCTGGTCCAATACCAACTTTCACAGCATCTGCTCCAGCCTCTACTAAATATTTGGCAGCAGCACCGGTTGCTATATTACCAACAATAACATCAAGTTGAGGGAAATGAGATTTAATATCTTTTAAAACAGCGACCACTCCTTTTGTATGACCATGCGCCGTATCTATCACCACCGCATCAACACCAGCATTCACCAATGCTTCAGCACGTTCAACTGCATCAGCCGTTACACCAATAGCGGCAGCTACCCGCAAACGACCAAAGGCATCTTTATTAGCCATTGGTTTTAGTTTTACTTTTGTAATATCTCTAAAGGTAATTAAACCTGAAAGTTTATAATCCTCATCAACAATAAGTAGCTTTTCAATTTTATATTGTTGAAGTATTATTTCTGCATCCTGTAAGGAAGTTCCAACAGAGGCCGTCACCAGATTTTTGCTGGTCATTACCTCGATGATAGGACGGCTGTTATCATGTTCAAAACGTAAATCACGATTGGTTACTATCCCCTTAAGCGTTCTGGTTTCATCAACAATAGGAATTCCGCCAATACCATGTTCAGCCATACTTTGTTTCGCATCCTTAACAGTTGCAGTTAATGGTAAGGTAACCGGATCGATGATCATACCGCTCTCTGCACGCTTCACTTTTCTTACCTTCAAAGCTTGTGCCTCGATGGACATGTTCTTGTGCAACACGCCTATTCCACCTTCCTGTGCCATAGCAATCGCCATTTTACTTTCAGTAACGGTATCCATAGCCGCTGAAATAATGGGCACATTAATAGTAATATTTCGTGTGAATTTTGTTTGAATATTAACTTCTCGTGGAAGTACATCTGAAAAAGCTGGAACTAAAAGGACATCGTCGTAGGTTAAACCTTCTCCTACTATTTTATTTTGATGTGAAGTCATGGTGCAATTATGTTATAATTGCGTGCAAATATACAATATTATCTAATAACTCCCTTTAAAATTAGATTGTTGTTAACATATTTATAACGCCTATTGTTAAATAAAAGGTTATACTGTTTTTTGTAATAATTGTTTCAAAATAATCAAAACTGAAAGCAGAAAAGAAAGGGTCATTAAGGTTCCGGAAAACATGACAATATATTTCATCCAGAGAATACCCGTCCACAGAAAATATAGTCCTCCAAATGTCAGAACAACAGACACCAATGGCTCTACCATTAAAAACATTTTTAATTGTCTTTTAAGCTTGGTTATAGAGACTATAAGTGCCAGTAAGAAGAAAATAATGGACATGGATAATACATGAGAATGCACTAAGGACAACATTTCTTTTTCACTTTTTTTAAACTTCATCACTTTAGCGTCTTCATCATGTTCATTTCCTAAATATTGTTCTTCAATTCCGTTAGGATTAGCTGATGATGTTTCCCCCACAAACAATAGTCCGGAAAAAAAACCAATACTTAACACAATAACAAATACTCCAATTAAAACCTTAATCTCCCTTGGAAGTGAAAAAATTTGGCCATTTAATGACATCTATAAAATATTTTTAGAATGAAGGATTTTTAATGATTTCAGAAAATTATTCATGGCATCAGTAAACGATCTTACAGAGATGGTTGCTCCTGATATGGCTATAATATTTTCACCATATTTTAAATCATCATTTTGGTTTTTTCCCATGAATTGTTTTAACCAACGTCTGCTCCCTATTTCCCCACCATACTCTTCTCTGTAAATTAAAACCTTTGTTTTTATAACCACCAATTCTGAATCTAAAAATACTAAGTAATCAAAAAGAGCCGTTTTACTTGGCGCTTGCGAAACATAGGCATATGCAATAAATTTCTTATTAGATTCAATTTTAAATAAATTATCTTCTCCAAATCTTGAAGGCAATGTTTTTTCTATTTCAGAAGGAATAATAACACTAATCAAATCAAAATTTTCAACTTCAAATGTGTCAGTAATTTCTTTATTCACCTTCTTTTCCAAGTTTTTTGGTAAACCGAATGAAAGCAATGAAAAACCAATTAGAATTAATATAGCTTGTTTGAATCTCATAAGTTAAAAATAGTTATTTTCATTTAAATAGCATGATGAGTATTTCTATCTGAATACTCATCATACTATAGTTTATTATAAATGTTTAGAACCAAACACCTAAGCCAAAATTAAGTCGGTTATCTACATTTGAACCTGCCAATGCGTTATCTCTGAATTGATAATCTCCTTTAACAACTACTCCCGGAGCAATATGATAACTTAAACCGAGTGTGACATCATTTCTATTATAGGCATCATTTCTAAGTAAACCACCATCCGTATCTGCATGTGTATCATATTGTTCATATCTTAAAAATGCAAATAATCTCTGTTCTTTTGATTGAGGTAATAGATTATAAGCCCCTTCAACATACCAGCCTTCTAAAACACTTCCTAAATCTCTACCGGTTAAGTTATTATATGCTTCAGTCCCAGATAGAGAACCATAAACATATTGACCTCTTGCAGTAAATCTTTGAAAAGCATAACGAGCATCTAATCCTACCATAGAAATACCAATATTAGCCCCGTCAATATCTTCCACAGCATCTTCTGCTTGTGTGTCTCCAAAATATCCTGATAAACCTAACCTAAGACCTGGTAATCCGTAATAATCAAGTTTAACAGAAAAGGTAGGGCTATCAATAGTAGATTGCACACCTTTTTGTCTGCCACCTCTTAAAGCATTAGACCCTTTTAATGAACCATTAACGCCTCCAGACCCATCAAAACTTGTCGATTTAAAACCATTAAAAACATATGCCTGATAGCCAAGAGAAATATTATTGAATCTACCGGCAACACCAAATCCCAGTTCCCTCCATGTTGATGGAACAATCACATTATCCAATTCCGGACGTTCTACACCGTTAAAAGTGGTTGGTTCATGAAATTCATTAATAATACCAAAAGGCACGAGCATTAAACCTCCACGTAAACTAACGTTTGAACCCACATTGTAATTTATAAAGGCCTGCTCAATATACACTTCTTGAACATGCTCAAATTCAACCTCAGTCACAAACTGGGTTTTGTCGTTAAACTTGTAACCAAAAAGTAAAACTAAACGCTGAACATCTAATTCTCCATTATTACCTTCTGGTTGATTATAGGTTAATTCACCATAAGCTCCAACAGTCACAGCCTGACCATAGTTTCCTGAAAGGATTCTCTGTGCTGCGTTTAATTGTTTTTGAGGATCAAAGGTTATAGAATCTTGAGTTGTTTGTGCTAACGAAAATGCACTTATTAAAATAGCTAAAAATGTAGTAGTCGTTTTCATTTGTTTTTATTTAGACTAATTATAAATAGAGTTAAAATTTCGTTAACAAAGATAAAACTCAAAACTAATATTTACAAGCTTATTTAGAATTATTTTAAATAAAAAAATCAATGATATACTGAAAAAATTTTAGTAGCCTCGTTATAAGCGCTTTCAAAACTTAAAGCGTCCAAACTATTACATTTTTTTGAAGTAAAATAGGATAGCAGTTTTTCTGTTGGCATATTACCTATCAGTTCATCTTTAGCCATGGGACACCCACCAAATCCCTGTATAGCGCCATCATAGCGTTTACATCCGGCATTATAAGCAGCATCAATTTTCTCAAACCAGGTACTTGGAGCCGTATGTAAATGAGCCCCGAATTCAATAGTTGGATATAAAGGGATCAAATTTGAAAACAGATAATGAATTCCTTCAGGGTTTGAGCTTCCAATGGTATCGCTCAATGAAATAATTTTTACGCCCATCTTACTTAAACGCTCTGTCCACTCCCCTACAATATCCACATTCCAAGGATCTCCATACGGATTACCAAATCCCATGGAAATATAAACCACCACTTCCTTTTGTGTCCTTTGTGCTATATTTAAAATACCCTCTAAAGTAACAACAGACTGAGCAATCGTTTTATGCGTATTCCGCATTTGAAAATTTTCGGAAATAGAAAAAGGAAAACCTAAATAATCAATTTCCTTATGTTGCGTTGCTGCTTCCGCTCCTCTTTCATTAGCCACTATGGCCAGCAATTTACTCACTGTTTTGCTCAAATCTAATTGCGCTAATACTTCAGACGTATCTGCCATTTGAGGTATGGCCTTTGGAGATACAAAACTACCCACATCAATAGTATCAAAACCCACACGCAACAATGATTGAATATACTGTACTTTATTCTTTGTAGGAATAAAGGTTTTGATGCCCTGCATGGCATCTCTGGGACATTCAATAATTTTTATAGAGTTTGACTTCATTCTATTATCTAAATGAGGATAAAAATAATATTAATGAAAGAGAAAACATAAAATCTACAGATATATTAATTGTTTAAAGTTTTATCATACTTAACTGCTTAAATATTAGTCTTTTCTGCGTTTCAATTGATTAAAACGAATTAAACAACCGTTAAACGGTTATTTTATTGCAAAACTTGGTTTGTGTCTACATTTAACCAAATGTTTCGCCCCAATGAAAATGTTTCCTGAATTAATTAAGTTTCTTTTTACCGGAATCATTGTTTTATTCCCTTTTAATATTTTTTGTCAAAATAATTCAGATCCCATTTGCGGTACCGTTACATCTGCCGAAACATTAGACTATTTTAATACCCTGAAACCTCAATTAAAACATTATGAGGCTGCTTTTATGAGTTCCAAAAAAACACAAAAAAACGGCAAGTCGATTTCAAAAAACTATATTCCTATTAAAGCCCATATTATCAGATCCTCAAACGGAGATGGTGGCATGGATACTTCAGAACTAGAAAACGCCATTACTATTTTAAATAATACCTTTGGCAATGCTTTTATGGAATTCTTTTTGTGCAATGGCATCAATTATATTAACAATGACTCTTTTTATCATTTTAAATCCAACCAAGAACAATCTTTAGTTGATGCCAATAATGTTTCAGGTGTCATTAATATTTATTTTACAGAAACTATTGAAAATGCTTCTAATGAATATGTTTGCGGTTATACTTATAACAAAAAGAATTATGACGTCATTGTTATGCAAAATGGATGTGCCGGTAATGATTCATCTTTAGCTCATGAGCTAGGTCATTATTTCTCATTAATTCATACCCATGGTGCTGACAATACATGCATGACAAAAGAAATGGTTAATGGCAATAATTGCAGTAGTGACGGCGATCAAATTTGTGATACCCCAGCGGACCCAAAATTAACTATAGAAAACGTTAATAATTTTTGTAGATATATTGGCACTGAAACAGACAGCAATGGCGAGCACTATACACCAGATACCAAAAATATTATGTCTTATTCCATGAAAGGTTGTCGTTCTCATTTTTCCGAACAGCAACTGGCAAGAATGTATGCCTATTTCATGACCACAAAAAATTATTTAGCTTGTGGTGGTGAAGATGCAGAAACTAAAATATCTGAATCTACAAATATCAAAATTTATCCAAATCCAATTTCGGGAGAAGTGATTTATGTAAAACAAACGAGTAATAAAGAATATCATAGTTTTACAATTTCTAATTTGATGGGACAAGTATTTGTATCAGGAAAACTTACAAATAACCCTATTCATTTAAGTCATTTGCCTTCGGGAAGCTATTTAATTACCCTTAGAAGTAATAACTCCAAAATGGTAAAAAGGCTTATTAAGTAGATTTTACTGTTTTTTAAGAAGTGCTTTATTGATACGCTTAACTAATTTCGGACCTTCATAAATAAATCCAGTATACAACTGGACCAAATCAGCACCAGCCTTTATTTTTTCTAAAGCATCTGCAGCTGAATGAATCCCACCAACTCCAATGATTGGAAACGCTTTATTACTCTTTTGTGAAAGATATTTAATAACACGCGTACTTTTATCTTTTATTGGCAGACCACTTAAACCGCCATTACCTATTGTTTCCAACTGTTGTGAGGAGGCTTTTAAGTCACTTCTATCAATTGACGTATTACTGGCAATCACCCCGTCAAGTTTGGTGTTTACCACCAATTCAATGATTTCATCTAACTGGTTATCATTTAAATCTGGCGCAATTTTTAAAAGGACCGGTTTTTGAGATTTAAAATTATTATTAGCTTTTTGAACGGCGCCAATCAACTCTTCCAAATACTCTTTATCATTAAGTTTGGCGTGACTCCCAACATTAGGGCAACTCACATTCAGCACAAAATAATCAACAAAAGGATGCAATGCCTTAAAACACTCCAAATAATCCTGAGTATAGTTTTCTGGTTTTGTCTGCGTATTTTTACCTATGTTTCCGCCAATAATAACCTTTCCTTTATTCTTCTTTAAATTGATAATGGCCGCTTCAACACCTTCATTATTGAACCCCATTCGGTTAATAATCCCCTGATCCTCTTTTAATCTAAACAATCGCTTTTTAGGATTGCCTTCTTGTCCTTTTGGAGTGACGGTGCCAATTTCAATAAACCCAAACCCAAAATTAGCCAGTTCATTATACAAAACAGCATTTTTATCAAAACCTGCTGCCAGTCCAACAGGGTTTTTAAAAGTAAGACCAAATACTTTTTTTTCTAAGCGTGCATCTTCAACTACATATATTTTTCTAATGAGTCCAATGACTAAAGGCAGTTTATTTAGAAAACGAAGCAATGAGAAGGTCATATGATGTACGCGCTCAGGGTCAAAGCAAAATAAAATGGGACGGATAATTAATTTGTACATCAGGTATTATTTGTGCAAAAATAGTTTTAAATAAAAAATATGCCAATTCAAAACACAAAAAAATTATTAATTGTATTTTTGAGGTATCGAGATCTAAATAGACCTATCATCTTAACATCAAATTAATACACCTATGATTTCAAAAGAAAACCTAATAAAGCGTTTTGTTGGATACATTACTATTGACACACAGTCTGACCCTGAATCAGAAACCACACCAAGCACCAAAAAACAATGGGATTTGGCTAATAAACTGGCTGAAGAACTGAAGCACATTGGTTTAGAAGAGGTGAGCATTGACGAAAACGCTTATATTATGGCTACTTTACCAAGCAATGTTGACCATGAAGTGCCAACTATAGGCTTTATTTCACATTTTGATACCTCTCCCGATTTTTCCGGAACGAACGTAAAACCACAATTTATTGAAAACTATAACGGAAAAGATATTGTTTTAAATGCGGAACAGAATATTGTATTGTCGCCTGATTATTTTGAAGATTTGCTGCTTTATAAAGGACAAACTTTAATTACTACAGATGGTACCACTCTTTTAGGTGCTGATGACAAAGCAGGCATTTGCGAAATTGTAACTGCTATGGAATATTTAATAAATCACCCAGAGATTAAACATGGTAAAATACGTGTCGGCTTTACACCTGACGAAGAAATAGGACGTGGAGCGCATAAGTTTGATGTTAAAAAATTTGCAGCTGATTGGGCTTATACTATGGATGGCAGCCAGGTTGGTGAATTAGAATATGAAAATTTTAATGCGGCCAGTGCCGTAATAAAGGTTATAGGAAAAATAGTGCATCCTGGCTACGCCAAAGGAAAAATGGTGAATTCTATGTATATCGCTCAGGAATTTATCAACTCATTACCCAGAATGGAAACACCTGAACATACGGAAGGTTATGAAGGTTTTTTTCATTTAACATCTATTGCAGGTGAAGTTGATGAAACCAAATTACAATATATCATCAGAGATCACAGCAGAGGGCATTTTGAAGCCAGAAAGGAAGTAATGCAAAAACTAACAGATGATCTTAATGAGCAATACGGAAGAGAAGTTATTGAAATAACCATTAAGGACCAGTATTACAATATGAAAGAAAAGGTAGAACCTGTAAAGCATATTGTTGATGTTGCTGAAGAAGCCATGAAACAACTGCATATAAAACCCATCATAAAGGCTATTCGTGGAGGAACTGATGGTTCACAATTAAGTTATATGGGTTTACCGTGCCCTAATATTTTTGCTGGTGGCCATAATTTTCACGGACGCTATGAGTATGTGCCTGTTGAAAGTATGATAAAAGCCACCGAGGTTATTTGTAAAATTTCGGAACTAAGGGCTAAAAAAGCACAGGATAACTTTAAGAAAAATTAGCTGACTTCATTTAAGACAAAAACAGCCTATTATAACAATCCACATTGAGACTTAATAGAACTCATAAAAACCCATGAAAAACCCTGTTTCAGTCGAAGAATATATAAAAGAACATGCTCATTTTAGTGAAGCCTTAAAGGTTTTACGGTCTATTATTACCTCCACTGAGCTGGAAGAACACATTAAATGGAATGCACCGGTATATTCGCTTGACGGGAAAAACATCATTGGTTTAGGGGCACATAAAAACCATTTTGGTATCTGGTTTTTTAACGGCGTCTTTTTAAAAGATGAGCAAAACCTATTGATGAATGCTCAAGAAAAAACGAAAGGTTTACGGCAAATGCGGTTTGAATCCATTCATGATATAGATAAAAACACTGTGTTAGCATACGTTAAAGAAGCTATAGAAAATCAAAAATCAGGGAAAGAAATTAAACCGGAAAAAACTAAAAAAGTCCTGATTCCTGAGGCTTTAAAAACCCTGTTTCAATCTCAGATAGAACTATTCAAAAGCTTTAAAGCCTTAACACCTTACAAACAAAAGGAATATTGTGAATATATCGAAACGGCTAAACGAGAGGCCACAATTTTAAGTCGCATAGAAAAAATAAAACCCATGATTTTAAAAGGTATAGGGCTTCATGATAAATACAAGAACTGTTAAAAAAAAAAGCTTCCAATTCTGGAAGCTTTTTTTTAATTCTATATTGGCTTATTACTTGGTTTTTGCCGGTGCATTTAAAGCCGTACTCAATTCCATTGAGATAGCTGAACGCTCAAACTTTACTTTACCAGACATGGTTTCAATAATACAGGTATTATCTTTATCTCCAAGTTCTAATATTTTACCGTGTAAACCACTTTTTGTGATTATTTTATCACCTTTTTTTAATTCTGCTGCAAATTTCTTTTCTTTTTTAGCACGTTTCATTTGAGGTGCAATCATGAAGAAATACACTACTACAAACATTAAAATAAACGGTAAAAATTGTCCTATATCACCCATTTTCTATTAATTAAACTTTTATTAGTTAGTTTTTGTTGGCTCAGGTTTTACAAATGCTGTAATTTTGACTACCTCAGAACCTTTTTCGGTATTGGCTGTAACGGTTATTGTTTTAGTTACTTTATTAGTGCCACTACCATTAAATTTTACTGAAAACTTTCCAGAAGCTCCAGGTGCTAAAGGCTCTCTACTCCAATCTTGTGGAACCGTACAACCACAAGAACTTTTTATATCTGTAATAACTAAAGGAGCATCCCCCGTATTTGTATAATTAAATTCAGTTTCAACCGGCGTTTTTGCCTCAATTTCGCCAAAATCATGTTCCATTTTATCAAATGTAATTACCGGGAATAAAGACGAATTGGCATCTCTTTCAGCTGCTACAACCACATTTTTTTCATTAATTTTTTTTGTTGCGTCCTCTTTACAAGACGTAAATGCTAATAGACTTAAAGCCATTAATCCTAATATCACTTTTTTCATAATTTGAATTTTCTAATTGGTTTGTAAAAATAACAATTATTTAATCTATTTAAAATATTTTAGTCCTTTCTTAACAGAAATTACATCAATCCTCTGCCTAATTTATTGAGTTTTCCATCATTTTCATATTCTTTCACCAACTTGTCTAAAATACCATTAATAAAGATGCTGCTTTTTGGCGTAGAATATTCTTTGGCAATTTCTAAATATTCATTGATGGTTACCTTTACTGGTATGGACGAAAAATTCTGAAGTTCACAAATGGCCATTTGTAATAAAACAAAATCCACGTTGGCAATTCTATCTTTATCCCAGTTTTGGGTTTTTAGCTCAATTTCATTATTTAAAGCCGATTGATTCAAGATAGTTTTTTTAAACAAATCAATAGCGAATTGTTTATCCTCTTGATCCTTGTATAATCTGGGTGTAAAATAACTTTCATCAGAAGACACTTTAGCTTTTCTTAATATCTTTAAAATCGTCGTATTTACAGTAGGAAGATCATCCAACCAGGTAAGGTTTTTGTCTTCTATATACTCATAAAGTTTTTCGTTTGGCGCAATAATATCTTTAAATGCATCTACAATAAACTCTTTATCATCCTTAAAATCAGAGACTCTGGTTTGCATATAGTCTTTATACAAAGCACTAGTGGTAATGGCTTTAAAAATAACATCAACATACTCACTGTCTAATTCCCAATCAGCTGGCTTATAAGTTTCTATCTGATTTTTTAATTGATTGTTTTCTTTAAGAATTTGCAACAATTGATTGTTCACAAACTTTCTGTTGGGGTCTTTGTCTTCCTGAGTGGCTAAATGCTTTTTTTGTTTTTTACTTAAATCATCCTCTGCTCTCTTTTGAACTTCTAGCAATAATGATATAATCAATAAATACAGATTATACATGTTATCTATGCTGAAAAGTAAAAACTTTTGATTTTTAGTGAAATCATCGCCTTCATTACCTTTAAAAGCATAAAGGGTTTGCATCACTTTTACACGTATATGTCTTCTGTTTAGCATATTTCCAAAGAACTTATTTAATTAAAAAACAAAAGTATCATGTCTTTTGCTTGGCAAAAATAATACTATTTTAAAAAGTAGACGTCCTATTTTTATTTTTATTATCCCAAATACAGTTTAAGTAATTTTTAACAGACTGGTAGCGCCCTTCCAACCATGATATTGTTTATAATGCTGTATCTTTGTCGGCGTACTTTTTATTGGTACCTAAATCAGAATCATACTATTTCTGTCGATGAAAGAATTAAAGCACATCAATAAATATTTTTTAAAGTATAAATGGCATCTTTTAATAGGTGTAATTATAACTATTGTAGCAAGAATTTTTTTGCTGTTTACGCCGCGCTACGTAAAGGAAATATTTACCGTTGTTGAAACCTATAAAAAAGGATTAGAATCTGGCAACAGCAGTTTACAGGCAGAACTTGCCTTGATCATTTTTTATATCATCGGGGCTGCAATTATAGCAGGTATTTTAAGTTTCTTTATGCGTCAAACCATTATTAATGTTTCCAGATACATTGAATATGATTTAAAAAATGAGGTCTATGCGCATTACCAAAAACTGTCCTTAAATTTTTATAAAAAGAATAGGACTGGTGATTTAATGAACCGCATAAGTGAAGATGTGGGCAAAGTAAGAATGTATGTTGGCCCGGCCATTATGTACAGTATTAATACCATCACCCTCTTTATTATAGCTATTTTATACATGTATAACGAAGCGCCCGTTTTAACGCTTTACACCATAATTCCTCTACCTATACTCTCTGTAGCTATTTATAAATTAAGTAAAGAAATACATAAGCGCACCACTATTGTTCAACAATATTTATCCAAACTATCAGCATTTACTCAAGAAGCTTTTAGTGGTATTTCTGTGATTAAGGCCTATGGTATAGAACCTCAAACTTCAGCTAATTTTGATGAACTTTCTACTAACAGTAAACAAAACCAGCTTAATCTGGTAAAAGTGGAAGCACTCTTTTTCCCAATGATGATTTTGCTGATAGGTGTGAGTAATTTAGTAGTCATTTATATTGGTGGGTTACAATATATGGATGGTAGAATTGAAAGTTTAGGAACCATAGCTGAATTCATAATTTATGTGAACATGCTTACATGGCCCGTTGCAACAGTTGGCTGGGTAACCTCTATAGTGCAACAAGCTGAAGCCTCACAAAAAAGAATTAATGAATTTTTGAAAATTGAACCTGAAATCAAAAATACTGTTGAAGAACATACCGCAATAAATGGTGATATTACCTTCGACAAGGTTGCTTTCACTTATGATGACACTAATGTCAATGCTTTAAAAGATATTAGTTTCAGCATCAAACATGGACAAACATTGGCTATTTTAGGAAAAACAGGTGCTGGAAAATCAACCATTCTAGATTTAATAGGCAGACTTTATGATATAGATAAAGGATCCATTAAAGTGAATAATATTGAAATTTCTAAACATAATTTAACAGATTTAAGAAATAGTATTGGTTATGTGCCTCAAGATGCATTCTTGTTTTCAGACACCATTAAAAACAATATTAAATTTGGTAAAGAAGAAGCCAATGATGAAGAAGTTATTGAGGCCGCCAAGCTCGCGCATGTTCACAAAAACATTGTAAAGTTTAATAATGGCTATGACACCATTTTAGGAGAAAGAGGCATTACGCTTTCTGGTGGTCAAAAACAACGTATTTCTATTGCCAGAGCTCTCATCAAAGATCCTGAAATATTATTATTTGATGATTGTCTTTCGGCAGTTGATACAGAAACAGAAGAAAAAATATTAAAAAATTTAAATCAGGTTACAAAAGGAAAAACTACAATCATTGTTGGTCACAGGGTATCCTCTGCCAAAAATGCCGATAAGATTATAGTCGTTGAAGATGGCAGGATTGTTCAGGAAGGTACTCATGATACCCTTGTAAATGTTGATGGATACTACAAACATCTCTATTTAAAACAATTAAGCGAAAAATCAAGTGTAAATAATTGATTATTAAATTAAAAGGATAAAAAGCATTCTGCATTTTTATTACTTTTAAACGATTAAATGAAATAGTTATTAAAAGAATCTTAGTAATTTGTTGTTTAGTAATTGTTTTTTTTAGATTTTTGATAGATATAATTATAATCCTATAAATTTTAATACAACTATGAGTACACATGACATGATGGAGAAAGAGGATATTTTTTCGAAAGTATTAAGAGCCGGAAGACGCACGTATTTCTTTGATGTAAGATCGACAAAAGCAGATGATTATTATCTTACAATCACAGAAAGTAAAAAATTCACAAATGACGATGGTTCTTTTCACTATAAAAAACATAAAATATACATTTATAAAGAAGATTTTTCTGAGTTTAAAGATATTTTAACAGAGATGACCGATTATATCATTAATGAAAAAGGTGATGAAGTCATTAGCGAACGTCATCAGAAAGATTTTAAAAAGGAACACGAGGTTGATGATGTTGCAGAAAGTGATGAAAAAGTGAATTCTACTGAAAGCTTTACAGATATAGATTTTGATGATATTTAATTGGACCATCAAATAAAAATTAAAAACCATTACATAAAAAGTAGTGGTTTTTTTATGTTCAATATTTTACTGCTATTAATGCTAAAATGATGACCATTAGTAAATAGGTTATTGCTATGAACCACCCAAAAATACCCGTTAAGATCAGCGTCAAGATTAACAAATAAAAAGGCACTAAAGTAATTACCACCGTAAACCTATAGGTAGACACGAACTCAACCTCCTTTATTTTGGGTTCTATTACCTTTTTCCAGATTAAATAAGGTAACCACAGATTTAAAATAAGTAATCCTTTAAACCATTGCCTAAGCATTGTATTTTGAGGTTTTTTTTCAAAACTGCACTTTTTAAAATTATTTGAAATGCATTCATTAACCAATTGAGGATTTAAAAAATCTGCTTCTTGAGCTATTAATTTTTTAATAATATCACCATAATGATCATGTGGAATATGCGTTGTGAGTTTAGAAATGGATTGATGTAAATCTGCTTTTAATTTTACAACGGCTTCATTTCTTTCATACCCCCTATATTCTTGAGCTTTGATAGGTTCACCCATATACAATGAAACTTCATCAACAAAACATTCAGGTCTTTTATAATTAAAACCTACGGGGACTAATTGTAAATCTAAATCTGGATGTTTTTCTAAAGTATCAAACACAATTCTGGTAAACCCCTTACTTAAAGGCCTGACGGTTCTTTTTAAATTATGATTGCCTTCAGGAAAAATAACTAAGGAATGGTTTTGATTCAGCAATTCTGAACAAGCTTCAAAAACCTCATTATTTTTTTTAATTGTTCTGATACCGTCGCGAATTCTGTAAACAGGCAACATTTTATAACTTTTTAAAATTTTGGCAATGAGTGGTGAATAAAATGCTGATGCTCTTGTTAAAAAATAAGATATCCTATTAACTTTTACTGCAATAATAAGGGCATCCAGCAAAGCATTTTGATGATTGGGAAGTATTAAGACAGGTTTATCTTTAGGAATATTATTTAAATAAATCATATGGATTCTTCTAAAATAAAAGAACAGACCTAATTCTAAATAGGATCTCATACTATATAGCCAAATCTTATTTAACACGCCAACACTTTTTCTGACTTTTTAGACCAATATAAGGAAAGCAACAATCCTGAAATGATATGCCATATACCCCAAAATGCGGCCATTATAGCCATGCCTCCTAAACCATTAAAAAAAGTAAAAATTAATAATAAACCTAAACCTGAATTCTGAATACCTGTTTCTATAGCTAAAGCTTTTTGATTTTTAAATGATAATCCAAATAGCTTAGCTACCATAAGACCGAGTAAAATGGCCAACATATTATGAAGTATACCCAAGGCCAAAACATGATGTACATACTTATTAAAGACGTCTAAATTATTGGCAAATGCAATAATAACTATAGCAACAAATAGAATAATTGAAAAGGGTCTCAGAAATTTTGAAATTTTATTAGCTAAAATTTCATTTTTATTTCGCAACCACATCCCTAAAACTAATGGGACTCCTAAAATTAATAACACCAATTTCACAAGTTCAAAAGGTGCCACTTGCACATCCTTTAAAAGCTCAGCAGTTGGCGTATATAAATTACCATAAAATTCAAAATTAAAGGGAGTCATAAACATGGCTAAAAACGTTGCAAACGCTGTTAAACTTACTGATAAGGCCGTATTTCCCTTTGCCAAATGCGTCATAAAATTAGAAATGTTTCCACCTGGGCAGGCGGCAACCATAATCATCCCTAAAGCAATACTTGGTTGCGGTTTTACCAGCATGATTAACAAAAAGGTAAAAAAAGGCAACAGGATAAATTGAGAAAGTATACCAATTAAAACCAGCTTGGGTTCTTTTAATAATCGTTTAAAATCTTCAACAGAAATACCTAACGACACTCCAAACATGACAATGGCAAGTGCTATATTTAAGACCCAAAGACTACTGTTATCAAAATGGATCTGAATACTGTCTAATTCATTCATATAAATTTAAGATACGGTTGAACCATTTTTAACCTTGTTCTCAGGATTTAAAAGAATGACATCTTTTCCATTAACAGCACCTAAAACTAAGCATTCACTTATAAAATTAGCGATCTGCTTTGCAGGAAAATTTACCACTGCCACAATCTGTCTGTTTAACAAATCTTTTTTAGTATATAGTGTTGTAATTTGCGCTGAGGATTTTTTAATTCCTAATTCGCCAAAATCAATAGTAAGCCGGTAAGCTGGGTTTCTGGCTTCTGGAAAATCATTGACTTCAATAATAGTTCCGACACGTAGGTCTACTTTAGTAAAATCTTCAAATGTTATTGCTTGGCTCATTTTTTAAAAATACAAATAATCACGAACTTAGCACAAAACTTTTTAACTATGGCACAAACCCCTTCAAATATGATTCCTATTGGAACTATAGCTCCATCTTTTTCATTGTTTGATACTGTTTCTGACAAAGAATTACAATTAGAACAGCTAAAAGGTAAAAAGGGTACAGTTGTTATGTTTATTTGTAATCATTGTCCATTTGTCATTCATATTAATTCCATGATAGTTGAAATAGCTAATAAATATCAAAATAAAGGCATCAGCTTTGTTGCCATTTCGAGCAATGATGTAATAAACTATCCACAGGACGGTCCCCATTATATGAAGTTACATGCTAAAAAGGAAAAGTATCCTTTCCCCTATCTTTATGATGCAACACAAGAAGTGGCTAAAGCCTATGATGCCGCCTGCACTCCAGATTTTTTTGTCTTTAATGAGGAACTAAAACTTTGTTACAGAGGCCAATTAGATGATTCTCGCCCAGGAAATAGTATACCCGTTACTGGAAGTGATTTACGTAATGCATTAGATTGTCTACTTGAAAATAAAGAAAATACCAACAACCAAAAACCAAGTATTGGATGTAATATTAAATGGAAAAAATAATTAAAAAGTAAGTTGCCAAAAACCAACATCTTGCCATTTACCAAATTTCAAACCTACTTCTTTTAGGTGAGCCACTTCTTTAAAGCCAAATTTTTCGTGAAGTTTTACACTGGCTTCATTAGGTAATGTTAAAACGCCTAAAACCACATGAACGTTTTTTTGTTTTAATAAAAAAAGCAATTCATGATATAGCTTAGATCCTATTTGTTTCCCTTGCAGACCAAGTTTTAGATAAACAGTCGATTCAACCGTATTGTTATAAGCTGGTTTGGGTCTGAATTTACTACCATAAGCATATCCTAAAATTTCGCTGTTTTCTTCATAAACAATAAATGGATAATCAGCACTTACTGTGGTTATTTTTTCTTTAAAAGCATCTAATGATAAGGGCTCCAGATCAAAGGTAACTACAGTATTTACAACATAATAGTTATAAATATCAAGCAGTTCCTGAGCATCTTCAATTTGAACATTTCTAATCATCTCAAAATAATTAAATCCATTGGTTAACGTTTAGTAAATTTTCTATATGGGCATAATGGTGGTTACTATGCCAGGCATACAAGCCAATATTATGTTTTAAAATAACTTCCTTATTTGTCTGAGGATGAATAAAAGACCTGTTCAAATCTTCTTCTGATAAACTTTTTAACAGATAGACAAGTTTAAAATGAATAGCTTTTAAATGTTGAAGTGACATTTCAATAGGACCTGTTTTTGAATCATAAAGTTCTGCCCAATCCCCTTCATCATAAGCTTTTATGACTGGATTCTCTTCTGTTAGAGCCCATTTAAATCTGGTATAACTATGATGATGACTGTCTGAAAGATGATGCACTACTTGCCTGACAGTCCAACCCCCAAGCCTATAAGGCGAATCCAATTGCTTATCGGATAAATTCTTAACTAAATGCTCCAAACGGTTAGGGAAATGTTCTAGTATTGAAATCCAATCTTCAATCTTATTTTTTGAAATGAAGTTTGGTACTTCAAATTTCCCTATAGGATACTGCAATTGATATAATGCTTCATTCGTCATATAACAAATATAAGATTATGCCAAATCAAATAATTATTCCCCTATTTATTTTTTGAATACTTTTTTATATATTCTTTAGCTCGGTCGTTCCCTGTATTCAATTCTAAGGCTTTCTTATAATTATTAAAAGCCAGTAAACTGTCTCCATTTCTTAAATAGGCATCAGCTAAACTATCATATACATTATCACTTTTAGGATATAAAGCCACATTAATTTTAAAGACATTGATGGCATCCTGATATTTTTTTTCTCTTAATAATTCATACCCTTTTCTGTTAAAATCGATTTCATTGATAAAGACGCTTGTAGAATCTTGCTTTTGAATATCCAAATACCCTAATAATGCTTTATCAAATTCCTTATTTTCTAAATACATACTTGGTGTTTTAAAAGAATCTGACACTTTTAAATAATCATAAGAAATAACATTCTCATCATCTTCATCCAATATAGATAAATAGTGCTTTTTAGTTTGAGGATGCTCTACAAAATGAAATTTCTTGTACATATCTGCAACAAAAAAAGTATTTTCATCCAAAATAATTGGCTTCATTACTTTTTCTCCCTGCCACTTTAAAAACAAATCATTATTTTCAAAATAAACATCAATAACAACTTCTGAATTAAATAAATAGCGACCAGCGGTTTTTTCTTTAAATTCTTCAGAATATTGCACGTTTTTTGAGCAACCAGAAATAACAATTATAGTAAATAAACAAAATAATATAGCTCTCATTTGTATTTTAATCTGATAATTAGTTAAATTCCAAAATTTAAGAAAAAAAAAGTCTCATTAAATATGAGACGATTTTTTTTGTTATATGTTACCTAATTAAAGGTAAAAATATTCAAATAAGCTTATTTTATGGCCATTAACTCTACATCAAAGATCAAAGTCGCGTTTGGAGGAATTACCCCACCAGCACCTTTGCTTCCATAACCCAAATGACTTGGAATAACCAATCTTGCTTTATCGCCTACCTGCAATAACAAAATTCCTTCATCCCAACCTGAAATAACTTGACCTACACCAACTTGAAAATCAATAGGCTCATTGCGTTTATATGAAGAATCAAATACAGTTCCATCAACTAATTGCCCTTTGTAATGTACAGACACCATATTCCCTTTTTCGGCTTTCTTACCATTACCTTTTTGAATGATTTGGTAACGCAATCCGCTTTTAGTTTCAGTAAAACCAGCGGCTAGCTTGTCTAATTCAGCTTGAGCAGCCTTTTTAGTTTCAGCAATTCTTTTTTCTCTTGAACCTTCAAAGGTTCTAAAAGCTTCTACAGAATTATAAGCTTCGGCTTCTGCTCCAACTCTTATAATTTCTAAACTTTCAATTTTATCACCTTGTACAATGGCATCAACCACATCTTGTCCTTCCACAACTTTACCAAAAACCGTATGATTATTATCTAACCAAGGTGTTGCTACATGTGTAATAAAAAATTGACTTCCATTGGTACCTGGACCAGCATTTGCCATAGATAACACTCCAGGACCATCATGTTTTAAGTCTACATGAAATTCATCATCAAACTGATATCCAGGATTTCCTGACCCCGTACCTTGTGGGCATCCACCTTGAATCATAAAATCTGGAATTACTCTATGAAATTTTAAACCAGCATAATAAGGAGTCCCTTGTGGTTTTACCGAATTTTCTAAATTTCCTTCTGCTAAAGACACGAAGTTACCAACTGTACCAGGTGTTTTCTTGTATTCTAAAGCAACTAAAATTTCGCCTTTGTTAGTCTTAAATTTTGCGTATAAACCGTCTTGCATCTTTCTTTATTTTAATTGAAGTTGCAAAGATAGAAAACTAAGTTAGAAGTAAGAAGCATAAATAAAGAAGTTCACGTTTTAATTTGCCACTTCACTTATAAATTTAATGCGGTACAAACGAAGTTCTTCATCATCATAATCGCCATCAAACTCTTTAATAGCTATATCTATATTATCGGTTTTAGATTCCATAAAATAATCATGAATTTCTTCTTGTTGATCTTCATCTAAAATTTCATCAATCCAGTAATTAATATTCAGTTTAGTACCTGAATATACAATAGCCTCCATTTCTTTTATAAATTCTTTCATTGACATTCCTTTTGAAGAGGCTATATCATCAAGTGGTAATTTCCTGTCAATATTTTGAATAATATAAAGTTTAATGGCAGAATTAGTTCCTGTTGATTTTACGACCAAATCATCAGGGCGAATGATGTCATTTTCTTCGACATAATTTGCTATTAATTCAATAAAATCCTTT
Organism: Gaetbulibacter aquiaggeris; assembly: GCF_044003965.1. Lineage (NCBI taxonomy): Bacteria > Pseudomonadati > Bacteroidota > Flavobacteriia > Flavobacteriales > Flavobacteriaceae > Gaetbulibacter > Gaetbulibacter aquiaggeris. The sequence goes on from NZ_JBAWKC010000004.1 coordinate 219,810, forward strand.
CCGTACTTTTTTGCTTTTCCGTCACCAACCCCATGAACATTTGCTAGTTCAGTTAGTGTCATTGGATATTTTAAAGCCATATCTTCTAATGAAGGATCTTGAAAAACAACAAATGGTGGCACTCCTAATTTTTTAGCATTGACTCTACGCAAATCTCTAAGCATACCCATGAGTACTTCATCTGCTGATGCACCACCTCCTTTAGCCGAAGTTATAACATTAGCCTCATCTTGATCAATATCATAAACATGATCTTCGGTCATCATAAATGATTTTGGTTTTGAAATAAAATCAATCCCTGAATCATTTAATTTAATAACACCATAAGTCTCAATATCCTTTTTAAGATACCCGGCAACCAAAACTTGCCTAAGTAAAGCCATCCAATACTTATTGTCTTTATGGCTTCCTTTACCAAAAAATGCTTGTTCATCCGTTCTATGTGATTTTATTAAGGCATTTTCCTTTCCTATAATCACATTTACTAAATCTTTAGATTTATATTTTTCATTGGTGTTTTGAATGGTTTCTAAAAGAAGTTTAACATCCTCGTTTGCTTCATGCTTCTTTTTAGGAAAACGCACATTATCATCCATGTCACCACCTTCTCCCGTTTCATTATCAAACTCTTCTCCAAAATAGTGAAGAATAAATTTTCTTCTGGACATAGAAGTTTCGGCAAAGGCCACAACTTCCTGTAATAAGGCTTGGCCAATTTCTTGTTCCGCTACCGGTTTTCCGGACATGAATTTTTCCAATTTTTCAATATCCTTATAAGCGTAAAAGGCTAGGCAATGCCCCTCGCCACCATCACGACCTGCTCTACCCGTTTCTTGGTAATAACTTTCAATACTTTTTGGAATATCATGATGAATGACAAAACGTACATCTGGTTTGTCAATTCCCATACCGAATGCAATGGTTGCCACAACCACATCAACATCTTCCATAAGAAATTTATCCTGATGACTCGTTCTTGTTTTGGCATCTAAACCAGCATGATAGGGTACCGCTTTAATACCATTGACCTGCAATACTTGAGCCAATTCTTCTACACGCTTGCGGCTTAAACAATAAACTATTCCAGACTTGCCACTATTCTGTTTTATGAAACGAATAATATCAGCATCAACATTTTTGCTTTTAGACCTCACTTCATAATATAAATTGGGCCTATTAAAAGACGCTTTAAATGTTTTAGCTCCAACAATACCTAAATTTTTAATAACATCTTCTTGAACTTTTGGAGTCGCTGTTGCTGTTAAGGCAATGATGGGTATATTATCCCCTATTCTGGAAATAATTTGTTTTAAATTTCTGTATTCCGGTCTGAAGTCATGTCCCCATTCACTAATACAATGGGCTTCATCAATGGCCATAAATGAGACTGTTACAGAACGTAAAAATTCAACATTTTCCTCCTTGGTCAGAGATTCTGGTGCTACGTATAATAATTTTGTGATGCCGTTTACAATATCTTCTTTTACACGCTTAATTTCTGTCTTATTTAAAGATGAATTAAGCACATGAGCGACGCCTTCTTCATTTGAAATCCCTCTAATAGCATCAACCTGATTTTTCATTAAAGCTATTAACGGAGACACGACAATAGCCGTTCCTTCCTGCATCAAAGCTGGTAACTGATAGCATAATGATTTACCACCACCAGTTGGCATAATTACAAAGGTGTTTGTTCTAGCTAAAATACTTTCAACCACACCTTCTTGAAGTCCCATAAACTTGTTGAAACCAAAAAACTTTTTCAGTGCAGCATGCAAGTCACTTTTTGTTATTGACATGTACTTTTTTAAAATTTAATTTTAAAATATAAAAACACTCTAAACAATCAAAAAAAACAGCAATTAATTTAGTAATGAATTTTGAGAACCCTCTTTTTTTTTCGTTAGTTTTGTAACCGAAATTAAAATTATAAACTAATTTTAATTTGACCAAGTTTAAAGATAGTAAAATCTTTATAAGCATCTATTAAAAAAAAACATAAATTTTGAATACCAATAAGGCTATTATAAATAATGCTAAACGCACTATAGAACTGGAAAGTCAAGCTATTTTATATTTATCTGAATTAGTAAATGATGATTTTGCAGAAGCGGTAAATTTAATTCACAACTCAACCGGAAGAGTTATTATTACGGGTATTGGAAAAAGTGCCATTATTGCTACTAAGATAGTTGCTACGCTAAATTCAACTGGAACGCCAGCTATCTTTATGCATGCTGCGGATGCTATTCATGGTGATTTAGGATTAATACTCGAGGATGATGTGGTTATTTTTATTTCAAAAAGCGGTAATACTCCGGAAATTAAAGTTCTTGTTCCGTTTATTAAAAACGCAAAAAATAAAATGATAGCTATTACGGGTAATAAAGACTCGTTTCTAGGGCAACAGGTTGATTATGTTTTAAATGCTTTCGTTGAAAAGGAAGCCTGCCCGAATAATTTAGCGCCGACCACAAGTACTACGGCACAATTGGTTATCGGTGATGCATTAGCTGTTTGTTTGTTGGAATTAAAAGGTTTTTCAAGTAAAGATTTTGCTAAATATCATCCAGGCGGTGCCTTGGGTAAAAAATTATATTTAAAAGTCAGAGATCTGTCTTCGATTAATGAAAAACCTCAAGTTGCCATAAATGCTCCTTTAAAGGATGTGATTATTGAGATTTCCAAGAAAATGCTCGGAGTTACTGCCGTTGTAGAAAACGAAAAAATTATTGGTATTATTACAGATGGAGATTTACGTAGAATGCTAAGTAAGGTTGACAACATGTCTTTATTAACTGCAAAAGAGATTATGAGTACAAATCCAAAAAGCATCAACTCCGACGCTATGGCTATTGATGCTATGGACGTTATGGAATCTCATAGCATTTCACAGCTACTTGTTGAAGAAAATGGAAAGTATGCCGGTGTAGTGCACATTCATGATTTAATAAAAGAAGGTATCATATAATGAAAAAAAAAAATATAAATGAAATGTCTTTTTTAGATCATCTTGAGGATTTAAGATGGCATTTAATTAAATCTGTCGCTGCCATAACAATAGCGGCAACAGGTGCTTTTTTGGCTAAAGGTTTTATTTTTGATGTTTTAATTTTTGGACCATCAAAGGCAAGCTTTATTACTTACCAATTATTATGCAAAGCCTCACAGTATATAGGCATGGAAAGTTTTTGTTTTACAGAACTTCCTTTTAGAATTCAAAGCCGTACCATGTCCGGCCAGTTTTCAGCACATATATGGACTGCCATAACGGCTGGTTTTGTTGTTGCCTTCCCTTATGTTGTTTATCAACTATGGAAATTTATCAGTCCTGGATTACACCAAAATGAACGTAAACATTCTAGAGGCTTTATTATTATATCTTCATTATTGTTTTTCCTAGGTGTCTTATTTGGCTATTATGTGATTTGCCCATTATCTATCAATTTTTTAGGAACCTACCAAGTAAGTAATGAAGTTCACAATGATTTTGATTTAAGCAGTTATATCGGCCTCATCAGATCTTCCGTTTTAGCTTCTGGTTTGGTATTTGAACTACCAATTATCATCTATTTTCTTACCAAAGTAGGATTGGTAACGCCGGCATTTCTTATAAAATACAGAAAATATGCTTTAGTGATCGTATTAATTGTTTCGGCTATTATTACGCCACCCGATATAGCCAGTCAGGTTATTGTTGCTATTCCTATACTTATCCTTTATCAGGTAAGTATCTTAATTTCACGAATTGTTATTAGAAATCAAAAAAGAAAAGAAAAAAAACATGTCTGATATAGTTGCTGAATTTAATGAGTATCGTGCTAAAATGAATGATAAAATTTTAGCTGATAACAATAAGATTATCAAACGTATTTTCAACTTAGACACCAATACGTATACTGAAGGGGCTTTAGATGTTAAAACTAAAGAATTGTTAGGTTTAGTGGCTTCTGCGGTATTACGATGTGATGACTGTATAAAATACCATCTAGAAACCAGTTACAAATTAGGTTTAACTAAAGATCAGGTTGTGGAAGCACTTAGTGTTGCCACTTTAGTTGGCGGCACCATTGTTATTCCTCATTTACGCCGCGCTTATGAATTTTGGGATGCTTTAGAGGCACAAGAATAAACCAATTTAAAACCCATGACTGCTAAATAGTCTATATGATTTTACTATTTTTAGCGTTCATTAATGATATATGATTTTAAGAGCCGAAAATTTAATGAAGTCCTATAGTGGGCGAAAAGTTGTTAAAGATGTTTCACTGGAAGTTAATCAAGGCGAAATTGTTGGACTATTAGGACCTAATGGTGCAGGAAAAACAACCAGCTTTTATATGATTGTTGGTTTAATAAAGCCTAATGGTGGGAAAATTTTTCTTGACAATACAGAGATCACTAAATATCCTATGTATAAAAGAGCTCAAAACGGTATTGGATACTTGGCTCAAGAAGCCTCTGTTTTCAGAAAACTGAGTATAGAGGATAACATTTTAAGTGTTTTACAATTAACCAAATTAAGTAAGAAGGAACAACTGGATAAAATGGAATCCCTTATTGATGAATTTGGTTTAGGACATATCAGAAAGAACCGCGGTGATCTATTATCAGGTGGAGAGAGAAGACGAACTGAAATTGCGCGTGCGCTAGCAACAGATCCTAGCTTTATATTATTAGACGAACCATTTGCTGGAGTTGATCCGGTGGCAGTTGAAGATATACAGCGTATTGTAGCCCATTTAACAAAGAAAAACATTGGCATATTAATTACTGACCATAATGTACAGGAAACACTAGCCATCACGGACCGCACTTATTTAATGTTTGAAGGAAGCATCTTAAAAGCAGGGATTCCTGAAGAACTGGCTAGTGATGCTATGGTTAGAAAAGTGTATCTAGGTCAAAATTTTGAATTGCGTAAAAAGAAAATAAGAGATTAAAAATCAGGTTTTAATTATCTTATATATCTTCCTAAAGATTCCTAAAAGTAAAAAGACTAAAAATCCAGCTACTAATCCTACATTGGCATCTTTAATAAAGGAAGGAATAAATTCCAAAAAATGATGCAATGGTTGTATGTTATGAGTAAAAATACCACCAGACACTAAAATAAGGGCAATCGTACCTATTACAGATAGGCTTTTTATAACTATTGGCAAGGCTCGAACCAGTGATTTTCCGATGGCTAAGGTAATTCCTTTTTTGTCATTACTTTTTTTAATAAGCCTGAAACCCAAATCATCCATTCTTACTATCAAGGCTACGATACCATAAACTCCAATAGTTGCTAATATAGCAACGAAAGAAACCACCAATATTTGAGACAAAACAGGTTTTCCTAAAACAGTTCCTAAGGCCAGGATAACTATTTCAATTGACAATATGAAATCAGTAAAAATGGCTGATTTTATCTTTTTTTTCTCAACTTCCAATACTTCTTCTTTTGAAATACCATCTGTTTTAACCACTTCTATTGAATGTTGATGCGGCACAAAAAACTCTACTATCTTTTCAACGCCTTCATAAGCCAGATAAAAACCTCCTAAAACTAAAATCAAGGTAACCGCCCATGGCAAAAAAGAACTCAACAAAAATGCAACAGGCAAAATAATAAGTTTATTAAGAAAGGAGCCTTTTGTTATGGCCCATATAACAGGTAATTCTCTTGAAGAAACAAACCCTGTAGCCTTCTCTGCATTCACCGCTAAATCATCACCTAAAATACCCGCTGTTTTTTTTGTTGTGATTTTACTCATAACAACCACATCATCCATAAGAGTTGCTATATCATCTAATAAGGCGAAAAAACCTGAAGCCATTTAATTTTTATATTATTTTATAACAATACTATCTAACAATGACATTGAAATATATAGCAGAATAATTACAGGAATAGCTGCAAACTGCAACAGAATTAATAAAATGACACACAGCATAATAAAGGTATATCGTGAGGCATTGGCCTTAAATCCCCATTCTTTAAATTTTAATGCAAATAATTTAATGTTTGAATTTAAAAGATAACTGCTGAGTAGCGTTAAAGCTATTAAGAACCATTTATTAAGAATAATGGTATTCATTAAATCACTATTTTGAAATTCAATTATCAATGGTAGCGATATTATTAACAAGGTATTAGCAGGCGTTGGTAATCCTTTAAAATAACTCTGTTGATCTTCATCTAAATTAAATTTTGCTAATCTGTAGGCTGACGATAAGGTTATAAAAAGGCCCATCAAAGGAATAAATGAAAAAGGCATTCCGCCTGAATGAAAAACAGAATTCCATTCATCATGTAAAAATATCACATCAGGTTCATTTATTGACAAAGACAATAACTTAAACATGATGATTCCAGGCACTAATCCACTGGTGACCATATCTGCCAAGGAATCTAACTGCACTCCTAAAGGACCTTGAACATTAAATTTTCTCGCAAAAAAACCATCAAAGAAATCAAAAAATATTCCCATAAAAACAAAAAAAGATGCCGCGACAAAATTGTTATTCACCGCAAAAATTACAGCAATACTTCCACAAAATAAATTTAAAAGTGTTAATGCATTAGGAATATATTTTTTCATATATCGATATTTGTAGTATGTAAAAATAACAAACATTTTTCGTCTAAAATAACTATCAAACAATATCTGTCCATATTTCAAGTTTATAGGTAATAAATTATGTGCATATTTGTAAAAAAATTGCGATTGAAGTCATATATAACTACTGTTTTTTTAATTGTTACTGTGACCCTTTTTGGTCAGACTACCAGAAAATATTCCAATGAATTTATGAATATTGGGGTTGATGCGGCAGCGCTAGGAATGAGTAGTGCCGTTACCTCTCATACGGCTGATGTCAATTCTGGATACTGGAATCCTGCCGGGTTGGTCAATCTTGAAGATAATCAGTTGTCTTTAATGCATTCTAGTTATTTCGCCAATATTGCCAACTATGATTATGTTGCTTTTGCAAAACCCATAGATGACCGAAGCACCATGGGCATTTCGTTAATCAGGTTTGCTGTTGATGACATCTTAGACACTACACAACTCATTGATGATCAAGGTAATATTAATTATGATAGAATCAGTTTATTTTCTACTGCAGATTATGGATTAACCTTTTCATACGCCAGAAAACTACCAGTAGAAGGCCTGAATTATGGCGTTAATGCGAAGGTAATACGAAGAATTATAGGTGATTTCGCCTCTTCTTGGGGATTTGGTTTAGATGTAGGTATTCAATTTGAAAGTAAAAATAAATGGAGATTTGGACTTATGGCTCGAGATATTACAACCACGTTCAACGCATGGAATATTAATGAAGACGCCTTTGCCAAAATTCAAAATGCCGTTGAAGGACAAAATCAAGAATTGCCAGAAACAACAGAGATCACGATTCCAAAACTTCAAATTGGCATTTCAAAATTGATGACTTTCAATTATGATTATTCTTTTTTAGCAGCCCTGAATTTAAATGTTCGTTTTGAAGAAAATAATGATGTTTTTTCGTCGTCATTTGCAAGTATCAATCCGGCTTTAGGCTTTGAATTTGGGTATATTGATATGATTTATTTAAGAACTGGTGTTGGAAATTTTCAGAATGAATTACAAATTGATAATACGGACCAATTAAGTTTTCAACCAAGTTTTGGTGTTGGTTTCAAATACAATGGTATACAAGTAGATTATGCTTTTACTGATATAGGAGACCAAAGTGTTGCGCTCTACTCCAATGTATTTTCATTGAAACTCGATTTTAGTATCTTTAGATAATTTATCACGTCTTTTTATGTTTAAAAATCTACTTACCACAGTCTCTCTTATATTTTTCACATACTCATTTTCTCAAACTTCTACCTTATCCAATGAGGCTAAAATTAGTATTATTACCGTTGCCCCGGGAAGCTCATTAAATGATGCTTTTGGTCATAATGCGATAAGAATAAATGATCCAATCAAAAATTTAGATATTTCTTTTGATTATGGACGCTTTGATTTTGATGCCCCTAATTTTTACTTAAATTTTGCCAGAGGGAAATTAAATTATTCTATTGGTGCCAGTAATTATTATGATTTTGTGAAGTTTTATAAATGGCAAAACAGAAGCGTTGAAGAACAGGTATTAAATCTTAGTCAAAAACAAAAGCAAAAACTTTATGACTATTTAGTAAACAATTACCAACCACAAAATAGAAATTATTTGTATGATTTCTTTTATGATAATTGCGCTACCAAAATTAAAGACGTTTTAAACCAATCAACCAATAATGCTATCTTATTCAATGCTCCAAAGGATTTTAAACCTCAAACTTTTAGAACTTTAATACAGGATAAATTAGATTGGAACACCTGGGGAAGTTTAGGAATAGATGTCGCCCTTGGTTCTGTTATAGATCAAATCGCAACGGCTGAAGATCACATGTTTTTACCAGCCAATATTCATATATTTTTTGATCATGCAACTTTTAAAGATAACAACACTGCAGTAGTTGGACAAAGTATCCTAGTTTATAAACAAACCAATCAGCCAAAATCAAACTACTTTTTTATAAGCCCAATAGTTGTTTTTGGTCTTATAGGGCTGTTCATACTAATTATAACTTATAGAGATTTTAAGAGCAGCAAAAGAAGTAAATGGTTAGACATAACTTTGTTTAGTATTACCGGTATTATAGGCGTTGTTGTATTACTCCTATGGTTTGCAACTGATCATAAAGCGACCCATCAAAATTATAATTTGCTTTGGGCTTGTGCTTTAAACCTTTTTGTGATAGGACAACTTTTTAGAAAAATCCCAAAAACTTGGTTTATCAAATACCTTAAGTTTTTAGTCATCCTATTATGCCTGTTAACATTACATTGGATCATTGGTGTACAGGTTTTTGCCTTTGGACTTATCCCTTTATTAATAGCCCTTTTTATAAGGTATCTCTATCTGATAAAATACTTTAACCAACAAGCTATTGCCCTCTAAAGAAAATGATGGTGCTTAAAGTTTTTATGAGAATATTGGCATCTAAAAAGAAGCTTCTGTGCTTGATGTAGTACAAATCATATTGAAGTTTTAATAAGCTATCATCAACCGAAGAACCATAGCGCGTATTAACCTGCGCCCAACCTGTTAAGCCTGGTTTAATAATATGCCTTGTTTCGTAAAAAGGTATCGATTGAGACAGTTCTCTTACAAAATGAGGGCGTTCTGGCCTGGGCCCAATTAAACTCATTTCTCCTTTTAAAATATTTAAAAACTGTGGCATCTCATCAAGTCTTGAGTTTCGCAAAAATCTACCAAAAGGGGTTATTCTTACATCTCCCTTTTTTGACCATACAGCACCGTTTTTCTCTGCATTTTTAACCATCGTCCGATACTTGATGATACTGAATAAATGGCCGTTTTTCCCTATTCTTTCTTGTATATAAAATAGTGAGCCACGATTAGCAACAAGATTTCCAAGAACAATGAATGGAAGCAACAGGCAACCAAAAAAAATACCTAAAAAGGCTATTAACAAATCAAAAAAACGGAAAAAAAATAAATACAACTTATTTTGATTACTCCTGCTAAACGGAAAGTATTTATAAAAATCTTTACCTACAAATTGCACGGGAACACGTTGAGTCATGTCTTCATAAACTTGCGTGTATTCCTTTATTGGGAAGCCACCTTCTAATAAGGTAATAAGGTCTCCATAAATTTCAGGAGTAATGTTTTCTGAATTATAAGTAGCAATTACTATTTCTGTAATATTTTCATCTTTTATAATTTGATAAATCTGTTTAGGACTATATTCAACAATACCCTTTAATTTAATTTTATCCTTTTTCTTAGTTTCACAATTAATAAACCCTACTATTTTATAATTTGGATCGGAATCATTAAAAATCTCTATGATATTTTTAATATTAGATGTTTCTCCAACTATTAGGACTTTTTTAAAAAATCTTGGAGACACAATAAATGTTAAATAGGCAATTCGCCATAGAAACAATGCAAAAATAATGGCGAAATAAAAATATATGATCTGTAGACGATTTTCTGGTAAAAGAGGCGTGAAAAATGGTGTTAAAAAATAGAATAAAACTGTAACAGACACAGTAAACACAATACTAGTAGAAATCTTTTCAATTTTACTTGATTTTTGCAGATCGTAAAGCTCAAAAATAGTTCCAAATATAGAAACGTACAGAATGAGCACAAAAACCCATCTCCAATTTTCCTTGGTAATGGTAAAATAATCAAAATCAAAGCTGTTACTTACAAAATATAAAACAACCAAAATGGAAACAATATCAAAAATGCGTAATAAAACTTTACGCTCGGAAATATTGAAATGAATCCCTTTTTTGAACATTTTTGAATCTATAAATGAGAGAGCATAAAGATACTAAGTTAATTTTTATAGCAACTAAATTAATCTAATAATGAAATCCATTGCGATTTAATTTTATCCCAATCATAACCCTCAACTTTTCGACGGGCATTTTGTGCTAATTTAATGGCTTTGTCAGGACATGATCTTATTTCTTTGATAGCATCCACGAACTCTGAAACGTCATCTCGGTTCACTAATATACCATCTTCATTATGGTTTATTAAAAAAGGCAACCCACCAACGTTCGTTGAAATTATAGGCAAGCCTAATGCCATAGCTTCAATAACGCTCACTGGCATATTATCAAAATTAGTGGTATTGAGAAACACATTGTAATCTGTTGACATTTTTATCCATTCATTTTTAGATAATTTTCCAGTAAAAATGACATCAACCCCTAATGCTTTCGCATAATCTTTAGTTTTTTCTAAAGTACCATCGCCTTCTGGTCCTACCATACAAAGTGAGGCGTTTAATCCTTCATCCTTAAGAGATTTTACAATTTTTACAGCAAGTAACGGATTGTATATTTCTGAAAAAGAACGAACCCAGAGCAATTTGATAGTCTTAAATTCTCTTAGTTTGAAAGGATAATTTTTAAGATCAATCGCATTTGGAATAATCATTACATTAGAAAAACCTTGTTTTGAAAATTCAGACTGTATATATGTGGAAGGTGAAATGTTTATAAATGCATTTTTAAAAATGGCTTTGCTTAATTTAGGATTTGATTTTATTCTCTTTGGTAAATTACCACCGTGTAAAATGGGAATGAACTTTAAATTAACAATCCTACATAATTGGCTACATAAAAAGGCATAATAAAAATTTGAGGTACTATATGTGTCTATTAAAACATAATCTACTTTTATAGCATATTTTAAAATAGCAAAAAGCATATCAAAAAGTCGAACCAGTTTATTCCTTTTATTTGAAAAGGCAAAAACCTTATAACCTTCAAGTCTTAAGGATTTACTCAAGGTTTCAATAGTGGTTTCTGTTTTACCGGTTTTGGATAGATGATTTCCTATGTACAGGAGATTCTTCATACTTGATGTTTAACAAACAAAGTCCATAAATAAAGGCTGGTGCCGCGATACGCATAGCGGAATGATTAATAGTCAGAAGCCAAAAGATATAAAAAGAATAAAAAAACAAGTTCGATTTATTCTTTATTCTATAAATCAAAGGCGTAATGAGTAAAATTAAAAAAGCAAACACCCCTAACAATCCATGCTCTGCCACAATGCGACTTATTTCATTATGAGAGGCGGCTTCAACCCCGGTTTCGCTCAAACGTACTTCTTTTACTTTACCAACTCCAATTCCCAGAAATGGATTATCGACAAACTCGGCAAACTCAAAAGCTATTAAATCAGAACGACCTGTTGATACATCTTCCTTAACGCGACCTGCTGCATCCTGATTAGCATAGCGCTTGTCTATGAAGCCGCCCGTTTGCACCGAACTTATAATCCACGTAAAAAGTATCATTATCATGAAAATAATTAAGGACAGCTTAATCCGAAATTTTGTTTTTAAATTAACTTTTATATAATATAATCCAATAAAACTTAGAATCATGATTATTGCTGTTAGGACTCCTCCTCTACTAAATGTAATGATTGCTCTAAAACTTAAAATTCCCAATAAAGCTAAATCAAATAATCTGTGAAAAATAGTTTCTTTTGATATAAAAAACCTAACAGCTAACACAAACATACCAATTCCTAAAACCGTAGCTACTTGATTCGGACCAAAACCACCAGACGTTTCAAAGTTAGATTCAGTACCTGTAACAACTTCTTGTAAATTGGGGGTATACAAAACCAAATACACAGTCATACTTACTATGGGCAATAATAAAAACAACAAAATATTTTGAATTTGCTTAAAAGTAATGGTACGCTTATAACAAAATATAGCAGTTATTCCCAAACACACAGGTCCACTTAAATTAAAGGCTATGGCTCTTCGGATATCTGTTTGAAACCCCATTTCTGTTACGGCTACAAAAATCCCTGGTATTAGAAGCAATATATATAAAACAAATATCAGAGATTGGTTACTAAAACTATTGCTTATCAAACCCATCATAATAAATGCAATCACTAAATATTTAATAGCTTCATAAAAAAAAGTGCCTCCATTCATTCTTAAAAACACTTCAATACCCACAATATAAGCACAAGCCATTAATACATAAAAAGACTTGTTTTTTTTTGGAGCCATGAAGATTTTATAACTAAAAAAAATAGTAATGAATAAAAAATATAGGGTCGCAAATGGGCTAAATAGAAATATTACCACCGCTAAAAAGACATGAAAAACAAGCAGTTTATAATATAATGACAAGGTCATTTTTGATGTTTTTTATATATGTTCATTAAAGTTTCCATTGTACTCGATTCCGAAAAACTAGATGTTATTTTATTATTTAATTTTTTAGCAACATGTCTTGTCAAATCTACATCATTTATAAAAGTTAATAAAGCTTCAGCTAAAACTTTATCATTTTTTGGTTCAACTAAAATTCCTTCATCCTTATTGGAAACAACTTTATTACAATCACCTACCTTGGTAGCTATTACTGGCAAACCAGCTAAGCCATATTCTAATAAGGCTAAAGGTAAGCCTTCAGACTTTGAGGACAAAACACCTATAGTACTTTGTCTTAATATATGATGTACATCGGAACAACTTCCATAAACAAAAACATGATTATCCAATTTATTGTATTCAATAAAACCATTAATAGCATGGTAACATTCATCGTCACTAAATGCACCTATTAAATGCAAACTCCAATCATTATAGGTATTAAGAATCGAATTAAAAGCTTTTAATAAATTAATATGATCTTTATCTGGTCTTAAATTAGCTAAACAAACAATTCGTTTTCCTGATTCGCCATGAAGTGTTGTTGTTTTTAATTCTAAATTTATTGTCGGAAAATTAGAAAGCACATATACTTTTTTGGCTAAAAGTTTGTGTTCTGATCGAGTTTTTAAAGAATCATTGACTGCTATAATACCTGAAAAAAAATGAGAACTAATTTTTAGTATGAATTTATTTATTGATGAAGTTTTTTCTCTATTTCCATAATGTTCATGCCATATTACAACCAATTTTGGGTGTAATATTTTTATAATTGTTGCTAAAAAAAAAGAGGACGCATGGGCGTGAACAATATCGATTCCATGCCTTTTTATAAAACGATGTAGTTTTGAAATGGCTTTAAAATCCAGAGTATATTTTTTATTTAGAAACAGATAATGGACATCTTTAGAAAGACTTGTTTTTAACAATCCTTCTTCTCGTGTTGAACATAAATAAGACACTTCAATGCGGGGCACCAATGAATTTGCATAATTTACCGCTACACGTTCTGCTCCACCAGCATTTAATGAATCAATAAGCTGTAACACTTTCATGAATGATGTATCAATTTAGAAATTTCAGTTTCAAAAACCTCTAAAGTAAAGTTTTGAGACCAATTGGCTGCTTTTTCAGACATTGATTTTAATGTATCAACATCTTTTAATGCATCTTTAATTTGAATGACATCTAGTTTCAAGTTAGCTTCCATTAAAATGCCCCGGTTACCAAAATCTAACATATAAGGCACACATGAGACAGAAGTCGCAATAGGAATTACGCCAAAAAACATGGGTTCTGAAATGGCTTTTGGCCAACCTTCAGATTTTGAAGGTAATATCGAAAAATGAGCTCTTTTTAATGTTTCTTTTATAACCTCTTTTGGTTGATTTCCATGTAATATAACTAATTTTTCAAGTTTATTAACTGAAATATACTCTTCTAAAAGTTCTTTTAAAACACCATCGCCATAAATATCTAAATGTACAGGAATGCCTTCCTTGTGTAAGGCTTCAATAATTTGAATCGCTAATAATGGTCGTTTTCCTTCAACCAAACTTCCTATAAAAACAAATTTTAAATAACCAGAATAATCTCTTTTTAACGGTTCTATTATTTCTGATTTTCTATAGGTTGCAGTAAAAAAATGTTTTACATTTTTGGTTTGACACGGCCAATCGCCATAGACTAAAACCTGTATGTTTTTAGTTAAAAATGTGTTACTTAAAATCCACTTTTGCAATTTATAACTTAAAGGTTGTTTTGCTTTTGGATCCCAATTTCCAGCATATTTTGCTGTTTTCATTTTCTTCGGAAAAAAAATCTGAACAATACATCCTATGAAGCCAATATTGCCTGGGCAACGTAAATGAATATGATCTGTTCTTTTGCAGGCTTTTATTAAAGCAGCAATAATAATTGGCACCTTAAATAAAGATGTCAGAGTCGTTTTAAAAGACGTAAATTGTATTTCTGGTAATGCACTAAAGTGAATATTACTATGCTGATAAGCAATTTCAATTACTGTTTGCTCACCCCCGATCCTAGGTGCTACAATTTCAACTTTTTCTACATATTTTAACCATAAATTCATTTCAAGAACATAAGGAGCATAACTAAATATAGCGTCTTCTTTAGTTTTATGTAAAGCATGCGAAATAATTAAAAACCTCATATTTCTATCTTAGGAGCATTAAATATAAGTGAAAACCAACCAACAATACGTCCGAAACTCTCAGTCAACGCTTCCTTTTTGTTAGATGTTGTTACTATATTAAGTAGTCTTATTTTGGTCAATAAAATGGCTGTTAAATGCCACTTTAACCTCGCTTTTAAGGACGGATTGGGGTATTTAACACGCCATACATACCAACCATTTCTAATCACCATTTTACCATAACGATATTTATTGGGGCGACCAGAAAAATTATGATAATGAGCTAGTTGCGCATTTGTATTTATATAAAGCTTTCCTTTTTTAGCCAATCGTAGCGAAAAATCGGCATCTTCATATAACCCATAACCCTCAAAATACGTTGAGAATTTTAGATTTTTAAAAACTTCTTTTTTATAACTGGAAACACCTCCCATAAGTTGTTCTACTTGATATGTTTTACCTGAAGGCGGCAAAAAACTAATGGAACGCCCATGCGAAAACGTAGGCATAAAACCAGGATTAACATCTGGTAACAAACCAAATAGTTTGCGAATTTTAAAACGTGATGGCTCTTCTCGCATCCATCCGTCGTAATAAAATTTAGATTTATTATTTTGATTATCTGACTCTTGCCAATTAACTTCATTAGTTATATACCCTCCAACCGCCAATGCATCGGGTTTTTCTAAATAGGTTTTAATTAAATTTTCGAAATATTGTGGTTCCAAAATAATATCATCATCTAAAAAACAGATTATTTCTGATGTTTCATCAACTAAATTAACACCATAATTACGCTGTTTTGTTAAGCCTCTATTCTTCTCATTAATTTTAAAATACTTTAAATTTTCGAACGTATTTTCTTTTAAAATAATTTCAGTTTCACTATTGGTAGATCCATCAATAATTAAAATGTCATTAGGATATAAAGTCTGCACTTTAACCGACTGCAACAATTTAAGTATAGGTTGCGGTCGCATATATGTACATATAATTAATGTGAAGTTCATAATTATTTTGTTCTTTTTCCTAACGCAATAAGTTTTTTTGCGTAAAAAGTTGACCGATTAAACTGTAACATTCTTAATGGGAATTTCAAAATTCTTATTGGCAATTGCGCTAATTTAGCTTTCGAAAAATAAAACACAAAGTACTTGATTTTATACTCTTTACGTTGTCTTTCGTCGAAATGTTTAAACAATTGATACATAATAGTTGGGCTTGGTATTGGGACAATCCACTTAACAGGTGTGTCTAATTCCCAAGGTTGTTGTTTTCTTTTTTTGCCTTTTATCCCCGCTTGTTGCCCCCAAAATCGGTAACCGCCAACTGGAGGTTTTAAATGTAAATTAACTGAAAATGGGTTATGTAAAACAGTGACTCCCAGTTTTGTGATGGACAAACCAAAATCACTATCTTCACCATAACCGCCATCGTAATTAATATCGTTACCAACTAATAAGTTAACAACACGTCTTGAAACACAAGAATTAGCGTTACTGAATGATTGTGCAGCACCTACCTTCCAACGTGCATCTCCCATAGCTTTTAACTTTTCATCTAGATCGGATAAATCTTGTTGTTGATTATCCGCACGAATATCCAACCCATTGCAAGCTTCTGCGTTATATGTTTGCAATAATCGAATATGATTCTCAATAAAATTAGGTTGAATTCTTATATCATCATCTCCAAAAACAACATAATCACCTGTGCATAGATCAATTGCTTCATTTCTTGCTCTACAACTTCCCTTAGTGGTTTGCCATTTAAAAATTACTTTAAATGAATAGTTTTTAGTATCATATAAAAATTCATCTCTTGAGTTTGCAGGCGTTGCATCTACAACAATGACTTCAAACGGTTTATAGGTTTGATTTTCTAAATCGTTTAAAAGATTTAAGGTAAAATCCTGACGCATCATGGTGGGAATGATATAACTCACCTTTGGAGTTTCATTGATGGCATGTAATTCTCTTGATTTTAATAGGATTGACTTATCTTTAAACTGAAAATTCCTTTTTGCATACCAAAAACTATTGATTTCATTTAATTTCCAAAAACCTCTACGAAATAACATATAAATACTATGAGACCGTTTAAAATTTTTTACATAAAACGTATAAATATCTTTCGTTGAAATCGTGACTTCTTCAACAGTTTTATTAAATAACCCTTTAATAAATAAAGGAACGGCGCCTTGATATCGTAAGGTGTTAAATCCAAAATCTAATGCAGATGTTTGAATGTTTTCGTAATCAAAATCAAACCCACCAAACATCTCCCAAACCTGTTTCCTTATAACAAAAGCATTAGGATTTATACGCCAACTAACCGATTTGTCTAAATGATCAAAATCCTTGGCATACCAAAAATAAACCACCGTTTGATATACAATTTCAGGAAAGGTATTTTTATATCCTTGGTCTAAACTACTATGCCAAATATCGCCTTCGCCTAAAGCCAACTCATCTAGCAATTTTAAATCTGGATTGCCATGATACAATAATTCCTCGCCTGTTAATGTGATATGTTCTTTTAAATGTATCAAGGTTTGAGTAATGTTTTATAAAATTCTATCGAACGTTTCGCTATTAAATTATGACTAAATTGAAGCTTCACTTTTTCTCTAGCCGCAATGCCAAATTGAAGACGTTTTTTATCATCATCTAATAATTCTAAAATACATTCTGCATATTGTTTATGTTGCGTTGGATGTACTAAAAACCCTTCCTTCCCATCTTCTATCATCTCATTTGCCCAACCAATGTTAGATGCCACAATGGCCTTCTCCATAGCCATAGCCTCCAACCACGACACGGGTAAGGCTTCAGCAAAGGTAGGAAAAACACAAACCGTCGCATCTTTTATCAAATCTTGAATTCTAGAATAGTCTACAGCACCCAAATAACTTACTTTTTTTAAGGCAGTTTTATTGAAGAGTGGTTGCATTAATTGCCAAGTTGAAGAGGACCCTGTTTTTATATCGGCACTATCTTTTCCTACAAGAATTAATTCTACTTCCTTATTTGAATTGTGAACCACATTAAATATTTCTGGCAATTCTAAAAGCCCTTTTTTTCGAATTAATGTTCCAAAATAAAGAATAGTTATTTTTTCTGAATCGCTTTGTTTTGGCTGAAACAAAGACGCATCAATACTGTTTGGAATTACTGTAAAATTTCTATTCAAATTGAATAGCTCATTAGTTAAATTACCAGTGAAGGCACTCACGCTTATAATGCCATCAGCTTTTTTAAGCGCCCGTTTCTCAAGAAATTTGTTTTTATATTTTACTTTACGATCATCTAAATAACAAAAATAAGTGTCACTTCCATTTTCTCTAATAACTAAGGGGCATTTCGGATTTACAAATGCGGTAAAACCAGTCCAGTCTGGAGCTTCTAGGATATCTATTTTACCAGAAGCGTACAAGGAATTAATTAATCGCTCTACTTTTTTTTGAGTAAGAATAAGCGATACCCCTTTAACTTTCATGTTTTTTATTTTGAAAAAATGAATGTTACCTTCCAAAAAATAATCGTCTTTATCTTGTCCATAAGCAAGAATGTTTATTTCGTGCCCTAAATCAGATAAGGCTTTTGATAAATTGAAAATACTGGTACCAATCCCGCCAGCATTCTTCATTTTAAGATGCGGATATTCTGGAGTTAGAAAGGCTATTTTCATATATCTAAAATTTCTATATGATTATATACCATAGTATTAATTGAAAATTTATTTTCAATTAAGGTTCTAGTATTTCCTTTAATACTTTTATTTCCTTCAATTACTGAACTCAATATAGATGATAGAGCTTTAATATCTTTTGTTTCAAAGATAAATCCGTTTTCATTATGAGTAACAACTTCTAAATTGCCACCAACAGGTGTTGTAATTACAGGAATATTAGCTGCTAAACTTTCTAAAATAGACAAGCTAAAACATTCCATATGCGTAGGCTGAATGAGATAATCATAATGTTGGTACAACTCATTGACGTTAGAATGACTTCCTTTAAAAATAAAATTGTCTTCTAGTTTATATGTAGAAACTGACTGAATCAACTGATTTTTATAAGGACCATCACCATAAATATCAATTTTTAAATCTGATTTTAAATCACTTGGCAATACCCTAACTGCCTTAATTAAATCTTGAATACCTTTTGATTCTCTTAAATGCGAAACCACTAAAAACTTAGGGTTTATCAAAATTCTTTTAGTAGTTTTTGGTATGATATCATCCATATAAACACCATTATATATTGTTTGCGTTTTATCTCTTAAAAAACGACCAAAATCATGTAATATAGCACGACTTGTATAGTCTGAAACTCCAATAAATAAATCAATATGCTTAGAATATAACCATCCCTTTATTCTTTTCTTAATTCGCTTTTTAAGTGAATAGCCTTCTAAAGGTCTTGGGTTATGATCAACGACAATAACTTTTGCCCTTTGTAGCTTTTTAATGGTTGAATAAAAAGACGTACACAACTCTATAAAATGGGTGATGATATGTGAATATTGAGCTTTTTGTGTTTTTAAATATGTTGTAAAGTGTTGTTCCAGACTTACATTATTAGCAGGCATAATATTAAATTGATGATAATCTCCATGTGAAGCTCTATTAGGAAAAAACCAATCTACTTTAATATTTTTTTCGATGCATTTTTTATTAAAAGCCCAGAAAAAATAGTCCATTCCTCCAACCCTGCTTTCAAGAAGTTCGTAGTTGCAAATAATAGCAATATGTTTAGGGTTTACATCCATTGGTTTAAACTTAACACTAATTGCTTATTTGTTTCTTCTAAAGAAACACCTACTTGTTGTTTAATAAATTTTTTACGATTGGCAGAATCTTCATCATTATTTAAATAAACTGAAATGGCATTTAAAAGCGCTATCTTGTTTTTTACAACCTTTGAAGATTGACTATTCACTAGATGTTGTATGTGAGCATACCCAAGAAACCGTTGGTCATCATACAAACCATTAGTTTTATTTCCAAAAACAGGGTTAATAACAGACTTATCAAACAACATAAAATCTAAACTCATGGTAGATAGCATGTTAATATTTAAATCGGAATATTCTAACAATGCTCGCAATTGTTTAACATCTTCAAGTGTTGGAATACGTTGCGACCATGATTCTTGATGGTTGGCACGAACTTGTTTCCATTTTGGAAAATTCCACTTTATAAATGGAAATTTATGAACTAAAGTTTTAAAACGAATGGGGTCTTCAGCTGGCGAGGTTCTAACAATAAAATTAACAGTTTCAATGGTTTTATTCTGAATAGCTTTTGCAATGGTTTCAATATATAGCTCATCGTTTTTACTTGTTGAAATATCGCCACAACTAAAACAAATAGTCATTAAATTAGAATCTAAATTGAATTCTGAAATAAAATCTTCTTTTGATAATTTATAATCATCCATTACATACGGCACAAATTGTGGCGTCCCAACGACTTTAATTTGATCTTCGTTGATTGCGGTATAAAACTGAAGTAAATCTTGTTTCATTAAATCACTCCAAACTAAGTAATAATCAAAATTTGAAGCCATTCTACCTTTTGAAGCTAAATTATCCCAACTAAAAATAAAGGCTGCAGTTTTTAATTTATTCTTTTGCGCAGCATAAACCAACGGTGCTATATATGGCGGACGCTGATGCGTAAAAAATAACAAGTTGAATTCTTCTTCCTTTAGAATAGAAGCATATTCAATCGTTATTTTATGATTACCAAAGGTACTATTTTGTAACTTTTGAAATTGTTGAATATTGTATTCTGAATGAAATACGGATGTTAATTTGTAGATAAACCGCGTTGCATATCCTCTACTAGTTTTTAGTTTAGAATCATTTGTTTTTAAATTATCTTGAATGCCTAAATTTCCTTTTTGATTTAGCTTTAAATGCGCAATTTCTTTAGCTTTTCTAAAAAACCAGGTTTTAAAAGTTTCTACAAAAACATCAAGTTCAATAACTCTTAAATTAGTGTGTTCACTATAGATTTCTTTGGGTAAACATGATAGAATAACAACCTCATCAAAAGTTTTATTTGCATATTTTAAAAAATCACTTAAAATGAAATTTCTAAAGCCAACGCCATCGGTAATTACCAATCCAAGTTTTTTCATTAAAGCTCTCTAAATTGTTTTTGATGATTTGTTTTCCAAAGTGATTCTGATTGTAGAACCTTTAAAAATTCTTCAGCACTGTTTCCATTACCAAAATTATTGGTTTCTTTAGGAAAACTAATATTTTTTATCTGTTCAATACTTTTCAAAATCTCTAAGCCAGTGTATTCAGAATTAATAATAGCTTTTGAAAAAACCCTGTTATTTTGCCTTGTGCCAATATTTACAGTAGGAATTCCATAATAAGGCGCTTCCCTCACGCCGGCACTACTATTGCCAATAATAAATTCAGAATGCTTTAACAAGGTTAGAAAATATTCAAATCGAACAGATGGAAATACCCTAAAATTAAGATATTTATTAAGCAATTGGTAAGCGTTTAATATGGTTTGACTTCCCATGTCATTATTTGGATAAATAACCACATAGTTTTTACTACTTTCAATTAATGCATTTACAAATTCCTTAGCGTAGTTTTCCATTTGCCTATGCTCGGTGGTTACAGGATGAAACATAGCCATGGCATAAGTTTCAAAAGAAATATCATAATAGGATTTTACGGTTTGTATATCTGGTAATGCATTAGAAAACATAATATCAACGTCCGGAGAACCAATACTATAAATAGATTCTGGTAACTCTCCCATTTGCTCTAACAACAATTTTGCTTTGTCATTTGAAACAAAATGAATATGACTCATTTTACTAGTGGCATGGCGCAACAATTCATCAATGGTACCAGATAATTCGCCTCCTTCAACATGCGCCACCAAAATATTGTTTAAACTACCTACAATGGCTCCTGCTAAAGCCTCCACACGATCACCATGAATAATAATTAAATGGGGTTGAACTTGTTTAACAAATTCAGAAAAACCTGTAATGGTTTTAGCTAAGGTTAAATCCATACTGGCTTCATCAGTATCGTTTCTAAATGTAGAAATATTTTTAAAACCGCAACGCTCTACTTCAATAAGTGTATACCCATAAGTTTCAAGAAGATGCATGCCGGTAACAAAAATATGAGGTTCAAAATCTTTATTATCCTCAAGAATTTGAATAAGGGGTTTCATTTTACCGAAATCGGCCCGTGTACCCGTTAAAAACGCTATTTTTTTTACCTTATTCAATATCGCCCCAAGTTAATTGTTCATCATTTCTAATATCGCGAATAGCTTTCTTTCCTAAGATACTTTCAAAATGTTCTGCTAAAATCTTTCCTGTACCAGGGCGTTTTACCCATAAATTATCTTTCGTAAATAGGTCACCTTTTTTTATTTTTGAAATACTGCAAACCGACGCAAAAGCGAAATCTATGGTAACTTGTTCTTCTTTCGCAGGTTCTTTAGTGCCGCCTCGCATTAAGGCCATTTCTTTACTGTCAACAATGAGGTTTTTACAAATAATTTCATCCATACTACAAACAATATCTGGACCTTGACGATTCATATGGTCTGTAAAGTGGCGTTCTAAAATAGAAGCCCCTAAAGCTACAGCACCTAAACAAGCATTGTTATTAAGTGTATGATCGCTTAAACCAAATACCTTATCTGGAAACGCTTTATGCAACTCTATCATAGCTCCAAAACGCACTAAATGACTTGGTGTTGGATATAAATTAGTAGTATGAAGCAAAGCAACTGGCACATGATGTTTATCAAAAATGGCGACTGCTTTTTTAACACTTTCGATGGTATTCATGCCTGTACTCAGAATAACAGGTTTCCCAAATTGCGCAATATGCTCTAATAATGGGTAATTATTACACTCACCAGACCCTATTTTATAAGCGGGTACATCAAACCGTTTTAAACGTTCAGCAGCAGCACGTGAGAAAGGTGTTGAAATAAAAATCATGTCTTTACTTTCTACATAATTTTTTAATTCAAATTCATCTTCTTCATTAAAAGAACAACGTTCCATGATGTCATAAATGGACACATTAGCGTTTCCTGGGATTACTTGTTTAGCAACACAGCTCATTTCGTCTTCAACAATGTGTGTTTGGTGTTTTACAACCTCTACACCTGCTCTATGAGCTGCATCGACCATTTGTTTTGCTACTTCCAACGAACCTTCATGATTGATACCAATTTCGGCAATGACCAAAGGTGGATAATCCAGTCCTATTTTTCGGTTTGCAATTTCTATGAATGGGTAATTCATCAATTATTAAATTTTCTAACTTTTCGTTTCACGTATGTAAATACTTTTTCTTTAAACCAATATATCTTCATTAAAAAAGTTGGGTTTATAAATATCAACTGACCTCCACCTAAATAATTTTCAAAACTATTTCCTCCATGAACATAAGTAGGATTTTTCTTTAAAGTAATCACATTAACATAATAATGTTTTGGAAATAAACTCTTTAAAGTTTGGGTTTGAATACTACGATCTCCTTCTACAAATAGTATTGTATGTGTCTTTACATAATTCTTAATTTGATGCAATGAATTATCTAAACCATCAATAATAATCAAATCAAATGTTTTATTATCAATACTTTTAAGTTCATCAAATAATTTCACATCATTAAAATATTTAACATTAATTGGTAGAACAGACAAACAAAATTCATTTAACTCTGTACCATAATAACTTAAAGACTCTTTTTTTTCTTTTGAGCATTTTAGGATTGTATCGGAAACTGAACCAATCCCCATTCCCAATTCCAAAACACTTTTTATTTTAAATTTTTGAATTAAATTTAAAATAGTAAAAAGCGCAAATTCTGAAGCTATATAATCACTCCCATTTAATTCACAAAAAAACTTATAGTTTTCTTCTGCTATTTTTTTTATTAAAAACTTACTCATTATTATTTTAATAGTTGTTTAAAATAAATTCTGCTAAATCAAAATCTACTTGGCTATCAATATCAATGGATGTAAAAGGATGGTTGACTATTAGTGGAAATACATTTGATGTAATTATTTCGTTATTTAAAATATGCTTTGATTTTGTAATATATAACAAGCCGTTTTCAAAATACAAAGGTTCTAAATCCTGACTACGTTGCCCAATTTTATAATTAAATGGTTTGAATTCATCATTCTTAATTGTTCCAAACTTCTGATGATTCCTCGAAACCGTAAACAAACTATCACATCCTCTTTTTTTAAATAATTCAATGGCCTCTATTAATAAATGTTTTGGTCTTAACGGATTTGTAGGTTGTAATAAAACAACGTTTTCAACTTGTTCTTTAATACTTTCTAAAACATGTTTTAAAGCTGAAACTGTTGGTTCTAAATCACCTGACAAATTACATGGTCTATCAATAACTAAAGCGCCATGTTGTAAGGCTATGTTTTTAATGTTTTCATCATCAGTTGTTACATATATAGCGTCAATAAATTCATACTGCTTTGCGTAATTGATACTATGTACTAACAACGGAATATTTCCTAATAATTTAATATTTTTATTGGGTAATCGCTTGGAGTTTCCTCTTGCTGGTATGATGGCTATCGTTTTCAATGTTTTTCTATCAATATCATATTTACATTTTTTTTTAGGAACTATTTCATAACTCATACCTTTAGCTAAAGGGTTTCTATATTCAATAAATGATTCAATTTTAGATTTCACCCAATCTTTGACTGACGCTATTTTTCTTTCTTTATATTGAGTATCAACAATGGCATATTCCAAAATTTCTAAACCACACTGTTTTAAAAAATGTTCTACTACATGCTACAAAGGAGTGAATACATGGTTTTCTATTAGGTGTTTTTCTTGAAATGCATACAACAAACCTCGTAAAAACAAACTTAAGATATTTTTACTAGATTTAAGGATAGGAGTAGTTAATACTAAAAAACCACCTTCTGCGATATGATTGGCGATATTTTGAATTCCCAGAAGCGGCTTATTTAAATGCTCTAACACTTCTAAAAACATAACTATTCCTGCATTATTAACACCACGAGGACCTTCATCATTTAAATTCCATATGATAGTTTCGTCTATTTTTTTAACAGAATCAAATGGCTGCCACTTTCTATTTAAAGATTCAATTTTATCCTTCATATGCCCAAAACCTGTTCCAATATCACTCACAATTAAATTTGGTGATTTAGAATAATACCTATCTAGCATGGTGTTTGCGAAAATAGTACGGTTTTTAAATGTTTCTGTTTTTATACTCATTGAGTATCTTTTTAAGATGCTTATAAATTTATAAATCTTTTGGATTCCAATATAGTTTTGTAGCTGGAAGTTTTGAATACTCCAAAAATTCTTGTTTTGATAACCTGTTTGAATTTCTAAACAAACGTGACAAATTGATACTAACATCGCTCAAAGCCTGTATAATAGCCAAAAATGCTTTAATATCCCCTTTAAATACTTTAATTTTAAATTGAATCCATAAGGTATATAAAAACCGTTTTGGAATTAATTCCCACGGATAAAACAAAAAATACAAATACCAACCCGAACGTAATGAACGCCTTAAACGGAATTGGTAATCTTTTTCCTTTTTCCTGTTTTTTATATCAACCCTATGATGAACCAAAACATTGGGAACATAATGTACTTCCCATTTTTTTTTGAATAGATGATAACTTGCAAACGCCTCTTCACCATAAAACACAAACCAATCTGGATAGTTTGGTATATCTTTCCAGGCTGCCATTCTCCAAACGTGTCCGCAACCCACGAAACTTTTTACTCTCTGTGGTTTTAAATTATGTTCGGTATTTTGTAATACATTTTTACCCCAAAATATTCTAAAAGCAATCACAGCACATTTTTTATTGGATTCAAAAAATGTCTCAATTATTTCTAAAGGGTTTTGCGATAGTATATGAGCATCATCATCCAAAGTAATAGCATAAGATGCTTTTGTTAAGTTAAGCAATTCGTTTCTACTTGCTATTAACCCTTTAGACTTTTGATGTTGTATTAAAATAATATTTGGGTAGTTATCCCTTAAATATTTAGAAGTTCCGTCACTAGAGCCATCATCACAAATAATACATTCGATATTATCGTTTTGAATAAAATAAGCTAATTGATTTAATGTTGTTTTTAAATCATTAAGTCTGTTTTTTGTAGCGATTAATATAGAAAACTTAGTCATTGTCAAACACCTTTTCGAGTTGTTCTTTTAAATACTCTTTTCCTAAATAGTTTTCTAAATCCGGTCTATTTAAACGTAACGTTTTGGTCTTATTTAACCATTCGCTATAAAGTTTTTCTAATATTTCAGAAATCGTTTTCACATTATCAATTTCTGTCCAATATTCATAATTCTCACCAAGTAAACGCTTCGTTTCACTATGATTTGGACCTAAATGTAATATTGGTTTGTCTGCTTCAACACAGTGAGGAAACTTACCGGGCAAAAATGGACTAATCTCTGAATTTGCTTCTAAAATAACATTTACAGATACCTGTTTTTGCAAATAATAAACTTCAATAAAAGGAACATTCATAAGTTTTATAAATAGCTGAGGTAAACTAGTCGCAAATTTATTAATAGACTCTTTATGATAATCAGCATTACCCAATAACAAAAGCTGAGAGTCTTCTTTAGCTTTTGGTTTGTTTTCAAGAAACAGCTCAAAGCCCTTTATTAAACCTTCTGGATTACGCTGCTTCATTAAGTTTCCTGCATGTAGCACATTAAACTTTGTTGTATCAAAATAACTTGGGACTTTTAAATTTATTAATTCTTCTTTAAAATTTTGATGGGGTATCACGATACCGGTTTTAATAAAATTAGGGAAGTAATTACACATCCATTCTTGTAACAACAAACTTGGAAATGCTGAATATTTGGCATTTTTTGAGACTTCTTTAAAAAAAAGTCGTTTTTGTTTATGTCCAGGTTCATTCCACTGATATGGTTGCGGATAACAACTCATGGGATAAGGATCGTGTATATATGCCATCCATTTTTCATGTAAAACCGGCAGTTTGTTTATTGCATAATGCGGCCTGAAACTTGCGCCTTTACTTAATGTCAATATCAAATCAAATTTTGAAATATCCAGTTTTTTCAACGCTGCTTTTATGCTATTTACATCATTAAAAAAAGTAAAAGAAAAACCAAAAACAGACTCTAAACAGGCAGCTAAGTTAATTTTAAAATAACGTTGAATGACCCGTTGTGTTCTACTTAAAAAATATAATGGTGTATATTTTTTTTCTTTTATTGAAACACAGGTAACACCTTTTAAGTAAATATCATTTTGTGTGTAATGCATAACTGTGACATGATAACCTATTTTAGAAAGATTATTTATTAAAGCTACTCTTCCTTTTGAGGCACTACTATCATTTACATTAATTGAATCTACTATTACTAATACTTGTGAAATTTGATTCAACATTATCTAAATTGATTTATCAATGATAATCTTCTTTAAAACACTAAGAATTCTTTCTGCTGTTTTGCCATCCCATTTATCAGGAATATTTCCTCTTTTCCATTTCCCATCAAAAACAATATTTAAAATTGAATTGAAAATTTCTGGATTTGTTCCAACTAATTCATTAGTCCCAATAGATACTGTTTCAGGTCTTTCAGTAGTTTCTCTAAAAGTAATGCAGGGAACCCCCATAACAGTGGTTTCTTCTGTTATACCTCCTGAATCAGTTATTACAACCATGGCATGTTTTGTAAGAAAATTAAATTCTAAATATCCCATTGGCTCAGTGAAGTGTAAATTATTATAATTTATTTCGAAAGTTTCTAAGACTTTTAAAGTTCGAGGATGTACCGGAAATATGATTGGCGTATTTTTAGAATTCTCACATATTTTCTCTAATACTAATTTTAAATTTTCTGACACATCAACATTAGATGGTCTATGCAATGTTAACAATATATATTCTTTTTTTTGAAGATTTAATTCGTTCCAAATTGGAGGTCTTTTTAAATGATCTTTAAACTTAACTAAAGTGTCAATCATTGTATTTCCTACAAAAAAAATTTTATCTGAAGCAACCCCTTCTGCTCTTAAATTATCACATGCTGATTGTGAAGTAGTAAAAAAATAATCAGTTATACTATCGGTTATAATTCTGTTTATTTCTTCCGGCATTGTCATATCTCGAGATCTTATTCCAGCTTCTACATGGGCAACTTTTATATTGTTTTTTTTTGCAACAATAGAGCAAGCCATGGTTGAATTAACATCTCCTACAACTATGCATAAATTACTTTTTTGAACAAGCAATAGATTCTCATAAGACAACATAATAGCAGCTGTTTGTGATGCTTGACTACCACTTCCTATTCCAAAATTAATAGTTGGTTCAGGTATGCCTAGTTCTTTGAAAAATTGAGAGCTCATCTTTTCATCGTAATGTTGCCCAGTATGTATCAGTCTATAACTTATGTTTAAACCATTAGCTATATGAGACTTTAATGCATCAACTAAAGGAGCTATTTTTATAAAATTTGGTCTTGCACCAGCAATTATATCTATTATCATTTTTTTATTTTAACCTTATAAAAAACCCAAACAGGAAACTGATAATATTTTAGTTTGTAAAATAACTTTAAGTACCACTTTGGATTTGTAATGTTAAGAATATTTTTAACCAATTTAAAATCCCTAAACGAGATAGCGTAATTTACTAAGTATTTAAACAGATATGGTGTTAAGAGTTGTTCTTTGTACAAATTGCTAACAACTAATATCATGGCTTTTTTTTTGGATGCCACGCGTACAGCATCACCTTTCCAGAATTCACCAGTGTTTGAATTGGCATGTTTTCTATTAAAATACAACACTTTATCTATAACGACACCCTTAAACTTGTTACTGAGTATTCGCTGATAACATTCCCACTCCTCTGCATACATCAAATCTTCATTAAAAACACTTTTTTCAAAACATTCCTTTTTCCATAAAACTGTACAAGATGCAAAAGGAATTTTTTGTGTGACAACGTTTTCTAATAAATCATCTTTGGTTATGTCAAAATGATATTCTTTATTTCTATCGATTATATCATAATCAAGCTTCTCAAAAAAAGCGGCTTTCTTATAATTACAAAAAGACACATCATGAACGGTATTAAATACAGATAAACAAATTTCTAAACATAACGGATGTACTACATCATCATCATCAAAAAAAATAATATAATCTCCTTTTCCTAAACCCAAACCATAATTTCTGCTGCCTGGCAAGCCTTTTTTATAAGTTGAGGGGCGTTTATAATATTGAAATCGATTATCTTCTTTTAATATAGGTTCTAAAATTTCTTCCGTATTATCGTTGCTTCCATCATCAATGATTAAGCATTCCCAATTGGTATGGGTTTGTATTTGTATGGATTTTAAGGCTTCTACAATAAAATGTGATCTATTGTAGGTTGCCATGATGATTGAAACTTTTGGAAACAAGTTCATTTTAAAAGCGATTTTACCCAACGAATAGGTATTAAAATGGTTCGACCAATTTTAAATTCCAATCGCTCATTATTTTTTATTTTTTCCTTTTCTTCTCTTTCAGCCTTATTCAACAAATGCATTATTGTTAACTCATAATTATTAATGTATAACTCTTTATGTTTTAAAAGGATGTAATTGAGCAACTCATATTTATTTTTATTGGCAATGGAAGTTGTAGAGCTTAATCTCTTTCTATAATTATATAAAGGCTCTTTAATAACCTTAGCGGTTCCACCATTTTTTAAAAGCCTTATAAAAAACTCCCAATCTTCAAATCCATTCCGCATAGTTTCATCATAACCTCCACAAAATGCCCAATCTTCCTTTTTAAACATTGAAGTACCTAATGATTGATTAAAAAAAAGAAAATCTTTAATACTTCCACCTTGAGGTTCGAAGCGCGTCGTGATCCCATTTTCTAAAATTAAATTTGCATAGCAACTAACTATCTTAGTATCCATATCAGATGTGAGTATATGCATGGCTTTTTCACAAAATGTAGGTTCAGAAAAATCATCACTATCTAAAACTAGTATATACTCTCCTTTAGCTTCTTTGATTCCAATATTTCTTGCTTTACTTTGCCCTTGATTTTCTTGAGTGATTAACCTAGTGATTTTAAGTTCAAGTATTTTCAAAACCTGTTTCGTTTCTGAATTTGAACCATCATCAACAACAATAACTTCTATGTTTGGATAGGTTTGATTTAAAGCTGAATAAACAGCTTGCTCGACAAATTGACCATCGTTAAAACAAGGTATTACTACTGATATTAAACTAGATACATTTAATTGTTTACCATTCATCATTTAAAACGTGTTGTGCTTGTTTAATCCAAAAATAGCCTTTACCGATGATAAAATTAGTTATTATCCACATAGTATAACAACATATCACTTTTAAATCACCAAACTTTATTAATTCTTTCAACACGGTAAACTGTACTTTTCTGAGAGTGAATTTTTTTTGAGTTTCATAACTTAAACTAATTAAGCGTTTAAAACACCTCCTGATTATTTCTTTAGGAACTTTTCCTTCTATATCATTTAACAGTACAAATTCATTAAATAATCTTTCTTTTTTCCTCTTACTTACACTCTTTAATAACTGCTGTTGGATTGAATTATCATGTATTCTTCTTCTAGTTAAAATATTGTCTAGAAACAAACCTCTATTAGTGTGTAACAATACTTTTACAAAAAAATTATATTCCTGTCCAGAGTTCAATAATTCATTAAATATAATACCTTCCAAACATTTTTTTTTAGCAAAAAAATCTGGAGTGTACCATGTTACTAAACCCAAAATATAATTATTAGCCGTGATAGCTTTATTTTTATTATCATTTTCAGAAATTTCAAACTCATGCCCAGTATTATCAAAGTTCACTGTCTTAGAAAAAACGAAGTCAAAACTAGTCTCTTCTATTGCTTTTAGCTTACAACTTATAAAATTTTTCAGCATTATATCATCGCTATCAAACCAATTAATATAAGTTCCTTTACTTAATTCAAAACCATAATTTCTACAGGCATTTGCTCCTTTTGGTCTTTCTTCAGGACGTTTATAATATTTAAATCTAGCATCTTTTTCAACATATTCACCAATAACCTCTTCTGTATTATCTGTACTTCCATCATCAACCAATATACATTCCCAATTTTCATAAGTTTGATTTAGAATACTATCTAAAGTTTCTCCAACCAAGTGAGCTCTATTGTAAATTGGTATGATTATTGAAACCATTGTCATTTTTGTAAACTTTTTAAAAATAATTTTCTAAAAATATACCCTTTGTTAAAAATCCTTCCGGTAAACTGGTAAGTAAGATATAAAACCATAGATTTTATTTGCCCTAATCGTAAAAACTCAAAAGAAATTATTAAAATTCTTTTTATGGGATAATCCACTTCCATATTAATAGAGTTGTTTACTGTTTGGTTAAAAAAATAAGGTATTGTATCTACCGTAGTTAGTGACTTTAACTTTTTTAAATCTAACCAATTGTAATAATAAATGAGACCTCTTTCATAAATATACTGTTGCGGTTTCTTAATTAAATTTCCTTTTACAGAATCATCATGCATTCGTCGTTTTGTCAATACAACTTGTTTTAAAAGTGCATTTTCTGATATTGCAGTGAGTTTACAATTAAAATTAAATTCTTGTCCTGAATGTAAATTTTCATTGTATTTAATTTGTTTGGATAATTGCCTTTTTACAAACAAATCAGGGGTTAGCCAATTTAGTTTTTGAGTGCAATAATTATAATGGGTAATTTTGAATTTATCAAATGTGTAATATTTGCTATTAATCTCTAAACTATCGTTAATATTTGGATGTTTAAAATCTTGTGTAAGTGTTATAAGATAATCATAATTGGTATTTTGAAGTAGTTTCACTTTAGATTCTAAAAATTCAGAAAGCATAATATCATCACTATCAAACCATTGAATGTAATCACCTTTACTGTGTTCTAATCCATAGTTTCTACAAACATTAGCTCCTTTTAACCTATTTATTGGTCGTTCAATAAATTTTATTCTTGAATCCTTTTTTATATAGTTTTGTAATACTGATTTTGTATTGTCAGTACTACCATCATCTACTACAACACATTCCCATTTTGTGTAAGTCTGTGCTAACACGCTGTCTAGTGTTTCTGTAATAAGATGAGCACGGTTGAAGGTGGGAATAATGATAGAAACGAGATTCATAAAAGTTCAATGAAAAGAAATTCTTTCTGTGATTTTAAACTATTTTTATAATGGTTAATTACTGTTTTTTTCTGTCTAAAATATACATATAATTTGCAACAATTATTAAATTCTTTAAAACGAAACTTTATCAAACTTTTTAAAATTGCTTTTTTATGTTTTTGAATTAATTGATCAAAACTAAAGTTATCATTCAAATCAAACAACTTTATTTCAAGTAAAAGCCTATCTATCATTTCTTTTTTCTTTTTTGAATCGCTTTGGTTTCTGTCGTGTTTTACATAAACATTACTCACTATACCCAATTTACATTTATGGAATAAAACTCTATTAACAAAGTCTCTATCTTCACCATATTGAAAAAAATAGGGGTTAAAGCCTCCGACTTTTTTTAAACATTCTTTTGAAATTAGCCAGGAAGCCGCATTAACAAAATCAATATCTACTATTTCAGGGGATAAATTATTTTTCAAAAACAAGCTATCTATAAGAAATCCCTTAGAACGCTTTACAAAATTTTTAAAATTATAATCCAGTGCATCGCCTTTTCCGTTAAGATGAACAGGGCTTAATACGCCATACTGTGGGTATTCCTGTTGTTTTTTAATTAAAACATTCAGGCAATTAATCTGTAAATACGCATCTTGATTCAATAAAAAAACGTGTTCCGCTCCTTGCTTTAAAGCATACGTAATGCCGACATTATTACCTTGCCCAAAGCCAAGGTTTTCTGTTTGAGGCAAGATTATCACGTTAGGATATGTTGCTTGTATATAGGCAAAGGTAGCATCAGTAGAGGCATTATCAACCACTATGATAGGATAATTTCCACAGCTTTTTAGACAATGGTCTATCCAAGACATGGCGTTGAAAGTAACGATGATAATGGTAGTGCTATTCAAAACTGAGTATTTTTTTTAAAATTTTCTTAATCCTAAGTCTCAGTGATTTTTTAAAATTATAATTATTTTCTCTAAAGCTCATTTTTAACAACAATCTATAATTCTGTAGATTTTGAGTACTTTTTGTAATATGTTTATTTTGAATCAGGTTTTTTATATGGTTCCAATGGGCATCCAATAAAGTTGAGATTTTATTTACAGTTTGATTTGAGAGGATTGCTGGTTTATCAATATTTAAATAACATTCATTAAAGGAACTACACAAACTATCTTTTTTTAAATCGCAAAGCTCATATAAGCCTAAAAATTTATGCATAGGCTTGTTATTTAAAACCATAAACGCAGGTGTCTTATATGAAAGCGCAGTTATAAAACCATGCATTGAGGAACCAATAAACAATCTACTTCTTCCAATACATTGTGCTAGTTCTTTTAGGTTATCAGATCTATGTATTTCATATTTTGAGACTATCCTTTTTGCCACAAGATTAGTAAAGATAGAATCTCCGTGACATTCTCCTATTACCACAAAATTTATATCGCTATTGAATTTTAAAGCTATTTTATCAATCCACTTTGCAGTTTCGTCAGCAGGATTATGATATCTACTATTAAGATTAATAGTTATAACGTTATTCTTCAATTGATTTTCTAAAGGCCAAACTTTACTTATCTCAAAAGCGGTGTCAGGTACTACATTTATATCAATAATCTCCTGATTAAATAAATCTTTAATAATTTTTTCACTATAAATCTCACGAACTGAAATATAACTGCAGCTTATCAAAGCATCATATACTATTTTTTCTTCAATATCACTTTTAAATTTTTCTGGAATTCCAGGAGAATTGAATAAGCTTGGGATTTTACTTTCTCCAGCTAACTTAATCGCTCCAATCCATAAGTCAGCGTAACTAAACCCGGTTATACCATAAACTGTATTTACATTTGGTTTTAAGTGTAATATATTTCCACCCCCAATAATGACTGCATTGTAATTTTTTTTTACACAATCATCAAAACAAATTATACTTTTAGCATCTTTAAAGATTGTTTTTGTGTTGGTTGGTGAAACAAACTCCAATTTATAGTTTTCAAGCCTATGTTCAGCTAAAAATGGAAATAACAAATCTCCATAATTATCAACATCGAAAGTTCCAAAAAGTGCTATTTTATTATTCCCAATCAAAATCAATTAACGTTTTGGCTTTTAATGCTGATGCTCTAACATTAAAACCACAATTATAAAAATCACCATTTAAAACCCCAAAATTTAAACACTCCTTAACTTCATCAACTATTAAGTTATTAGCAATTAATCCAATATTTACATAATATCTTCCCTCGGTAAGAGCTAGTTTGGGTATTGTACACTTAAAAACGTTTTTAGTGTTATTTAAATACCCTTCATCAAAATATTCAGATGAAATATGCACTAATTTCTCATCATTAACATCGTAAATTCCAATATGAAGATTTCCTTTATCATATTTCATTAAATCGGCTTTTATAACTATTGTCATTTGTTTTCCCGATATTAAAATATTTTCCAATATTTTCACCCCTTTTATTGGCTTATCATTGTTTTTATTAAAATATTCAGATGAAAGCTTATCCTTAACATTGTTTTTGATATAATACTCTATACTTTCATCAACTGTCCCATCAAATACTGAAATTCCATTTTCCAATACAATTGTCCGTGTACATAAACTCTTAACCGCCGCCATATTATGGCTCACAAACAATACCGTTCGCCCTTGCCCTCTACTAATATCCTGCATTTTGCCTATGGCTTTTTTTTGGAATTCGGCATCACCAACCGCCAAGACCTCATCTATTACCAAAATTTCTGGTTCTAAAAAGGCGGCCACCGCAAAAGCCAAACGTACTTTCATTCCAGAACTATAACGCTTGACTGGCGAATCTATATAACGTTCGCAACCCGAGAAGTCAATAATGTCATCAATCTTTGAAGTGATTTCCTTTTTGGTCATCCCCAAAATAGCACCATTTAAGAAGATATTCTCTCTACCTGTCATTTCACCATGAAATCCTGTCCCTACTTCTAACAAAGATGCTATACGGCCTTTTGTTTTGATTTCTCCTGTTGTGGGACTTGTTACTTTAGATAGTATTTTTAACAAGGTAGATTTACCCGCGCCATTTTTACCAATGATCCCTAAAACTTCACCTCTTTTGACTTCGAAATTTATATCCTGCAACGCCCAAACATAATCAGATGTTCCTTTGGTGCTCCGATCATTTGCTTCACCAATTTTTAAATAAGGGTCTTCTTTACCACGAACTTGATACCACCAACGATTTAAATCATGACTAATAGTACCCGTGCCAACCAATCCTAATCGGTATTGTTTACTTATATTTTCGGCTTTTAATATAATATCACTCATGTCTATAATGAAATGTGAATAGTGAAATGTGAATAGTTGCTACTCAAACCTAATGCTTTTTAATAATATCATTTCTAAATCCTAGAAGTAACTTTTTTACCTCTACCATAGCATCTTCTAAAACTTTATTCTTATCTGCAAAGCGTAATCTAATAGAAATAAGATATTGTGTTTCTAATTCCGTTATAGAACTAATAGCAATCATTAAAAACTGAATCAATTCCTTATCTCCTTTCCTAGCTGCTCCTTCTGCTAAATTAGAAGGAATAGAAACTACAACTCTTTTCATTTGACTTGTCAAACCATTTATTTCGTCTTGTGGAAATGACTTCGTAAAATCATAAATAAGTTCAACCAAGTCCATGCTCTTTTTCCAAACGTCTAAATCCTTATGATCCATTATCCACTTTTTTTTATTTTCACTACTCACCATTCCCAACTCACTACTCACCATCACACCGTATCAATAAATTGTTTTTCTGTTCTGTTAAAAATAATCAGTCCTATTAAAAAAATAATCACACTAATTATTAAAGCATACAGTAATTTAAAAATTGAAAAATCTCCCACTCCAAGCGTGATATGTCTGAATAATTCTATAACGGTCGTCATGGGATTATATTCTATCAAATTCCCCACCCAAACAGGTAATATTCCTGTCGCTGCTTTTTCTTGTATTAACGATATTGGGTACATAACCGCAGAACCATACATGAGCAATTGAACACCAAACCCTACCAAAAAACTTAAATCGCGGTATTTAGTAGTCATCGATGAAATGGCCATTCCTAATCCTAAACCTAACAATGCCATAATTAAAACCACTAAAGGAAGCCAAATAATGCCAATAGTTAGCCCTGTATTATAGGCGCTATCTGTAAAAAATACAAAATAGATATAGAAACAAACAAATACCAATAACTGAATACCAAATTTTATTAGGTTAGACAACACGGTAGACATGGGCATAATGACACGAGGAAAATAAACTTTTCCAAAAATACCCTGGTTTTGTTTAAAGGTATCACTGGTTCCGTTAAGGCAAGCACTAAAATAATTCCAGGCACTGATGCCTGCTAAATTAAATAAGAAAGGTGGTACGCCCTCTCCTGTTTTTATATCTGCAATATTATTAAAAACCAATGTGAAAATTACCGATGTAAACAATGGCTGAATAAAATACCATAGAGGCCCCAAAATAGTCTGCTTATAAAGTGTAATGACATCACGTTTTACAAACAATAAGAGCAAATCACGATAGTACCAAATTTCTTTAAAATTTAGATTGATAGCACTCTTTTTAGGTGAAATGGTATAAAGCCATTCATCTGTTACATTTTTATTCAAAAATTTAATTATTTAAAAATTAATCGCTTTGTTTATTAACTTTTTATTTTTTGAAAAAGGATTTTACTATTGAAAAAAATCCTGACTTCGATTTAGCATCATCATGATATCCATTTGCATAATTTCCATAGCCATAACCATAACCATAACCATAGCCGTATCCATAGCCATACTTCGCTTTCTGGTCATAGCCGTTATAAATGAGACTTATATTTTTTATCTGCTTAGTTTTATGTTTTTCATTTATAAAATTCAGCATTCCTTTTTTTGTATAGTCCTGTCTTACAACATACAAGGAGGCATCGACATATTCCAGCAATTCCATAGCATCTGAGACTAAACCAACAGGAGGCGTGTCTAAAACGATATAATCATATTTTGTTTTTAAAACACTGATTAATTCATTTAACTTATCATTAATCAATAATTCAGATGGGTTTGGAGGTACAGGACCTGACGTAATCACATCCAGAAATTCTATTTCAGTATGTTGAATCACATCCTCCAAAGAACTTTGTCCAATTAAATAATTTACAACGCCTATATCATTTTGAATACCAAAATCTCCAAAAATCTTTGGCTTCCTCAAATCTAACCCTACCAAAATCGTTTTTTTACCGCTTAAAGCAAAAACCGTTGCCACATTAATGGAACAAAATGTTTTTCCTTCTCCACTAACTGAAGAGGTTACCATCAAGGTTTTAGCACCGTCCGATATTTGTGATTTATAGTAATACTGTAAATTAGAACGTATGGCTCGAAAGGCCTCAGCAACCGCTGATTTTGGCTTTCGATGAACCACTAAATTATTATCTAAACGATTCTTGCCAACAACACCCAAAATTGGAATAGACGACAATTTCTCCAAATCCATGGGACTATGAATATTGTTGTCTAAAACGGTTAAGAGAAAGGCCACCAATAATGGAATTAGCAGAGCAGCAAAAAAGGCAAACACATAACGAATATTTAAATTCCTGCCTAAAACGGTCGCCCCTGTATTCTTGGCAGAATCAATAATAAGAATATCGGATACATTGGAGGCTTTGATAATTTCAGCCTCACCACGTTTTGCCAAAAACACATTATAGGTTTGCTCACTTAAAGTATATTGACGCTCAATAGTAATGAGTTGTTGCTGATCTTCTGGCAACTTGCTGAATTGCGCCTCAACCTTACTTAAATTAGTATTAATAGTCTGTAACTCTCTTTTTAAACCATTATCAGCTGCATTAATGTTTTCTAAAAGCACATTTTTCAGTCCTTCTATTTGTCTGTTTAGATCATTAAAAACAGAGGTTTCACTTCGAACCGAATATTGTAGTTTTGATTTTTGAACAGATAGCTCATTGATTTTTGCGACGTTATTTAAAATGTTAGCATCACCAATTCCAGCTATAGAAGGTGCTGG
Organism: Gaetbulibacter aquiaggeris; assembly: GCF_044003965.1. NCBI lineage: Bacteria > Pseudomonadati > Bacteroidota > Flavobacteriia > Flavobacteriales > Flavobacteriaceae > Gaetbulibacter > Gaetbulibacter aquiaggeris. The sequence continues at coordinate 258,089 of NZ_JBAWKC010000004.1, forward strand.
TATATCTGTAAAAGAACTACTCGTTAATAAATAGTTTTTAAGATTGGAATAATAATTTAATTGTCTCTTAATTCCCTCTTTATCTGAGTCTAAATTGGTGAGTTTTTCATTCAGCAAAGTGCTTTCTTCATCAAGGCTATAAATTTTATTCTTCTTTCGGTAATCATTTAATGCTTCGGCATTATCAGATAAATCACTTTTTACTCTAGAAATTTGCTGGTCTATAAAAATAATGGCATTGGAGGCATATTGGTTTTTACGTTCCAATTGATCCTCACTTAACACGGTAACCAGAGCATTCAAATAATCCACAATTTTCTCTGTATTCTTATCAATTAAAGAAATATCTAAAATGGGTGAATTATTGGTATTGGCTATACCTGTTCTTCCCTGATAACTTGCAACGACACTATCAAAATTACTGAACTGAATAAAATACTCCTCTCCTGGTGTGGGATTTCGATTTTCATTTAATGCTAAAGTGCCCTTTAAAAATGGTAAATCTACTAGTTCACCTACTTTGAATTGTTTTTTAAATACACCTGTTGGCACGTCAACTCTTGATAACTCCTTAGTGATATAGTTTTGAACTGCGACAGTATTTTCTAAAAACTCAACTTCTAATTCAAATGAACCCGCATCCAAAAAGGTTAATTTTATAGGATTATTGATTATCTGACCGAAATTGTATTCATGATCAAACCTAAAAGGGGCTGCTTTATAAATATCCTGTTTTGCAAAACGACCTTGTTTTAAGTAACTTTTATAAAACTCCAGCCTGTCGACCACCTTTTCATGATGGGAACGTGATTTCATGGTCACGATCATAGTCTGAACCTTAGCAGTGACACCACCCCAATTAAAAGTTAAGCTTGCATTGGAAGTAAATAAGGGGTTACTGTCATCCTCGACGGATATTTTTGTGCTTAAACGATAAGAGAACTCTTCCCTAATATTTTTTTGATAGACATAAAAAACACCTAAAGCCAAAAGCAACAAAAACCATTTCCAATAGCTTAAGGCTCTGAATAAAAACTTTTTGATATCAAAACTAGTAGAGGCCGATTCTGAAACTTCAAATTCTTCAATCATGATTTTACATTAAAGATTTTTAGTTAAAAAATAGGTCGACACAATAATTGCAAAAATAGAAGCCACCGTTGTTAAAGTCTGTGTAAAAGTCTCCCCTGCACCTAATGCTTTACGTTTTAAAGGTTTTACAAAAATCATATCATTTGGCTGAATATAATAGTAGGGCGATTGCATGGCCACCAGATCGGTTAAATCTATATGGTGAATTTTTTGACCTTGCGGATATTGCCTAATCACCATCACATCGGTTCTATCTCCAGTATTTTTAATATCCCCTGCATTCGCTAAGGCTTCAATGATGTTGACACGGTCTTGAAACAAAGTAAAAACACCAGAGCCATTTACTTCACCAGTAACGGTATATCTTAATCCTGCTAATTTTACAGTCACAAATAATTCTGCAGTATCCTTGAAATATTGCTTAAGTAATTCACTTTTAACTTTTTCTTCTATTTGTTCAACAGTGAAACCTAACACGTTAATTTCACCTAAAATGGGGAATTTAATATTTCCATGTAAATCAACCGTGAATCCATTAAAATATAGTTGTGCGCCTCCTTGAGATGCATTAGAATTGGTGGTTTCTACCGGATTAAAAATTTTAGTCAATTCATTATCTAATGCCTTTACATTAATACTTAAAATATCATTGACCTGAACGCGATAGGGTTTAGAGGTTTCTTTTAGTAATAAAGAATCATTAAGAACCGTTCCTTTATCCTGAAAATAAACGACATCCTTATTGGTAATACACGATGAAAAGAACACGCTGATTAGTGTACAAATAAATAAAATCAATCGTTTCATTGCGGGCAAATGGTTTAAAAGCAAATATAACCTTTCAACAGGAATATAAAAACTAATGTAGCAAATTTTGGTAATTTGTAGCATCTTTGCAAAAAAGAATCTTTTGAATTATCTAACTGTTGAAAACATATCAAAATCTTACGGAGAATTAACGCTGTTTGAGAATATTTCATTTAGCATCCATAAGGATGAAAAAATAGCATTTATTGCTAAAAATGGGACTGGAAAAACCTCCATTTTAAATATTATTGCAGGTGATGATGAACCTGATTCTGGTAATATCACTTACCGAAATGGCATTGCTGTTTCATTTTTACCTCAGGACCCTAAACTTAATCCGGCATTAACGGTTGAAGAAACCATTTTTGCAAGTGACAATCCTATTTTGAAGGTCATTTTAAATTATGAAAAAGCCTTGTTGCATCATGAAGACCAGGAAGCTTATCAAAAAGCCTTCGAAGCTATGGAGCGTCACCAGGCCTGGGATTTTGAAACCCAATACAAACAAATTCTATTCAAACTCAAACTTGATAATTTAGATCAAAAAGTAAGCACCCTTTCCGGAGGACAAAAAAAACGATTGTCTTTGGCGAATGCGCTTATCAACAAACCAGATCTACTCATTTTAGATGAACCAACGAATCATTTGGATCTAGAAATGATAGAATGGCTGGAAGCTTTTTTTGCAAAAGAAAACATCACCCTATTTATGGTCACGCATGACCGCTATTTCTTAGAACGAGTGTGTAATGAAATTATAGAGTTAGATGAAGGTGAATTGTACAGTTATAAAGGAAACTACTCTTATTATCTTGAAAAAAGAGAAGCACGCATTGAACAAGAAACCACGGAAACAGGCAAAGCCAAACAACTCTTTAAAAAAGAATTGGAATGGATTAGAAGGCAACCTAAAGCCAGAACCACGAAATCTAAATCAAGGATTGACGATTTTCAGGATATCAAGCACCGAGCCAGCCAGCGCAGAAATGACCACCAAGTGCAGTTGGAACTCAACATGGAGCGTTTGGGTAATAAAATTATTGAACTTCATAAAGTATCTAAATCTTATAAAGACAAGGTGATTCTCGATGGATTTAGTTATATGTTTCAAAATGGCGAACGCTTAGGTATCATAGGTAAAAACGGTACGGGTAAGTCTACTTTCCTAAATCTTCTAACTCAAACCATAAGACCAGATTCCGGCAAAATTGTTTTAGGTGAAACCGTCAAATTTGGTTACTATACTCAAAGTGGTATCACCATTAAACCAGATCAAAAAGTGATTGACGTCATTCGCGAATTTGGTGATTACATACCACTTAAAAAAGGACGTCAAATAAGTGCGCAACAACTTTTAGAACGCTTTTTATTCAGCAGAAAAAAACAATATGATTTTGTTGAAAAACTGAGTGGCGGCGAACTTAAGCGATTATATCTATGTACCGTTTTAATTCAAAATCCCAATTTTTTAATCCTTGATGAGCCTACCAATGATTTAGATATTGTAACCCTCAATGTACTTGAAAGTTTCTTGCTAGATTTTCCTGGTTGTGTTATAGTCGTGTCTCATGATCGTTATTTTATGGATAAAGTAGTGGACCATTTATTCATTTTCAGAGGTGATGGTGTTATTGAAGATTTTCCTGGAAACTATACCGATTTTAGAGTGTATGATGATAGTCAGCCCGCCAAATCAAATGCATCAGAAGAGAAAAAAGAAAAAAATACCTGGAAAAAGACAGAAGACAACAAGTTATCTTATAATGAAGAAAAAGAACTTAAAAATATTGAAAGCAAGCTGAAGTCTTTAGCTTTTGACAAAAAAGAACTAGAGCATAAATTCCATAATCCGGAACTCTCTCAGGATGATATTTTAAAATTGTCTGAAAGGTTACAAAAAATAATTGATGAAATGGATGCTAAAGAAGAACGCTGGTTTGAATTATCATCCAAGCTTGAAGATTAATGTTTTATCAAATTATCAAATACATTCAATTCTTATATAGATCAACCAATCAGCATGGTGTGCACTCTCCTTTTGTATATGATCTAATTACTCAATGTTTTTATGATAAAACCCCATACCAGAGTTATCAAACCATATCAGAGTACAGAAAAGCACTCATAAAAAATAAATTAAAAATTAAAATAACAGATTTAGGAAGTGGCTCTCATAAAAACAATTCAAATATGAGAACTATTTCAGAAATGGCTAAACATGCCGGATCTTCATTTTTTAGGGCTAAACTCATTCACAGATTAGTTCGATATTTCAAGAGTGATACTATTTTAGAGTTAGGAACTTCTTTAGGTATCGCAACACAGGCTATGCATTTAGGAAATCCTAAGGCCAAAATCACTTCAATTGAAGGATGCCCGAATCTTTCGGAATTTACAAAATCAAATTTTTCAAAAAACATGTTAAATGGCATCAGCATTATTAATGATGATTTTAAAAAAGCTTTAAAAGGATTAAATTCTACTCCCTTTGATTTGGTGTTTTTTGATGGCAACCATCAAAAAGAAGCTACTTTAGAATATTTTGAAGCACTTTTACCTGCTATTCATAATGATTCTGTCTTTATTTTTGACGATATTTACTGGTCCAAAAATATGACTGAGGCCTGGAAGCTAATAAAAGAGCATCCAAAAGTGACCGTAACCATTGATACTTTCTTCTGGGGCTTCGTTTTTTTTAGAAGTGAACAAAAAAAAGAACATTTTACGATTAGAGTGTAACAAGAAAGTGGTATATGCGTCAAATAACATAGAATTCATTTTATGAGTAAGGTTATTAAAATCAGAAACATTATTCGTGACTTTAAATTAGGTCAGGAAATTGTTAACGTATTAAAGGGTATTGATTTAGATATTGAACGTGGAGAATACGTTGCCATTATGGGTCCGTCAGGATCAGGTAAATCCACTCTTATGAATATTATAGGCTGTCTGGACACCGCAACTGCAGGTACTTATATTTTAAACGGTAAAGACGTCAGTAAAATGTCTGACGATGAATTAGCAGAGATCAGAAACAAAGAGATAGGGTTTGTGTTTCAAACCTTTAATTTATTGCCAAGAACCACGGCTCTTGACAATGTAGCTTTACCTATGGTTTATGCTGGTTTTTCAAAAAGTGAACGCACAAAGCGCGCTATAGAAGTACTTAAAGATGTAGGATTGTCAGACCGTATGGATCATAAACCGAATCAACTTTCGGGAGGTCAAAGACAGCGTGTAGCTGTAGGTCGCGCTTTAATAAATAACCCTTCCATCATCTTAGCTGATGAACCTACCGGAAATTTAGATTCAAAAACCTCTTTAGAGATATTAAATTTATTTGAAGATATACATAAGAAAGGTAATACTGTTATTGTGGTAACTCATGAAGAAGATGTTGCAGCCCGTGCCAAAAGAATTATCAGATTAATTGACGGTATGATTAGCAGTGATACAATGAACTAGTAACCGTAGTAATTAAAATTATCATAATTTTTTTAGCTTTTACCATTTTACCTTTACTTTTATAAAATGAAAATCTACACAAAGACAGGAGACAAAGGCACAACCGCATTATTTGGAGGCACAAGAGTCCCTAAACACCATATTCGTATTGAAAGTTATGGAACCGTTGATGAATTAAATTCACACTTGGGTCTCATTCGCGATCAAGATATCAATCCACATTATAAAGACTTACTTATTCATATTCAAGACAGATTATTTACTGTTGGAGCCATTTTAGCAACTGATCCTGAAAAAAATATTTTAAAAAACGGAAAAGAACGCCTGAATATTCCAAAAATTTCTATTCAGGATATTGAACGCTTAGAACAAGAAATGGATACTATGAATGAAGTATTGCCACCAATGACTCACTTTGTTTTACCTGGCGGCCATCAAACCGTGTCATTCTGTCACATTGCACGCTGTGTTTGCAGAAGAGCAGAACGTTTGGCAACCGCGCTTAATGACATTTCTCCTGTAGACGGCCACACCCTAATGTATTTAAACCGTCTTTCTGACTACCTTTTTGTATTGGCACGGAAGTTGTCAAATGATTTACAAGCAAATGAAATTAAATGGATTCCTGAGAAACATTAGATCCTTAAAAAAATAGATTTTACTCAGTTTATCATCATTTTAAATTCAAAAATTTGTAATTAAAAAATACGTTCTTAAAAATAATAATTAAATAATTCAATTTTTCCTTGTCTGTTTAAACTAAAAAATTATTTTTGCAAAAAATTTAAACACTTATACCATGTATTGGACATTAGAATTAGCATCTTATTTAAGTGATGCACCTTGGCCAGCAACTAAAGACGAGTTAATAGATTACGCTATTAGAACTGGAGCTCCGCTAGAAGTTGTTGAAAATTTACAATCTATAGAAGATGAAGGAGACTCTTATGATTCAATTGAAGAAATTTGGTCTGATTACCCAACTGATGATGATTATCTTTGGAATGAAGATGAATATTAATAAAGCATAAAGAAAAGTTAAAAAGTCTCGATAAGAGACTTTTTTTATGCGCTATTTTTTACAAAACAGCATAACAAAATGTATCTTTGACTGCTTTTTGAAAGCAACAAAAAATTAAAATATTATTTAGGTGATTCCTAAATTAAAAATAAAATATATTATCCATGAGTTTTTTAAATTCAGTACTTAAAGTATTTGTTGGCGATAAGTCAAAACAAGATGTCAAAGCCATCACACCTCTTGTAAATAAAATAAAAACCTTTGAAACGGCTTTAGAAGCTTTATCGCATGATGAATTGCGAGCTAAAACCTTAGAATTTAAAGCAGCCATCGCTGAAGCAAATAAGGCTATCAATGAAAAAATAGAAACGCTCTTAACCGAGGCAGAAGCTACAGATGATATTGATGCACGGGAAGATATATATCTGGATATTGATAAACTTAATGATGAAGCCTACTTAGTTACTCAGGAGGTTTTAAATACTATTTTACCAGAAGCTTTTGCCGTAGTCAAAGAAACCGCCAAGCGTTTTGTTAACAACACAGAAATAAAAGTTACTGCCAATACTTTTGATAGAGAAATATCTGGAAGTAAAGGGTATGTCACCCTTGACAATGACCATGCGATATGGTCAAATTCTTGGGACGCTGCCGGTAAACCTATTACCTGGGACATGATCCCTTATGATGTACAACTTATTGGAGGTATTGCTTTGCATGAAGGTAAGATTGCTGAAATGCAAACCGGTGAAGGAAAAACGTTAGTTGCAACACTTCCTGTATATTTAAATGCATTGACTGGAAAAGGGGTTCACTTAGTAACGGTGAATGACTATCTGGCCAAACGTGATAGTGCCTGGATGGCACCTATTTTTGAATTTCATGGTTTAAGTGTTGATTGTATTGATCATCACCAGCCAAATTCTGATGCCCGTAAAAAAGCCTATAACGCCGATATCACTTATGGAACCAATAATGAATTTGGCTTTGATTATTTACGCGATAATATGGCGCATTCGCCAAATGATTTAGTACAACGTCCACATCATTATGCCATTGTTGATGAGGTGGATTCGGTATTAGTAGATGATGCCCGTACCCCATTAATTATATCAGGTCCCATTCCTCAAGGTGAACGCCATGAGTTTAATGAGCTAAAACCAAAAGTAGATGATATTGTTGCCGTACAGCGCAAATATTTAACCAGTGTTTTAGCGGAAGCAAAAAAATTAATTAATGATGGTGATACCAAAGAAGGTGGTTTAAAATTATTGCGTGTTTACAGAGGTATTCCAAAAAACAAAGCCCTAATAAAATTTTTAAGTGAAGAAGGTGTTAAACAATTGCTTCAAAAAACTGAAAACTTTTACATGCAGGATAACAACCGCGAAATGCCTAAGGTTGATGAGGAATTATATTATGTAATTGACGAAAAAAACAATCAAATTGAATTAACTGATAAAGGGGTTGAATATCTTTCTGGCTCAGATAATCCAGACTTTTTTGTAATGCCTGAAATTGGATTAGAAATTGCAAAAATTGAAAACCAAGGATTACCACTTGAAGAAGAAGCCAGATTGAAAGAAGTATTATTCAAAGATTTTGGAGTAAAATCTGAACGTATTCATACCTTGAATCAGTTATTAAAGGCTTATGCCCTATTTGAAAAAGATATTCAGTATGTAGTGATAGACAATAAAGTCATGATTGTTGATGAGCAGACCGGACGTATTATGGATGGTCGTAGATATAGTGATGGGTTACACCAGGCCATTGAAGCTAAAGAAAACGTGAAAATTGAAGATGCCACGCAAACCTTCGCTACAGTGACGCTTCAGAACTACTTTAGAATGTACAAAAAACTATCTGGTATGACAGGAACTGCGGTTACTGAAGCAGGAGAGTTTTGGGAAATATATAAGTTAGATGTGGTTGAAATTCCAACCAACAGACCTATTGTTCGTGATGACCGTGAAGATTTAGTTTATAAAACGAAACGTGAAAAATACAATGCGGTTATTGAAGAAGTAACACGATTATCAGAAGCAGGTCGCCCTGTATTAATTGGAACTACCTCCGTTGAAATTAGTGAGTTATTGGGGAAAATGTTAACCATTAGAAAAATACCTCACAACGTATTAAATGCTAAAATGCATAAAAAAGAAGCCGACATTGTTGCTGAAGCTGGTCAACCTGGCCAGGTGACTATTGCAACGAACATGGCTGGTCGTGGGACGGATATTAAATTATCTGAAGAAGTTAAAAAAGCTGGTGGTTTGGCCATTGTTGGTACAGAACGTCATGATTCTCGTCGTGTTGACAGACAGTTACGTGGTCGTGCCGGTCGTCAGGGAGATCCGGGTAGTTCTCAGTTTTATGTGTCTCTTGAAGACAATTTAATGCGTTTATTTGGTAGCGAGCGTATTGCTAAGATGATGGATAGAATGGGCTTAAAAGAAGGTGAAGTCATTCAGCATTCCATGATTTCTAAATCTATTGAGCGTGCACAGAAAAAAGTGGAGGAAAACAACTTTGGGGTGCGTAAGCGTTTGTTAGAATATGATGATGTTATGAATGCGCAACGTGAAGTTGTTTATAAACGTCGGCGTCATGCATTGCATGGTGAACGTTTAAGAGTAGACTTAGCCAATATGATTTTTGATACTACTGAAATCATTGCAGAAGCTAACAAAGGGGCCAATGATTTTAAAAACTTCGAATTTGAATTAATCAGATATTTTTCAATGCCTTCACCTATATCTGATACTGATTTTGGAAAGTTAACTGCACAAGAAATCACTTCTAAAGTTTATAAGGCAGCTTTTGATCATTACAAAGATAAAATGACTCGCAATGCAGATATTGCCTTTCCTGTCATTAAAAATGTGTATGAAACACAGCGCGATAAATTCAAAAGAATCGTGGTGCCATTTACAGATGGTATTAAAACCTTACAAGTAGTTACTGATCTTGAAAAAGCCTATGAAACTAAGGGAAAACAGTTAATTACAGATTTTGAGAAGAACATTGCGCTTGCTATCATTGATGATGCTTGGAAAACCCATTTACGTAAAATGGATGAGTTAAAGCAATCTGTTCAATTAGCAGTTCATGAACAAAAAGACCCTTTATTAATTTACAAATTTGAAGCTTTTGAATTATTCAAAGCCATGATTGATCAGGTAAATAAAGAGGTTATTTCTTTCTTGTTCAAAGGGGAATTACCTACTGAAACTCAAAATACTATTCAGGAAGCAAGAGTTAGAAAGCAGGAAAAATTACAAACTCAAAAAGACGAAATTCCTAATATGGACGAACGTTCTGCACAAAGCAGGGCGGCCGGGAACACCCAACGTCAACCTGAGGTGGTTGAAACTATTGTTAGGGACCATCCTAAAATTGGCCGTAATGACCGTGTTACTATAAAGCATGTGATGAGTGGAGAAAATAAAACCGTAAAATACAAACAAGCCGAACCTTTAATTAACAAAGGGGAATGGGTTTTAGTTGAAGACTAAAATTTTATTGACAGTAAAAAAAAGCCTTGACAGATAATCTGTCAAGGCTTTTTTAATTTTTTTAGCGAAATAATTACAAATTTTAGACTTGATTTTGTGAATAAAGAAGAATAACTTGATTTAAATGCTGATATAAATCATTATAACAATCCGTCATAAAATATTGTAGGTAATTAACAAAACCAACTGTCAGAATTAACAAAAAAACTATTGGCAAACGATATTATTTAAATTTTCCTTTAAAAATAAGATTGTCAATAGTTTCAATTACCACGTCAATATCATCTACTTCATAATGCTTGAACAAAATTTTAATGAAGTAGCTAATCTTGCAAACATATGTGTATGATGACCACCTTCGTAAGTTTCAAATGTGTGATCGATTGTATATTCATTTAACCTATTTATGACTGGTACATGAGCTTGTTGAGTTCCAATTTCATCAAGAAGTCCAACATCCAAATAGATTCCGTTTAAGGAATTAAAATCAAAATTATCAAGGTACAATTCTTCTAATAGGCTATATACATCATTTTGGTGCCAAAGGTTTACAACTTCGGGAACAAGCTCTATATGACCTTCATTATTGAAAACAAAAGGAAGGTCTACAAAATAAGGAGGATTGTTTAGGTTTGGTGACCAAGCGGCACTCATTGCATACCCAGCACTAGTAAAAAATTTTCTCGGGTCTGGACCTGTAAAACCATCAGGATTTTCTTGTTCAAGTACTGGACCCATTGTAAATAAGGCATCGACAAATAATAGACCACTGTGACTCGCTATAGTGCTAAAAACATCAGAATGTAGTAAACCAATTTTAAACGCTGCATAACCACCTTGAGAATGCCCTATAACCGCTCTTCCTGAAGCATCAGGAATAGTATTATAATTTTTATCCATGTAGTTTACGAGATCGTTTACAATAAAATTTTCAAAGTTTCCGTTAAGGATTGAATTTGTGTAAAAACTAAAACCATATGGCTCTGTCTCTGCATTAGGCATAACAATAATCATCGGTTCAATGTTGCCATCAGCTATAAGGTTATCAATCCAAAGTCTAAATCCTTCTTCAGGGAAATCGGGATATTCTTGAGTCCAAAGGTAAGGGGTAATCCAATCATCCCAGGTTTTTATATCAATAAATGCTTTTTCAGAAAATGGAAATCCATGTAGCAAATATACCACTGGATATTGCTGAGGACCATTTTTTTTGTAGCCTGGAGGTGTATAAATTTGCAGCTTCCTTGTAAAAGTGTTACCCACAAAATTACCCCTTAGGGCATCACTATTTATCACCCTATTTTGTAATTTACTTTTATAAACTTCTTCACTCTTCTCAACTTTCTTAGAAGTGAGATCTGTTGACTGTTCGCTAATTAAATCTGCTTCAATAGATTCAATCTCGCATGCTGCAAGACTTAATAATGACAAAACGCTGATTAATACTAATTTTAATTTTTTCATATCATAAATTTTTGGTTAATAATAGAAGTTTATACAAACTGTATTGTGCTATTATTAGTCAAATGAAGTCATGATAACTTTTTATTCCTTAAGTCAATACAGCTTATAAACCTTAAGTCAATCTAAAATAACGGATGTTAATTTTATATGCACTGATTTAAGTCAGTCTCAATTTATACGATACTATTTCTTTTAAATATCACCAAAAAATTGTCCTAGTTATAGTCAAAATCTGATAAAAATTAGATCATTATTGTAACTCAATTAAATAGAATGTTACTTAATTTTAATAAAGTATTGGGATCTGGGCAATTGTTTAAATAAAAATTCAAGTCTTTTTTACTGCAAACCCCTGGATAATCACCCTGATAGTTTTGAATATCTTTAATAATTTGAAAATGTAAATGAGGTGGATAATCACCATTTATGTGAGCATCCCCTAAATCACCAAGATGATCCCCTTGTTTAAAAGCCATACCTACTTTTAAACCGGCAATAGATTTTAAACTTAAATGTCCATAAAGTGTATAAAAAATTTGCCCTTTTAGATTGTGTTTCAAAATAATAGTTGGACCATAATCACCAAAATGTGTATTATTTTTAAAACTATGTACGGTAGCATCTAAAGGCACATAAACTGCTGTAGTAGCTGGCGCCCATAAATCAACACCCAAATGGATATTCCTTTCATTATCAGCTTCTGATTTATTAAAATGAGTACTTCTCTGGTAAATATTTCTCGTTTCATTATAACCACCAAAAGCAACCAAGCCCTGATAGTTTTTAATATGAGCATTGACAAAACTACCTAAAGCGGTTGTTGATGACACATCTATGGCTTTTAATAATTCATTATCAATTGATAAATCAAGAGGAACATATTTTGAAAACGGAATTGTTTTATCAAAGACATGAATACCTTTTGAACTAATGCCATTTAAAAAATTTGAAAACGCCTCCATAAAACTATTTCAATAAGTCTTCTAAAGCAGGTTCTAAATGATGGTACTTGAAGCTAAATCCTGCCTCTTCAATTTTTTTTGAACTCACACGCTGACTTAAAAATAATAAGGTATGCATGTCCCCTAAAACCAATTTCATAAAAACCTTAGGAATATTAGGCAACCATAAAGGCCTGTTTAAAACCTTTGCGCATAATTTGGTAAGATCAAGATTAGTAACCGGATTTGGAGCAACCGCGTTAAACGCACCCTCTAAATTATTATTCATTACATACATAAATAGTCCGGCTAAGTCTTTAATATGAATCCAGGACTGCCACGATCTACCAGAACCAAAAGCAGCTCCTAACCCCAACTTTATAGGTTTGCTTAATTCTGGTAATGCGCCACCTTTATCAGATAACACCAATCCAATTCTTATTTTAGCTACCCTTATATTTAACTCAGAAAAAGTATCAATAGCCGCTTCCCATTTTTTTACCACTTCACTTAAAAAACTAGCATCCCCTTCTGAATCAACTTCTTCATAATAATTGGATAAGGAATCCGGATAAATACCAATAGCACTAGCCGCAATGACCTGTTTTACTTGATTTTTATTATTTTTTATAGAATTTACCAGCAGTTGTGTGGTTTCTAATCTACTTGATAAAATCTCCTTTTTATATTCTGAAGTCCATCGTTTTGAAACCGTCGTACCGGCTAAATGAATAATCACGTCAACCTCTTTAAAACACTGAATATCAATCTCTTTTGTCTTTGGATTCCAGTAAAAACCTTGATAGTCTGCCTTATTTGAAATTTTAGATTTACTCGTAGTTAAATAATTTACGCCAATATTTTTCTTGTGACAAAGCTTAACAATTTCCTTTCCAATTAACCCAGTAGCTCCGGTAATTAATACACGCATTTTATTTTTTGAATAAAATTACAAAATGATACAGTAAATCAAATTAGATTTATGTTAGGTTTAACAAAAGTTAATACTATATATTAATAGCCTTTTAGTTATATAAAAAGTTTTATTCCGCGAAGCATCTCACGCTTACCCGGTGGTCCTGGTAATTTTTCAACTTTAAATCCAACCGCTTGCATGGCTCTGCGAACGCTTCCTTTGGCAGCATAGGTTACTAAAACACCTTCTACTTGTAAAGCGTCATACATTTTTTGAAATATAGTTTCAGTCCATAATTCTGGTTGTACTCGGGCTCCAAAAGCATCAAAATAAATAATATTGAAAATATTGGTGTCATTAATGTTTTTAAACTCTTTTTTTTGTTTGGTTAATTTGAAATCACCTGTAATATCCTGATCTGTTTCCCATGAGGTATCGTGCAGTTTAGAAAACAATTTTTCATCAGTTTTGAGCTCTTCAACATAATTAAGCTGATTTATTTCTTCTGCAATAACCGGGAACGCTTCAACACCTACATATTCAATTTTAGTTTGTGTTTCAGAAGATTTTAAGAGAGTTAAATAAGCATTAAGTCCGGTACCAAAACCTATTTCAAGAATATGAATAGGCTGTATTTTTGGGTGCATTTCTTTAAAAAAAAACAATCCATGTTTTATAAATACATGTTTTGCTTCTTGTATGGCCCCATGGACAGAATGATATTGTTCATTCCATTCCTCGATTTGAATGGTTTTTGAACCATCTGCTGTGGTTATTATGTTTCGTTTCAAACTAATTAATGAGTAACTTTTTAATTTTAGGTATGGGTCCTGTACATTCTGTTTTATGACAAGAGATACATAAATTAATAGCATTATTATAACGTTCAGAAATATCTGAATGGGCATCTGTATTACATATTTCTTTTTGATTTTCTACAAAAAGCGAAGAATATGCTTGAAACGTTTCATTACGCGATTTAAATTCTGATAATTCAGCGGTATAAATATTTAAGAAATTTGTAGGGAAATTGACAGGTGTTTTACCTTCTAAAATCTCTTGCTTTATTTTCAAGTTATAATCATACATTTCATTCATGAGTATGGACATCTCTGATGGTTTGTACATATCATAAACAATGTCTCCATTTATTTCTGTATTTTCCTTTTCGGAATTATTACAGCCAGAGAAAAACACTACTAAAGCTACCCATAAAAAAAATTTCACTTTTTACTTTTCTTTTAATAAAACGCCATCAGCTAAAAATGAAAGTGTCTTTTTTGGTTCAATAATAGCTGCAATTTCCTCCTCAGTTAAACCAGCATCTTCAGCATAGTGACGTTGCTCTTCAACTGAAACTTCTTCAACATAGGCTACTCCGTTTATTATGACTTCTTCTCCAGCAATATTTTTTGGCATAAAGAATCCGTAATCTTTAAATTTCACCATGACTTGCTCATTATTTCCTAAATCTACTTTCATCCAACAACCTTTAGCCTGACAAACTTCATCAACTTTAGCAATCATTTTTGAATTAATACTATCTCCTAAACTCATTGTTTTATAATGTTCAGACATTGATTGAGCCATTATGGCATCATCAGGAATTATTGACTTCCCAAAAGATTTGTATTGCGTTTCAGCAATATTTTCCATAGTAGTTTCAGATGTTTTGTTTTCATTCTTACAAGAAAATAAAACACTTATAAATAAAATTAAAGTGAAAATTTTTTTCATGACTAAGTGTGATTTTTAATTATCATTTTTAAGTTATTAAAGATACCTATTTTTGCCAAATTATACTTTTTTTATAAACTCTTATTTATGTAAATTTGTATGAATTAAGAATGCACTATATAAAGAGTGATTTCTTCAAAAAGAATACTAATGAATACAGCAGTGAGCGACATAGAAGTAATAAAAGCGAAAAAAACAAAAATACATGATGTAGATTTTGATCATTTGAGTTTTGGTAGTACATTTTCAGACCACATGTTGGAATGCAATTATAAAGATGGTAAGTGGCAAGCACCAAAGGTGGTACCCTATCAACCAATTACTTTAGATCCGTCTGCTAAAATTTTTCATTACGGCCAGTCCGTTTTTGAAGGCATGAAAGCCTATAAAGATGCTAAAAATGATATTTATTTATTCAGACCGTTAGACAATTGGAAACGATTAAATATTTCATCTAAACGATTAGCGATCCCTGAAGTTCCGGAAAGCTATTTTATGGAAGGTCTAAAAACTTTATTAAAACTGGATAGTGAATGGATTCCTAAAAAAGAGGGGAGTTCTTTATATATCAGACCATTTATTTTTGCCACCGGTAAAGGGTTCCATGCGTCGCCAGCCAATGAGTATAAATTTATCATTGCTTGTGCACCCTCTGGTGCTTACTTTGCAGGAAAAGTAAAAGTTTTAATTGAAGAAACCTATTCTCGTTCTGCCAATGGTGGCGTGGGATTTGCAAAAGCTGGCGGTAACTATGCCGGGCAATTTTACCCAACGCAATTAGCTGTAGAAAAAGGCTATCAACAAGTTATCTGGACCGATGATAATACGCATGAATATATTGAGGAAGCAGGCGCCATGAATATTTTTATCAGAATTAATGATACCTTAATAACAGGTCCAACAAGTGACCGTATTTTAGATGGTATTACCCGAAAAAGTATTATTGAATTAGCAAAAGCGGAAGGCATAGCCGTTGAAGTAAGAAAAATTTCAGTTCATGAAGTGGTAGCAGCGGCTAAAAACGGCTCTTTAAAAGAAATGTTTGGAGCAGGAACTGCTGCGGTCATCTCTCCTATTTCAGGTTTTGGTTATCACGGAGAAGATTTTGATATACCAGAATTAGAAAACACCTATGCAAGTTTAATGAAAAAACGTATTACTGATATTCAAACCAACAAATGTGAAGATCCTTTTGGATGGCGTTTTAAAGTTGAATAATAATATAATCATAAATAAAAAAAGGCAGCCAAATAGCTGCCTTTTTTTATTTATCTAATATTGCTTCAATGTTAGGCTTAAAATAATTGGGGCCTTTTAAAACTTTTCCATCTTCTCTATAAACTGGCTCACCATTTTCACCAAGTTTACTCATATTACTACGTTGTATTTCTTCAAACACTTCTTCTATTTTATATTGTAATCCATGTTCAATAATAGTACCACATAAAATATATAACAAATCACCCAGTGCATCTGCAACTTCAACTAGATCATTATTGTTGGCAGCTTCTAAATATTCTTCATTTTCTTCACGCATTAATTTATAACGTAACAAATTTTTAGCTAATCCCAAATCAGCTTTGGGCGTTTCTCTGTGTCCTATTTTAAATGCTGTGTGAAACGCTTTAACTGCTTCTATTTTATTTTTCATTGATTAACTTAGTTTTAATTAAATTTGCATAAAAATAGGAATATGTTTAGTAAAGGTCAAATCATTTTTGGAATTATCTTTTTTATTGTTTTCGCCATTATAATAGGGTTTACTTACCGAAAAGATTTAAAACTTCACAAACAATTTTATGCCGGAAGTATTTGGGTTCTTCTTGCTTTTATATCATTTATCTTATTTATTACCGCTATAAAATTTATATTTAAATAAATAATCCAATCATTTTATTGAATTACCATAATACTCAGTAATTCAAATTAAACTACATTTTTTTTAAGGGAAAACAAGAAAGTTAACTGTTCTATAGTTAGTTAATAACTTTTGACGCAACCATTTTTATAATGGTGTATCTATTGAATAAGAAACCAAAATAAACATGAATATAGTTATAGCAGTTACTGTTCTTATAATAGTAAATATTCTTCTATTAGTGTTTAGTGTAAATAAAAAAACAGAACCCTAAAGATTCTGTTTTTTTATTTAATTCATTTAAACTTTTAGTTTACCTCAGGTAAAAAATGATACTTTTTACCATAGTCAATCATTTGTCCGGCAAAAGTTTCAGGTTGAGTTACTTTAATTGCCAAAATTTCTCCAGCATCATTTGTTTCTGGAACTAAAACCGGATTTACAAATCCTGAATAAGGAGCTGATGTAAATTGTTTGTTTCTTTCTAATACTTCAGCATGCAACACCTGATCTACTTTCACTCCATAAGTTTCAACTAAATGTTCAACAGCAGCATAATCTCCTTCAGATTTTATGCGTTGCGTTTCACGTAATAATTGACCAAATAAATCGCGAAGTTTTGCATAGTCATTGATATTAAAATAAGTTTTTCCATCGCGTGTTACTTTCTCGATTACATTATCAGCTTTTCCTTTATCAAAAACCCAAGCCGATACCCATTGTCTGTTTCTCATATGGGCTTCTTCAACATCATCACCAAGGTTTAATCTGATTAATTGGGTTATTAGGCCATTTCTTATGTAACCATCATAAGCTGCTTTCCCAACTTTTTGCCAGTCATCAACCAAACCTAATTCTTGCAGTTTAGAATCATATAAGTAATATAATGCTACTAAATCAGCGCGGCCTTCTTCCAAAGTGGAGGCATAATTTTTTAATGTTTCTTTAGTCTCTCCAACTCCAGGATTCATTTTACCGGAAGCATGACCAATGACTTCATGTAATGCCGTATGTAACTTATCTCCTACCTGACCATAGGTTTCTTCCAATTGAAGTTCCTCTTCATCATTGACAAATTCTTTTAAACGACCTGAACTAGCCGCATTATTATAAGCCTCAATAATATTACCTAAAGAAACCGATTTGCTTCCAACAGCAGCTCTGATCCAGTTGGCATTTGGTAAATTAACCCCTATTGGTGTACTTGGCGAGGCATCTCCAGCTTCTCCTGCTACATTAACCACTTTATAAGTAACACCAACCACATTTTCCTTTTTATGTTCATCCATCAAAGTAGAATTATCTTCAAACCACTGCGCATTATCTGAAACCACTTTCATTTTTTGTGACATGTCAAAATCATTGATTTGTACAATGGTTTCATAAGACCCTGTATAGCCTAACGGATCATTATACACTTCAATAAAGCTATTGATATAATCAATATTACCAGCAGTTGCTGACGTCCAGGCCACATTATAATCGTCCCAGATTTGTAAATCACCTGTTTTATAATAATTAACTAGCAACCCTAAAGCATTGGCCTGGGCCTCATTTTCAGCTACACCTTTTGCTAATTCTAACCATTTGATAATTTCATCGATAGCAGAGCCATATAAACCTCCTGATTTATAGGTACGTTCTTTTAAAACCCCATTCTCTTTTACTAATTGAGAATTTAAACCAAAAGACAAAGGTTTTGAGGCATCGGGTGACTTCTTATTTTTATAAAAATTAATAACATCATTATTGGTGACGTCAGGACCATACATATTTACTGCAGAAAGTAATACGTTGTCCACACCTTTTCCTTGATTTACTTTTTTTGAATCTTTATCATTAAAAATAACCTCAAAAGCTTCACCTTCTAAAACTGTATTGGTATCAGTCAATAATTGGTTTAAATAATCAGCCGAAAACTCAGGTTTAATTTTATCATTTGAGTAATGGTGATGAATTCCATTACTAAACCAAATACGCTTTAGGTAGGTTTCAAAAGCACCCCATTCTGGTGTGGATTTATCACCCTGGTAATTGTTATAAACAGATTCTAAAGCTTTTCTAATGGTTAGATTGTATCTGTAGTTTTGATCCCATATGATATCTCTTCCAGCTAAACCAGCCTGCGTCAAATAGTAGGCTAATTTTTGTTCTTTTAATGTAAGTTGCTCCCAACCGGGAATTTGGTAACGCAAAATTTTAATGTCAGCAAATTGCTCAACATTGTAGTTAAACTGTATACTATCTTTTACAGCTAAATCTTCTGAAATTTTATCAGATTTTTCATTTCCACAGGATGTCAAAAACAAAGCTAATAATGACAGTCCTAATATTGATTTTAGTTTCATTAAATAATTATTTATTATTTTTTAATTTATTCTTAAAAAACATAATTAATAACGAACGTTTTGTAGAATAATTCTCATTAACGGTTTTTAATTATTAAATATGTATTTTTATGCTAACAAATATAAGAATTTATTAATGAATGAATTAATTTGATTACCTTTGATTTATTCTTTTTTTTCAAATAATTTGTCCCCATGAAAGCATTTAAATATTTCTTTTTTTTAGTACTAATTTTTACTATTGGTTCTTGTATTTATATTGCTGTTCAACCAAATTCTTTTGATGTGACGAGAACACGAACAATTGAAGCTCCTTCTGCTGTTATTTATAAGAATGTTATTGATTTTAAAAACTGGGAATCTTGGTCTTCATGGGCTGAAACTGATCCTGATTTAAAAATTTCATTATCAGAACAAACAAAAGGTATTAATGGCGCTTTTTTTTGGGAAGATAAAAATGGGGTTGGAACCATTAAAACCATTGAAACCACACCTTTTAACAGTATTCAACAAGAAATGCAAATTTCAGATTTTCCTGTATCAAGCATCAACTGGAAATTTCAACCAAATGAGGACGGATCAACAGAGGTCACATGGAATGTTATTGGTGATGATTTACCCTTTCTGTTTAAAATGTTTACAGTAATTAAGGGTGGTATGGAAAAACAAATTGGGCCACATTATGAGCGCAGTCTGGAAAAACTTGACAGTATGGTGGTTTCAGATATGAAAAAATACAGCATTGAAATTAATGGTTTTACAGAACATAGCGGCGGTTATTACCTTTACAACACCGCTTCCTGTAAAATTGATAATTTAAAAAATAAGATTGATGATTTATTTCCAGTGATTAAAAATTATGCTTCAAATAATAATATAGCTGTTTCCGGATTCCCTTTCATATATTATCATACTTATGACATTGAAAATAATGCGGTCATATTTTCATGTTGCCTACCTACAAATTCCAGAGTTATAACCACCCAAAATGATATTTTAACTGGTCAATTAGAGCCTTTTAAAACACTTAAAACAACACTCAAAGGAAATCATGCAAATTTAAAGGAAGCATGGGATTTGAGCATGACGTATATTTCTTCTAGTGGTTTTAATTTCAATGAAAATGGTCCAATGCTGGAAACTTATTTAACTGATTCTTCAAACGTTCCGAATCCTGCAGATTGGATAACAGAAATCTATATTGCTTTAAAAGATTGATTTTAATAATTACGTCTTAATTTTTATCCTATTTTTGAAAACAGAAAGCAATTAAATTTTATTGAATGAAGCATGCAATTCTTGTTTTTATAGGTGGTGGTTTTGGCAGCGTCCTTAGGTTTGTTATTGGTAAATATTTAAATAGTACTGCATCCGGAATACCTTATGGCACTTTTTTGGCTAACATTTTAGGGAGTTTACTCATTGGGATTATTCTAGGACTAGCAGCTAAAAGTAGTACGCTTTCACAAAGTCAAACGGTACTTTTAGCCACCGGGTTTTGTGGTGGTTTTACTACCTTTTCTACTTTTGCTTATGAAAATCATGTCTTTTTAAAATCAGGTGATTTTACAAGTTTTGCAATTTACACGATAGCAAGTTTTGTTATCGGGTTTATAGCTGTATTTCTTGGACTGTATTTAGTGAAATATATTTAGTGATCTTTAAACTTCTTTACACCTGCTTCAATTCTTGTTCTTAAATAATTTTCTCTTGGAACAATAGGACAAGAATATTTGTCATTATAGGCACAATAAGGATTATAAGCAGAATTAAAATCAATTATTAATGTATTGCCTTCCGGAATTCTCAAATCAATGTAACGTCCGCCTCCGTAACTTTCAACACCATTTGTTTCATCAGAAAAAGGCAAAAACAAATAATTCTCATAACCTTCCTGTTTTTTTAATTCTTGATTTTGATAAACATTCAATTGAAAAATTTCATCGTGAAGAAAGAAATCCAAGACGCCATACTTCACGTATTCCGGAAGTCGGTCAGTAGTTGTTTTCATTTTAAACGGTAGCTCATTAGTAGTTCTTGTAAATAATGCTTCTATGACATAAGTAGGGTCATATTCAAAAAAGTCCAAGCCCTCAAATTCCTTCCTGTCTTCTTCCTTTAAAGGAGAAGAGGTGGCATCTTTATATTCAGCATTTATTTCTATTTGAAATTGTGTTTCACCTTTAATAGGCTGTTTACCATCATTACAACTTGATAAGCACATTAAAACAAGAACGAATGTAATAGCTAACTTCATTTTAAATATTTTCTTATCAAAAATACAATTTCCAAATATTTTATATACATTTGAAAATAAAAATAAAATAAAAATGAATAATAACGTCATAATTTGTAGACAATACTGGACATCAAAACAAAGATGTTGGGCTTGTTATGTGTTGTTATGATATAAATATAATATTATACCATATGTAAAAGTCCAACTGTAAAGTTGGACTTTTTTTTATCTAAAATACCAAAGAAAAACATCAAAAAAGTATTGAATCAATCAAAGAAATGCAAACACTTTTTATAAAATACATAAATACCTTTAAAGGCCTTTCTACTGAAGTATGGTGGCTAGCCTTAATAACTCTTATCAATAGAGCTGGTACTATGGTGATACCTTTTCTGTCCTTATACTTAACAAAAAGCTTACATTTTTCATTAAGCGATGTGGGGTGGATTATGACGGCTTTTGGTCTAGGTTCTGTTATTGGGTCTTGGCTGGGAGGTAAATTAACTGACAAAATTGGCTTTTATAAAGTCATGGTTTTTAGTTTATTTATTTCAGGATTGTCATTTATTATTTTACAATTCTTAACAACATTTGCTGCTTTTTGGATGGGTATATTTTTAGTAATGGTTGTTTCTGATATGTTTAGACCTGCCATGTTTGTCGCTTTAAATTCTTATAGTAAACCAGAGAACAAAACCAGAACGGTAACGCTAATACGACTTGCTATAAACCTTGGTTTTTCTGCCGGACCAGCTATTGGCGGTATTATAATTATAACCATGAGTTATGGTGGCCTTTTTTGGATAGACGGTATTACCTGTATGCTAGCTGCTTTAGTTCTTTTAAAGGTCTTACATCCAAAAAAAGCTAAAACTCTAGATCATTTGAAAATAGAAAATCCGCAATCGGCTTACCAAGACAAAATCTTTTTGCTTTTTTTAGCAGCCATGGTCCTATTTGGTATTGTCTTCTTACAATATTTTTCTACAATGCCACTTTATTATAAAGATGCTCATTATTTAAGTGAACTAGAAATTGGCCTATTATTAGGTCTTAACGGATTTTTAATCTTTGTGTTTGAAATGCCATTAATAAAGTGGTTAGAAAATTCAAGATTCACAAAATCTGGTTTAATGTTAATGGGAGCTCTTTTAACAGGGTTGAGTTTTTTTGTTTTAAATGTAAGCTCATGGTCTGGTGTTTTAATAATAGGCATGCTACTCATGACATTTGGCGAAATGATTGCTTTTCCGTTTTCTAATGCGTTTGCTATGGAAAGAGCTAAAAATGGAAATCCAGGAGAATACATGGCTTTATATAGTATCTCATTTTCTATTGCCCATATATTTGGGCATAATGCAGGATTGCAGTTAGTTGACGTTTTTGGTTTTGATAAAACTTGGTATTTAGCTACATTACTTGCTGGCTTCTCTGTATTTTTACTTTTTATTTTAAATCAGAAATTAAAATATTAAGAGATAATAATAAATTATGGTTTTAGAAAAAGAGGTTATAATTGTTGGTGGAGGTCCTATAGGCATTGCCTGTGCCTTAGAATGTAAAAAAAGAGGCTGGAATTATTTAGTTTTAGAAAAAGGCGCCTTAACAAATTCCTTATTTAATTACCCAAAAAACATGACCTTTTTTTCAACTTCTGAAAAATTAGAAATTGATGACATTCCATTTATCAGTAAAAACCCGAAACCAAACAGAGATGAAGCTTTAGAATATTACAGACGCGTGGCGACTTCAAATACATTACATTTAAATTTATATGAAGTCGTTACAAGCATTAATAAAGAGGATACTTTATTTAAAATTGAAACTAATAGGAATCATTATATTACCAAAAAAGTCATCCTTGCCACCGGGTTTTATGATATTCCCAAACTTTTAAATGTTCCGGGTGAACAGCTCCCTAAAGTAACTCACTATTATAAAGAAGCACATCCATACAGTATGCAAAGTGTCATTATTGTTGGAGCGAGTAATTCATCAGTTGATGCTGCTCTTGAAATTTGGCGCAAAGGCGGCCATGTTACGATGATAATAAGAGGCAAAGATATAGGTGAAAGAGTGAAATATTGGGTAAGACCAGATATTTTGAATCGAATTGAAGAAGGTAGCATAAAAGCTTTTTACAATTCAGAAATAGTTGAAATTAAAGAACATGAGGTGATTATTTCTACGCCTGAAGGCATTAAAAATATTCCAAATGATTATGTTCTTGCACTTACGGGATACCAACCTGATTTAAATTTTTTAAAAGCCATTGGTGTTGATTTATCTCATGAAGAAAATAAAATTCCTAAATATAACTCAGAAACTATGGAGACGAATATTGTAGGTCTCTATTTAGCAGGCGTTATATGTGGCGGTATGGAAACCCATAAATGGTTTATTGAAAACTCACGCATGCATGCTAAACAGATTGTAAAGCACATTGAAAAATCTAAAGAAAGGTAGATTTTAAATCGTATAAAACATTTCGGGCGTTATTTTATTAAACTCTTTATCTCTATCCAACTTGTTTTCATACTTTTCTAAACCACTCTTAATAATTTCTTGCATGTCGTTTTGATCTTTTAGCAATTCATTTTCATCAAAAACTATAGGTTCCTTTTTTGTCAAGAGTTTAAAAACTCGTTTCATTTTCTTATCATCATTAAAATCTAAAATATTAAATTTTACACCCGCAGAGAATGCACCCATCACAGCATTGGCCTCCACTATATAAATTTTATCTGCTAAAAGATCGGCTTCTAGATAATCCGTATTTTCGCCTTTTACCCAAAATAAGTGTTTTCCTGGTTCACATTCATATCTCAAATAGTTTTTATCTTTAAATTTTCCCAAGTATTTTTCACCATCAAAGAAGCGAAAATTCATGATAGCCCCTAAAGCTGAAGTGCGCATTATATATATAACTGATTTATTCTCTGATGGGGATTGAAATGTATTTTGGGCCTCTACTTTGGAAAAGGGTAATACTAAAATAACTGCTGTAAAAAAGAAAGTTTTAACAGATTTCATAACCTTATATTTTGTTATCTAAAGATAATTAAAATAAGACTATTTCACTGGTTTTACCTCATTGTATTTTACCACATGCGACAAAACAATTTGAGTCTTAGTTTCGCCATAAACAATAAGCTGGTCAATGAAAGATTCTAAATGTTTTTGATTTTTAAAAACTACTTCCATCACAATATTTTCATTTCCCGTAATTCTATAACAATTCAAAACCTCATCATAGGTTTTTACTTTTTCAAGAAATGGTTTTAACATGCCCATGAACGCTCTCAGAGTTATTAAGGCTTTTAACTGATAGCCAACATCTAAAGGAGATACCGAGGTTTTATATCCTTGTATAATTCCTGCGTCTTCCATTTTTTTTATGCGCTCTGAAACTGCAGGAGAACTTATACCAACAATTTTCCCAATAGCCACATTTGATTGTCTGGCATTAACCTGCAGACACTTTAAAATCTTCCAATTTAAAGAATCTAATATCATTAAATAAATTTAACTATTAAAACTTAATTATTAAAGTAAATATACAATTTTACTTTAATATTAATAGTATAAATTGCTTACTTGTAAGTAATTTTGATAAAATTGCTTTTAAAAGATGTTGCCTACTATTCCATCCCACTTATCTGATCTGCCTATTTATAAAAAGGCTATGGAAATTTATATCTTATCTCGAAGTATTTCGTCTTATATTCAGTATGACTTGATAGATATCAAAGCAGATGGTACTGAAAATACAGATATTTATTTTTCTGGTGACATCATTCAACAATCAGTGTCATTAGGACCAGTTATAGTAAATGCAGAATTAGAGCGTTATTCTGACAAAAAGTATAAACATATAGAAGCATTACAGCGACTTACAAGTCTGTTATATAAAAATTCTTTTCGTTTAGAATATTCAAATAGTAACGGTAAAGACTTTTTACCAATATTACGAAGTGAATTGAAAAAATTTAAAAAGCTTCAACGTAACTGGATGTTAACCTTGTAATTTTAGTAAAAAATTCTTTTTAGCTATTTAAAGCGCACCTCTTGCTGATTATTTAAAATAATGGCTTCTATTTGGTAATATTTTTCAGATTTTATAATGTTTAATAACCAATCTACATGGTTTTTAGATTTTCTTTGAAAATTATAATTAAGTGAAGTTTCCATAGTCATAGTTTATTTTTAAAAGATTAAATAATAGTTACAATAAATTTAGAGACAAGACAAAATTAACTAGGGTAACTGAAACTATAATAACAAAGAATAAGATATTAGTTGTATGGGCAGATTCTTCCTTTTATCGCAAACCCAAGACAAAATTCAACGATTATCTGCAATGTTAAAATGAAATATTTTGCTTTAAGTTATTAAGTAAGCATTATTGATTATTTGTTGATTCTTTCAAAAATTATCAGCAAAAAAAATCACACATAATTATATGTGTGATTCTGGTTCTCAAAGAGAAAACACTTATGCTAAATAGCTTACATGTTTCTTCTATACTGGCCTCCTACTTCAAACAAAGCGTTAGTAATCTGTCCTAAAGAGCAGACCTTACAAACTTCCATTAAAGCTTCAAAAATGTTTTGATTATGAACGGCTACATTTTGTAATTCCTTCAATATATCATCCGATTTATTTGCCGCATGCAAATTATGCAACGTTTTAATTTGAAATTGTTTTTCTTCTTCTGTTGCCCTAATAACTTCTTTTGGTTGTATTGTTGGTGAACCTTTACTACTTAAAAAGGTATTGACTCCGATAATTGGAAATTCACCATTATGCTTTAAGGTTTCGTAGTATAAACTCTCTTCCTGAATTTTGCTCCGTTGATACATAGTTTCCATAGCTCCTAATACGCCTCCGCGTTCGGTAATTCTATCAAATTCCATCAACACAGCTTCTTCAACCAAATCAGTTAATTCCTCAATGATAAATGATCCTTGAATTGGGTTTTCATTCTTTGCCAATCCCAGTTCTTTATTAATAATAAGTTGTATGGCCATAGCACGACGAACAGATTCTTCTGTGGGTGTTGTTATGGCTTCATCATAGGCATTGGTATGCAAAGAATTACAATTATCATAGATAGCATATAAAGCCTGAAGTGTGGTACGGATATCATTAAAATCAATTTCCTGAGCATGCAAACTACGCCCGGATGTTTGAATATGGTATTTTAACATTTGAGCCCGCTCATTAGCGCCATATTTATGTTTCATGGCCTTTGCCCAAATTTTTCGCGCTACACGTCCAATAACAGCATATTCCGGATCAATACCGTTTGAAAAAAAGAAAGATAAATTTGGTCCAAACTTATTAATATTCATGCCTCTGCTCAGGTAATATTCTACGTACGTAAATCCATTAGACAATGTTAAGGCTAATTGGGTAATAGGATTGGCCCCAGCTTCTGCAATATGATAACCCGAAATAGAGACCGAATAAAAATTGCGCACTTTGTTTTCAATAAAATACTCCTGAACATCACCCATTAAACGCAATGCAAATTCGGTTGAAAATATACAGGTATTCTGTGCCTGATCTTCTTTTAAAATATCAGCTTGCACCGTTCCTCTGACTTGTGCAATTGTTTTTATTTTAATGTCTTCATAAACCTCCTTAGAAAGTACTTGATCGCCAGTAACACCAAGCAACATTAAACCCAACCCGTCATTTGTTTCAGGTAATTCTCCATTATATTGAGGACGAACTTTTCCTTTATATAGTTTGTTTATCTGCGCTTCAACAACCTTTTCTAATCCGTTTTCCTTTATGTATATTTCACATTGCTGATCAATAGCTGCATTCATAAAAAACCCTAATAACATAGGAGCCGGTCCATTTATAGTCATACTCACTGAAGTCAATTCATGGGCTAAATTAAATCCGGAATATAATTTCTTAGCGTCATCTAAACAACAAATGGAAACTCCTGCATTTCCAATTTTCCCATAGATATCTGGTCTGAAATCCGGATCATTACCGTAAAGCGTCACACTATCAAAAGCGGTTGACAACCGTTTGGCAGGTAATCCTGCACTCACATAATGAAAACGCCTGTTGGTTCTTTCAGGTCCACCTTCTCCAGCAAACATTCTTGCTGGATCTTCTCCTAAGCGTTTAAAAGGATATAAGCCCGCTGTATAAGGAAATTCTCCTGGAACATTTTCCTGCAAGGTCCAATTTAATATATCTCCCCATGCCTGATATTTTGGTAAGGCCACTTTAGGAATTTGTATATGCGATAATGATTCTGAATGTGTTTCGATTTTTATTTCTTTACCGCGTACTTTAAAAGAATAAATAGGGTTTTTATATTTATTTACCTTTTCTTCCCAACCTAGCAGTATTTCCCAATTATATGGATCAAGGTTTAATTTTACTCTGTCAAACTCGCCAAGTAATAACTTTATAAAATCTTTATTTTCAAGACCATCATTAAATTCTATCTCTAACCCTACTTTATCCAACCTTGGTTTATCTCCCAATACTGATTCTAAGGTTTTGTAAATACCGTATAACTTTTGAGCTACTTCTGCTTGCTGAGAAGCTGTTTTGTCATAAGCACGATTATTTTCCGCAATTTCAGATAAATAGCGTGTTCTTGCAGGTGGAATCACAAAGATCTTCTCACTCATTTCATTTGAAATGGTAAAGGTTGATTTCAGTTCAGCCTTTGTTTTGTTGACAATGGTGTCCATCACGGCCTTGTAAAGCGTATTCATTCCGGGATCATTAAACTGAGAAGCAATAGTGCCATAAACCGGCAAATCGTCTTGATTCATGTGCCATAATTCATGATTCCTCATGTACTGCTTTTTGACATCCCTTAAGGCATCTAATGAGCCACGTTTATCAAATTTATTGATAGCCACCAAATCTGCAAAATCAAGCATATCAATTTTTTCCAGTTGCGTCGCAGCCCCAAATTCAGGCGTCATGACGTACAACGACACATCGCTATGCTCAATAATTTCAGTATCAGATTGCCCAATACCAGAAGTTTCTAAAATAATCAAATCATACTCTGCGGCCTTTAAAACTTCAACCGCTTCATTAACATATTTGGATAAAGCCAAATTTGATTGACGCGTTGCCAAACTACGCATGTAAACACGAGGATTGTTAATAGCATTCATTCGGATTCTATCTCCTAAAAGAGCGCCACCTGTTTTTCGTTTTGATGGATCTACAGATACAATTCCCACCGTTTTATTGGGAAAATCAATTAAAAACCGCCTTACCAATTCATCTACTAATGATGATTTCCCAGCACCACCAGTTCCTGTAATTCCTAAAACTGGAGTTGTAGAGGTTTTGTTTTTAGAATGAATTGCCGCTAAGGTTTTTTTAGCGATCTCAGGAAAGTTTTCTGCTGATGATATGACTCTTGCTATTTCCTTTGAATCTTTATTTTTTAGTGTATTTATGTCAGTATCTAAAACATCTCCTATCGCAAAATCAGATTTTTCAACCAAATCATTAATCATCCCTTGCAAGCCCATTTCACGTCCATCATCTGGAGAATAAATACGTGAAATGCCATAATCCATTAACTCTTTTATTTCAGAAGGCAAAATAACGCCGCCGCCGCCGCCAAAAATTTTTATATGTTCAGATCCTTTTTCTTTTAATAGATCATACATGTATTTAAAATACTCATTATGACCACCTTGATATGACGTTAAACAAATGGCATTCACATCCTCCTGAATAGCGGTATTCACCACTTCATCAACACTTCTATCATGTCCTAAATGAATCACTTCAACACCAGTAGACTGTATAATTCTTCTCATTATATTAATGGAGGCATCATGCCCATCAAATAGTGAAGCTGCTGTGACTATTCTAATTTTATACTTTGGTTTATATGGAGCTATTTGTTTCATTAATAAAATTATCTATTTTTTGCCCTGCAATTTACGGAATATTCAAAAAAATATACTAATTATCCTTAATTATATAAATCTATATTGAGATCCAAAGCTGTTCTTTTAAGCTATTTTAAACTAACAATAAAAACAAATTGTTATTAATAAAATTAAAAACATTAATACATTGAAAGATTATAAGATCAAAACTGTTAATTCTTCTCAATCAAGTGAAAAATCAGCGCCTTCTTTCGCAAAATGAAACCCCAAATTTTGAATACTATCGTTTAATGTACTCTTTTCCTTTAATGCAGGATTGGTATGATTTAAATGAATGAAATAGATTTTTGATTTTGTTTCTAAAGATTCCTTTTCAAACAATTTGACTGTTTCAACAATAAATGGATGTGGAATTTCTTTCATAGGTCTCGATATTTCTCCATCTTTAAAAAAGCTTGCGTCAATAAAAGCATAATCCACCTTTTTAACTTCATCAACTATGCTTCGCTCCAAC
Organism: Gaetbulibacter aquiaggeris; assembly: GCF_044003965.1. Lineage (NCBI taxonomy): Bacteria > Pseudomonadati > Bacteroidota > Flavobacteriia > Flavobacteriales > Flavobacteriaceae > Gaetbulibacter > Gaetbulibacter aquiaggeris. The sequence goes on from NZ_JBAWKC010000004.1 coordinate 287,910, forward strand.
AAATACCATTTATTAATATCTGGAATAAATAAGGCGGATTTCAGTTTTCCTTGAATTTTATAACCAACGGTTTCAGAATATTCATCTCTGTGAGGCACTAAAAATGGAGTAATTTTTAAATCCTTATTTAAATTTATTGTTGAATCGTTGTGAAGTGGCTTTAATTCTATATTTTTCATAGTAACTAATTGACTCCATGGACCGTTGGTCTCGAGATAATGTTTCATTCGTGGCATCACATATACGGGAATATCTTTAGCACTCATAGCTTCTTTTCCAAAATACATTAAACCCGTATAATGCCCTATATGCCCATGGGTAAGAAAGACCCCATCAATGACATTACCATTATCTAAATGATTTGATTTCAAAATTTGTATTTGCTGGGTAAAATCAGGTGTCGCATCAAAAATATATTTTTTGTTGTCTTTTAAATCCACCAACCCTAAACTAACTATTAATTTTTTTGATTCAAAACCTTCATAAAATGCTCGACAACAGTCTTTGTCACAATTAATATGAGGAAATCCGGCATCTTGAGCCACGCCTAAAACAGTAATATATTGATTACTATGTTTTGAAGCCTTTTTATACTTTTTTGAATCGCAGCTAACTAATAAAAAACTTAATGTTAAGAAATAAAAAAAAACTCTCATTTGTAAAACTTATATTTACCTAAATATATTAAAAACGTCATGATGTTAAGAAAACTATTCGCTTTTGTTCTCTTTTTTAATTTAATGTCTTGTGCAGAACTGCAACAAGTAGTGAACCAAATGCCACAAGGAAATCCCATTATAAGTAATGCTGATATGGCTGCAGGATTGCGTCAGGCTTTAGATTTTGGAATAGAAAAACAAGTAAGTAAACTTACGCAAACTGATGGTTTCTATAAAAATGAATTAGTGAAAATTTTATTACCGGAAGAACTACAAAAAGTTGATAAAGCCTTAAGAGATATTGGTTTGAGCAGTTTGGCTGATGAAGGAATAAAAGCGCTTAACAGAGCTGCTGAAGATGCCGTAAAAGAAGCCACCCCTATTTTTGTAGATGCTGTCAAGGGAATTACTTTTTCTGATGCTAAAAACATATTACTTGGAAATGATGATGCTGCCACACAATATTTATCGAGCAAAACACAAACAGCTTTATATGCCAAGTTTAATCCTGTGATTAAAAACTCATTCAATAAAGTCGGCGCTGATCAAATTTGGAGCAATTTAATAACTAAATACAATAATATCCCCTTTACAAGCAATGTCAATCCTGATTTAACAGATTATGTTACCAATCAAGCATTAAAAGGTGTTTACACTATGATTGCGGTTGAAGAAAAAGATATCAGAACTAAGTTTAATTCAAGGACAACAGATTTGCTCAAGAAGGTATTTGCATTACAAGATTAAATAACAGATTGCCCTTAAAAGAATAACTTACTCTACATTTTTGTAAAATCTATCAAAAGCTATAGTCACGTCCTTATTATTGCTTATCGTTTCCCATAATTGACGTACAGAACCATCATCGTTTAAAGTCCATGAAATACGATGATAAAATGGTTGCCCTTTTTATCAATTGACTCTTCAGATTGTAAAATCATTTGATCCTCTTTCCCGCTTCCTTTTAAATGCAGGTTCCCTCCCTGATTATCAATCCATAATTGCTCCCACTGATTACTAGTATCATTGTAAAAATTAAAACTAGTTCCAGTAAAATTCCCTTTTGCACTTATCCAATTTTCTTTCAGAATACAATTGTCATGAATTTTTTGAATACTATTTGTACCGGCTAAAGACCATCTTTATTTATAACTTGCCACGAACCTATCCAAAAATCAAAATCATCACGATTTCTTGTGCAACAAGAACAACTAGATTCTTGAGCAAAAAATGAAGCAGAAAAACTTAAGAATAATAAAATAATTAATGAAAACTTCATTTCTTATTAATTGTTTTATTTATGAAATTTATTAAATAACTAACAATACTTATAATAATTAACATAATTTAATACGATATTATTCATTATAATTTGGTTTTATGAAAAATTAATGTATATTTAATTACCTGAAAGTCAACTAGTAAATGAGCAGAATTGACACGATAAAATCCAATCAAGTAAAACTTAATAAGCAATACAAACAGCTTATTGAACAAGCCTACAATGTCCGTCAAACAGATTCTGCCTTAAGTGATATTACTGAATTCAAAGCATTAAAGCTTCTTAATAAACTTAACAGGTTAAAATTCCTTTGCAGAGAACAAATAAATACTCTGATTTAAATTTATCAATTCTTTAACTTTTATATTACATCTGATTCATCTTACTGCTCGTATTTAATATTAAAAAGGATTATGAGCACACAACATTATTGTCGCGTTGGAAAAGTTATTTCAGTAATAGAAATAGAAACAGAATTACATGAGGATCCTATGCTTTTATCAAATATGCCGGATTTGAATAATTAATCAGAAGAGACTTATTAAAGTTGATTAAGAATAAGCTCCATTTGAGTTTGCAATTGCAAGGCTTTTAAACTTGCCTCAGAAGAAAAGTTTTCCTTATTTGAAGCATAAATAATGCTTCTTGAAGAATTTATAAGTAACCCAATATTTTTTGTAATCCCATATTTACACACGTCTTCCAAACTGCCCCCTTGAGCTCCTACTCCAGGAACCAACAAGAAATTATGTGGTATAATTTGTCTTATCTCAACCAGATATTCTGCCTTTGTAGCACCAACCACATACATTAAGTTTTCTGAATTATTCCAAGATTTTGAAGTTGCTAAAACCGTTTTATATAATTCTAACCCTTCAATACTTTTAGTTTGAAAATCATAAGCCCCTTCATTTGAAGTTAATGCTAAAAGAATAGTGTGCTTATTTTTAAAGGCTAAAAATGGCTCCACAGAATCTTTACCCATATAAGGCGCCACCGTGACGCTATCAAAGCCTAAATCTTCAAAAAAAGCTTTAGCATACATGCTACTGGTATTTCCAATATCCCCACGTTTCGCATCGGCAATGGTAAAGATGTCTGGGTAATTATTATTTAAATAGTCAATTGTTTTCTCTAAGGCTTTCCAACCCTTTAGACCATAAGCTTCATAAAACGCGGTATTAGGTTTGTAGGCAACACACAAATGATGGGTAGCATCAATGATAGCTTTATTGAATTCAAAAATAGGATCTTCCTTTTTTAATAAATGTTGTGGAATTTTATTCAAATCAACATCTAAACCAATACAAAGAAAGGATTTCTTTTTATGAATTTCTTTAACTAATTGTTGTGTTGTCATAATTCAAAAAGCCTCAATTAAGAGGCTAAGTATTTTAAATCACATCACTATTTGCTTTCAACTTTTCTGTGTTTTCAGCTAATTGTAACTCGTCAATTATTCTTTGAATATCGCCATTTACAATATTTGATAAATCATAAAGTGTCAGACCAATTCTATGATCAGTGACGCGACCTTGAGAGTAATTATAAGTTCTGATCTTAGCACTTCTGTCTCCCGAAGTTACCATGGATCCCCGTTTTGCAGCATCAGCTTCATTCTTTTTAGCAAGCTCAATCTCATAAAGTCTTGAACGTAAAACTCTAAAAGCCTTTTCCTTATTTTTATGCTGTGATTTTTGATCCTGACATTGTGCTACTAATCCAGTAGGTACGTGGGTTAAACGGACTGCAGAATAAGTAGTGTTTACTGATTGACCACCTGGACCAGAAGAACAGAAAAAGTCTATTCTCACATCTTTTGGATTGATTTCCACGTCAAACTCTTCAGCTTCTGGAAAAACCATAACCGTTGCAGCACTGGTATGAACACGTCCTTGTGTTTCCGTTTGCGGCACGCGCTGCACACGATGGACGCCAGCTTCAAATTTTAACGTACCGTAAACATCCTCACCACTAACCTCAAATTGAATTTCCTTAAACCCACCGTTAGTTCCTTCACTAAAATCTACCACATCAACTTTCCAACCTCTACTTTCACAATATTTTGAGTACATTCTAAACAAGTCTCCTGCAAAAATACTGGCTTCATCGCCTCCAGTTCCAGCTCTTAATTCAACTACTGCATTTTTAGTGTCCTCAGGATCTCTAGGTATTAACAGAAATTTTATTTCATCTTCCAGTTTAGGAATTCTGGTTTTAACTTCATCATATTGCATTTTTGCCATATCGACCATCTCGGGATCACCTCCTTCTGAAATAATTTCTTCGGCTTCAGCCAAATTATCCATCAGTGTCATGTATTCCTCACGCTTTTCAACAAGCACTTTCAAATCTTTGTATTCTTTATTTAAAGCTATATAGCGCTTTTGATCTGTCATGATATCTGGCTGAATGATTAAATCACTTACCTCATCAAAACGCTGCTTTACTATTTGCAATTTCTCTAACATTACTTTTATTACTTGTTGGACAAAAATACGATAATTTATGAATTTTTATAGACTACAAAGTTTGCATTACTACTAATTTTTAAATCCACTATTCTCACTAATATGATTAAAATACTCAGAAAACTTTGAAAAGGATTTTTTAAAAATTATGCACAAAACCAATTGCTAAAATTTGTTTCCATTGAATTTTGGCTCCTGCTTTATCAAATTCTCCTTCAACATCCGTTGGTTTTTTAGTTTTTACATCATCATCATAGATTATATGGGAACCAAAAGTTGCTTTGACGAAATGATTGACTTTAAAATCAAAGTTAATCTGCCAATCCACATCAATGTTTCCAAAGCTGTTAATATAATCTGTATACAAACTAATCAGATTTCTTAAAGAAATATTCTCAACCACAGCCATTTCATAACTGTTTGTGATCAAAATACCAACCTCTTTATGAATACGATTACCGGGGATGATCACATTCCCATCTACATCCAAGACTGCAGGCGTGACACCAAAGGCGCCAGCATTGGCCAGATCTTCATCTAATACAAAGGTTGTTTTTACAGTTAGAGGCGAAAAATAAAAAGATAATTCATCAATGCGTTTACCATATTCCATACCACCGCCAAAAAATAAATATCCTGGAGCCATGAAACCCGAAATTGGTTTACTGGTATCAGGGTATTGATAACCATTGGTCAATTGTGTTTTAAAATTAAGCCTGGCAGAATAAAACCAGTTTGATAATCCATCTGGTCTGTAACCTAAATTTGAATTAATTTCAAATAAATCTTCAGTCTTTCTTAATTCTTGCTCTTGCTGCTTATTGATACCATATCTAATAGTTAGCCTGTTTTTCCAAGAAAAATATTTATCTTTATAATTCATGTTAGATTCCGCATTGGCTAATGCCGAAATGGAATTACTCCCCCCAGAATTCCAGTTAACAAAAGTCACTTCACTGACATCTATTCCTACTTTATTATTTTTAATCCATTCGGGCCGATAAGAAAAATCCTCATCCGGTTTATTTCTCATAAAGACTGAGATTGGCTGAGCCAATAAAGAATGACACAATAAATAAAAAGGGATCAATAAAAACTTTTTCATGCTAATTATTCTAAAATAAATTTAGTACCTAAACTCACCAAACTCACTGTTTATTGTAAGCTCTGTTTTGTTTGAAGGCAGAACGCGTCCAATAATTTGCGCATCCACATTAAAAGATTTTGAAATTTCAATAATATCCTCAGCAATTTCAGAAGTCACATAGAGTTCCATTCTATGTCCACAATTAAAGACCTGATACATTTCTTTCCAGTCTGTTTTAGATTGTTCCTGTATCAATTTAAATAAAGGTGGAATTGGAAACATATTATCCTTTATGATGTGTAAATTTTTTATAAAATGCAAGATTTTAGTCTGAGCACCACCAGAACAATGAACCATCCCATGAACCGAATCACTTTTATATTTTGATAATATTGTTTTTATAATGGGAGCATAGGTTCTGGTTGGTGATAGTACTAATTGGCCCGCATCAATTGGCGAGCCTTCAACTTCATCAGTCAATTTCATATTACCAGAATACACTAAATCTTTAGGCACAGAAGCATCAAAACTTTCAGGATATTTTTCTGCTAAATACTTGCTAAACACATCATGTCTTGCCGATGTTAACCCATTACTGCCCATACCGCCATTATAAGATTTCTCATAAGTTGCCTGACCTGATGAGGACAAACCTACAATAACATCACCAGCTTTTATATTTGCATTATTAATCACGTCTGCACGTTTCATTCTTGCAGTAACCGTTGAGTCTACAATAATTGTTCGCACCAAATCACCAACATCAGCCGTTTCACCACCTGTGGAATGAATAGTAACTCCAAAAGATTTCAAATCTGAAATAAGTTCTTCAGTTCCATTAATAATTGCTGAGATCACCTCACCAGGAATAATATTTTTATTTCTTCCAATGGTAGATGACAACATAATATGATCCACCGCTCCAACGCATAATAAATCGTCAATATTCATAATTAAAGCATCTTGAGCAATCCCTTTCCACACTGAAACGTCTCCAGTCTCTTTCCAATACATATAAGCCAAAGATGATTTCGTGCCAGCACCATCAGCATGCATAATCAAACAATAATCGTCATCATTTGTTAAATAATCAGGAACAATTTTACAAAATGCCTGAGGAAACAATCCTTTATCAACGTTTTTTATGGCGTTATGAACATCTTCTTTTGAAGCTGAAACCCCTCTAAGTGCATAACGTTTACTAATTTCTTGACTCATGAATCTATTTTCTGTTATGAAATGCAAAAGTAAGGATTGTTTACTTTTTACTTTCACTTTTTATAATTGAATTTAATTTATCCATTATAAATTAAAAAGACCTGAAAAACAGGTCTTTTTAATCATTTTCAAAAATTATCTAGCAAATAATAATTCTCTATATTTCGCAAGTGGCCAAATTTCATCATCAACCAACAATTCAAGTTTATCACAATGGTAACGGATATCATCAAATAATGGTTTTACGTTAAAACAGTAAGCATGAGCTCTTTTTTCAATATCAGTCATAGTATTTGCTTTTTTTCTTTCATTAGTCATTTTGGTAACATTGGCATTAATTCCTTCAATATGACCCGAAATTTCTTCAATTAAACCTATCTGCTCTTGAGATACACTATGATATTTTTCTTCAAAAATCTCCTTTAGTCCTTTTACATTTTTGATTAAAACATTTTGATATTTTACCGCTGTTGGCACAATATGATTGCGGGCAATATCTCCAAGGACCCTTCCCTCAATTTGAATGTGCATAATATATTCTTCAATTTCAATTTCATATCGAGCTTCTACTTCCACCTTACTCATAACATTCATCTCCTCAAACAACGCAATGGTCTTTTTAGAAATTCTTGCTTTTAAAGCTTCAGGAGTCGTTTTATTATTGCTTAATCCTCGCTTCTTTGCTTCAATAGCCCATGCTTCGCCATAACCATTACCTTCAAATAAAATATTTCTTGAAGCCTTAATGTATTCTCTTAAAATATTAAAAATAGCTTCATCTTTTTTCAATCCTTTGGAATCAATCAACTTATCAACTTCTATTTTAAAATCCATTAATTGCTTAGCCACAATGGTGTTTAAAACAGTCATTGGATTTCCGCAATTTGCCAATGATCCAACAGCTCTAAATTCAAATTTATTACCTGTAAAGGCAAATGGAGAGGTTCTGTTTCTATCGGTATTATCAAGTAATACATCTGGGATTTTACCAACTACATTTAACTTTAAATCTGTTTTCTCTTCAGGACTTAATTTTCCTTTTGTTACCCCTTCAAGTTCTTCTAATACTTTTGTTAATTGCTGACCAATAAAAACCGAAATAATGGCAGGTGGCGCTTCATTGGCTCCTAATCTGTGATCATTACTTGCAGAAGCAATGGCTGCTCTTAGCAGTTCTTCATTATCGTGAACTGCCTTAATTGTATTAATGAAAAAGGTTAAAAACTGTAAATTACTCATTGGTGTTTTTCCTGGTCCCAATAAATTGATTCCAGTGTCTGAAGACAATGACCAGTTATTATGTTTCCCCGAACCATTGATGCCAGCAAATGGTTTCTCGTGCAATAACACTTTAAAATTATGACGAGAAGCGACACGACCCATAATATCCATTAATAAAGAATTATGATCAACTGCTAAATTAACTTCTTCATAAATAGGTGCCAATTCAAATTGATTAGGAGCTACTTCATTATGCCTGGTTTTGACTGGAATTCCTAAAAGCATACATTCTTTCTCTAAATCACGCATAAAATTCAATGCTCTTGTAGGGATCGATCCAAAATAATGGTCATCCAATTGTTGCCCTTTGGCAGAAGAATGACCTAACAACGTTCTTCCTGTAAGAATAATATCAGGACGTGACGCCGCCAAGGCTTTGTCAATTAAAAAATATTCTTGTTCCCAACCTAAAGAGGAGGTTACTTTTTTAACATTTTTATCAAAATATTTACATACCGCTGTGGCCGCATTATCAACTGCATGAAGGGCTCTTAATAATGGTGTTTTATAATCAAGTGCTTCCCCTGTATAAGCGACAAAAATAGTTGGAATACATAAAGTAGTCCCATATATAAAAGCTGGGGAAGTCGGGTCCCAAGCAGTATAACCTCTTGCTTCAAAGGTGTTTCTGATGCCACCATTAGGAAAACTAGAAGCATCTGGTTCCTGTTGTACCAATTGATCACCCCCAAATTTTTCAACAGACAAGCCGCCGCCTATTGTTTCAAAAAAAGCATCATGCTTTTCGGCAGTAATGCCTGTTAATGGTTGAAACCAATGTGTATAATGGGTCACACCCTTAGATAACGCCCAATCTTTCATTGAAGAAGCTACTTGATCAGCTATATTACGGTCTATTTTAGTACCATGCTCTATGGCACTCTTAACACCTTTATAAGCATCTTTTGACAAGTGCTGACGCATAGCGGTTTCATCAAATACATTTTTTCCAAATAGATCAGATCGTCGCTCTTTTTCCTCTACGGGAATAGGTGTGTGAGACATGGATTCTTTTAACGCGTGAAATCTTAAAATTGACATTTCTTATAAATATTAAAAAGGTTAAAATCGTGCAACAAAAATAAAAATCAAAATCATCATAGAACCAATTTAAAAAAATATCTTATTAACAATTTTGCAATATTTGTACAAAAAACTATATTTTTTATAATAGATACCCTAAATAAATAGGGCATAAATAAAAATAACATCAAATCTTATTAAAATACCCCTATATATTATAGAGAATAAAGAAATAATTTATATTTGCCTCACAAATAATTTTTATATCTATTTAAAATATTCATTATGGCAAAAATAAAACTAGAGTACATTTGGTTAGATGGTTATTTACCAACTCAAAACCTTAGAAGTAAGACTAAAGTTGAAGAGCATGAAAACTTCAAAGGAACCCTTGAAGAAATTGGAAATTGGTCATTTGATGGTTCATCAACAAAACAAGCTGAAGGAGGTTCTTCTGATTGTGTTTTAAAACCCGTTGCTATTTATCCAGATCCGCAACGTATCAATGGCTATTTGGTTATGACCGAAGTAATGAATGCCGATGGTACTCCGCACGTTTCAAACGGCAGAGTAACTATTGATGATGATAATGAGGATTTCTGGTTTGGTTTTGAGCAGGAATATTTTATAATGGATGTGACAACTGAATTACCATTAGGATTTCCAAGAGGTGGATACCCAAAACCACAAGGAATGTATTACTGTTCTGTAGGAGGTTTAAATACACATGGTCGAGTACTAGTTGAAGAACATGCCGATTTATGTATTAAAGCTGGCTTAAACTTTGAAGGCATCAATCAAGAAGTTGCCTGTGGTCAATGGGAATTCCAATTATTTGCAAAAGGTGCGAAAAGAGCTGGTGATGAAATTTGGGTTGCAAGATATTTGTTAGACAGATTAACTGAAAAATATAATTATTATATAGAATACCATCCAAAACCACTTGGTGATACTGATTGGAACGGATCTGGTATGCATGCTAACTTCTCAAACACTACTATAAGAACTAGTGGTTCTGAAGCAACTATAAGAAAAATCTGTGAAGCTTTCAGACCTGTGACCAAAGAACATATTGAAGTATATGGTGCATTTAATGACCAAAGATTAACCGGAAAACATGAAACAGCTTCTATTCATGATTTCTCCTTTGGAATCTCAGACAGAGGTGCTTCAATCCGTATACCTCATTACACAGTATCAAAAGGTTGGAAAGGGTATTTAGAAGATCGTAGACCAGCATCAAATGCTGATCCATACAAAGTTGCAGCTAGAATTATTAAAACTGTTAAGTCCGCAAAAATTTAATAATAACTCTGTAATATTGTTCATAAAAAAAGTGCTGTTGCAAATTGTAACAGCACTTTTTTTATTTATTAGGACAATTTCTCTATTTATGACTGAATATCATAACCATAAAAATACTATACCCTAAAACTAATAGAAACCCTTTAAACTTATTAATTTCATAACGTTTCTTAACATAGGATAACGGCAACAGTATGAGAGCAAACCCCATCATCCATAAAATATCATTGGACAGTATTTGAGGTTCTGTAACCGGTATTGGATGAATCATTGCGGTCAATCCTAATACGGACCCGATATTGAAAATATTTGAACCAATTAAATTTCCTAATGAAATGGCTTTTTCCTGCTTAGCAGCTGCAATAATTGAAGCGGCAAGCTCTGGAACACTAGTACCAACCGCTATTAACGAAACACCAATTACTGCTTCGCTGACACCTACTGTCACTGCTATTTGTTTAGCGCCATCAAGCAACCACTCACTGCCAAAGAAAAGTGCTAATGCACCTATCAACAACCAAATAGTAATTTTAAAATTGGAGACCACTGCCAAAGAATCATCAACTTCATCTGAAATATCGCTCTCTCTAGAATTTCTCATTAAAAAAATAATGAAGAGAATAATTGCTACAAATAATATGAGCCCTTCAGCAAAGCTTAATAGATTATCATTATACAAGAAATAATACAAGGCAAAAGAAAAAATGATCAATGCCGGCCAATTCATTTTATAAAATGATTTATCAACCACAATAGTACCAACCACAGCTGTTAACCCTAAAACTAACCCAATATTAGCAATATTAGACCCTATGACATTATTTATAGCAATGGCTGGAGAACCTGTTAGGGCAGCTTGCAAACTCACAATTAATTCAGGTACTGATGTTGCAAATGAAACAACGGTCATACCGATAACCATTTTTGAAATATTAAACTTAAATGATAAAGCAACTGATGATCTTACTAAAAACTCACCTCCAATTACTAATAATATAAAACCAAAAATCACCAATACTACACTCATAGAAAAATATTTTTTGCGAAGATAACATATTTCTTTTCTAAGGTTTAAAAATATTAAATTACCAAATTAAGATTAACACTAATAACCTTTTAAAACTTAAAATTTAGTTAAATAACTATACTTATAGTTGTATAACTAAAAATATAGTTATATGTTTAACTCGAAGTTAAAAAGTATATATTACTTTCATTTCATTATATGCTAAACTATGTCTATGGAAAAATTAACAAACAAAGAAGAAGAAATCATGCATATTTTATGGAAACTTGAAAAAGCCTTTGTAAAAGATGTATTAGCAGAGATAAAAGAAGACAAACCCCATTACAATACCTTATCTACCATTATTAGAAATTTAGAAGAGAAAGGATATGTTAGCTATAATGCCTATGGCAAAACCCACCAGTACTTCCCTATTGTAAGTAAGGAAGATTATAGAAAACGATTTATGACTATCGCTATAGATAATTATTTTAATAACTCCTATAAAAATATGGTTTCCTTTTTTGCGAAAGAAGAAAAAATAAGCGTTGACGAGTTAAAAGAAATTATTGCACTCATTGAAAAAAACAAATAACCATGGAATATTTACTTAAAGCCAGTGCGGTTACCATTATTTTTTATGTATTCTATAAAATATTCTTACAAAGGGACACCTTTTTTGAATCAAATAGATGGTTTTTATTGATTGGATTAATAACGTCCGGTTTCATTCCTCTTGTTGTCATCCCAATTTACATGGAACAAACACCGGTTTCATTAGATTATTTTGTTTTTACAGAAGATCCTGTTACAACAAATAATAATAGTCCCTTTAATTTATTATCACTTTTAAAGACTATTTATTTTTTAGGAATGATAATTTTCGCTTTAAGATTTACGCTTCAGTTGAGGTCATTAATACCTCTATTAATCAAAAGTGAAGCTCATCAATTAGGACACTTAAAGTTATTAAAAACTGATGAAAATATTTCCCCTTTTTCATTTTTCAATTACATCGTTTATAATCCAAACCCATTTAATGAAACGGAATTGAATCAAATTATTACACATGAAAAAGTTCATGTACAACAATATCACACCATCGATGTTATGTTGGCACAAATAGCCTGTGTTGTCTTTTGGTTTAACCCTTTTATTTGGCTTTATAACAAAGACCTAAAACAAAACCTAGAATTTATTGCTGATAAAACCGCTATAAACTATACTCACTGTAAAAAAAGTTATCAATACACTTTATTAAAAACAAGCTTGCCAAATCATCAATTGGCATTAACCAATAATTTTTATAATTCATTAATCAAAAAACGAATCGTTATGTTACACAAATCAAAATCCAAAAAAATCAATTTATTGAAGTACGCCTTAATCATTCCTGCTTTAGCTTTATTTTTAATGAGCTTTAACACCAAGGAAGTGATTATTGAGAAGGAAATTAATCCTGTTAAAACAGAGTTCCAAATTGCAAAAAAGTTAAAGACCAATTCAATAGAAGTTGTTATTACAAAAGATTATTCTGATAGCGACTTTGAAAAATTAAAAACAAAATTTAAAAATGAAGGTCTTACTTTAAAAATCAAAGGCATTAAACGAAACCAACAAGGTGAAATTACAGCTATAAAAATAGATGTAAGTTCAAAATCATCAAATGCAAACTATAGTATTGATGCTGATGAAGCAATAAATCCTATTAAAATTAGTGTAGATGAAGACGGAAAAAATATATCTATTGGAAATGCACATTTAAAAAAAGAACATAACATGGTTTTTATATCTGAAGATGGACAAAAACATGAAATAAATAATTCGGATTCTGATGATCATGTATTTGTTATTTCAACAGATGATGGCAGCGAAGAACATATAAAAATTAAAAAATTCATTGTTAAAACTGGTGACTCCCTTCATGTTAAAAAAATCCATAAAAGAATGGATGGAGATGAGAAAGTCATTTTAATCACAAAGGATGGAGACGACAAAAAAAATCATAAACTTATAAAAATAAAAACGGATGGGAATGACGATGATTTAACCTGGACTATGGAAGAAGAAGATGAAGAAATTGTAATGATTGCAAAAGATGATGATGCCGTAAAAAAACATAAAGTGGTTAAAATAAAAACTGATGGAAAAGACCCATTATATATGGTTGATGGAAAAGAAATTACCAGAGAAGAAATGAACAACATCAGTCCAGAAACCATTGATAAAGTGGAGGTTTTAAAAGGAGATAGTGCCACAGAAAAATATGGTGATAAAGGAAAAAACGGCGTGATACTTATTACTACAAAAAATAAAAACTAAGCGAATTAATTAATACTTGTTTTAAAGGTTGGGCCCTATTGCTCAACCTTTATTTTTTTATATTATTTGATAATAATTTTTTTTAAGCTTGATTGACGGTCAGAGGTTATTTTTAATAAATACATCCCTGCTGATAAATTATAATTGACATAGATGTCTTGATCTACTTTGAAGGATTTAATTTTTCTGCCATCAATAGAAAATAAATCTAGTACCGTTTCATTTTGAATGCCCTTAAGATAAAATCCATCCTGAGTCGGATTTGGAAAAATTTTTATCTGAGTTTCATAATTATCGGATAAACCTAAAGACGCACTCCAGATATCACCAACGTGAATTCCCCACAAAAACTCTACTAAATCAGGCTCATCAATAAAAGGGTTTCTATTGTATTGCCAGGTATAAACCACATTATTTCTATTCATCTCGTAATCATCTGGCGGATCATTTCTATGCCATTCCAATAACGTTGCTAAATCACCAAACTGACCTGTTAACCCATCTGGATAACCATTAACAACATCTAATCCATTATAACGTACAGCCATATAAAAGATACTTCTAGCGACATCTCCTTTAAACTTTCCTAAAGTACCAGATGGCCCAGTATACTCGCCATAAAACTGATTTCCTCTACTGCTATTTTCTGGACCGTCAACAGCACGCAAAGCATGAGCATCAGAATTACCATGACGTAGAGAATCTGCCGTTGTATTCCAGTATACCTCTTTTCCGTCAGCAATATCGTCTAAGTCGATACTATTAAAACCACCACGCGACCTTGGAAAGGTATGCTCTCTATTCCATTTATCAATATTACTTGAAGTAAATTGATAGTCTAGTTTTGCTCTTCCAATTTCTTTATAAACTAACCAAACCTGATTACTATTTGCAGGATTTTGATCAGCTTCCTTTAAAATATCTACAATATCGGCATAGGTTTGTGTTCTAACCACGCCTTCTTCCGCAATAATATTTTGTATAGCCTGTTTTAAGGCAGCATCAGACTTATTATCAAGACTGTCATAATAGCCAATTGGTTGCGTGCTTATAACAATACCATAGGTTGGATTTATTGGTGTTCCAAAAGCAGCGATTTGAAAATCATCATCGACCACCCTGATGCGCAAATTATTATTTAATGAATTAAATGTGGTAGGAAGACCTGACAACTTAATAATCATCTCTTCATCTCCTTCATCAAAACTATCATCCACTAAAGTTATATTTGTTGATGTGGTATTGGTGCCATTAGGAATGGTAATAGCTGTATTTCCTGTATAGTCTGCATTATTGAATGTACCATTATTAAAGACAATGGTAAAATTAAGATCTGAAGTGACACTTTGTTCCGAGGTAAATACAATATCAAAAGTATCCCCTTCATTATAACTAATCTGAGACAATGTTATTAAGATACCATTAAGCACTATGCCACTCCCATCATTTAGCTGTCTTGGTGTTGGCGTTTTCACAGTATAAGAACCATCTGTATTTCTTTGAATGGAGTTTGTATTATTTCCAGAGCCTTCATTAATGATTTGAATGCTTGGATTAAAAGCTGAAAATATAGGGATTAATCCCGTACCGTCCGTATCGGTTGTTTGATATAACAATACATCAACAAGCGTATCGTCTACATAAGCCGTGGTTGGCTCTTCAAAATCTAAGTCATCAGCTTTATAAATAGCAACAGCATCTGCTCCGTTTTGAATCAGATTTGGCGCAATTACATATTGAGGAAATGGCGTAACCGTTGTACTTCCAATTAATAATAACCCATTAATATCTGTTTCGTAGCCATCTAAATCCAAAGCCAAATAGCTTTGGTTTGCTCCGGATGCTGAGCCATTAAAAAAAACCACTACATAACCATCTAAGGGAAAATTAGCAGTGTCTGATAATAACTCTACAAATTCCTTATCGTCAACTCCAGGTGTATCACAATCTAATTCATTAATAACAATTTGACTAAACACAATTGGGCTAATTAATAAAAATAGTCCAAATAAAAATTGACTTTTCATTAAAAATATTTTTACTAATGTACGTTAGTATATTGTAAAATTATAAAGACTATTTCTTTAATATTTTAAAGTTAAGTTAGATTTAGAAAAAAGTAAAACCAGTAGGACTAAGTCTAGAATAAGTTTTATTAATTTTGTGAAATGAAAAAACAACTCTTTAAAACCTTAGCCAAGATAAACAAGGTGGTATTTCCCAGTTATTCTAAAAAACAATTAGATTTATCAAAAGCCACAAAATTTCAATTAATAATTATTGGCTGGCGGTATTACATAACGGCCCGAGCCTTAGATTAATTTATGTTTTAAAGGAAGAATCATGTAACTGTGTTTCAAAAAAAAAAAAGAGAACTATCCTTTTGTAGAATTACTCCCTTTTTTTTGTTATCAACCAACCAATAAATAACATTACAAATAAACGTTATGTTTATCTTTTAAAACATGACTTTTGTTAGGTTTTAAAGAAAAATCTATTTTTTTAAAAATTATTTTTTGATAGTACCTTAATAATCAGTAGTTTTTTGTAATAAAAAAGGGCTGATAAAATCAACCCTTTTTTATCTATATTGTATTTGTTTAACTCCAAAAGGAGGCATATAAAGCTGCCACAATCAGCATGACTGCAAAAGCGCCAATATTAAATAACGGACTGGTTTTAAATGATTCTTTGGTAATTGGAATTCCTTTTTCATCATCTGCACCCTTAAGTTGCATATAACTAACCAGTGCAATAACACCCATAGTTAATATTAAAGTATATCCCATTTGATCCATAAAAGGGGACATCAACAAAAAACGAACTGGTAGACCATCCATTTGGTGCCACTTTAAAATATAAGGCTATTGGAATAGAGACCAAGGCACCAATAATAGCTGCTTTATTTGTTGTTTTCTTCCAGAATAATCCTAACATAAATACCGCTAAGATACCTGGGCTTACAATACCTGTATATTCTTGTATAAATTGAAACGCCTGGTCTATGCCCCCTAAAAGTGGTGCCATAATACCTGCTATCACCAAAGCTACTGCTGCAGATATTCTTCCAACATTTACAGTTGTTTTATCATTCGCCGTAGGATTGATATATTGTTTATAAATATCCATGGTAAAAATAGTTGAAGTTGAATTCAACATAGAAGCCAATGAAGACACAATAGCCGCAGCAAGAGCCGCAAAAGCAATTCCTTTCATTCCTGTTGGTAAAAATTGTAACAACCATGGATAAGCCTTATCTGCTTGTTCTAGTGATGGTAAATTATGCAAGGATGAATCTCCTAATCGTGCCATAATTTCAGGATCATTAATCATAACATAGGCTGCAATTCCAGGAATGACTACTATTAACGGAATGATCAACTTTAAAAATGCCGCTAATAAAATCCCTTTTTGAGCCTCCTTTAATGATTTGGCTGCCAAGGTTCTTTGAATGATGTATTGATTGAATCCCCAGTAATATAAATTTGCAACCCACATACCTCCTAATAAAACACCTATACCCGGCAACATATCGTAGTAGGCATTCGATTCATCAAAAATCATTGCAAATCGCTCTGGAGTGGCATCATACACTGTTTTTAGTCCAGCCATAACACCAGCTCCATCTGAAACCGTATTTAAAGCAATATAGGTAGTCACCAAACCACCTAATACTAAAAATATCACTTGGATAACGTCGGTCCACGCTACTGCTGACAAACCTCCATACAAAGAATAGGCTGCTGCAAACAATGCTAATCCTATAACGCCATACATCATTGGAATTCCCATAATAGTTTCTAAAGCTAAACTACCTAAGTAAAGTACCGAAGCAAGGTTTACAAACACATATAATGCTATCCAAAAGACTGCTAAAATGGTTTTTAAATTAGTCGAAAATCGTTTTTCAACAAATTCAGGAATGGTATATAGCCCTTTTTCAATAAAAATGGGTAAAAAGTATTTACCAACAATTATTAAAGTGATTGCAGCCATCCACTCATAAGATGCAATGGCCAGTCCTAATGCAAAACCAGAACCAGACATGCCTATAAATTGTTCAGCTGAAATATTTGCCGCGATTAGTGAGGCTCCGATAGCCCACCATGGTAATGATTTGCTAGCTAAAAAATAATCTTCAGCATTTTTTTGATGTCCTTCTTTATCTCTTGATACCCATAAACCAACACCCAATATTAAAACGGCATAAGTAATAAAAACAAAGTAATCCCAAAATTCAAAATGTGTAGTCATAATTAGTTTGATGTATAATTAAGTTAGTTAGTCATATTTTATTCCCTAATTGTAATTCAAAGAATGTAAATCTAAATATTATTTTTAATAATTAAAGTATTAATGAAAAAATAAAAACGCTAACAAAGCCTGTTACAGAAAGTATTGTTGTCATCAGCGTCCAGCTTTTAAATGTTTGTGTTTCATTAATACCCAAATATTTACTCACCAGCCAAAAACCACTATCATTAACATGTGATAGTATGGATGCACCGGAAGCAATGGCAATGACCAATAAAGCTTTATCAATTTCTGAGATATCTGCGGCCAAAAGCGGAGCTGTAATTCCCGCAGCCGTAATCATAGCGACCGTAGAAGAGCCTTGCAAAACCCTCACAATGACTGCCGCTAAGAAAGCAAACAGTAAAATACTAACCCCTTCATTAGCAAAATAATTTGCTAACATTTCACCAGTGCCGGTATTCACTAATACCTGTTTAAAAACACCACCGGCTCCAGTAAGTAAAATGATGATTCCGGCAGGCTCCATTGATTTTGTGGTGATTTTTAATAAGTTCTCTTTTGTAAAATTTCTTCTGGTACCCAACACATACCAAGCCACCATATTAGCAATAATTAACGCTGTAAATGGATGCCCTATCATTTTAAGCCAGGATTTCACTTCAAAAGGGATAAGACCTTCACTAAATAAGGTACTGTTAAGAACGGTGTTGCTGACAATTAGTAAAATGGGTATGCCAATAATTGAAAAAATAACGCCGACGGGAGGAAATTCTTCGCTTATTAATTTATCAAGAGTTAGTTGAGGAGCCTCAACAAAAATTTTATTAGCAATATATTTTCCAAAAATAGGACCACTGATGACGGCTGTAGGAATTCCTATAATAAATCCAAATAATATAACCCATCCTAAATCGGCTTTTAAAATATCAGCGACTGCAACAGGACCTGGAGTTGGTGGAATAAATGCATGCGTTATAGCTAATCCGGCAAGAAGTGGTATACCATAAAGTAAAAGAGATTTCTTCGTTTTCCTTTGAAGCGAATAAATAATAGGCACTAGAATAATAAAGGCCACATCAAAAAAAACAGGAATAGCAATAAAAAACCCGGCAATAACTAACGCCCAGGAGGCATTTTTTTCTCCGAATTTATTGACTAAAAAATTAGCTAATGCTTCAGCGCCACCTGAATGTTCCAATATAGCGCCAAACATAGCACCTAATCCCACCACCATAGCTACAAAACCCAAGGTATTGCCCATCCCTTCTTGCATGGTTTTAATAATCTCTGAAGGATTCATCCCGGAAATAACACCAACAGCTATACTAGCAATAAGTAAGGCAATAAAGGCCTGAACTCGCAATTTTAATATCAAAAACAGTAAAACAATAATACCTATGACAACTGCGGAAATGAGTGTATAATCTATCATTTTTCTAACCAGTTTGTGTGATAAAAACTTAAAAATGAGTCGTTCTTTCTTTGGTAGGTATGTGCACCAAAATAATCACGTTGTGCCTGTATTAAATTTGCAGATAAATTTTCAGTAGTTATAGAGATCCAATAATTATAAGCAGCCCAAAAGACATCAATCGGAATGCGATATTTTAGACTGTAAGAGATACACTCTGTTATGCTACTTTCTGAAGACATCAGACTTTGAAAAATTGTTTGATCCTCAAAATAATTCTCATATGACTTAAAAGTGTCAACAGATTCTTCCATAAAGTGAGACCTGATAATGCAACCATTGGTCCAAATCCTTGCAATTTCAGAAAGATTAAGTTGCCATTTATAATCTTTTGATGCCAAACGCATCAGTTCAAAACCTTGATGGTGGTTAATGATTTTTGCAAAACGATAGGCCTTTTCCAAAGCTTTTATATTAAGCTCTTCTATTTCTTTTTTATCCTTTTTTAATAGAGCGGATAGTGTTTCTCTTTTCTGTTTAAAGGCTGACAGATACCTTGCGAAAACGGCTGAACTCATCATAGTATTTACGGAGCCTAGATCAAAAGCAGCCTTGCTTGACCATGAGCCCGTACCTTTATTGCCAGCGGTATCTAAAATGCTGTCTAAAACATATTGATTTCCCTCTTTCTTTTGAAGAATATCAATGGTAATTTCTAACAAATAGCTTGATAAATCTGTTGATTTCCAATCGGATAAAATTTGAGCTATTTTCTCGTTATTCATGGAAAGCCTCATGATGGCATACACTTCAGCCAGCAATTGCATTTCAGCATATTCAATACCATTATGAACCATTTTAACAAAATGACCTGCGCCATCTGGACCTATATAAGTACAACATGGTTTACCGGTTGTATCTTTAGCAGAAATTGCTTCTAAAATTGGGGCTATACTTTGATAACTCTCCCAGGAACCACCCGGCATCATGGAAGGTCCTTTCCTGGCTCCTTCTTCTCCTCCGGAAATGCCACATCCCACAAAATATAACTCTTTGCCCGCCAAATAATCGCTTCTTTTTGCGGTATCCGTATAATGTGAGTTACCGCCGTCAATAATGATATCTCCTTTTGATAAAAACGGTATTAATTGATCAATAACCGTGTCAATAGCCTTTCCCGCCTTTATAATGATCAATATTTTTCTTGGGGTGGCCAAAGAGGCTACAAATGGCTGTAAATCAGTAAATCCTAAAATATTTTTAAACGCATGATTGTCTTTAAGAAAATTTGAAACGACCAGCTCTTCTCCATACTCTGCTCTGTTATATACAGAAATATCAAATCCCTTTTCGGCAATATTTAAACTCAGGCTTTTACCCATAACACCTAATCCAATAACACCAAAGACTGATTGATTCATATGTTTTAATTTTGAATTGATACCTTTAATAATGTCATCAATACTATTCTCAATATTCACATGCAAGCCATAATTTGGAACTTCTAATGTATCAAACTGAGATTGTAAAAGAGCGCTTTTCATGTAATGATTACGTCTTTTTTTAAGCCTATTACTAATCAACTCCAAAGTACCCGATAGAAAAACCCATAAAATGTTTGATTGTTTAGAAGCTAAAATAGCTCTATAGGATTCTTTTAAGGCCGAACACGCTAAAACGGCGCCTTCATTGTTTTCCCATTCATGAATTTTTTCTGCCAGGGTATTTAGCCATGGTAACCTGTCTGAATCATTTAAGGCCAGGTTATTTTTCATTTTTTCAATATTAGCCTTAGGATGAAAATCATCAGCATCAAAAAAAGGCAGACCTTGTTCTAAAGCTAGTTGCTTACCAATGGTTGTTTTTCCACAACCACTCACACCCATGAGAATAATTATCATGAAAATTTGATTTAAACTACTGCAATATTGTTAAAAATGTTCAATACCTAAAAGAAATCTCAAATTTATTGGTAATAAATAAAAATCAAACGATTCTATTAGTTGTGAAATAACTAAAAGTAATATCTTTATTGTTTACTTTATTTTTTTTAAAAAATTAATATTATGAGCTATTTGGCAAACCCCAACAGATATGAAAACATGCAATTTAATCGCTGTGGAAAAAGCGGTTTACTTTTACCAAAAATTTCTTTAGGGCTATGGCATAACTTTGGCCACGTTGATGTTTATGAAAATGCAAGAAGAATGGTCCTTAAAGCATTTGATTTAGGCATTACGCATTTTGACTTAGCTAATAATTATGGACCACCTCCTGGTTCTGCAGAAAGCGTATTTGGTACTATATTAAAATCAGATTTAAAAGCATACAGAGACGAATTAATAATCACCTCAAAAGCTGGTTATTTGATGTGGCCAGGGCCATACGGAGATTGGGGTTCAAAAAAATATCTAATTTCCAGTTGTGATCAAAGTTTAAAACGCATGGGACTTGAATATGTTGATATATTCTATAGTCACAGACCAGATCCAAATACGCCTATTGAAGAAACCATGATGGCTTTAGACCAAATTGTGCGCTCAGGGAAAGCCCTTTATGCTGGTATATCATCTTACAGCCCCAAAGATTCACAAACTGCCATTGACATTCTTAAATCACTTGGAACACCTTGCCTGGTGCACCAACCATCCTATAGTATGTTTAACAGATGGATTAAAGATGGATTGCTGGATACTTTAGAAAAAAATGGTGTAGGTTCCGTTGTTTTTAGTCCACTTTTTCAAGGGTTATTAACAGATAAATATTTAAATAATATTCCGGAAGATTCAAGAGTAGCTAAATCTCATGGGTTTTTGAAAAATTCAGATTTAACTCCTGACAAAATTGAAAAAGTTAAACTCTTAAATGAGATGGCGATAAAAAGGGGTCAAAAATTATCACAAATGGCATTGGCTTGGGTTTTAAGAGACCCACGAGTTACTTCAGTAATCATTGGAGCCAGTAAAGTTTCACATATTGAAGACGCTGTTGGTATTCAAAATAAGCTAGATTTTACCTCAGAAGAACTCAATAAAATAGATTCCATATTAAAAAATTAAAATGGTTAGCATCTTTCAATATTGATAAGTTAAGAAGTCCAAAAAAATTATTATTTATTTTCACAATTCAATAGGCATCATTATTAAATGAATAAAAACCTCTTTTTAAAATTAAGCTTTCTATTAATTACCATAGTTTTTATTTTTTCGTGTAAAGAAAAAACGAAATATGAAAGTGTTAATCAAAAGGAAAATGTTTTTATTTCTGCCAAAGAAATTCCAGACAGCTATTTTTTAGGCGATAACAATTGTAAAGAATGTCATCAAGAAGAATTTAAAGACTGGCAAGGCTCTCACCATGATAAAGCAATGCAGAAAGCAGATAGCTTAACAATATTGGCCGACTTTAACAATAAGACATTTACAAGCCAAGGCGTCACTTCCCTATTTTATAAAAGGGGTCAAGATTATTTTGTTAATACAGAAGGTCCTGACGGAACCAATCAAGATTATAAAATCATCTATACCTTTGGGATCACACCACTGCAACAATACATTGTGGCATTTCCTAATGGCCATTTTCAATGCTTAAGAACGGCCTGGGACACCCTAAAAAAGGAATGGTTTGATCTGTATCCTGATTTTAAGGTGGTGCATTCTGAATGGCTGCATTGGTCCAGAGGCGGCTTAAACTGGAATAATATGTGTTCAGATTGCCACTCAACCAATGTGAGACAAAATTATGATGACAAAACAGATCGTTATGATACAAAATATGCCTTAATCAATGTAAGTTGTGAGGCTTGCCACGGACCCGGAAAGCAACATGTAGAAGATGTAAAGCGATTAGGAGATGACTATAAGGCTACTGGAACCATGCATATGACATTAAAAACATCTCCTAAAGAATTAGTTGACCAATGTGCTAGGTGCCATATGAGACGAGAACAATTTTCTGAAGTTTTTAATTTCGAAGGTACGATGGTAGATCATTATTTTCCTCAGTTAATTGAAGAACCTATTTATTATCCAGACGGACAAATCTTAGATGAAGATTACGTGTATGGGTCATTTGTGCAAAGTAAAATGTATCGCAACAATATAGCCTGTAATAATTGTCACAACTCGCATTCATTAAAATTAAAATTTGACGGTAATGCCTTGTGTGCACAATGTCATATTCCTGCAAAATATGACACATCTGAACACCACTTTCACAAACAAGACACAGAAGGCGCTATGTGTATCAATTGTCATATGCCAGGCAGGTATTATATGGGGAACGATTTTAGAAGAGATCACAGTTTTAGAGTCCCAAGACCTGATTTAACTTTAAAGTATGGCACACCTAATGCCTGTGCTGGCTGCCATAAAGATAAAAGTAATCAATGGGCCTGGGACGAATTTAAAAATTTATTTGGAACCGTTGATTCCATACATTTTTCTGATAAACTGGTACCAGGAATTATAGGCGAACCAGGTGCCGATAAAGGGTTATTTGAATTGATAAATGATATGAAACAGCCGGAAATTGTGAGAGCTTCTGCTGTAAAGGCCTTATCTAAATACGATTCGGAAGACTTAATAAATAAATTCATTCTTTTATTGAACGATGACTCACCTATAGTTAGAGGAACTACCTTAGATGTTTTAAGCCAAATAAATACCACGGATTATGTAAATTATTTTTTACCGCTTTTAAATGATAGCAAAAGAAGTGTTAGAGTCAAAACATTTTATGGGCTTGCTGGTTTAACAGAATCTCAAATACCTGAGAAATATAAAGAGTCTTATCAAAAGGTGAAAAAGGAATTTTTTGATTACCTCAATATTAATTTAGATTTTCTTGGTGGACAAGTAAAAAGAGCCAATTTTTATTTAAAACAAGGCAATCTTCAAAAAGCGATAGAAGGCTATGAAAAAGCTTTGAAGATTGATAATATTAATAATCAAGTTCGCTTAGATTTGGCAAACTTATATTATAGGAACCAAGACTATCAAAAAACAGAAGATGCTTACAAAACGGTTATTTCTCAAGAACCAAAATATGGTCCCGTTTATTATTCATTAGGTTTATTATATGCTGAACTGGAACGAACAGAAGAAGCTATTGAACAAATGAAAAAAGCCAATAAATTGATGCCTGAAAACATTAGAGTGTACTATAATTTAAGTTTATTATACAGTAAAAATAAAGAAAGTTTAGAAGCAGAAAAAACACTTTTAAATGGATTAAAAATTGATGCAAATAATGAAAATTTACTATATGCACTGGCCTTTCAATATGCCAATATAAATCAGGTGGACAAAGCGAAAACTATTTTAATCAAGCTCATTCAATTGTATCCTAATAATACTGATTATCAACGGTTTTTACAACAAATATCTTTAAACAAAAATAACTAATCTAAAAAATAGGTCTTTTATGTTTCTTTGGCCAAAGGCTGATACCACTTATTTTCAGGCACAACTTTAGGTATATCAGGATCATTTCTATAAGATGGTGTCATAATTTGCACATCATTTTCATTAAAAACATCCAGAATATTGTCATGTAATTTTGAGTAAATGCTTTTTATATTTGACACGTCTTTACAATATCCATTAATTTCAAAACTAACAGCATAATCATCTAATGATTTTTTTAGTACAAACGGAGGAGGTTCCTTTAAGATGCCCTCTGTACGATCTGCTGCCAGTTTAAGCATGGCATCAACTAAGCGCCACGGCGTTTCATAGCCAATACCCACCGTTGTATGAATAAGTATTCCTAAACCATCCGCCTTTACCGAATAATTCATTATTTTACTATTGATCAAAATAGAATTCGGAATAATAATTTCTTCATTTTTAAGAGTTCGTAAACGGGTAACCTGTAACTTTTGTTCCTCCACAAATCCCATTTGATCATCTACTTTAATAAGGTCGCCTTTTTTAAAAGCGCCTCTATAAATCATAGAATATCCGGCCATGGTATTCCCTATAAGGGAAGAAGACCCTAATGAAACCAGAACACCCATAAAAACAGAAACGCCTTTAAAAGCTACAGATTCAGAACCAGGGATATATGGATATGAAATGATTACGGCAAATGCGATAATAAATAATTTGATGATCTTAAAGGTTGGTATAGACCATTCAGGTCGGAAATCCTTTAAAACAATGCCTCCCTTTTCAACCCCAATAAAAAATAATTTTAATAATTTTAGGATGTATTTGGTAATAAAAAATATAACTATAAGAAATATTAATTCCGGTAAATAATTAAACAATTCAATTGCAATAGTTTTTAGTGGATCTAAAATTAATTTTAAGGCATAAATTGAAAAAGATTTGGTCCATGGAAATAATTTGAGCACATAATCAATAAAAAAGATACTGGCGACTGCTATTAAAATTATTTTGAGTGACTTAAATAATGCATGGAAAATATTCCAAATCTGATTGGATCTTATCAGATTAAATGAAATATTTTCAACGGCTTCAATCCTTGCTTTAATCCTTTTTTGAATGCTTCTATCAATTCTTTTTATAATCCATAAAAGCACTAGCAAAATGATGACCATCACCACAGTTGCCATTACTGCATGTATAGCGTTATTTCTTATAACTGGAGCACTTCGCTCATATCTGTAGGTTGTAATTGCTTCAATTATTTTTAAATGTATTGATTTTGCAACCAATTTATAACTCACCCCTTCTAAATCACCGTCTGGCTCGTATAATTGCACAATGATGTCATTTCCTGCATAAATTGAAACATGATCATCATTTTCAACAATTCTAACATCTTCTATTGAGATGTCCTCATTTGAAGCAGTAATTTGAATACGTTTGCTAATATTATCAGCTCTCTTTTGTGCCGGTAAGGCAGAGATTCCCCTCACTTTAAATAAGTTAACCCCATCAACGGTGACCCATGCCACATCATAAATTGATTGTTGTACATTCAGGTCTGCGCTATTAGATTGTTGCGAATAATTGTTATTAGTAAACCCAATAAGCATCAATACAGACAATAAATAGTTAAAACCCTTCTTACTGCCTTTTAACCAAAATTTTAACTTTTTTTTCATAGAAATGAAATTAAGGAATTTAGTACAATATTAAAGATAGTAACTGCTTCTAATTTGGTTGCTATTTGTATTAAAATTTATCACTTGAATGTAAAAATTAAAATTGATATATATATTTCAATTCAACCAATTAATAGCGCCTTTACCATAATTTTTTATACTTCGAGAAAAAACATTTGCTGAAACATTCAGTTTCTTTATTAATTTGGTCGGGATAATTCTTACTTCACCTGCATCATACCTCGGTGCATCAGGAATAAATACGGTGCTCAATTCAACTCCTTCTTCAACTAAAAATGCAAGGTTCCAAGAGTTCTCGTCTTTTATTAAAATTGGTGTCATTTTATGATCAATTTGTTCACCAATAGAATCTGCCGTAATAGACTTGATCAAGGCGTATCCCGGAACATAATCAAGAACATTTTCTTCTAATTTTACAATATTTTTTTTAACCCATGATGAACGAAATAATAAGCCGCTTATAAAACAAATAATAATTAGTAAAAAAAGGGTTATGATGATTGCACCTTTCAATCCAAAAATAATCGTAGGTAATTTATGAGAAATAGGTTCTGAAATCTTTAAAATCACATTGAAAACTTTATTGAATAAAATGATTAATAAACCTATGGGCAGTAAAAACAAAATGCCACCTGTTATTGTTGTTCTAATAAATAAAACTATAGTTTTCATATAATTAAAGGTTTTTCTATTAACTGTTAATGAGACGTAAATCCCTCACATCCCAGTACAAATTAACAAAATTTAACCAATTAACATAAGGGAATTAATATATTGATGTGTTTTATTTTATTAGAGAATGCCTTAATTTTATGTTTATTAAAACTAAACAAAATTCCCTTTTATAAAATTATAAATTAAAAAGTGTAACCCACTGAAATGCCATATCTAAAGGAAAGTGTTGAAAATTTAGATCTCAGCCTATTATCATTAAATTTAAAATCTGCATTAATAAGATCTAAAATACTGTATTTATTAAGTGCCTCATTTAAATCATCATAAAATTCGTCAGGTGGTGGGATAATATTCTTCAACTTAAAATTATAAGATCCTGAACCTGGACCTGCTATTAGTAAATCGATATTAAAGTGTTTTGAAACGGGTAACTTATAACCAATCATTAAACCAATAGAAGTAACGGTAATATCTCCCTTATATTTAAAGAAATGCGAAACATCTTGACTATCAATATAGGTCCCTTCAAGATCAGAACCAAAATCTGAATATTTTAAATAAGCTCCAAAATAAAAACCATTGAGCATGGCACCATTAGTTCATTCATGAAGATAATATCTAAATTCTGGTATTAATTTATAACCAGAATAGGTAATATCATTTGTTTTTATTCTATCAGAATCAATACCTGAAAATTTTATTAATCCATCATCAGATTTAAGACCAAGGCCTAAACCCACTGAAATGTGTTTACCAATGACGCGTTCATAATTAACCGAAAAAAATGCGGTCGGCAAGTCAATTACTTCAAGGCTAACTTGGTTTTTTTGCTGCTTCGTTCCCTTGTCTTCTTGAGCCATAAGAGGCAAAGACAATAAATAAATAAATACTAATAGAACTGAATTTTTCATAAGAATTAGAATAATTAATTTTTGCGTATTAAATATATAATACAAATGCGAGGTTACTTATAATCACAATAAAAAACAAAAAACAACCTTTATAAAATAAAGTTCTGAATTAACTCTTTTGACATTAAAAATTTATGTGAATAAATACAATATTTAATCCTTGTCTAATCTGAATACTAAACCACCACTAATACTTCCAAGAATGACGGTTGAACCCGTACTAATACCTGCACCACCGGGTCCTACATAAACTCCGGCCCAATTTACCGGGAAAAACAAATCTCCTTGCAGATTGAAGCCAACAGCTTTCGTAAACATGATATTTACACCAGCCTTAAAGCTAAAAGCAAATTTTATTGAACTACTAATATTATTTATGATATCGCTGTTTTCATTTTTTGGAGAAACCACCACAAAACCTAGACTACCTCCTGCAAAAGGCTTCACTTTGCCTTCCTTGAAATATCGTGAAGCACCAATAAGAAACCAATCGGCGTTAAGGTCTGAAATTCTCGTTTCAACAGGAGCATAAAACACATCCCTAAGCCTTAGTTCCGAACTCATATTTACATAAGAAAACTCAGCCATAAGACCAGAATAGGTTTCTACGCCAAGTGTGATCCTAAATTGGTCGCTAGACTTCATTTTCAAGTAATTGGGACCGTAACCTAATTTAGCCCCAAATTGATAACCATAAGAAGGGGTGAGTTCAATGACTTGTCCAAAACTTGCCAATGAATACATTAATGCTACAATAAGTACTATGTTAAATTTATTTTTCATATTTTTTTTTTAAAAAGCCAAAATAATAATTAAACTATTAACTGGTATGATATTTAATTAAAAAACGATAGACCACCCAAAACCGAAGACCTTTAAATGTGTTTATGTTCTAAATATTCTCTGACAGTGGCATGGGTTCAGATATAAATTAATTGCAGTAGTATAAAATGCTATAACGATTTGATTAACCCTAAAATAAAAATAATTAGTAAAATAAAATTCAGTTCTATTAATATTTACAACATTTTACTAACCCCTAAATTAATAGACCAAGTACTGTATTCCTTCTTAAAGTCATAATTAACAGCAGGAAAAAGACCCCAGTCATTACCTAATTCAAGCTCGTATTCAGTGCTCGCTCTAACAATAAAAATATTTTTGTTTTTTTCAAATTCTACACCAGGACCCAATAAGAAGACCCAACGGGGTGCTAATTCATAACCCACTAAAACCCCTGTAATTACAGGTCTTTCTCTCTCTAACTCTTCTGTATTAAAATCTACTGTATAATTTGCGAATTCTAAATCTATTACCGCTCCAATTCCCCATTTTTTAGTGAATTGATAAAAATAATCAAGACCAATTGTTGGAGCGTAAACTGATTCCCTTGAATGACCATCTATAAATGCCGCCGGAATATGTGTATATCCAAAAACTAAAGCTAATTTATGTTGTTTCACTTCTTCAACTTCCTCTTTATTTGCCTCCTGGGCATAGCTACTAATGGTTAAACATAAGGTAAAACCAAATAAAATAATATTTTTAATCATGATTTTAAAAATACAGAAGTTAGTAATATTGCTCTCCTCTAGAACCTATGTAAAAATAAAATATTTCGCAGACTTCTACTTATTAATAATTGAAAATTTTAATATGAAATAGAGCATTTATTTGTCTCCATATTAGCAATATTGCAAATACCAAATCTAAAGAAAATGCCTGTGTTATATCCAATTGGATTTTAAATATCAACCCTTATTGTTTTAATAGATTATAGTTACAAAACAAAGCATGCCCAATTATCGTAAAAACTAATGTTTTTGATATCTTTGATGTCTAAGGTTAAATAATATTTATTGCGAAATAAAAAATTAATTGCCTGTTGATACTATTTTATATTTGAACAATTGAACACCAATTAATGAGTTTTGATTCTAATGCTTTTTGTGATAGAATTAATTATAATTATTCATGAAGAATAAATACTCTTGCATATTTTCTTTTAACTGGAATCCTCCTGCGTTACTCTTTTTACTGTTAATATCTATTAGCCTTTTTTCTCAGACGCCTAAAGATTCTATTGAAACTTGTGAAGTAAAATCACTGCCAGACCTATTTAAAAAGAAAGATTCCTTACTCACCATAAAATCTCAAATAAACAAAACAAGTTTTTTTTTAGTGATTCCAATCATAGGGTCCTCTCCAGCTACCGGGTTTTTATATGGTGGCGTAGCACAATATACATTCAAAGGTAAAAATGCTAAAGATAAATACTCATCATTTAATGTTGGTGCGACCTATACAACTAACGAACAATTACTTGTAAATATTAAAAATAATTTGCTACTTAATCACAACAAAATATACTTAAGTGGTGACTGGAGGTATTATATTTTTTCACAAAATAATTATGGATTAGGTACAGACATCATTCCTTCATTTAAAGAGGATAGTGATTTTGTTTTAGAATCCTTGGCAGAACCAATGAACTATAATTATTTTAAGTTTCATCAAACTGTTTCATTTAATGTGGTAAGTGACTTTTATATTGGTGCTGGTATTCATTTAGATGGATATACAGATATTTTTGACAAGCAACTAGATGTCACTAACAACCTATTTACAGCACATTATGAATATAGTAATCATTATGGATTTAACACTTTTGAATATTACGTTAATGGTCTAAGTCTTAATACTGTTTTTGATTCAAGAGACAATCAAGTGAATGCGAATAACGGTTGGTACGGTAATATAAATTACAGAATAAATCCTGCTTTTGGAAAAAATCAAGCCTCCAGTTCTGTACTGTTTACAGAATTTAAATATTATATTCCTTTAAGTGAAAAAAACCTACAACATGTTCTGGCCTTTTGGACTTATGGACAGTTTTTGACTCATGGTAATTTACCCTATCTTAATTTGCCATCTATTGGATGGGACAAAACAAGCCGAGGCGGCAGAGGTTATACTCAAGGTTTATTTAGAGGACAAGATTTAGTTTATATGGAGACTGAATATCGTTTTCCCATTACCTGCAATCAACTAATCAGCGGTACCGTATTCGCCAATTTTACAACTGCTAGTGATAAGGATAGACAAGTAAAACTTTTTAATGCTATACAGCCAGCTTTTGGTATAGGTTTAAGAATATTAATTGATAAAAGCACCAAAACTAATCTCATATTAAATCAGGCATGGGGCAAACATTCAAAAGCTTTTTACCTCAATGCTGGTGAAACTTTTTAAATATTCTACAGAAATTAAATTGATTACTAAATTTCAGATACTTACATTTTTAAGTTTGTTGTAATTTCTGTTTTTGATCTTTTCTATCTGCTATATTATTTATTTTAGTTTCTCATTTAGGTTACTCTATTTCTTCTGGTAAAGGTGAAATCATTATATGCGCCCTATGTGTTCCAGGATTCATAATCCAAGGATGGTTTGGAGCCATCGGGGTATTTGGTAAACCAGTAGATTCTGATGTCGCCCATGGCAAATATACCACATAGCGCAGTTGAGCACCCTCTACTTTTGAGGATTCCGGGTCATACACCGTTTGTGCACCGTAGTAAATGTGCAAAGTTGATCCAGGAGTTATTTTAATTTGACCCGATTTCATTTCAGCTTCACGGATAGCAAAAATTTCCTGTCCAGTCTTTCCTTCTTCTCTCAAGGCTCTTCCTCTTGCCATAAAGGGTTCAAGGTCTTTATGATAACATGCTGCATTAAATCCATCCTGATTAGGATTGTCTGCCAGAACAATAAATTGATTATCCCCTTCTCTCAGCGTCACAAATTCACCAGCCATATTATATCCAATAACTTTACATCTCGATCTGCTTTCTGCAGGAGCAGCC
The DNA here is from genome assembly GCF_044003965.1 of Gaetbulibacter aquiaggeris. Classification (NCBI taxonomy): domain Bacteria; kingdom Pseudomonadati; phylum Bacteroidota; class Flavobacteriia; order Flavobacteriales; family Flavobacteriaceae; genus Gaetbulibacter; species Gaetbulibacter aquiaggeris. The sequence continues at coordinate 319,780 of NZ_JBAWKC010000004.1, forward strand.
ATTAATGCTGTTGCAATTAAAGCTTCATCAGTATCAATAGCCTTTAATTGTTTCTTGACATCATTTGATGAACTGTCTTTTGCAGTTTCTGTTATGGAGGATTCCTGTATTGTGTTTTTAGTTTTGTCTGATGAATTACAAGAAATTAAAATTACTGTAAAAACCATTGCTGTGATAATACTTTTCATTTTTTGTCTAATTTTAAAATTAATTTTATTGTGAAACTATTGATTAATCAAAATGAGGCACAACAGTTAGTTTACTAGCAGTTGCAACATTTACCCATTTTACTGTCTAAAATTCTGAAATTCCTAGTACCTGTAAGTTGCATGATTATATACATTTTTGTAAAAACATTATTTGTAATATCTAAAAGGCATTTTCTTTATTAAATTCCTCTATCATCTTTTGAGCACTTTCATAGTCAGAATTGTACACATATAATTCCACGTCATTTTGTGTGGTTCCAAAACCAGCCAATCTAGCAGATTCAACGTTGTCTTTGATAAGTGTTGCGATATTCTTTTGATCTAACAGAAAAGCAATTCGATTAATAATAATTGAACTATTCGTTAATATTTTTACGTGTTTATCCATATTTGTTATTTAAAGTTTTACAACGTTTATATGTAGGAATAATGCCGTTTTGTGTATAGTTTTAATTCTCTTTGCTTTTATCAGTAAATGAATGGGATTCAGCTACATAATATGTTTGAATTTTTATTGATTTAAATTCAATTTCATTTTCACTTACAACGTTATATTCGTAAATATCTGTTTTATAACCATTGCAGTGCTCATAAAAAAAACCTTGTTTTGTCCACCAATGACCTTCTTCAGTTCTTTCAGAGGTATAATCAGGATAATGGGTCTTGAAATTGATAATATAGGTCCCATCTTGATTTCTAATCATTTCCCATTCACGTTTTGTAGCTTTATTTTGAACTCCTATTTCTGAACCGACCCAAGTACCAACTAAAGATTTGTCAATATGCTTTAATTGCCGCTTACTTAATTTAGAGCTCGTCATACAAGAACTCATAAAGAGGGTAAATATTAGAATAATTAATCTAATTTTCATCGGTCTTATTTTGTTTTTTTGTTTCAACTACTAACAAAAATAGAATATATCAGCACTTTAACACTAATATATTAAATATTTTAAAGGTACAAAAACTCTTACCAGGTCATACATCAAGGACAAATAGGAAATAACGAAAGCACAACAGCATTATCTTTGGAAGGTTTGTGAGATCATTTTGAAAATTATAAAAACACCAAATAGAACACGTTGATAGGCTATTGACCTGAAAAGAGATGTTTATTTGAGTGTTAGTTAATTATTAGTACAGAACCTCTAAATTCTTATAAGTATATTGAACTTGTCTACGCTCTTCTATCAGAGCCTTGAGCGAAAGCTACACAAAACAAAAGCGACAGGCATATTTATTCTTTATCAAAGTATTTTTCTTCTTTTTATTATTTTTTAAGTAATTCAGTTATTCTGATCTAACTAAACTCAAAAATTCATAATTGTTATTGAATGTTACCTGCCAATCACTTATTGTTTTATAACCACTTCTTGACATAGAATATCCTCTGACAAAAAAATAAAAAGATACTATAGAGTCTTTTGGAGTGCCAATAATAGATTTCCTTATTGAATCAAATTTCATTGCTTCACTTTTAAATTGTTCTGCTCTTTTTATATGCACTTTGGCTTGGGCTAGTTTTGCTCCTGCTAAAGAGTCATTATATTTCTCGTACATTTCTTTACTTTTATTTAGTGATTCAAAGTACTGTAATGTCTTTTCTGCCAAATCGCTATTACTTTGAATTGTAGTTAGATATAAATCAGATAATTTAAGAGTGTCCCTATCTATTTTTATTAACTCAAATGAATTTGGATCTGCTAACTCCTCCTTTATCTTCTCAATAGCTAACTCTTCATAATTTGGAGTTTTTTCACAACCAATAATTAAAAAAAATGTAAATACAATAACTATCTTTTTCATAATTTAATTTATTCTTTATCGAAATATTTACTTCACTTCTTATTGTTTTTTCTGCAATTCGTTTAAAATATCTTTCAGCACTATATCTATTTTGTTTTGCTTTTCTACAATCTTATTAAGATTAAAATACCATAATACTACAGAACGAAAGATAAGAAAGATTGTTAAGAATGCTACAAAAAGAATTATTAGTGCCAAGGGTAAGCAAATGTTGATGCATCATTCATATTAAATATTTTAAAGTTAGTATTTAAAAATACAATTATGATTGTAGGTATTAAATGATTTTCGTTAGGTTAAGAATTGTAAGTATAGAGCAAAAAAAAAGAGAATCATCCTAAGCAGAACAATTCTCTTTATAGCTATTAACCAACCACAGTGAATAACACTACAAATAAAGGTGAATTCTATTGATTAGAGCACAACTTATAATATCTTGTGCTTATATGCTTATCGATATATCTTATTTTATTTTTCTTACATTAAATTACTCAAATTGAGTATTGTAAATTTCACTCTTAATGGCTAATATTGTAATGCTATCAACCAACCAACCGTTAATAACTTGATTATGTCTAACAGGAAGAAATTCCTTTTAGGCATATTTTTTTGCTTTTTATTGATCTAAAATAGCGTAAAACTTCATGTAATTATTATACTAACTATAATTAAATCAGATATTGATATATTGTAGATGTTAGGCGTGTTAAAACAAGTTGATTTCGTAGTTCTGACAAGGCTTTAGTGTGTTTTGGCAGTATGCTTAAGCCGCCCATCGAGCGTAAACGTTCCAAAACAATAGTTATTGTAATTTGATTATGTTCTATTTGTCTTTTAATTTATTTGTGAATAAATTCACATAATATAAAACCCAGAACGAAACTCCACATAGCAGGCGTTAGAACCAATAAAATAGATGAGTAAAATATATGTTTCTATAATAATAATGGTAATAAGTTTTTCCTGCAGCAGGAAACAACCAGAATTAAAATTAATTGACAAGCAAAACTTTTCAAGAGTAATTGAAAACAAAAAGGTTAATTTGTTTACTTTAAAAAATAAATGCGGGCTTACTGCTCAAATCACCAATTATGGTGGTCGTATAGTGAGTTTGTGGATACCTGATAAGAATGGTAACTTTGATGATATTGTATTAGGTTATGAAACCTTGGAACCCTATTTAAAACCAAAAGGACGGTATTTTGGTGCCTTGATAGGACGTTATGCCAATCGCATTGCCAAAGGGAGGTTTACCCTTAATGATAGTATCTACACCTTAACTGTTAACAATGGTGCCAATCATTTACATGGTGGAAAAAACGGGTTTCATAATGTAGTTTGGAATGCCAATCAATTATCAGATTCAGAATTAAAATTAGAATATCTTTCTAAAGATGGTGATGATGGCTATCCAGGTAATCTAAATGTTACGGTTATTTATAAACTAACCGATACCAATGAGTTAGAAATCAACTATACAGCAACTACTGATAAGTCAACTCATGTTAACCTTACTAATCATTCATTTTTTAATTTGTGTGGTGCTGGCAAAGGCAGTATTAATGATCATTTATTACAAATTAATGCAGCATACTACACTCCGATAGATGAAGAACAAATTCCAACAGGAAAACATAAAGAAGTTAAAAATACAGCATTTGATTTTACTGCACTTAAACCAATAGGAAAAGATATAGATGCCAATAGCCAACAATTAAAATTTGGCTCTGGATACGATCATAACTATGTTTTGGATGGTTCAGGATTAAGAGTGGCAGCAAAAGTAATTGAACCGAAATCGGGTCGAATAATGGAAGTCATTACAGATGAACCAGGGTTGCAGTTCTATGGAGGTAACTTTTTAGGTGGAAAAAATATTGGGAAAGGAAATTTATCTTATGAATATAGAACTGCCTTTTGTTTAGAAACACAACATTTTCCAGACAGTCCAAATCAAACAAGTTTCCCTTCAACTATATTAAACCCTGATGATGAATACAATTCTACCTGTATTTATAAATTTACCATCAAATGATAAAAAAAAGAATTATAGATACAGTTTTCAAATTAAAAAAGTTCAAACCGCCGATATCAATCAACTGCTTCTAAAAATATCCAGTGTTAATAAGAGTTTTGGAGCATCATAGGGTTCAAACCTATAACAGATTTTATAGGCCATAGTTAAGTTTTAATGCTTCGAAAATATTTTGGTGAAACAATAGCGAAATGTCAATTTTTCATTACCACCTCAGATATAGTTTTTTTTAAATATTTATAAAAAATATTACAAAACAATTAATTCTTCTTAATTATTAGGAACTATATCAGATTTTTAAGTCAGACTTTATTTATATGATTTGCAAATATTCCAGTAAAATAATATCGTCATGTCAATACTATGTAACATTTGTTACTAAACCTGACTTTTGTCATAAAATATTTCGTTTATAGATATTACATTTAGCAAATTTAACTATTTCAACAACAACTTTAACTAAACAATAAAATGAGCAAATTATTTGTAATTATATCGGCTATATTCGTTGGGAACTTAGTTTTTTTATCAACGACTATATTAAAGAATAGCGTCCAAGATCCTTGGGAAGTACCAGCTAAATACCAAAAATTAGAAAACCCTTTTGCGTCTGACGCAGATGCAGAAAATATTGGTAAAACATTATATAATAAACATTGTAAATCTTGTCATGGTAGTGAAGGTAAAGGTGATGGTCCAAAAGCAGAAGGCTTAGATACTCCCACTGGTGACTTCACCGAAGCTTCTTTTAAAGAACAAACTGATGGTGCTTTGTACTATAAAACTATTTTTGGAAGAGACGATATGCCAAGTTTTGAAACGAAAATTACAGAAGAAAAAGATCGTTGGTTACTTATTAATTATTTAAAGAGACTTTAAGGCATAATTTTTAATTTTTAATAAATTAACAACTAAACCTTTTAATTATTTTTAATGAAAAAATTCTTACGTTATATAAGTATTTCACATATAACAGCCACGGTTACCCAAAGAGCACATTACCAGTTTTCAAATGAACAAATAAGTGGTTTTGTAAACGTCCTGCGAAAAGAATTTAATGATCTTTCAGGTATCATTGTTTTGGCTACATGTAACAGAACCGAACTCTATTTTGAGTCTGTTAATACTTCAGCAAGCGCAATTAGAGACTTTTTATTAACATTTAAAGGCCATCAAGAATCAAGCTTTGGCAAAAATCTATTCTATTTAAGCGATGATACCGAAACCACTGTGAACCATTTACTGGAAGTATCAGCAGGATTAGAGTCTTCTGTACTGGGTGATGCAGAGATCATTCATCAAATTAAAAAAGCGCATCAATTTGCAGTAGCCCATCATATGCAGGGTTCCTTATTGGAACGTGCCATACAAGCGGTTTTTAAATGCCATAAGCGTATTAGTAATGAAACGCAGTTTAGAGATGGTACCACCTCTTTAGCCTATAAATCTCTGAAAATTGCAAGAGATGCCTTTGAAAAATCAACGGTAAAAAACAAACGTATTTTGTTTGTTGGGGCCGGCGATATTGTACAACAATTGTTTAAGTATAACTCTAAATTCAATTTCAAAAATATATACATCACTAACCGAACAGCCCAAAAAGCCATAGACCTATCTATAAAACACCACTGTAAAGTATATGACTGGAATAAGGTTCTGGAAAACAAACTAGGTGATTTTGATGTGATCATCAGTGCGGTAAGTAATTACCAGCATCTTATTAAAACAATACCTGCTACCAAACAAAAAGTGCTACTTATAGATCTAACTGTACAAGGCAGTATTGACAGAGCATTGGCGCATCTTGAACATATTAAATTTTATGATCTAGATACGATCTCTGAAAATCTTAAAGAAGCCAAAGAAAAACGGTTTTTGGCAATTGATCAAGTGAGTGAAATTATAGCTGATGAGCTATCAGAATATTGCACCTGGTTACATGAAGCACCTTTAAGAGAGGTATTGCACCAATATAAAATAGCCATAACCAAAGAGGTTAATTTATATTTTGAAGCCGATAAAGAAGCAGAAGAAATTAAGGATATTACCAATCAGGTTATGCGAAAATTAATGAGCAACCCCGAAGATCTGATATCATGTTCAAAACCAGATAAACTTATTGCTGAACAAGTTTCTAAATTCTGTGTTGGATATTTTATTTAAAATCTTACTCTTACCCAACCGGAAAGAAGAGGGTGATCAATAGATCACCTTCTTTTTGATTAATTATTAAAACTCAATAAGGCCCCAGGTCAATGGATCTCCAATAAACGCAGCATCTGGCCAGTAAACCTGTTGTTCCAAAGGATCACTTAATTTAAAGGCTATTTTTAATTGCTCACCTTTTTTAGGAGTTATGTTTAGTTTGGAAAAGCTAATCTTAAATTCCATATTGTTGTTACCATTTTTAAAAGGAAAGGTATTGGCTATCCATCCCGTTGGTTCTGTGGTGCAATTGTCCCAATAATAATACTGCCCAATAGCAGAACAATTACCATAGGACGAATGGAACCAGTAACAATGTTCACCCCAGGTAGACTCTTTAGTATTGGTATTGATCAAGACTTCCGCATTAAAATTAATATTTTGCGAATCGGTTAAATTTCTAAAGGCTATATATAAGTTATCCGTATCATATTTTAATAAAACACTCACTTCTCTATCCGTTATTCCTTTTATTAAAATTTCCTGAGCATTGAGCCATTCCTGTTCAGCCAGTTCTCCATCAATAATCACCGGAACATTTTGGCTTTCAATAAGTTTTACAAAATTATTTTGAGCATGGTTTTTAATAAAAAAACAAGACATAATAATAAAACAATATAAAGCCTTCATTCGTTTGAAATTAGAATAACATTTTTTTTAAAATTAAATTATGAGCACAACAAGCTACAAATCTTTAATACTGCAATTTAAAATAATTCAAAATCAATGAATATGACAATTATCAGAGAATTATTTAAAGTATTCCTATAAATTTGTTTAGTTACTGGTATCTGTTCCAAAGTGAATACATATTCAGGAATAACGCTTTTACATGAAGCTATTGTCTAAAACATATGGTACAATCCTGTTTTCAGTGTTACTTCTCTTTGTATTACAAAAGAGTCAGGCACAAGACACCACCTATGTTGATGTCCTTGATTTTTACGCCACCAATACGGTAAGTTGGGTCAATCAAATCCCACATTTAAAAGAAGACCTTAAAAAATCCAACAAAGGCTGGTTCAAACGTTTGCTCCTTGGTAAAAATGAGGTAACCACCTTGCAAAAACCTGTTGATGTCATTGGTTTTGACCACGGAGACTGCATCATTTTCGATCAGGGTAATGGTACCATATTTATTTCTGAAGACAATGATCTGGAAATCCCAAAATTTCTACGAAAAGATGAAACCTATTATCCCTCATTGGTTGGAGCCTGTATTCTAACGGATCAACGGATTTTGTTCACGGATTCTAAACTTAATAAGATTTTTATCTTTTCAGCAGACAGAAAACAAGTGACAGAACTTAACAGCAACTTAGAGCTTACCCAGCCCACCGGTATTGCCTTTAATAACAGTACCAACCAGATCTGGGTGGTAGAAACAGGCGCTCATCGCATATCTATTTTAGATATTACGGGTAAACGCATTAAAACCTTTGGGCAACGCGGGAGCGTACCAGGGGAGTTTAACTACCCTACGTCTATTTGCATTGGCTCTGATGGAAATACCTACATTGTAGATGCGCTAAATTATCGCATTCAGATTTTTGATGCTCACGGCAACTTCATTTTTGAGTTTGGTGAAAATGGCAACGGTACCGGCTTTTTTGCCAGCCCAAAAGGGATTGCGACCGATAGTTATGGTAACATTTATGTGGTAGATGCGCTATTTCATACGGTTCAAATTTTTGACAACAAGGGTAATTACCTGTATAATTTTGGTGCCCAAGGGCGTGACATAAATCAGTTTTGGATGCCTTCAGGTATTTTTATAGACAAAAATAATCACATCTATATTGCAGACAGCTATAATTCAAGAATACAGATATTTGATTTAAACTATATTGAATGAAACGATTGATCCTTTTAATAATTGGTTTAGTTATTTTTCCTTTAAACCCAGTATTGGCACAAGGGAGAGTAGATCAGTCGCGACATAATTTATCTACTTCCGGAAAAGGAAATATCAAATCGTTGGATGATTCCAGAGTGTGTATATTTTGCCATACATCACATTCTGCAAATCCTAAAGCACCCTTGTGGAATCGCAAAAATTCGGGAAGAATATATACCTTATACGACAGCTCTACACTCGATGCCAAACCAGGGCAACCCGATGGTAGTTCCATGCTATGTCTGTCTTGCCATGACGGGACCGTGGCCCTAGGAAATACCTATAAAAACCCGAACAGCATGTCTTTTGCCCATAGTATGACCAAACGGGGTAATCTGGGTACAGATCTGTCTGATGACCATCCTATTTCATTTATATACGATGCCTCACTGGCGGCAACCGATGGGCAACTTAAAGACCCGGTAACTTTGGATCGCGATATTCTGGATAGTAACAGCAAACTGCAATGTACCTCCTGCCACGATCCTCATAAAGATATGGAAGGTAATTTTTTAAAGCATACCAATGAGTTTTCCGAGCTCTGTTTTACCTGCCATGATACCAATTATTGGGGTAACAGCAGCCATAATACTGCTACGGTTAGCTGGAATGGCATTGCGCCAAACCCATGGTCACATATGGATGCGCCTTATAATACCGTAACACAAAATGGATGTTCTAATTGCCATGATACCCACAATGCCAATGGTAAAGAACGCTTACTCAAACGGGAAGCCGAAGAGGATAACTGTCTTGATTGTCATAATGGGAATACCGCTAAAACCAATATACAGGCAGATTTAACCAAACCCTACCGTCATGATGTATATGCCTATACCGGTATTCATGATCCTGTGGAGTCCAATTTGAACAAAACCAAGCATGTGGAATGCGTGGATTGTCACAATGCCCATGCTACCAATGAATTATTGGCCCAGGCACCTTTTGTAAGTGGAGCCAATGCCAGTGTTAATGGCATTAGCCAGTCGGGTATGGAAATATATCCCGCTGTAAACGAATATGAGATCTGTTTTAAATGTCATGCTGATAATCCTGTAACACCGCAACATACCCAACGTTACTTGGGCTCAGCAAATACACGTTTGGATTTCGATCCAAACAACATTTCTATGCATCCGGTTATACAGGAAGGCAATAACCCAAACCCAAGAGGTTTAATAGCACCTTACAATAGTAACAGTAAAATTTATTGTTCGTCCTGTCATGCCAGTGATGGAAAAAACGCACCCGCAGGACCCCATGGCTCCATATACCCCAGAATTTTAAAGGCCAATTACAATACCGAACGAACCCCGCTATTGGGTAAAAGCTGGCCATCACTCATACAGGCTAATTTCACCTTATGTTTTGAGTGTCACGAAATCAATAGTGTCACCAATATCCATACCCAAATGAGTGAAGGTCATTTTATGGAAACCATAGGTTGTAATGCCTGCCATGATCCCCATGGTTATGAAGGCGGTACCTTGAGCGAAAACGCCTATGGCATTAATTTTGACCAAAGCGTCATACAGCCCAACCCTTTAAATGGCCGTATGATCGACCTCGACCAGAAAAAGTGTTTTATGACCTGTCACGACCCTCATGGTGTGGTCAATTATACCCATAGCGCCGAGGGCGATGATTATTAATTGAACTGTCATTGAGAGCCTGAGTTTATACTGAGCGTAGACGAAGTATGGCAATCTGCCTATCGTTAAACGTCATCGCGAGCCCTTTTGGGTGAAGCAATCTTATGAAAAGAACCGTCATTGCGAGCGAGGCGAAGCAATCTCACAAAACGGAACTCCAAATAAACAGACTGCCACGTCGCTGTACTCCTCGCAGTGACGTTATTGGTCATTGCGAGCCCTTTAGGGTGAAGCAATCTTATGAAAAGAACCGTCATTGCGAGCCCTTGAAAAAGGGCATGGCAATCTCATGAATCAGAACACCCCATTATACAGACTGCCACGTCGCTGTACTCCTCGCAGTGACGGAAAGGAACCGTCATTGCGAGCCCTGGAATAGGGCGTGGCAATCTCATGAATCAAATCTCCAAACAGACTACGCCCCTTTTGGCACCTCAACTTAACAGTTTTTTATCTCTTTTATACATTAATTTTACAACCTAACAAGTTGATTATAATTACAAAAAAACTTTTTACCTAAATTAACTTTTTCCAAAACTTTTGGGCCAACTAAAAGAATTCACCCATTTTTTGGCTTAATTAAATTCATTATAAATAATGCAATTGACTGCATATCAATGCTTTATGATTTTCATAAAAAAAAGTGTCGCCATAAATAAAAAAAATGTCGCTAAAAGGTCCGCTTTCTAACCGTGTATTATATTGTTTTTCAACATGTTATATTTTTACACAACTAATTATAACAAAATATAATCATATATAAAAAAGCTAACAAATGTCATGTTTTTTTTAGAGACATCTTGTTATTTTTATAAACAATTAATAAACAATTAATTAACCATTTTTTAATCTATATATAATCAACAATCTTAAATTTAAGTATTATGAAAACAACAAAAAATTTATTAACTCTTGCTTTTGCAATGTTCGCGACATTTGCATTTGCTCAATCAGTTGTTGGAACTGCACATGATTTATCAGGTGCAACTTGGAATACTGGTACTGATGAAGTCTGTATCACTTGCCATACCCCACACAATGCTATATCAGCAAACGGACCATTATGGAACCATACTGAATCAGTAGCAGATTACACTTTATATTCAAGCACAGTATCTTCTACTTTTGATTCTGACGCTACTATAACACAGCCAGCGGGCACATCTAAATTATGTTTAGGATGTCATGATGGTACAGTGGACTTAGCAAATTATGGTCAAACTACTGATGCAACTGGAAACGCCATAACTGGTACTGCACTTCTAGGCACAAATCTAACAACTCATCATCCTGTGTCTTTTACCTATAATACTGCTTTATTTACTGCTGATGGTGGATTATATGACCCTGCTGTAACAACTGCAGTTTCAACTTTATTATTTGGCGATAATGTAGAATGTGCTTCTTGCCATAATGCTCATGATGATACAAATGGTGCTTTTTTAGTAATGAGTAATTCTGCAAGTGCCCTATGTTTAACTTGTCATAACAAATAATTACATCTTATTAATTAATAAAAAAAAGGCAAATGGTATTTGCCTTTTTTTTATGCTTTATAGACTTTAAAATTAAACGTTGGTAGACGCTTATTACAGGCAAAAAGTTGATATATATCATACTTTTCCAGATAGGGAATAAATACCTTTACAGTTAAGCATCACTGCGTAATCTTCGAGCGCTCATTAAATTATAAGTATGAAAACTAAACTGATTTTTTTTAAATATTGTCTATTAGGGACGTGTATGTATATTTTCGCATTCTCATGTGCACCAAAAATAGCAGATGTTAAGCTAACCCAAACCAAACCCATATTTTACCCTCAGGAACCTGATACGGCTCGTGTACAGTTTTTAAGAGCATTTAGCAAATCGACCGATATTGAAGCGGTACAGTCAGCATTTAAATCTTCCATTGTGGGCGAACAAACAGTTTTAAAAGTTGAAAAACCCTATGGTATTGCTACTGGTAAGGGTAAAATTTATATTTGCGATTTGGGTAACAATACCATAGACATAATTGATCTGGAAGCTAAAAGTTTTAAAGTGCTACAGCCAGAACTAAAAAAAGGGGTGGCCCAGGCCATTAACACTGTTGTTGATAGTGAGGGGTTTATCTATCTTGCAAATCCGCTGCAACGTGTGATCTCTGTTTATGATACCGATTTTAATTATATGACAGAATTTGGGAAAGAGGTGAATTACAGGCCTATTGACGTCGCTGTAAAGGGCGATAAAATTTATGTGCCCGATATACAAAATAACCGCGTCAACATCTTTGATAAAACGACTAAAGAATTTTTAAGCTATTTTCCGGACAGTGTGGCCGGTAATGACGACTGGCTCTACTCGCCCACCGCCATAAGCATCTCCAATAACAACATTTACATTACCGATACAGGTGATTTTACGGTAAAAGTCTACTCCCTTAAGGGTGAGTTCTTAAAAAAAATTGGAGCCCTTGGTAAAGGATTTGGCCAATTTACACGGCCCAAAGGGAATGCGGTGGATAAGGAGGACCATGTGTATGTACTGGATGCGGCCTTTGAGAATGCACAGCTTTTTAATAAAGACGGTGACTTATTGATGTTCTTTGGCGGGCCCTATAAAGGTCCTGGCGATATGTATCTGCCTGCACAAATTACCATTGATTATAGCAACACAACCTATTTTGAAGATTTGGTAGATCCGCGCTATACCTTACAGTATTTAATACTGGTGACCAACCAGTATGGCCCTGATAAAGTTTCTGTATATGGAAGAATTGAACTTAAGAAATAGTGACGTATTGAGTAGTGCTGTTATAACATAATAATAGCTGCCATGCTTATAAAAGCATAACCAGGTGTACACCATGATTAAAAATGTATATACCATAGTTTTCAAAGTTCTTGTTTGCACACTCCTTATGATGTCATGCGGCCCTAAAAGCAGTTATAATGTCAAATCATTTTTTTTTGATGGAGTACCAGATCCTTTAAAAGGAAACCAATTAGATATTAAAAATATTGATTCAACCGGATATAAAAAACGGGATAGTATTTTACAAAAAGTAAAAGTAATCTATCATCAACCTTTTCAGGAAAAAAAATGCAATACTTGCCATCAAAAATTCACAAGAGGTCAGACAATGGCTAAAAACAAAGCCTTATGTTACACCTGTCATGATGCCTTTGAAAACCAGTATCAGATCTTACATGGCCCGGTAGCTGTAGGTTATTGTTCGCAGTGCCATAATCCTCACAAATCGAAAAATAGAGCACTTTTATTAAAAAACGATAACGAGTTGTGCTACAACTGTCATAATAAAGAGTATATAGAAGCTACTAATATCCATAAAACCATTGCCGATAAGCAATGCTTAACCTGCCATAATGCACATGGCGGTAGCACGTCTCATTTTTTAAACAAAAACAGTTGTTTTGAATGCCATGACAATTATAATACCAACCACACTTATGTACATGGCCCTGTAGCGGCAGGCTTATGTGCCTCCTGCCATGAGAGTCATAACTCCAAACAAACGCATTTATTAAAAATAACGGGGAATGGGCTGTGTATTGATTGCCATAATCAGAAAGATATAGATAAGAGTACAGCACATACAGAGGCAAGAGCGCAACAATGTACAGACTGCCATAACCCACATGGCAGCAATAAAACGTTTCTTTTAACCAAAACAGATAAGCAGTGAAACCGTTAAGAGTGACCATACTAGGTTTAATGTTTATCTGTAGTACTTATGCACAGAATGTGTATCAGCCTGCCTTCTGGAACCTGATGGACCTTAATGGCAAATTGGAACTATTAGGTACGTATAGAAATACCGGTTCTAAAACAGTGGGTACCGATAATGAAACTGAAAATACATTTTGGTCAGGCAGACTGGATGTGAATGCCAGATCGTATTTCTGGCATCCCAATTTTATCGTCTTAGATGTGGGGGGTACGTACTTTCCTGGTGCCGGGCAAAACAATTCCATTTTACAGCCCGATTATGCTCTGGAATCGGTATCCAGACAATTACGATTGGGCACCGCTATTTTTAGAAAAAAACGATTGAATTTTCGAACATTTTTAAATCTTATGAATTCCTATTCCAATGCTGAAGCTATTAGTGAAACTAAAAATAACAGCTTAGATTTTGGAGGTGAAATCAATTTTAGGAACAAATTTGCACCTTTACACTTAAGATATTTAAATTTTGACAGGCAACAGGAGCAACAGCCCTTTAACCGTACCTTTACAAATAAAGGGGATGAACTTATCCTAACCACAAAAACGTCTTTTAGCGATTTTGATACCCATGATTTAAAATTTTCACAGCGAAGTTTTACTAATGCCCTTTTAGGGGTTTATACTAATGCGTTAAGTACCACAACACTAAATTTAAGCGATCGCATTTATTTTGACAGGAAGAAGGATAAATCACTTAACTCTTATATATCAAATATGGAAACTACAGGGTTCAACCCCTATAAACGCTTTAGTGTAAATGAAAACCTGAGGTATGCTTTGCCATACAATTTAGACTTTGCAGGTATGTTTAACTTTAATAAAATTGATCAAAATAATCAAAAGATTGATAATATCAATTATACCGGGACCTTAAGGCATAAACTCTATGAGAGCTTAAACTCTTATATTGCTTATGAATCCAGAAACACAAAACAAACGGCGTTTAAAGAACTATCAAACTTTTTAAGGGCTGGCTTTATATATACCAAGACACTCCCCTATAAAAGTAAACTTTCCTTATCCTACAATTATGCAATTAATAAACTGGACAGGGATAGTAAACCAATTGACATATCCTATTTTAATGAATCTTTTGTGCTTAACGATGCCGAAGTGACCATCATACCTTACCCCAATGTGCTTGAAGAGACCATCGTGGTAAAAGATATTACGGGAGCCTTAATTTATCAGGAAAACCTGGATTATATTCTCATAAATAACAATAACTTTTATGAAATACAGCGCTTACCAGGAGGGCTGATCCCAAATAACACCCAGGTTTACCTCGATTTTACAAGCCAAAGCCTGGAAAGTTTCAGTTTTACATCAACAAACCATCAGTTTAATTCACAACTCAGTGTCTTTAATAATTTAGTTAATGTGTACTACAGGCATTTTAATATAGATTATAAAGATGTTAATGTCACGAATACCGATATTTTAAATTATACCAATCAAAACCTTATTGGAATACGGCTTCATTATGACGGCATAGAGTTGGGTGCAGAAAAAGACCACTATAATTCTACCATTGTCCCTTATAAACTGAACTCCTATTTTTTAAATATCAATGGCAGACTAAATAATAAGTTGAGCTATGTCATCAATGCCAATGTTAAGGATTATGATATGATTGGTGAGGAAGACAGAACCCAGTTATTTATCAGTGCTTCGGGAAATTTGGCCTATCAGTTCAATCGCACTACCAAATTGATTGCCACAGCGGGTTACAGAAAACAGGAGGGCGTGGGCATTGACCTGGATCTATTTACCTCAAGGGCAGAATTTTCCACCTCATTCAACAAATTAACTATAGCCCTATCGTTAGATCTTTACAGAAGAGAATATTTAATTACTGAAGACTATAATTTTAATGCTATTAACCTTAGAATCACTAGAAATTTTTAACTTTATATATAATTCCTAAAGATTATGAAAACTACAACAACAAACTGCCGGCATGTCAATAAAATACACCTCATAGGAACAACCGTTCTGGCTTTTTTTCTGTTGTTTAGTCTGCCTTTATTGGGTCAGAATGGCAGTACAGACAATTGTACCACAAACTGTCACAAACGCACCATAAAAAAAGACATCTTACACGGGCCTGCGGCTACCGATTGTACCAGTTGCCACGAGCCCAATGGAAAAGAACACCCAGTAGAAGATGTGTCGGCATTTAACTATTTTGCCGAAGGGGCCGACCTCTGTTACTCCTGCCATACAGAGCATAAGGAAGCACACAGCTTAAAATATGTACACAAGCCTGTTAAAAACGGCGAATGTACAACATGCCATGAAGTACATAGTTCCAATAATGAAAAGCTGGTGTTTACTTCAGCTCCTGACATGTGCTTTTTCTGCCATAGTGATATGGATAAAGATAGGGCCACGGCAAAATCGGTACATACCGCATCTTTTGAAGAAGGCGCCTGTTTACAGTGCCATGAGCCACACGCTTCAGCCGAGAAAAAACTATTGGTAGACACTGGCAGGACATTGTGCCTGAACTGCCATAACAAAATACTTAAAAAGGAAGACGGTACGCTCATAGCCAATATTGAAAAGCACCTCAGCCAAAGCAGCTATGAACACAGGGCCCTAAATTCAAAATGTACCTCTTGTCACGATCCGCATTTATCAGCAAGAGAAAAACTATTAACAGAAGACTATACTGCAGGTATCTATGTTAAAGGAATTGAAGATAATTTTGCCTTATGTTTCCAATGTCATGACACCGATCTGTTTAACCTGGAAACCACCAGTACAAGTACGGAATTCAGACAGGGAGATCGTAATTTACACTATGTACACGTCAATAAAGAAAAAGGACGTAATTGTACATCCTGTCATGATATCCATGCGGCCAACAATACCAAGTTAATTGCCACTACGGTTAAATTTGGACGATGGGATATGCCTTTAAATTATATTGAAAATGAGAATGGAGGTACCTGTGCCACAGGTTGCCATAAAGAACAAAGTTATGCCAGATAGTAAAGCAATGGCAATTATAAAGGTTTCAAAATGATATGGTTTTAAAAAGACCGGCTATATATGCCGGTCTTTTTATTTTGATCCTAATAAGTTATTAATGCTTGTTTTTGATTTAAATTATTTAACTAAAACAGCATCTTCCATAATAACCTTATAGAAGTATCCTGCTCCAAAATCTTTATTTATTGCAATAACCCCTTCAAAAACTACCACATCACCTACATTTAGGTTTTCCTGACTGGTAATCATTAAATCGTAAGCCCCATCAAAGGCAGTACCATCCTGAAAATGGATCCAGTTTTTACCCATGATACTGGCAGTGAATTTGGTGACTTCGCCAACAATTTTTACTTTCTTTCCTGCATATTGTTGTGTGTTTTCGAATAAGTTACCAATACGAATTCCACCATCAATAGCATCTATATTTAATTCTAACTGATTAAGAGTGGGTTGTTTGGCGGGTATAACGTCTTCCTTTGGTGCATTCGGGTCGACCATACCTTCCTCAAGGTTTATGGCTTCGGCGCTGGTAATAGCGCCTAAAAAAAGAACAGAATCAAATGTTCTGTTAAGTTCCGTACTATGAAAATCAGGCATCGCCATACCTCCTTTATAATAGTAAACCTCCCCTATACTGGCCTCCATGGTGGGGACAGCAAGCCATGTTTTTTCTTCACCTTCCAGTACATTCAAATAGGTATAAGAAGATACTTGCAGCACTTCCTGAACGATGACCTTTTTTAAACCGGTTTCGGCATGCGGGTCCTGTGCCGTGGCACAAAAGCCAAATAGGGATAGCGTTACAACGAGTACTAATCTTAAAAGTTTCATATGTTTTATTTCAATATTATTTTATAATGCTGGCATTTTCTATAATAATGTTATAGATATAACCTGCGCCAAAATCCTTGTTTAAAGCTACTTTTCCTTCTATGGTAACAACATCTCCAATCTGTACGGTTGCTGTAGTGGTAACGGTAAGATCAAATTCACCATTGTACTCGGTACCATCCTGCATATGCAGCCAGTTAACATTCATGATAGCCGGGTTATATTTGGTAACCTCTCCCCTAAGCCTAACCACCGTATTATTATAAGCTTCTCTGTTTTTAAATAATTCTGCAATACTGATAGTTCCCTCTGAAGAATTAACCTTAACATCCTTTTTATCGATCGTAGGTTTAGCAGCCTCTGTAGTGGCTGATTGCTGATTGGGCACCATAGGTAAAGGATGCGGGTTGGCAGTTAATGGCGATTTTACATCGTCTTCAGTGGCACTTATTTTTTCAATGAAATAAATAGTCTCAAAGGTTTTGTTTAACTCTTTACTCTCAAAATTTTGCATCTCCATGGGTTTACCATAATAATAGGTTTCTCCAACTTTTACATCGGTTGTTGGTGCGGCAATCCATTTTTCAATACCGTCTTCCAAAACGCGTATGTAAGTATATTGATTTACTTGAAGGACTTCTTGTGCAGTAGCTTTATGTATACCCTCAGTATTTGCTGTTTCGGTTTTTGTCTCATTTTTACAGGACACAAGTAATAACAAAATCACAAGTGCTAAACTTAAATAATATTTCATGGCTAATAGGTTTAAATCTCTAGTTTATATAGCAAAAATAGAGTAAATATAGCTATGATAACCTGATAAATATCATTAAAATCAAAAGTGGTTTATGCTACTTTTGTTATTATATATCAGGATAAATACATCAATTATGAAAAAACTATTAAAAATAATTTTCTCTCCAAGAACCACCCTAGGCTTACTGGTAATCTTTGCAATTGCCATGGCTGTGGCAACTTTTATAGAAAATTCTTATGATACAACAACGGCCAAAATATTAATTTATAATGCTAAATGGTTTGAGCTTTTAATGCTCTTGATGATTCTTAATTTTATTGGGAGTATCCCACGTTATAATTTGTTAACAAAGAAAAGATTTTCAGGCTTTTTGTTTCACACTGCTTTTATCATCATCATTATTGGAGCCGGTGTAACAAGATATGCAGGATTTGAAGGAACAATGCACATCAGGGAAGGAGATAGCTCCAATTATATTTTTAGTGATCAAACCTATTTAAATGTAAGAGCTAATGACGGTGTACAGGATTATTCCATTGATCAGTTACTGACTTTTGGAATGCTCACTGATAATTCGTTTAAAGTAGACCTTAAAACAGCGAATAAAGGGACTGTAGAAATCAGTTATAAAAATTATCTAAAAAAAGCGCAGGAAACCTATGTGGAAGGAACGGAAAATGGTTTTACCATCCTGTATTTAACGGTTAGTGATGACGGAGGACATCAGCATGAAATTCAGTTAAAAGAAGGAGAGATTAAAATGATGCATAATACGCCTTTAGCATTTAACAACAATCAACGTCCTGACGCTTTAAATATAACAGAGAATGCGGATGGATTATTTATAAGCTATCCTGCCAGCATTATAACAGCGGCTATGCCTGCCATGACAGAAGGTCTTATTCAAAAAGATAGTTTAGGAGCATTTACACCCATGGTGCTGTACCAGCCTGAGGGGTCAGGAATAGCTGTTGTAATAACCAAAATAACGCAACATAATACTGTAAAATATGTGGAAAGCACAACGGAAGAAAATTTACCTGGGGCCTTAATTTTAGATGTGAAGCATAATGGCGCATCACAAGAAGTTACCATTTTAGGAGGCCCGGGATATATTGATAATTTTCAAGAAGTACCCTTGAGTGATATTTCACTTAAATTAGCCTATGGAGTAAAAAAAATAGAGCTACCATTTTCATTACAGCTACGCAAATTTGAATTGGAACGTTATGCAGGCTCCATGAGTCCATCGTCATATGCCAGTGAAGTGACCCTAATTGATCCAACTAAAGGTATTAAACAAGACCACCGTATATTCATGAATAATGTTTTGGATTATGGTGGCTATCGTTTTTTCCAGTCATCTTATGATCAGGACGAAAAAGGAACCGTGTTATCAGTAAACCATGATTTTTGGGGCACATGGATTACCTACTTAGGATATGCTTTAATGATTATTGGGTTTGTTTGGACGCTCTTTAATAAAAACTCCAGATATTGGGAATTAATGGGTAAGATAAGGAATCTCAGAGCGCAAAGAAAAGGGCTGACCTTGTTATTGGTAGTCTTACTATCCACCTCGTCACTTTTTGCACAGCAACAGCAAGCGCATGAACATCAAGTAAACCCTTACTCGGTAAGTAAGGAGCATGCCAATAAATTTGGCGAATTGATTGTGCAAAATTATGAGGGCCGATTTGCACCTGTACACACATTGGCAATTGATGTGATGCATAAAATTGGGAGAAAAGATAAATTTGTTATTCCAGGTAGAGGGGAAATGTCAGCGATGCAGGTTTTTTTAGATATGCCTATCAATGCTGACTTCTGGAAAGCTCAAAAGATTATTTATGTACGTGAAAAATCGGTTACAGATGTTATTGGTATTACTGGTAAATATGTAGCTTTTAGCGATTTTTTCAATGATAAAGGCGCCTATAAATTACAATCATTTGCTGAAACTGCTTTTAGAAAACCAGATGCTGAACGCAATACATTTGATAAGGAAATTATAAAGGTGAATGAGCGGTTGGAAATATTTATGATGACTTTTCAAGGGCATATGCTCGATATTTTTCCAGTTCAGAACTCAGAAAATAATAAATGGGTAAGCTGGGAAGACCAACTCGCACAACAGCCTCTCACAGGACCCCTTAAAATTATTAATGACGATCTGCAATTACCAGTGCTGAATTATAGTGGTATTATGCGCTCCTATTTTATAGAGCTTATTGAGGCCGCCAAAACTGCTGATTATAAAAAGGCTGATAAATTATTGGGATATCTTAAAAGTATTCAACGGCAGAGTACTGCGGCAGATATTATTCCTTCAGTAACCAAAATAGAAAAGGAAATAAGTTATAATAAATCCAACATTTTTATCAATTTAAAAAATGTATATGGTTTGTTAAGTGTTTTATTATTATTCCTAGCCTTTGTTGATAATTTACGCACAAAGAAAAGTAAGATTCTGACTTGGTCTTTAAATACATGTATAGCCCTGTTGGCTGTAGGTTTTCTTTACCATACTTACGGTATGGGCATGCGTTGGTATTTGTCAGGGCACGCACCTTGGAGTAATGGTTATGAGGCCTTAATTTTGGTGTCCTGGGCAAGTTTACTGGCCGGATTCAGTTTTATGCGCTACTCAAAAATTACTTTGGCAGCCACCGCATTGTTAGCGTTCTTTACCTTAATGACTGCCAGTCATAGTAGTTATGACCCGCAATTGACCAATTTACAGCCTGTTCTTAAATCGTATTGGTTGATCATACATGTAGCAACATTAACCATTAGTTATGGCTTCTTGGGTCTTGGTTTTGTATTAGGTTTATTTAATATGGGTATTTATTTGTTTAAAAATCCTAAAAATTCAAACCGTCTTTCTTTGATCACCAAAGAACTCACGCACATCAATGAAATGAATTTGACCATCGGGTTATTTTTAGCCACAATAGGCACTTTTCTTGGAGGTGTCTGGGCTAATGAATCGTGGGGTCGCTATTGGGGCTGGGATGCCAAAGAAACATGGGCACTGATCATTACTGTTGTGTACACCATTATATTGCACATGAGATTAGCACCGAAAATTAAAGGTGAGTTTATCTTTAATGTGGCGGCCATATTTGGTTTTGCATCGGTATTAATGACCTTTTTAGGAGTGAATTATTACTTTACGAAAGGCATGCACTCTTATGCCAATGGAGAAACCCCTGTCTTCCCTATATGGGCCTGGATAACCATAATAATGATAATCATTTTTATTGTCATCGCAGGCATTAAAGAACGAACTAATAAAATGTACAATGTAAAAGAATAATCATTGGTTTTTTATTAAAGACTAAAAGCCTTGTTCTATATTATGAGCAAGGCTTTATTAGTAAAAACGCTTTAAGTGAGTACTATTTAATTGCTAAAAACTTATACTTTAGTAGTGCTTTTGTAAAATAACAATACTCTTAATTGGCCAACCACTGTGCAAGATTTTGAGCCAGTTCGTAATTGTTTTCTTTTAGAAACATATTTTGGAATATGGCATCGTCTGAAAACACAACGAACTCACCCAAACCAAAAGTACCGACCACAATAGTTGCAAAGGATTGCTGTGCATCCGCTTTATTATCACCATTTAGGTCTATCCAAGATTTAGTACTGGTTTGTGCCACTACATGGCCATTCGAATTGGTTGGTAACAAAGCCCATCCACCATAAACGGTAAAATCATTCAAATTGTTAGTGAGTTCATGAATGTTTAAATTCACTACCTTAAAATCGATATCATTTCCAATGATCAAATTTCCGGTTTCATGAATAACTCCGTTAGAAATAGAAACATTCACATTATGAAGCAAGGCTGCAACCGGTGGTCCAATATGTAACATTACAGCGAGTTTTCCACCCTTCTCAAGAAAACGTTTAATCACTCCTATTTCATTTTGGGTAATTGATTTAAACGCACCAGTAATAACTAAGGCATCTATATCATTAAGAAGTTCATCTGTAATTTCTGAATTGGAAGTTTCAACAGTCCAGGCATCATTCTGAAAGATGGTTGATAGTTTAGAGAGGCCAAGATTTTTTGAATCAATAATTTTAAAAAGCTGACCATGTCCTTCTTCGAATAAAACTGTTTTCTTGTCATTTTTACATGAAATAAGGCTTAACAAAAAACAAACTACAAGAAGATACCTTGTAAAATTTCTATAATGGGCTATCATAAAAAATTAGTTTTATTACCAGCAAGTTTTACCATTTCCACAATGTCCTGCTGAACCTTCTGCACTATAGGTTATTGTATTAACCATAGTACCCCCATTACTCCACCAAAGCGGTCTAAAATAACTTTCACCATCTACGTGAAAAGAAGTACCATATGTGCCTTGTAAATTAGGAGAAGCATCGCTACCATTAGTTGCATTGTGGCACCAGAAACATTGCACATGACTCCAGCCATTACCTGAAAGGTTTTGGCTATTTGAAATATGAGCTCCTCTTGTATGGCTATCAAATGGAGGCACATCACCTGTTCCAGTAACAGGACCAGCTACAGTATTTGTTATGGTATAGTCCGGTTCCATATTACCGGCCGCGCCATGACAACTATTACAAGCTGTTAGTGTTCCTGCATTCCAAACTGGAGTAGTAATGTAAGTTGCCTGTTGTGGGCCAACTGTAGAACTCCATTCAAAAGCACCTGTTGGATTTGTTGATGAATTCCATGGATTAGTAGCGAAATCAGCTTCCTGACCACGATGAGAAGTTCTACCATTACTATGGCAATAAATGTTGCTACATGTTTTATTTCCATTGAATACAGGCGTATTTGCATCCTGACCATTCCTTGTGGCCATTCCATTTGGATCAAAAACAATATTTATGGTTCCGCTTGGATGAGAACCTTCTGAAGTACCCCCACTACCATGTCCGAAATGACAGGTTGCACATGCATATTTATCTTTATGGGTAACATGCACTGCTGAAAGAAATGTTGGTGCCGTAGATTCATGACATGAGGTACAACCACCTCCTGAAGGCGAGAAATTGGAGCTATGTGGATGGCAAACGGTACAGTTTTGTCCAGGTATTCCTGCACCTTGACTCGTATGATTCTGATCACTGGCAGTACCTGTATTATTAAAATGCGTGGTTGAAGTATGACAAACTTCACATACACCATTATAGGTTGCATTACCATCAGCAAACGAGTTAGTACTGGTTTCAGCGGTGAATACTACAGTTTTATTACCACTATTAGGGGTTGTAATAGTATTTCTCACCATATAGATGTTTCCTTTGTTTGTATTATGGGTTTGGTGGCAATCCAGACAGTCCATACCATTATGCGTACTATAAGTATGGCAATCGGTACATAATGATGCATCGTTAGTAGTTCTTAAAAGGTTACCATTGGCTGCCAACCCCAAAGACCCCGTCACATCATGGACACCATGACAGCTGGAACATTCCACTTTTGAATTTATTAATTGGGTATTGGTTGGAGCGGCATTAAATCTTGAATCGCCTCCATTATAGGTTATACCAACGGGGTGGGACCCTTTATTGGTTGATGGAGCATCACTATAAATCCCTACATTTCGAGCAGAGTGGCAATCCTTACACATAGCATCGCCTACATTACTTGCCCTCAAATGAGGTGAAGCCACTGAAGTATTGTGCTGGTCATGGCATGTAGAACATATGATTTGACCCGAAATAACCCTAAGCGCCATTTGAGAGTTACTAGGTAAATTGGTTTCCTTAGAAGCATTCACGGCATTGACATTCCAGGGATGAGAATCACCGGTAGCTGGAAAAGTATTGATATTATCAGCAGCGGTAAAAGGTTTAGCACTGGCCGCACCTGTAGAGGTATGGCAGCTCTGACATAAATTATCATTACCAGACACATTGGTCAAACTCATTCCAGGAGCGCTATGCGTAATATGACAGGACGAACAATTATAATAGGTATGATTTGTTGCCACTGAGATGACGACTGTTTTTGATCCGGATGCACTGGTACCACAGGTGTTTGTTGCAGTAACCGTAATATTAGCAGCAGCTTGGGCAGGGCCTGAACTGACAGTGATTTGACTTGTTCCCTGTCCTGCAGTAATTGTAAATCCAGAAGGTACAGACCAGGTGTATGATGTTGCTCCACTGGCTGAGGCCGAATACTTGAAACCCGTACTGTTTTGCGGCACTGTGGCATTCCCATTAACAATTGGTGTTGGTGGAATATCATTTACATCAATAACTAAAGCATATCCTATACTGGAGTATCCACTAGTTGAATTTTTTACTTTTAATGTCCCATAATATTTAGCTTTTGGAGCTGCAGCAGGCACAGTGATAGAAATAGGACTTGCGGGTAAAGCGGCATCAACAACATTTGAGAATCCTGCAGCCAATGCTGTACTGTTAAAAGTGATGCTATACAGATCAGGATTATCGGTAGTTGCCGTATAAGGCAAGTTGGCCGCTGTGGTTCCTTTACAGATTTGTGCAATGGCTCCTAATGTAATGGTGGGCGGACTTGCGGCTGTAGTAGAAGTGACAGCCAAAATGGAGGCTGCACTGGTTCCGCAAACGTTAGTAGCTGTAACTGTAATATTTCCATTTTGCCCATCAGCTCCCGAAGTCACAGAAATGGAAGTCGATCCTTGCCCAGAGTTAATAGCCCATCCTGAAGGTACTGTCCAAGTATAAGATGTAGCATATGTAACAGCTGAAATGCTATAGACGTACCCCGATGTACTTGGAGTCGTGTCTGGCTGTCCTGAAATTGCTCCCGGTATATCTGGTATGGGTGTTACCAATACTCTTACTTGGTTTGAAGCCAAGCTTTGGGTCGTATTGCTCTGTCCACAACCATTATCTGAAGCGTAACCTACACAGAAATAATAACGATTTCCTGCCTCAGAAATGGACGTATCAGGCGTATAGGTTTGCGAAGTGGCACCTGCCAATAGGGTAGCCGAACCAATATTATTGCTATTACTGGTATTATAATACCATTGATATTGTATCGTAGGAGTTCCGGAACCTCCAGAACTTACAACAGAAGCAGTTAATAAGGTAGCAGGGTCACCAACGCATAAATTTTGAAATGTATTAGGAGCTACAGAGGTTGATGTGGGACAATTTATAGCTTCAGAAGTTACAGCTAAGGTGGTCGTCGCACTGTTGCCACAGGTATTTCCTGCATATACAGAAATATTACCGTTTTGACCGGCTGCTCCTGAAGTCACAGAAATGGAATTGCTATTTTGTCCTGAATTTATGGTCCAGCCTGCAGGAACACTCCAGGTGTAAAACGTAGCATTAGGCACTGCTGTAACACTATATATCAATCCACTAGTATTTTCTGATACTGTAGGTGATCCGCTTATAGCACCGGGTTGTACGGGTGCAGGAGGCGTTACCGTTACCTGAACCGCATTGGAAGCTAAAGTCTGGTCAGCATTGGTTTGGCTACAACCATTGTCAGTAGCATAACCCACACAGAAATACCAACGATCACCAAGGGTGGTCACATCGGTTGGAGGAGTATAAGTAGAAGCCGTTGCCCCAGAAATTAGGGATGCCGTACCTACAGTATTGCTATTGCTTGTATTGTAATACCATTGGTATAATAAGGTTGGGGTTCCAGAACCACCGGAAGTTGTGATGTTTGCTGTTAATTGGGTAGCTGCGACATCCTGACACACCGTTTGAATTCCTGATGGACTCACTGAAGTGGATGTGGGACAATTACTTGCAACAGTCACTGTAACCGTTAAGCTAGCGATAGGTCCATCCCCGCAACTATTGGTTACATAGACCGTAATATTGTCTCCGCTTTTTGATCCAGTAGTTACCGTAATGGAATTAGTACCTTGACCTGAATCAAGTGACCATTGGCCGGGATTCCCAGGTACAGTCCATGTATAATTGGTTGCGTCAGGAACCGCCGTAATACTGTATACGTATTGAACGCCTTCTGATACTGTTGTTGGGCCTGTTATAGTAGGCAATGAAGGAACATCTTTTACTGTGATGCTTACTGTAGAGGATGATGGCGTACAAGGTGCATTGGAAATGGTCCATTGCAAAACATAATCACCGATTCCACCTGCAGGAGTAAAGGTAGTTCCCGGATCGGTGGTCGAAATGAATTGTGCTGTGGACGTACTTGGCCCACTGAGTATAGACCAGGCTCCTGTACCTACAGTTGCGGTATTGGCTGCCAATGTTGCACTATCTGCAGTACAAATGGTTTGAGGGCTTCCTGCATTAGACGTTGTGGGCTGAGCATTAACTGTGATGGTCACATCAGATGTTGATGGTGTACATGGAGCGTTGGAGATGGTCCATCTCAAAACATAGTTTCCATTACCTCCTACTGGGGTAAAAGTAGCTGCAGGATTAGTAGTGCTGCTAAATTGAGCTGTTGATGTATTTGGGCCACTAACCACTGTCCATGCTCCTGTTCCCACAGTTGGGGTATTGGCACTTAAAGTAGCTCCTGTTCCATCACAAATAGTTTGAGGGCTTCCTGCATTGGCCGTAGTTGGTGTACCTGATACAGTTACCTGTACTGCATTGGATGCTAAAGTTTGATCTGCATTGGTTTGTGAACAATTATTATCGGTAGCATAGCCCACACAAAAATACCATCGGGTACCAATTTCAGCTGCTGTAGTTAAAGGTGAATAGGTTTGACTGGTTGCGCCACCAATTAAAGTTGCTCCAGAAACTGTGTTACTATTGCTTGTATTGTAATACCATTGATATAGTAAAGTAGGAGTTCCTGAACCACCTGAAGTAGCAACATTTGCAGTTAGTTGGTTGGAAGTATCTCCCTGGCAAAGTGTTTGTGCATCGGTAGGGGTAATACTTGTTGAAGTAGGGCAATTGTCATTAGAAACAGTATAAGTAAGTTTAATTTGACCGTCTGCACTAGCTCCTCCTAGATTATTTCTGCCACCGGAACCACCACCACCACCACCGGGAGGTGATCCGGGGTTACCATTTATATTATTTCCACCAGAACCACCGGCACCACCACCATTTGCTCCTGCTCCTCCCGTGCCACCTTGGACTCCTGTGCCATTTGTTCCATTTCCTCCGGATAAAGTGGCATCATTTCCAATACCGTTTGCTGCAAGTCCTCCAGTACCTCCAGATCCAGAAAATAGACCTCCAATACCCCCTTCGGCAAATACGGTCCCGGAAGTTAAAAACCATGTATTACCACCAGCAGCACCGTCACCATTTCTTAAAGACTGAGGTGCGCCAGCTCCAATTTGCATATCAACTGTGGTATTAGGAACAACAACAATATTTAAAGACCTACTATAAGCGCCACCGCCACCGCCACCACCGGCAGCATTATTTGCTGAAGATCCACCACCTCCACCGGCACCCCAGCACTCAACGGTAACAGAGGTTACACCGGCAGGAACAGTCCATGTAGTCGTATTTGGATTAGTTAATGTTACAGTAGTCTGACTACTTACAGTATGTATTGAACCTAAAAACAGGAATAAGATTATAGAAGTAAATAATCCAGAACTTAATATATGGTGTAGTTTTGTTTTCATCTGGTTAATCCTTTAATATTAATTTATCCTGTCCAACAAAATTACCAGCGTCGATATAAACAATATATATGCCCTTGGTAAATTGGGCTATATTAACATCAATATAATAGTTGCCATTATAAGAGGTAACCATATTGGGATTGTACGTTCCGGAATATAAGTATTGCCCTGATGTGCTATTTATTAAAATATTAATTGTACCTAATAAGGGCTCATTAGGGCTTATTAATATGGTAAAACTTCCTGTTGAAGGATTGGGGTAGATATCAATAATTTCACTTGTCGATTTTCCGCCCACATTAACTGTTTCGGTAAATACTGAACTTCCACAATAATTGCTCAAAGCTGTATAGGTTACAGTATAGGTCCCTTTGGACGCATAATTATGAATCGGATTTTCCTCTGTAGAGGAAGTGCCATCACCAAAGTCCCAATAATGGGAATCTGCGTTTAGTGAATTATTAACGAATTGAACTTCTAATGTATTGAAATTAACATAAAAATAGGCGTCAGGAAGTGTTGAAATAGAAACACTAACGAAATCTGAAGTAGAACAACCGGATGCATTGGTAACTGTTACCCCATAGATACCAGCAGAGCTAATTCCCAAGGTTCTTCCTGTACTTCCGTCACTCCATAAATAACTATCAAAAAGACCCGCATCTAAAATATAGGCAGAGTCACCTTCACATATAACAATATCAGGACCTAAATCCAAAACTGGTAAAGGATTTACAATAACTTCAACACTTGCAGTGTTTGTGCAACCATTTTCATCAGTAACCATAACACTATATAAACCAGAACTGTATGCTGTGAGTGTTTGATTTGTGCTACCATTATTCCATAAATAGCTTACAAAATTTCCTGGATTCAGTGCAACAGAATCACCTTCACAAATTATAATATCAGGACCTAAATTCAAAACTGGTAAAGGATTTACAATAACTTCAACGTTTGTAGTATTTGTACAACCATTTATGTCAGTAACCATGACGCTATATAAACCAGAACTGTATACTGTGAGTGTTTGGTTTGTACTATTGTCATTCCATAGATAACTTTCAAAACTTCCTGGATTAAGTACAACAGAATCACCTTCACACAGTATATAAGACGTCGCTAAGTCTATCATTGGCAAAGGATTTTCAATAACCACTGCTGAACCTGAAAAAATTCCTGGAATATTTAAAGCATCAATCACAGAACTTAACTGATAAACCCCAGGAGTTGATGTCATTAATTGATAGGTGGTTTCACTCGTTGTAATTTCTCCAGCAGGAGTACCATCAATAGTATAACTAAATATCCAAGGTGCAGTTCCTGTAAAGTGAATTGGAATTGTCGCTGCATTACCCTCACAAATATTTATAGTGCTTGTTTCCATAGTAGCTACCGCAGGTTCTGAAATAGTGCCGAAAACAACTTCAGGATATCCTTTACTAATATCACTGGTACAATAGGCATCGGTTATTTGAACGACTTCGTAAGTCCCTTCAAGAGATGCTGTTAACATATAAGGGCTTTGGTCGGTAGTTATCGTTGTAGAATTTTTCTCATCAATTACATATACAAAAGTCCAGGGTCCTGTTCCAGTTAATGCTATGGTCAATTCTGTTGACCCTCCTTCTGGAATGGTAATTCTAACATTTCCATTAGTGATTTCAGCAGTGGGTAAAGGATTCACAACTACGTCTACAATGCCATTGTTGACAATACCACCGCAAGCATCATTGCTAATAGAGGTAATTTTATATAGTCCAGATGTTTTTGGAATGAGTGTATAAACCTGTTTAGTAGTAGTAACTTCAATAGGGTTCTTATCGTTAATCGTATAGGTAAATTTGTATGGAGGTATTCCAGTAAATGTTATATCAATTCCGGAACCATCATCGGTGCATTTGTCAAGAGTGGTGTTACTAACTGTTGCCGTTGGTTGCATACTTGAGGTTACCATCGCTCCACCATTAAAACAAGTTGTAGTGTTTAAGTTTCCATCCGTTAATGCAGTAATTTCATAAAACCCTGCCGATGCCGTTAGCATATATGGGTTGTCACTTGTCGTAATTTGTGTAGGATTCAGTCCGTCTAGGGTATAAGTAAAAGTCCAAGGTGCTGTTCCTGTAAATTGAACTTCCAGTTCTACTGAAGCAGAACATGTAGTTATATCAGTCGTTTTAATAATTGCTGATGGTATTGGCATGGCAATTTCAAATATATCCAGACTGGCCTTATCCATAGATGACACAATTAAGCGATGGTCTGAACTAAAGAGGAGATCTATTGGAAGATTAAATTCTCCTGATCCATTTCCAGATTGTCCCACATGGGTTAAAAAATTACCAAATTCATCATAAACGCTAATTCGAGCTAAATAGGGGTCCACTGCATAAATATTCCCACATGGTCCAACAGAAACACCTTGAATTCGGTGATTTTGTCCATCATACATGCCAAAACATCCAAATTGATTTAATAAAGTTCCATTTAAATCGAATGCATATATTGAAGTATTGGGCCCATAATTTCGAACTGCCCAACCTCCATTTTGGTTGCAATAGGTATTCGTTTCGGGACCTATTCCACCATGTTCTGAGACTACTAACCGATTATTTTTTTCATCAAAAGCAATTCCTGTCGGAAATGTAAAGTTTGGATCTGAAAATTGAAGTACGTTGTTACCGGATACATCTAGCCCTAATACTTCTTTGGCTTCACTGTCAGTAACATATAAAATATTTTTAAATCCAAAAACCATTGAGTTAGGTAATTTTGTACCTGAATGGAACAAAGTTTTACTGCCATCGGTATTGACTAGATAAATGTTACCAGTAATTTCGTCTCCAACAAAGAGTTGTTTATTTTTATTTACGGCAATTGAAATAGGATTAAAATCAGTGATAATTTGTCTTTTATACACGCCGCTACCATCATATATAACAATGCTTTTCTTGTCAGCATCTAATACATATATATAATCATTAGAATCAATAGCCATTCTTCCTGGTGCATCTAGCCCATAACTAATCAATTGGGAAGAAGTGTAATCACTCGTGGTATTTTGCGAGTGTACAGAGATTACACTAAACACGATCAGATTAAAAAAAAGTATGTGTTTTAATGAGGTAAACATTAAAAAAAATTATGAATTCAAAATTAATAATTGTTATTCAGATTAAATATGACTATTGTCAGTTTTCCTATAGTCTATATTTCTTTAACCAGCAATAAAAACAGGCTGTTGTGTGGAGTTAAAAAAATGTTTTTGGACAACTATGTTACTTAAGAGATTCGCATTAATTGTTATGCCATAGATAAGTTTATTATTCAGATCGTTTAAGATGCCGAACATAACACCATAACTATGTTAGGAGTTTTAAATATGGGCATAGTTTAGATAAGTATGCTGCAAAGTTTTAAATAATTAAAGTTTATTAATAATCAGTTACCTGATTTAAATTGATAAAAATCAATGTTAACTACTTAACAATTAATTACATTTAAAACATTCTAAATCCTTATTACGATGAAAATCAATAAATTGATATGCCAACTTTTTACTGCTCTTATTTTAACAGGTATAGCACTCGCTTTAAATGGATGTAGTGACTCTGATAATGAGACTAGTATAAACAACTCTTGTCAAACTTTCTTAGAATGTCAAGATAAAACCGTTTGGGAAAATGTCCCGTCATACATAGGAGATTTTCTTAAATTTCAAAACAACCAAAACAACCCTTGGGTAGCGTATTGGACATATGAAGGGGAGTGTTACCATGTTAATAATTCTATAGATACAGAACATATCACCATTATTGAAAACTCAAAAAATATTCTAAAATATAGAACAGGATATGAAGGAGGACAGTACTGGGCGATTCAAACTTTTACCTATTCAAATGGAAAAATTATTTTTAAGGATGAATTTTATGTAAATGATAATTTAGATGGTGTGTATATTTATACATTTGAAAAATCAGATTTAAATTTGAATAGTTTGACATTTTGTGATTAAAATTGGTTTTAATCTTTTTGTTATTGTGTTATTTTGTTTTGGTATAATAACCTTATCTAGTATTTACTTAATTAACAACCTTTTACGATTTCAATAAACTATAATTAGAAGAAAAATAAGCAACTGTTTGGGATAAAGGTGCTTTCTTAGACAACTACATTACTAAAGACATTCGCATTAACTGTTATGCCATAGATAAGTTCTTTGTTGAAGTGGTTTATGATGCTGAACATAATACCATAACAGAGGTTAGAAGCTTTAAATACGGTCATGGTCTTGATAAGTATGCTGGAAAGTTTCAATAAAAAAAATTCATCTTTAGACTATTATTATAAATCAATAAAATGTAATCAATTGAAATAAATGATGTAACTTAACTTACTCTTATCTAAATAGTGGACTTATTAATTCTGTTATTGAATAATAATTTAAAGTTCGCAATGATGAAAACAAAATTAATTTATGCAATAGTTTTTATTTTTATTGGCTTGATAAGTTGCAGTAAAGATGACGATAAACAAGTTGAACCTTGCTTTTTTTATAGTGCAAGTTTAACTGATGATTGTGATTGTTTTGATAGTAATAATATTCCTTGTCTTCAAGTTTATCATTTAATTTCTGAAACTGAATACAACAGACTTTTAAGTATTTTAAATAATTCAACTATATCTTGCGTTTATGTTGATGATTCAGAATATTGGGATATTCAAGATGGTTTTGGTTATTTGATAAGTCTTAATAAAGATAAATGCCCAGAATGGACGTGGTAAATTACTTAGACTTAATTAAAATGAAATCATAAGCATTATCTTATTACTACTCAAAATATTCATTTTAGATGAAATTCCTATTTTGTAAATTCACATGTTAGATTTGATTCAATAGATAAGTCCTTTGTTGAGGTTGTTTATGATTCTGAACAACACCATAACAGAAGTAAGAAGTTTTAAATACGGTCTTAATCTCAACAAATATTCAATATTAAATTGGCTTAATTTTGAAATAATGGGCAAATTATAAAACAAAAACCATTCAATTTCTTGAAAGCTTTGTTATTGTTGTGAACGCTAAAAGCCCTGAAATTTGGTGTCTGTAATTGCCAATCTTTATTGGTTTACTCATAATCTGTTTCCTTTATTATGTGTTGATTCAATTAAAATTGAAATAGTTTTTAGCGTTATTATAACATATGTCTTGAATCATTTTACCCAAGAACATAATATCATTTGGAACTAATCCTTTATTTAAATCCTCAGCTAATAAATCACATAATATCCTTCTAAAATATTCGTGCCTTGGAAACGACAAGAAACTTCTGCTATCCGTAAGCATCCCAACAAAACGGCTTAATAAGCCCATATTAGACAGGGTATTTAATTGCTTTTCCATGCCATCTTTCTGGTCCAAAAACCACCAGCCAGAACCCCATTGCATTTTACCTGGAGCTCCACCTGTTTGAAAATTTCCCATCATGGTGGCAAACACTTCGTTCTGCGACGGATTTAAATTATAGGTGATCGTTTTTGCTAACTGGTCTGTGGCATTGAGCGTATTAAAAAGTCTAGACATAAACTCTGCCATAGGAAAATCGCCTATAGAATCACAGCCTGCATCCAGTCCTACTTGTTCTACTAATCGACTGTTATTATTTCTAATAGGTCCTAAATGGTATTGTTGTACCCAATTATATTCGTGATACTTTTTACCAAGATAAATGAATAAACTCGATCTGTATTTATTAATCTCTAAGGCCGATAGTGCTTCTCCTTCTAATTTCTTATTGAAAATAGCAGCGACTTCTTCCTCTGAAAAATCTTCAATAAATAAAGCTTCTCCCACACCAAAATCTGATAGACGACAACCGTTTTCATTAAAATAAAGAATTCTGGCATCGATGGCTTTTATAAAATCTAAATAGTTTTTTATCTCAAAATTTACAGAAGCACTTAATTTATCCAGGTAAGTAATAAACTTTTCTTGCCCAATCAAAAACAATTCGTCTGCTCTAAAGGTTGGATATACTTTCGTAAAGAAATTAGCTTTTGCTATTGTTTTATGATATTGTAAATCATCTGTTGGGTCGTCTGTAGTGCAAACCACCTCAACATTCATATCTTCTAATAACTGTGCGGGGGTTTTATGTTCTAAAACGGTATTTGCTTTTTCATAAATAGCTTTGGAAGTACTTGGCTGGAGAATATCATCGATATCAAAATAGCGTTTTAATTCTAACTGTGTCCAGTGAAAGAGTGGATTCCTTAAGGTGTAAGGCACAGTTTCTGACCATTTATCAAATCTATCTTTCAAACTAGCTGAACCTGTAATGAAGTTTTCATCTATGCCATTGGCACGCATACCCCGCCACTTGTAATGGTCTCCATTTAACCAGACTTCGGTAATGTTTTTTACAGGCTGATTTTCTGCAATGAGTTTTGGTGATAAGTGATTGTGATAATCAATAATAGGCATGTCTTTGGCATACTCGTGATATAAAATTTCGGCTGCTTTTGAATGCAATAAAAAATTATCGGTAATAATATTTGTTGCGTTAATCATAATGTTAGATTAAACTTTTTGAGATCCCTAATTCTAATCCGCGTAATTCGGCTAAGCCTCGTAATCTGCCAATTCCTGAATAGCCAGGATTTGTTTTTTTGTGTAAATCGTCTAACATTTGGTGACCATGATCTGGACGCATCGGGATTAATCGGTCCTTGACACCTGCTGCTTTACGTCTGCGCTCTTCAACAATGACTTCCTTTACCACGCTATACATATCAACATCGCCTTCTAAATGATTGGCTTCATAGAAATTGCCTTTCGCATCGCGCTTTGTACTTCTTAAATGAATAAAGTGAACACGGTCTGCAAAACGTTTAAAAATTTGAACCAAATTATTATCAGCTCTCACGCCTAAAGACCCTGTGCAAAAAGTAATGCCATTAGATCTGTCTGAAACTTGCTCAAATAAATAGGCATAATCGTCTTCTGTACTAACCACTCTTGGTAATCCTAAAATTGGATACGGAGGGTCATCCGGATGAATACACATCAAGACATCATTTTGGGAAGCTACAGGAATGATTTCCTTTAAAAACGAGGCTAGGTTTTCTCTTAACTTTTTTGCATCAATGTCTTTATAGGTATCTAAAATGGTTTGAAATTGCTCCAACGTATAGCCTTCTTCTGCTCCTGGCAGACCGGCAATAATATTATTGACTAATTTTTGTTTAGCTTCGTCTGAAAGCGTATCGATATAGGCTTTCGCTTCTGCTTGTACCTCATCAGAATATGAATCATTAGCACCTGGTCGCTGTAATAAATACAATTCAAACGCTGCAAAAGCCGTCCTATCAAAACGTAAGGCTTTAGAGCCATCTTCTACTTCAAAAGCCAAATCGGTACGTGTCCAATCCAAAACAGGCATAAAGTTATAACACACAATCTGGATGCTACAGGCGGCTAAATTTTGAATGCTTTGTTTGTAATTTTCGATGTACTGCTGAAAATTTCCAGAACGTGTTTTGATGTTTTCATGCACCGGAACACTTTCCACAACACTCCAGGTAAGTCCTGCTCTTTCAATCGTTTCCTTTCTCTTTTTAATTTCATCAAGCGTCCAAACGGTTCCGTTTGGAATGTTATGTAATGCCGACACAACGCCTGTTGCTCCTGCTTGTTTTATATCTAATAAGGCTACGGGATCATTGGGTCCGTACCAACGCCATGTTTGTTCCATAATTTTTTAATTTCAATTAAACACCGCTGTAAGCAGAAAAGCCACCATCTATTGGAATGACAACGCCTGTAACGAAAGAAGACGCATCATCACATAAGTACAAAGTTGTACTTATTAAATCTTCAGGTTCTCCATAACGACCCATGGGGGTTTGGTCTATAATCTGCTGCCCTCTTTTTGTTAAACTGCCATCTGAATTGGTCAGTAAGGTCCTGTTTTGATCTGTCAAGAAAAATCCTGGTGCCAAGGCATTAACTCTTATCCCTACTTTTGAAAAATGTACTGCCAACCATTGTGTAAAATTGGAAACTGCCGCTTTTGCACCACTGTAAGCTGGTATTTTTGTTAATGGCGTAAAGGCGTTCATGGATGAAATATTTAAAATACTGCATCCCTTTTTCCCAACCATATCTTTAGC
The DNA here is from genome assembly GCF_044003965.1 of Gaetbulibacter aquiaggeris. Classification (NCBI taxonomy): domain Bacteria; kingdom Pseudomonadati; phylum Bacteroidota; class Flavobacteriia; order Flavobacteriales; family Flavobacteriaceae; genus Gaetbulibacter; species Gaetbulibacter aquiaggeris. The sequence goes on from NZ_JBAWKC010000004.1 coordinate 355,660, forward strand.
AAAAATTTGTGTTGTCAATAAGGTTCCTATAAAATTTAAGTTAAACACGAATTTGATGCCTTCGGGGTCTAAATCAAAAAATGTTTTAAATCCTTCAGTAGTGTTCTCCAAATCGTCTTCTAAGAGGTGAGGATTAGAAGTGGTTCCTAATGGATGATTTCCTCCGGCGCCATTTATTAATATATCACAGCTTCCTAATTTTGAATTGACTTCTGCCTTAGCTGATTCTAACGATGCCTTTTCTAAAACATTGGCCATAAGGCCTATTGCAAATCCCCCCTCTGCATTAATGTCATCAGCAACTTTTTCTGCTGCTTCAAGCTTTAAATCCAAAACCGCCATCTTATGCCCTTGCTTTGCCAAAGCTTTTGCCAACGCACTGCACAATACGCCTCCAGCTCCTGTTACTACGATTACTTTACTCATCTATATATATTTTTGATTTTTTTAATCTTTCACTTCCAATAAACAAATTCGTGTGCGTACACGAAAATATAAATAATTATTGTGTGCGCCAACAATTTTATAACTTTTGCTATTATTTTTCTTAGAAGAATAAGTATTTTTGTGAAAATAGATTGATTTAAATACTTTAAAAATCACAAATGACAAGAATAAAAGATATCGCTAGAGAAGCCAATGTATCAGAAGGAACTATAGATAGAGTAATTCATAACAGAGGTGGCGTATCTAAGAAAACTGAGATAAAAATTAAAGAAATTCTCAAAAAAAGAAATTTTACTTTAAATCCTGTTGCAAGTGCCTTGGCTAGGCAAAAGAAATATAAAATTGCTGTTTTAATTCCCGAATTTAGCGAAAGTGATATCTTTTGGGAATTACCCAATTTAGGTATTTTAAAGGCTATTGATGACATAAAAAGTTTAGGGGTTGAGGTTGCTATTTTTAAATATGAACAATACAGTCCGCAATCATACAAAAAAAGCTTCGATTTGCTATTAAAAGGAAATCCATCTGCTGTAATATTTGTACCCATGTTTTTAAAGGAAACTTCAAAAATCGTGAACCAATTAAAAAAATTACAGATTAAATATTTTTTTTTAAATATTGATTTTGAAGAATTTGAAAATAGCATTTTTATTGGACAGAATTCTTACATGGCAGGATTTATTTCAGGCAAACTGATGCATTTGTCTGTACCTGAAGAAGCTTCTTTTTTAATTTTACAATCAAAACATCAAGTCGGTGATAACAATGCGATCTCCAAGAGAATTGAAGGCTTTAAAAACTATTTTAAAACCCATAAAATTGAAGTTGAAATTTTATTATTAAACATTGCTAACTTTAGCGATATTGAGAGTACTCGTAAAAAAATAAACAATTTCCTGGATAAACATTCTGAAATTAAAGGCCTTTTTATTCCCTCCAGTAGGATATCCCATATCGTTTCATGCTTATCTGATCTACACATAAAACAACTAAAATTGATTGGTTTTGATAATACACCTCAAAATATTGAATGCTTAAAAAATGGAGATGTTTCATTTTTAATTTCTCAAAAACCTTTTGATCAAGGTTACGAGTCTATTCTTTTGATGAAAGATTATTTACTCAAAGATAAATTACCTAAAGATAAAATCTATTTACCTATTGATATTCTAATAAAAGAGAATGTTATGTTTAATGAAAGAATACTGTAGTTTTTGAGAATGGGATTAATGATGAAGATTATAATTTCTAGGTTCAATGAATAAGCGAAACACATTTGTTTTTCGTTTTTCAATAAGATTAAGGTAATGGGAAGCTTACACAAGACAAAAAACCTTTAGTTTTCAAAACACCGAATATGTATATAAATTATCTATTTAATAAATATTTCACCATTAAGAAAAGGGTATAATTATAATTTTGAACTAGCTAGCTTTTGTGTTAAGAAGTTTGTCAGAGATGAAAAAAGATAGACTTAAAAAGTTTAAAACATTTTGAGGGTTATTTATCCTTCTGATCGGGTTTTATATATTGAATTCGTGAAAGCAACATAAAAAAATGAATTAAAAAATAAACAATGAAAAAATTAAATGTATTTCTTTTATTAACTATTAATTGTCTATTCTTCGCTCAAGCTCAGAACGATCTTATAACAAATACTCAAGGAAGGGAAACAATCTCCTTGAATGGAACATGGTACTATATTATTGACCCATATGACACAGGATTCTATAATTATAGATTTAAGGAACGAAATGAAGACGATAAAGGAGCCTATTGGAACGAACCAAAATTAGAAAGTAAAACTGAATGGACCGAGCACGATTATAAAGAGCCTAACCAAATTAATGTCCCCGGGGACTGGAACTCTCAAGACCGGATTTTTGCCTATTATGAAGGTTCCGTTTGGTATCAACGTGATTTTGACATGCCGGAAATGGAACCAAATGAAGAGTTATATCTATATTTTGGGGCGGTTAATTATGAAGCCCATGTATATTTAAACGGAAAAAAAATTGGAATGCATAAAGGAGGATTTACCCCATTCAATTTTAAAATTCCAACTGAAATACTAAAAGATACCGCTAATTATTTAGTAGTTAGGGTAGACAATAAAAGACATTCTGAAGAAATACCTACACTAAATACGGATTGGTGGAATTATGGCGGTATAACACGCGATGTAAAGCTTATAGTGACTCCCAAACAATTTATACAACAATATCATTTACAACTAGATGAAAATCAGGATATAGTCAGTGGGCAGAAGAAGAAACGTTATCAGATAAAGGGATGGTTAAAATTTAATGAAACTGTTAAGGATGCTGCAGTAACTTTAAAGATACCCGAATTGAAACTTGAGAAAGAATTTCTGGTTTCAGGGGATTCCCTCAATTTAGCTTTTGAAGTAAAAAAACTGAACTTATGGTCTACTCATGATCCAAAACTTTATGATGTAAACTTAACTATTGGTAACCATACTCTTAAAGATAAAATTGGATTTAGAAAAATTGAAGTTGATGGTGAAAAAATAATGCTTAATGGCAAGCAAATATTTTTAAGAGGAATCAGTTTACATGAAGAAATACCTCAAGATGTTCGCAGGGCCCATAGTAAAAAGGATGCGAAGCAGCTTTTTAAATGGGCTCAAGATTTAAACGCAAATATGGTACGGCTAGCACATTATCCTCATAACGAGTATATGCCGCGAGTGGCTGATTCATTGGGAGTTTTGTTATGGACAGAAATCCCTGTTTACTGGACCATTAATTTTGGAAGCAAGGAAGTGCTAGAAAAAGCCCAAACGCAGTTAAAAGAAATGATCAGCAGAGACAGAAACCGAGCTTCTGTAATCATCTGGTCAGTTGGCAATGAAACTCCTGTGAGTGAGACTAGAACTGAATTTATGAGTACCTTGGTAAAAGACGCTAAAAAATTGGATCCATCACGTTTGGTTTCGGCAGCATTAGAGGTTGGTTATAGCGCAGGGGTGAATAATGTGGATGACCCCCTAGGAGAATTCACAGATATTGTTTCTTTAAACGAATATTTAGGGTGGTATACTGGCTTACCAGATGCGTGTAGAACAGCCAAATGGGAAACCAAATACAAAAAACCCTTTTTTATAAGTGAAACAGGAGCTGGGGCTAAAGGAGGCTTTCATGATGTAAAAGAAATGCGTTTTAGCGAGGAATATCAGGAATGGTATTACAAAGAACAGATTAACATGTTTAAGAATAGATTTCCTGATAATTTTGCAGGTCTTTCACCATGGATATTGGCAGATTTTAGGTCACCAAGGCGAAACAATCCTGATTTTCAGGAGGGTTGGAACCGCAAAGGATTAATAGACAATGAGGGCAACAAAAAACTGGCGTTTTTTGTGTTGAAAAACTATTATCAAGAGCTAAAGCAAATACAAGAGAAAAAGGATTAAAAATAGTTTAGAATATTAAAGACCTTTATAAAACCACTTCACCAAAAGAAATATTAATGGATATGATTGAAAAATCAGGGAATTAGTAATATTCTATTTTTCTCTCAATTAAAAATTTGGGCTTGCCATTTTTAAAAAAGTAAATTTTTGAAATATTGTTATAATTATCATATTCGAATTTTTCACTATATTTTATAATATTTTTATTGAGAGAATTGTTCTGGCTTTCAATTATTTCTATAATTGCACCATTTATATCCCTAATAATCCTTGTATTTATATACCATTTCAATCCACCAAAATCATATATCAATTTTGTTCCAGTTTTAAGGCCTATCTCATTATAATAATGGTTTAATTCGATAGTCGATTTTGCTTCACCTATTATGTCCGTTTTTTTTAATTCTTTTAATAGCTTTCCATTATTGTCATAATCACAAGTGTATGTTTCAATAACATTTCCATTAATTTCATTAATATTGCTTTTATGAGTTATTTCTATAACTAAACTCCCATTTTCATTATAAGACTTAATGGATTTCAAATAAACAGCTTCCTCTCTGCTGGACTCTTCAAGCAAGAAAACATCTGCTAAAAATTGTATTAATGAATAACCATGTAATTCAGTATAAAAAGTTTCAACATTATTGTCATTTTCATTGTAACAGTGAGTGTACTTTTTATAAGTATTTGCTTCAAAAAATTCTTCTTGAATTAACTTGTTAAGCTCATCGTAAGTGTACTTTTCTACTCTCACACAATCTCCATTAGGATTATAGCCCTTTACTTCAATAAGGTTGTCAAATTCATCATAATTATAAGTATAGCTCCTGTGATTTGAATATTTAGGGTAATCTATTGTTTCTATCACCCTTCCCAGTTCATCATATTTTATATAGAAATTAGAATCATTATCAAAATCACCAATCCTTCTTCCTTTTTGTAATTTCCCCGATTTAAAACTTAACTTATATTTTGTTTGGTCTATGGATTTTGTCTTGCCAAAGGTATCGAAGGAAATTCCCCAATAAAATTTTTTTTCTTTATAGGTATTCAAAAACCCTAAATCACCATACGAAGGCAATTGAGAATAAGAATGATTAACAACAAAAATTAGCTGTAAAAAAATGAATAATATTTTAAGTCTTATTTTCAAAATTTTAAATTATTATTCGGATAAATCCAACCAATTTCCTCCTCCTGTATCTATGAAATACCACACCAAAATAACCACTGTTAATGACCCCAAAATAGTTGCAACAGTTGCAATGGTTGATTTACTTTTATCTTGCAGACGTATTTTATTGAGGTCATTTGCTTGTAAAGGTCTTTTTATTTTTTCTCCTTTTATATCCTGAATGCCATAAAAATGGTCGTCTTCAAATACAATACGTTGAAATTTGTAGGTTTCCTTCGTTTTCATTTCAACTTTTGACTTTAATTCTTGCAATACTGCTGCCTCTAATGAAACTGAATTTTTCTGATAGACTACACAACTTTGGAGAAGGATTAATGTTATAAATATCAAAACTAAATGTTCAATATATGTTCTTATTGTTGACATAATAATAAATAAATTAGAATTAAAATATTATTTAAACCTAGGAGTAATTTTACTTGTTTTCAATGATAATTATCAATCAATAACTGTTATGCGATTGATAAATTCTTTGTTGAGGTTGTCTATGATAATGAACATAACCCCGCAACCGAGGTAAGAAGTTTTAAATATGGGCATAGTCTTGATATGTATGCTGGAAAGATTTAACAGTAATTACTAAAACAAGTTTAAATGAAAAAAGAAAGACCTTTATAAAACCACTTCACCAAAAGAAATATTAATGGATATGATTGAGAAATCAAGGAATTAGTATATTTATAACTTGTTGAAGTTAACCAACCAACCTTATGATACCATTCTTTAGAAGAATCCGTAAAACACTAGCAGATGATAACAAGCCAATAAAATATTTTAGATATGCTATTGGTGAGATTGTGCTTGTGGTGATTGGGATTCTTATTGCCTTGCAAATCAATAATTGGAATGAGCAACAAAAAGAACATTTAAAGGAAACTAAAATGCTTTTAGAAATAAAATCGAATCTGGAAACCAACATTATAAATCTGGAATCGGATATTAAAAAGCAAATTCGAGGAGCTTGGTGTATTGACTATATTACTGATCATATGGACAACAAAAGAGACTATAATGACTCATTACCTCGTTATTTTTCTGAAGGCGAAATTGCGCCTGATGTGGTGATAACATCTTTTGCATTTGAAACCTTGAAATCCTCAGGACTGGAAATCAAGAACGATTCATTAAGAAAGAAATTAACAAACCTCTATGAAGTTGTGTATCCAACTTTGATGCAGGAAACTAAAAGGATTGAAGACCAATTATGGCCTGCAGTAGTGACTCCATTGGTTCAGAAGTATTTTAGATTTGATTATGACCATGACGTTTATATCCCTACGGACTATAATGCATGGCTTAATGACCAGGAGTTTTTAAACATGTGGACTTTTAGGGGAGTTATGAGAAAGAGTTCTACAAAGATAAAAAAGGAAACCAAAAAAGAAACTGAAGATGTACTATTAATGATTAATAATGAATTGACAAAAAGAAATAGATGATTAAACTCTTTCGCAACATCCGTCAAAACCTAATTATAGAAAACAAAACAGGAAAATACCTTAAATATGCCATTGGTGAAATTGTACTTGTTGTTATTGGAATTTTAATTGCGCTTCAAATCAATAATTGGAATGAATCTAACAAACTGAAAAAAGAAGAAACACTCTATTTAAAAAGATTGAAAACAGATTTAGAAAAAGATACTCTTTATTATAATAATAACATTGACAGAGCTAATTTATTGATAGATAGGAATTATACCTTTCTCAAAAAACTCTATGACGAACAAAAATCTATTGATGAAGGTAGAGAGTTGATGAATCTACCATTATGGGATTCTGAATATCTCACTATTCAAGACAATACTTATAGCGAACTCGTTAGTTCTGGAAAACTCAATATTATTTCTAATCCAACTTTAAAAGTAGCAGTAGTTGATTTTTATCGATTAATAGATTCAAAAGAAAACTCTATTAAAGAAGCGAATGAATATTCTAGAGAGCTTATGGGTTATTATGTTAGCACTTATCCTGGAACTATAAAACATTCAAGAAATCCACAAGAGATGGTAAAAATTGTTAATGATAAAATGTTTCGAGTGGAAGACTTCCAATTTCTCAACAATCCATCTAGTTCTCAATTTCAAAGTTTAGAAGATGTTATTTTGGTATACATTTCTAAACATAAAGAATTTATTAATCTATTTCAAGAATTAAAAAGTAAATCAAAAGTTTTATTATACCAAATTGAACAAGAATTTAATGAAAATAAATAACAAAAGACAAACTTAAGCAGTATATAAAAAATTGCTAGTTTTAGTTAAACCATTGTTAGTTGCTCGTTTGCTAGCTTCTGATTTTCCTTCGGAAAATCCTCGCACACAAACATGTAACTTTCCATATACATGAACGTTATACGCCAGGGAAGAGGTGACGAGAAAACCAAAAAAATCCGACTTGGAAGACCTTCATAAAGCGCACTCTCCAATGGCGAGAGCGCTATTTGATCAGTATAAGATTATTTTACTAAACAGTTACTAAAGAAAACACATGCAACAGATCTCTTTTTGGAAAACATGGGTAGTGACGGGCTTACTGATGGCGATGCCCGCAACAGTCACAGCACAGGAAGGTGAGCTCACTCTTGATGACCTGTTCGCAACGCCAAAACTGACGGGAACAACCCCGTCCCGGCCTGCGTGGGCACCGAACAGCGAGCACTTCGCCTTTTCCTGGAGTGAACCAGGAGATCCTGGGCTTGGCCTCTGGGTATCCACAAGCGATGGGAAGGAAGTGCGCCTCAGTTCCAATACGGCATCCGCGTCAGTGCGCGATATTGCCTGGACCGACGCGAACACAATCGTCAGCCTGCGAGGTAACAACCTATGGCAGACATCGCTGAGCCAAGGAGACGACCTCCAGTTTATGCCCGTCGAGGCAGGTGCAGGTAACCTGTCGATATCGCCAAGCGGTAACCAAGCGGCGTATATAAGGAACGGTGACCTGTGGCTTGCTGACTTCCCTTCCAAACAGAATCGCCAGCTCACTGAGATCGGCATCGCCAGTCTCTCAAGCTTACAGAAGGGGCGCTACAGCCGACCGGAACGTGAAATCGGTCCAGGCATCTGGAGTGGGCCAACGTACAAGTGGTCCCCGGATGGCAAGACAATCGCGTTTCACGCCGTTGACCGACGCGAGATGAGAAAGGTGCCGTTCCCGGATTACCTCGCTGCCGAAACCAATCCCAACGAGGTACGCCGAAGTTACCCGGGCGATCCAAACGAGATTCGCAGGGTTGGCCTGCTCGATGTAGAGAGCGGTAACATTATGTACCTCGATTTGCCAGATCCGCACGCCAACCAGGTCATCGACTTCAACTGGTCACCGGGCGGTGCTCTGCTAGTTGATATCGCATCCGACACGGCGGTTGAACGTAAGTTGTTCGTCGTTGCACCCGGAGAAAGCCAACTGCGCGAGATTTGGCGAGGTGTTCGAGAGAGCCGCATGTACACATCGTTTGGATCTACCTGGCATCCGGATGGAAAGAAGGTCGTTTTCTTAAGCGATATGGGTGATCGCTACGGCCTTTACACGATCGATGCCTCACCGTCTAGGGATCGTCCGCAGCTCCTGACAGATCCGTCCTACGATGTACTGTCCGCCCCAAGTATTGCTGGTGATGCACTGTTTTATGCAGGCAACGGCGTCAATCCGTACGAACAACACGTATATCGCCTGAATATGTCCGGTGGCGACCCCGAGCAGGTGACGCGTCTTTCGGGCCGGAACGATGGCTACCCCTCACCGGATGGCCGACACTTGGTGTTCATGCACAGCAACGACACATCACCGCCCGAGCTTTATGTGGTAAGCAGCGAGGGTGGTGACGCGACACGAGTAACCCACTCGCCGTTGCCCGCCTTCACGGAGCGAACCTGGGCGGCTGCGGAATACGTTAGTTTCCCCAGTCTTGTAGATGACTACACGCTGCATGCCCGGATTCTGAAACCTACCAACATGCAGCCCGGCACGAAGTATCCAGTGCTGTTTGGGCCCGTGTATTCGAATACAGCGAGGAACCGCTGGGCCGGTAACTACAGCCTCGTACAGCATCTATTGGCCAAGAAGGGATATATTATCGTACAGGTGGATTCACGTGGTAGCAACGGTTATGGCCGGGCATTCCGTGAAGAGTTCCTGCTGGGCTTTGCCGACCAGGACATTGAGGATTATTCCAGTGCCGTTGCTTACATGGAGTCACTGGTTTATGTCGATCCCGATCGCATCGGCATCTGGGGCAGCAGTTACGGTGGCACACTCTCCGTTTATTCGCTTTTGATGAAGCCGGGCTTATTCCAGGTGGGTGTTGCTGCAGCGGCGGCTGTTGACCCGATGTTCTTTGGCACGGACGACGTTGCGATTGTTCGTCGCCCACAGACACACCCGGAGATCTTCGAAAGAAAAGCGCTCAACTATGCAGCGAATCTGGAGGATAAACTCCTGTTCATCCATGGCATCCAGGACCATGTAGTACCATTCAAGACGACGGCCGTGTTAGCTGAAGAACTGATTAAACAGGGCAAGGACTTCGACTTTGCGTTTGCACCGGGTGCGACGCATGGATGGAGCCGTGAGCGGAATTACAATCGCTACCTGTTTGGCAAGATAATCGAATACTTTGACCGACACCTAGCCGTACCGCCTGAGTAGATGTTTGCTGGTGTCTTGTTGCAAGGCGTTGAGGAACGCCGCATAACAAACGATATACCAAGTGCCTCACCTGAGTTATCTGACAGTGAAACGCAACAAAGAAACATTACCTATATTTGAAAGCCCAGAGGCACGTGCCATATCTGTGCGTTGTGCTTCATTATAACTGATCAATAAACTTATGATTCCATTCTTCAGAAAAATTCGAAAAAAAATGGCTGATGACAATAAACCAATAAAGTATTTGAGATATGCGATTGGCGAAATAGTATTGGTAATGATTGGTATTTTGTTGGCATTACAGGTTAATAATTGGAATCAGAATAGAATAAAATTTAATGAGTCTATTAAACACTTAAAAAGCCTAAAATATGACCTCGAGGTGGATACTATATATTTTAATCAGCAAAAGAGGGAATCCCAAAAACAAGTAGATAATTATCGAATCTTTTTTAAGAAAAGCTATGAAACGCAAAATAATATTGAAGAAGTAACAGAACTTATTGACCTTGCTTATCCTCTCACCAATTATTTGCAAGTACAAAAATCGACGTTTTCAGAAATGGTGAATGCTGGTAAATTGAATGATTTGGCCAACGAAGAATTAAAAAGTAGTATCGTCGCATTATATAGAGATTATGAAATAGCTAGATTAAGCAATCGAGATTACAACGAATATACAGTATCGCTTATGGAAGGGTTAAAATTTAACATATGGAAATTCCTATCGGGAAACAGAGAAAATCTATTTGATGAAGAGTACATGTTTCACGACAACGATTGGAAGTTTTTAAATGACTATTCTTCAACCAAATTTCAACAATTTGAGAACATGGTTACACAATATCATGGTAAGCAATCTGATGCGATTGAAATGTTTGACGAATTAAAAATTAAAGCTAGTTTACTGATAAAAGAAATTAATGATGAATTGAACAGTCATTAATAGATTCATTGATGTCTCCTTTATATTAACTTGAAAAGAACAAATAAGTCAAACTTTTAATATTATAAATAAAGAACTAAAAAATAAATAACGAAGCACAACAATGTGTATAATTAATTGCTCAGTCACTGCCGACTTACGAACATTCCTTCGGAATATTATATCTGTGATTTATTTGCTAAATTTCGTGCTTAACCACGCAACTACTCATAGCCGAGACCGTTGTGTACAATTTCAAGAAACCAAACTGTTTTAACATTTCGAAGAATTCAAAATTATTCCCAAAAAATAATACATCATAGTCTTTGTATAGTTTTTGTATTGGTTAATTTCTTTGTTAGGAGCTTGTCTTAATATATTTTTGACGCAAATTATATAGACAACTCGTTATGAAGCATATTTATTCTCTAATAATACTAATCTCATTTTATTCTGGATTTTCCCAAAGTTTACCAATCAATTTTGAAGGAGATATTTCCACTTCAGACTTCTTTGATTTTAATGGTGGCACTGCAATAGTAACAACAAACCCAGATCCATCAGGTATAAACATGAGCACTTCAGTTGGTCGCATTATTAGAGATGGTGGTGCTATTTGGGCAGGTAGTAAAATTCTATTAACAGACAATTTAGACTTTTCAGTTTTAACAAAAATAACAATGAAAGTCTATACTAATGCACCGATAGGAACTATCGTGAAATTTAAATTAGAAGGCTCTGGACCAGCAGTAGATGTTGATGCAGTAACTACGGTTTCTGGCGCTTGGGAAACTCTAGAATGGGTTTTCGTAGGCACAGAGAATAATCTTAACGAGGTTATATTCATGTTTGATTATGGAAATGTTGGAGACGGTTCAGTTAATTCTACCTTTTATTTCGATGATGTTGAGCAGGTTTCAGGACCAACAGCTCCAGTACCAACTTCTTTACCCATTGATTTTGAATCAGGTGTTATAAGCACTGATTTTCTTAATTATAGTGGAGCGACAGCTAGTATTATTTCAAACCCTCATATTGATGTTGATAATCCTAGTGCTACAGTTTGTCAAATTGTGAGAGATGGAGGCAATTATTGGGCAGGAAGTAAAATATTTTTAAATAATTCTATTGATTTATCTACGATGTGGCATATATCCATGAAAGTTTATACCACAGCACCAATTGGCACGAGAATTAAATTAGAACTTGAAAATTCAGGTGGTAGAACCAATTTAGACAAATTAACAACAGTCTCTGGTGCATGGGAAACCATAAGCTGGAATTTTGATGGACAAGCCAATGATTACGATAGAATACAGATGATGTTTGATTTTGGTAATATTGGAGATGGTACAAGTACGTCTACTTTTCTATTTGACGATGTACAACAAATCTCAGGTCCTGCTATACCAGACCCTTTACCAACAACGCTTCCAATAGATTTTGAAAACAGTGTTGTGACTACAGATTTTATCAATTTTTTCGGTGCAGTAACAACTGTCATACCGAATCCGCAAATAGACACAAACAATCCTAGTGCAACCGTAGGGCAATTTCTAAGAAGTGGTGGTGCAGGATATATGAGAAGTAAACTAGCATTAACGGACTATATTGAGAATATGTCAACTATTGGAACAATATCAATGAAAGTATATACCGATGCACCAATAGGTACCATACTGAAGTTTAAATTAGAAAGTAGCCCGCCTAATCAATTCGGAAAAGAACAAGACGCCTTAACAACGGTATCTGGCGAATGGGCAACTTATACTTGGGATCTTTCAAACGCAGATAGCCCGATATACGATGTATTAACTTTGATGCTAGGCTATAATGGATCAAATGATGCATCGGCTAATGCGACTTTCTTATTTGATGATATTGAAATAAAATCTAATGTACTAAGTAATGGCATTGACCAATCTTTAAACATAGTTCACGTGAATGCTTTTCCAAACCCAACTAAAGATGTGGTAACGATAAGCTCTAAAAACAAGATTATCAAAAATATCACACTTTATAATCTTCTTGGAAAGGAGATTATAAAACTTCAACCAAACAGTCTTAGTACAATTATTGATATATCACATTTCGCTAAAGGTATTTACATTGCGAAAATCTCAACTAGTTCAGGAATAGGTAGCCTCAAATTATTAAAAGAATAAATAACAACTAGTTGAGTTTATCTCTTATCATAATTCTAGGTTTTTAATATTTATTTTTGCTGGGCTTGCCATTCAATAAATCCTATATAAATTAATTACAAAGAGAAGTCATAAATAATTAAAACTGTACACAACAAAGTGTATAATTAATTACTTTGGCAATTGCCTACTTGGAAAATTCCTCCGGAATTTTCTCTGGTTCGTGAATGTTTACTAAATTAGTTGCGGCACACGCAACTAACCATACACCAAACGTTGTGTGATATTATGAGCCATAATGAATAATGACTACACGATTTAAAATATTTTACATGAAACATTTCTTATTGTTAATACTACTTTTAACAACTGCTTTTTCGGTTCAAGCACAATCCAAATTACTAAAAGCAGATTCATACCTAGATGTTAGAACTGGAAAACTAATCACTCCAGCAGATCTGCTCATCGAAGATGGATTGATAAAATCCATTAATCCAAAGGTGATCCCTGAAGACACAGAAATAATAGAATTGAAGGGCAAAGTGCTTTTACCTGGGCTTATGGATATGCATGTTCATTTGGATATTGACTTTGAAGGAAACTGGGATTATATCTATAAAGAAAGTTCAAGCCAAGGCACGATAAGGGCAATTGTTAATGCGGAAAAAACATTATTAGCAGGGTTTACAACGGTTAGAAATATTGGACAGTTGCATATTACGCCAGAGCTTATTGATGTGGCAATTGCAGAAGCATCCGATAAAGGCTTAATCATTGCACCAAGAGTAATCCCATCAGGGCATATGATCTCTATAAATGGTGGACATGGAGATATTTCTTTAGGCTTATCCGAAGGGCTAATTGAATTAGGACCCAAGGATGGAATTGTTAATGGTAAATATGATGCCATTGAAGCAGTTCGATATCAGATTAAGCATGGTGCAAAATTTATAAAGATACATGCTACGGCTGGTGTGCTTTCCATGGAAGAAGCAGTTGGAGCACAACAATTAAGTAATGACGAAATGAAAACTATAGTTGAAGAAGCTTCGAGACATCATATTAAAGTTGCTGCTCACGCCCATGGTACCGAAGGTATTATTGCAGCACTTAAAGCAGGTGTTTATTCTATCGAGCATGGTTCCTTATTAGATGATGAAGGCATTCGCTTAATGAAAGAAAAAGGAGTGTATTTAGTTCCTACGACTGGACTTTCGAATGTAGTAAATGAAATGGTTGATAAAATGCATCCTGTTATGGCTGGCAAAGCAAAATACGTTTTACCACTCGCCAAAGATAACCTAAGAAAAGCCATAAAATCAGATGTAAAAATAGCATTTGGTACAGATACACCGATTATTCCACATGGCCAAAATGCAATTGAATTTTCAGCTTTGATAGCCTGCGGAATGAGTTCGATAGAAGCCATAAAAACAGCCACTATAAATGCTGCAAATATGCTAGGACTTTCTGATAGAGGGGAATTAAAAGTGGGCTTACTTGCTGATATTATTGCTGTTAATTCTAACCCTATTAATGACATTAAAACTTTAGAAAGCGTAAAGTTTGTTATGAAGGATGGCGTTGTATATAAAAATGAAAAATAAAAAGAGCATATAACTATGGCTATAAGTAATTGCTTCTACTCGCCTACATCGGAAAATCCTTGCGGATTTTCAGCTTGGTGCGTACTTACAAAGTTAATTGCTAAACCACGCAACTACTCATAGCCGAAACGTTGGCGATAATTAACATAATAACTAATACCAGAAAATATGAATAATAATTGTTCTGCAATCGTGATGGTTCTTTTTTTGACTATCGGATGTAAAAACGAAACAAAAAAGATTGAAGAAGTTTCAAAAACAGAATTTACTGAAGAGTTAAACATATTAGGCAGCTACGTTTCTGACAATTATTCGAAGAGAAGTGAAGGCTATGATTGGATAGCCATATCGGTTACGGAAGCAGAAGGTAATCAATTGAATATTTCAGTCCGCTCACGAGCAGACAAGAAAAAACCTACTTGTACATTTGATGCAGTTGCTAACAAAGTAGATGACAAAGTTTACCAAACCCAAATTGATGGGAAGTCCATTTTGTTTGAATTTACCAACGTGCAAATCAGTATAACTACAGAAAAGAAGGATGATGAAGGCTTACTGTATTTTTATTGCTCTGGCGGTGCAAGTATTGCCGGAACATACCAGAAAATAAATGAACCTATTGATCAAAATCAAATTGACAAAACAAAATTCAATAGAGTACTAAACTTACAAGACGTTGGATTTAATGTCTCTTCAATAGAAAAAGATGGCAAAAACACCCTAACAATTTTCACCTTTGGATTAAATGAACGTGAATACCAAGAGACATTCAACATTGACGGTGAAGAAGTAATCAACGCAGAAGTTGAAGACCTTAATTCTGACGGCTCACCTGAACTTTTTGTTTTTACTCGGTCAGTTGGAAGTGGAAGTTACGGAAATGTGTACGCATTTTCCGTTAACAGTAAGAAATCAATGAGTGAGGTGTATTTTCAACCTACAGCAGAAAACAGCGAGATAAATAAAGGATATATGGGACACGATGAATTTTCGCTCGTTGAAAATATTTTAGGTCAACGCTTTCCAATCTATAAAGAAGGGGATACAAATGCTGAACCAACTGGAGGAATAAGACAAGTTTCTTATAGACTAGTAGAAGGAGAAGCCATGAGAAAACTTGAAGTTGATAAAATTACTGAATATTAAAAACTATCGCCAACAATGAACTAAGCTAAAATCCAAATGTTTTATTAGATTATTTTATTACATAATTATAATCATATGGCAAGCCTGATTTTGCAATAGCAAAAGCTTGTTTAATTAGTTTGTTACATACTGCGATAAGTGCCAGTT
>NZ_JBAWKC010000005.1:0-355151 GCF_044003965.1 Gaetbulibacter aquiaggeris
ACGGAATCTAAAGTTCCTACGGCTATAATAACCTTACTCTGCTCTTTTGTTCTTTCTGATTAATAGGTCTAATTTAACAAAAGACAAACTTAAGCCGTGTATAATTAATGGCTGGTTCTCGCCTACTTACGAAAATCCTCGCGGATTTTCTATCTGGTGTTTATTTGCTAAATTAGGTGATTAAACACGCCACTAATCATGCACAAACACGTTGTGCTTCATTATCAGAAACCGCTAACCAATGATAAAATTCTTTAGAAAAATTAGACAAAACTTACTTTCGGAAGGAAAGACAAGCAAGTATTTCAAATATGCAATAGGAGAAATTATTCTTGTTGTTATAGGAATTCTGATTGCCTTACAAATCAATAACTGGAATCAAGTCCGTAGAGAATATAAAGAAACAAATATCTTGTTGAATAATCTTAAGTTAGATGTTGAAGAAAACATCAAAAATCTGAAAGAGTTGCAAAAATCATTAGAGATTCGAAAAGATTATGCAGATTTTATTCTAAAATCACTTGATGACCAAAAAGTAACCGATTCCTCAATGTTTATTTCGTCAATGATAAGGGTAGGTTGGATTATAGATTATTCTCAAACACTGCCCACCTATGCTGAAATAATAAATTCAGGTAAGTTAATGTATATTAATTCAGAAAATCTAAAAAATGAATTAGCTAGCTTCCAATCTCAATTTGAAGAAAAACAGCAAATTGCAACACCCGCTAATCTTGTGCTAAAAGAAACCGATAGATTGGCTATAGGCCACCTTGATGGAATACCTGAATCTTCAAGTTTAATTAAACCTATTTCATCCTATCAAGGAGTAAGTTTTGATTTAAAGTCAATTGCCTCGGACACTGAATTTTATAAAAGTGTAAAGTATATTTCTTATCAATCAGCTGGCGCAAAAAGCTATTTAAATGATAACTTTACAACAAGGTTAGAAAGAATAAAAAGTTTGATAGACAATGAACTTAAAGGAAATGACCAATGATAAAATTATTTCGAAAAATTAGGCATCGTCTTTTAACTGAAAATAAGTTTAGTAAATATCTGTTGTATGCTATTGGAGAGATAGTATTAGTTGTTATAGGTATACTTATTGCGCTGCAAATCAATAACTGGAATCAAAATAAACTTGAACAAGATGCATTAACAGGATATCTCAATAGCATCTCTAAAAATATTAAAGAAGATATTAAAAAAGCTGAATTTCTAAAAACGAATAGAATTAATGTGATTTCAAGAATACCACATCTAACTTCGACTCTTTTTATTTCAGAATATTTAGAAAGAACTGATATCAAATTTGCATCTGAAACATTATCTGCCATTTCGAATCTTGACTATTTTACATCAGATTTGAGCGGATTTGAGTCTATTAAAAATTCAGGATACCTGCGGAAGTTACAGGGTCTGGATTTAGAAAATCTATTATATAAATATTATAATCTTGTACAAGAAATTGGATTAAAAGAAAAAGACTATAATGAGATTCTACGCAATGCCTATAGCAATTTTTCAAGTCAAGGTTTTGAAAAAAACATTTACATATCCTTTCCTGATTATATTGGCGATACCCAAGAATTAACAAACTTACAACCATACTTAAAAGAAATATTGAATCATCCTACTGCTTATGTAATGTATGACCAAACAAATTTTAAAGGGCCTGCGTTAATAGTACAATTAGAAAATCTCAATATAATTGGTAACGAAATTGTTCGAATGATTGATAATAACATCAAAACATTTGATGAAGCTTCCGCTAAAAATCTAGAGAACTATTTTGAGATTAGTGGCACAGAAGGTTATTCCAAAGTGCTAACAAAGGGTGTTGATAATACTATGTTTTTTAATAGTGGATATGCATCTGCGGGCAATAAACCTTTTGAAATAATTTATGGAATATATGAGTACACTATAAATGTTCCAAAAAATGATTGGACTGTTGTATACTTTAGAAATCCATCCAACGCAATGGTTGAAAGACCTACAAAAGATTTTTCAAGTTATAAGACTCTCAAATTAGAATTAAAAGGTGATAAAGGTGGAGAAACTGTTTCAGTCGCATTAAAAGACGCTGATGCTCCAGATGATGGTTCAGAAACTAAAGTTCCTTTAATCTTATCAAACAAATGGGAAACTTATGAAATTCCACTTTCAAAATTTAAACCCACAAATCTAAAAGAATTATTTATCGTTGCCAGTTTTATCTTTAATAACGATGCAAATAAAATTAGTGTTAGAAACATTGAATATGTAAAATAAGAACTAAGGCTAACACCGTATAAAAAAAATTGCTAGTTTTAGCTAAACCAAAGTTAGTTGCTTGCAAACGCAACTATCATTACACAAACACGTTAGCCTTAATTATGACCAACCAATAAACCAATGATAAAATTCTTCCGAAAAATTAGACAAAAAATGCTGATTGAAAACAAATTCAGTAAATATCTGATTTATGCAATCGGAGAAATCATACTAGTTGTTATTGGGATTTTAATTGCATTAGCGATAAACAATTGGAAAGAAAACCAAAAATTACGTAATCAAGAAATTACATATCTGAACAATTTAAGAGATGATTTAGAAACTCAAATAAATATGTTAGATATATACATCGATTATGAAAATATTATTATCGACCATTCAAATGACATTATAGAGCATTACGAATTGAATGAAGGCTTTAAGAATATGGATAGTATTTTCCCAAAATTAAATGATTTAACAACTCGTTGGACATTTTCTAATGCAAATACGACTCTATTACAAATGCTAAATTCTAACCAAATTAACATCATTCAAAACACAAAACTAAAGGAGGAACTGATAGGCTTCAATCAACAAATTGATTTATTTACAAGAAACACAAATATTAACAATACCAATCTTGTAGACAATTTAACAACTGGAACTTTCATCTCGTCAGGCGGATTTGCATCTTATGGAAATTCGAAAAGAATGGTTCAAAAGTTTAATGACTTTTATCCTTTTCAAAACAAAATAATTAATGATGATGACCTAAAAAAAATATTGATTCAAGTAATTAATGAACCCAAAAACAAACTTGAGATAGCTAACAAAATTACTTACAGGAATACTATATCAAGTTTGCAAAAATCTGGAAACGAAGCAATAAAAGATAAAGCAGTACAACTCTTACAATTACTTAATGAAGAGATTGAATTGCATAAAAAATAACGAAAGCACAGAAACAAGTTAAAATCAATTTAAATCACAACATATGAAAAGATTTAATGCTATAATTTTAATGATATTTTTAACATCTATATCATATGGGCAAAGTTCAATAGAAACTGACAAATCTTACATTAAAAATTTGATTATTGAATCTTTTGACAAAATATGGTCTGAAATGAACTCTAAAAGCATTGATAATTACTACACAAAGGATTTTCTGCTTTTGGAAAATGGTGAAGTGTGGAATAATGACTCTATTTCAACTTATCTAGACAATGCTGTACTTAAAAAACCGATTCCTAAACGCGTGAACGAAATAGAGTTTATTAAAGTTAAAGTTTTAAATGGTATGGCTTGGGTTACATACAAGAACCAAGCTTCATTTTCATTTGATAATAAAATCTTTAGGAAGGCTCATTGGCTTGAAAGTGCGACCATTATTTTGACAGAAAAAGGATGGAAATTAGAAATGCTTCATTCCACCCCAGCAAAAAATGAATAAATACTGCTGGCAACATCGTGTAAAAATAATTGCTCGGTTCTTGCCTACTTCTGAAAATTAAATGACCTTATACGAGTTTAACAACTTATAAAATATTTAATATATTAGTGTTATAGTGTGGATACAACCAATTGTTTTCCTCACTAAAAACCAACCAAGCTTATGATACCATTCTTCAGAAAAATCCGTAAAACATTAGCAGATGATAACAAGCCATTGAAATATTTCAGGTATGCTATTGGTGAGATTGTACTGGTCATGGTTGGTATTTTACTTGCATTGCAAGTGAGCAATTGGAACAGTGACAGAAAACGTAACCAACTAGAAAAAGTATTGCTTGCTCAAGTAAAGGACGAACTCTCAAGTACTTATAGTGATATTGAAAGTGACATTAATCTTCTGGAACTTGGTATACGTAGTAATTTTAGAATATCAGATTACATTCAACAAAATGTAAGTTATAACGACACTATGTGTTTTGATTTTTACTGGCTCACTAAAGACGAGTATATTTATCCGACAGCATCTGCTTATAGCAGAATAAAAGAAGAAGGTTTAGACATTATAAGGAATGACAGTATTAGACGAAGATTACAAGGTCTGTACGAAAGAGGTTTTCCAAGAATTAGTAAAGACAATCCATTTCATCCTGACATATCAGCTTATTTTTCAGACTATTACCAAAATCATTTTGAACCCAATTCAAATTATTCTCTGAAATTTAAAGCTATTTTTCCGTCTGATACATTAAAATATCCAAGAGAATATAAAGTAGATGGTCATACACATTATGCCACAATTGGTTTTGTACCACTAGATTTTGAAACCTTAAAAAAAGATCCCAAATTCAAAATGTTAATGAAACAAACAGAAGTCTTCAGAACTTATAAGTTGGGCATATATAGCTTTACTAAAAATAGAATTGAACAAATCTTTAATTTAATTGATAAAGAACTGGTTGATGATTAAACTCTTCCGAAACATCCGCCAAAACTTAATTATGGAAAATAAAACCACCAACTATCTCAAATATGCCATTGGCGAAATTATACTTGTCATTATTGGAATTCTTATTGCCCTTTCTATCAATAATTGGAATGAGCACAGAAAACTAAAAATTGAGGAACATAATTCACTTATAGACCTCCGCTCTGAGATTGTCTCCAACATTGAAGCACTAACTAAGACCATCGTCAGCCACCAGAAATCCTATGATGTGGCAAAAAAGCTCAAGGATTTGTTTAATGACAGAGAAGCTTTTGATAATATGCCTGACAGCATTTTTCTTACAAATTACTTACAAATGGTAAATAATGCTACTTTTGATCCAAAACTTGGGATATTGAAATCTTTGATATCGTCAGGAAAAATAAACACTTTATCCAATAAGGAACTCCTTTATTCAATATCATCCCTGGAGGATGAAATAACTGATGCATTGGAGGATCAAGTGAAGATCGATGAACAGATGCCAGACTATGTAAGAAGTATATACGTCAACTCTGGAGTGATTATTGATGGTAAATTTCAAGGACTGGATATAAAATCACGCTATGAAAAACCCGAATTTAGAATTATGGTTTTAATGTTATACAATACATGGCGACCGAATGGATTATTGGAAGAACAAGAATTGCTTGAATCATTTAAGCACATACTTGCGCTCATAGATCAAGAGATTAAAAAATAACGAAAGCCCAACAACTGTAAGAATTCATTGTCGATATTGTATATTACAAAAGTAAGGAGTTTTAAATATGGTCATAGTCTTGATAAGTATGCTCCAAGACTTGATTGATCAAAAACCGATTTAAGTAATGAGCCTTACAGAACTGTGAGGTTTTTTGATTGAATAATTGCTTTTTATTTTAAATTTTAATATTTTGAAATCTTAAAACCAACCAATTATGAAAAATTTAATTCTCTATTCTACCATTATACTTATTGCGTTTAGTGCTTATGGGCAAAGATTCAGTATTGGATCTAACTTGGGAGCACCTGTATCTGATGCACACGATTTTTACAGTTTCATTATCGGTATTGATGCCAACTATTGGTTTGTATCAGATAAATTTTCAGCCGGAATAGCGACAGGTTTTAATTTTTTCCTTTCTAATGAATTAAAAGGTAATAATAGCGGTTTTTATCTTGAAAATGCATCCTTTGTTCCAATCGCTTTTGCAAGCAGGTTTGATTTATCAGATAAATTCATACTTGGGGCAGATGTAGGATACGCAATTGGAGTAGGAAACGATGGTGGATTTTATTACCGCCCTATTTTTGGGTATAATATTTCAGACTCTGTTCAACTAACTTTATCGTATCGAGGAATATCTACAGATGGATTATCTGTAGATGCTGTAACTGTCGGTGTTAATTATTCATTTTCTAATCGCAAAGATTAGAAGTGAAAAGTGATTAAATTTAAAATTCCAAGTTTTATTTGTCCTCTTGTATTTTTCATTAGTGTTTTAATTTCAATGGAATTTTAAAAAAGAAAGATAAAAGAGTAAATCTCGTGCAATACTTTGTTGAGGTAGTTTATGATGTGGAGCCTAATATTATTACATAAGTAAGAAGTTTTAAATATGGGCATAGTCTTGATAAGTATGATCCTAAATTTGATGAAATCAAGTTTTTTTCCAAAGGGTATAGAATAGAAAAATGTTTTTAATCACATTTATTTAAAAAATTATATAAATTAGCGAACTAACCAATTAATTAAATAATTATGAAAAAACTATTGCTCACTTTTGTTACCCTATTTCTATTTGTCTTTACCTCTCATTCACAGATGATTATGGTTGTTTCCGAAATTGAAACCACAGATGTCTCTGCTTATGAGGATATCCTTAACCGATGGATGAGTTCGCTCAAGAAAGTGACCGAGACAGAAAGTGCCCAAATGCGTGTACATCAAGTTGATGGCTCACGAGAATTAATTGCAACCAGATTTTATGGTTCCTTGCAGGAAATGGCTGATACCAGGAAAAATGAGAAAGAAAAAGAAGAACAGATTGCTGAGGAATTTAGGTCAATGCCTGGTCAATTAGAGGGAAGTTGGGATCAATTTTTGTCCAGTACCGATTTTAAAAACAGTTCGGTTTGGGAGTTTGTTTCTGAGGGCAGTACTCTTCCTAGATCTTGGGAATCCATGACTCAGGAAGAACGTGACCAACTACTATACCGAAGAGTACAGTATTTTAGCGTAGACCTTATGCAAGGTGATGCTTTTGAAGCTTGGTGGAAAAAAGCTAGTGAAGCAGATGCTAAATTAGGAATCAACTATCATGTGGCTATGTTTAAATCTGTCTTCGGAGGGAATGATGCAGATTATATGATCATACTAATTGATAAAACAAGATTTGATTATTACAATCATTGGGAAGATAGAATGAAAACCAGAATGGCAAGTGAAGAGTTTAAAACTTTGATGTCTGGATCGGATAACAGTAAATGGTCAGTGATCAAAGAATCTAATTGGATAAGATTACCTAAAATGACTCACTAATTATAGATACTTTTAAAAAAAATTTTAATAAACCACTTAAGTAATTAGGTGGTTTTTTTTTACAATAAATTTTAATGTTTATAGTATGCTTGTCTGCAATTTGTATTAATTTAAATGGGGCTATCCTAGTTCTTTGTTGAGGTTGTCTATGATACTGAACATAACACCATAACAGAAGTAAAAAGTTTTAAATATGGGCATAGTCTTGATAAGTATTCAATATTAAATTGGCTTAATTTTGAAATAATGGGCAAATTTTGGGCAAATGATAAAATAAAAAAGGCTTCAATCACTTGAAACCTTTAAAAACATTAGTGAACCAGATAGATCTGACTTCAAACCAAACTCTCGAGTTTTTTGAAAAATTAAACTTGAAAATATGAAGCTAAAAAATAAAACCCCCAACTTTTTAGGTTGAAGGTTCTAGTGAACCAGATAGACCTGACTTCAAATCAAACTCTTGAGTTTTTTGAAAAATTAAACTTGAAAATATGAAGCTAAAAAATAAAACCCTCAACTTTTTAGGTTGAAGGTTCTAGTGACCTCGACTTGATTCGAACTTTTTGTCCTAACCCTTATGTTTATTGCTTACCAGCTTCTATTTATAGAATGGTGAAACAATAGTGAAATGTCAATTTTTCATTACCAATTCAAATATAGTATTTTTCAAATATAATTTGCAATCATAAGAGCCAAAAATATAAGATGGTTAAATCCACTTTAATATAGTAACTCCTATAGGTAAAAGTTCAAACTTATTTTTTTTCATAAGTTGAATAAGTTTGTAAATTGGAAATAAAAGTTAAAAAATTTCAATAGATAGTAGAACGACCAAGTGTTTTATTCTAATGAATTTATTCTACAAACACAACTTTGCTTCTTGGAGAAATACCATTATTATTAAAAGCCTCTATTTGAAAATAGTAGGCATCAGCTCTATCTGCTCCAGTAAAAAAATATTCATTTTTACCATATACCATAATGCTTCCGTAAAGTTTATTAGGAGATTTTCCCCAATAAATAACATAACCATCTGCTAAAACATTTTGTTGCCATTTAAACCAAATACTTCTTCTTTCTCCATATTTTTTTGGGCTAGACCGTAATACAGTGAAATTCTCAACCATATTTGGTTTAATTCCATTTCCCTTTCCAAAAACTCGAAAACCACTTAACGCAAACTTACCTGTAGGCATTTTGATGTTTTGCATCTTAAGAAATCGGGCTTGCTTAGGTGTCTTTAGTTCAATATAATCATGAGGCACATCCACATCATTATTGCTTTTATCAACAATTACGTGCCAATTAGTACCATTATTTGATCCATAAATGATGTATTGATGAAATTTTCCTAAAGTTTTACCTAAAAATTCAACATCTTGATCTGCATAATTTATTTGAATAGCATTTATTGTAGACACTTCTCCTAAATCAGTCTGAAACCATTCTCCTTTATCGCCTGTCTTAGCGCTCCAGTAGGTCTTTATATCTTCATCAACTGCAAAATTAGCATTAAAGCCTCCTAAAGTAGAAGAAACTCGAACAGGTTTTTGATAATTTAAAAGCATCCAACCATTAAATAATCCTCCAGAAAAATCCTTTGCTTTAGCAAATTCAGGAAGTAATGTAGGATAATCTCCATAAGCAGTATTGCAATACATAACATCATCCTTATCAAAACCAGCAGGCCAAATACCTAATCGTCTTTCAAAATTATTTTTTGTGGATATAAAAATTGTAGATACATGCCACCAGTTTCCAAAATTGTCCTGATAGGTTGATCCGTGTCCAGCACCTCTGGCAAAACCACCTGGTTTATATGAAAAAGGGTTATGTGATTGGTATTCAAAACCATCTAAGGGATTATTACTAACGTATACACCATCTGCATAACCACTAAATTCAGTAGCTGGGGCACCATATTGCATATAATATTTCCCGTTGTGTTTTGTCATCCACGCACCTTCAATAAAAGGTTGTAAAAACACATTATCATTGTATTCACCAAAACGTTCCCAACCATGGTCTTCAGGAAATAATTTTACAATTGGTACAGTATAACCTTCAGATTGCATGGTTTTAATATTAATTTCTGTTCCTAAAAGTGGCCACATGTTACTCGAGCCCCAATATAAATAGAGTTTATCCTTAGATTCATCATAATGAAAAGCAGGGTCCCATGCACCTACTTTAAGCGTGTCAACAGCTATTTGCCAATCATCAACCGTTGGATTGGTACTTTTATAAATAGGGAAATCTGATTTCCAAGTAGATCCGTACACATAAAGCGTGTTTTTCATTGCCCATACAGCCGGCGCATTTAAATCGTGCGTATAGGTATCATCACGAAGAAACTTCCTGTAAACAAACTTCCAATGGAGCATATCATCACTCCACCAATAGCCCTCTTGATTTGTAGAAAACAGGAAGTATTTATTTCTAAAATTTACAATGACAGGATCAGCAGTTGCTCTATGTTTTCCTTGACTTGAAAACGATTCAAATGGTGTATAACCGTAGTCTATATTAATGGGATTACAATACGTTTTTTGCTGAGCACTAACTAATTGCAACTGTAAAAAAATAATTAGTACTGTTATCAATCTTTTCATATCGTATTATCTAGAAGATAGGTCAATCAATGAGCTCAAATTCAGATTTCAAATTAGTATCTGAATTTGAACCGACAAACACTTCAAACTCTCCTGATTCAGCAACAAAATCCAAATTATAATTGTAAAACTTTAAATCCTCAACTGAAAGTTTAAAGGTTACCGTTTTTGTTTCGTTTTTCTTTAAATAAATTTTTTGAAAGCCCTTTAGTTCTTTTACAGGTCTAGTAATAGAACCTACCAAATCACGTATATATAATTGAACGACTTCCTTACCATCATAATCTCCAGAATTAGTAACTTCAACTGAAACTTCAAGCGATTCGTTCATTTTAATCTTGCCAGAATTTAATTTTAAATTTTTATATTCAAATGTAGTATAGCTCAAACCAAACCCAAAAGGATATAAAGGTTCATTACGAACATCAATGTAGTTTGATTTAAATTTTTCAAAAACACCATCTTTATTTCCTAATGGACGGCCTGTATTTTTATGACTGTAATAAATAGGAATCTGCCCTACATTTCTTGGAAATGTAGCTGACAATTTTCCCGAAGGATTTACATCGCCAAAAAGTACATCTGAAATAGCCAAACCAGCTTCACTACCTGGGAACCAAACATTTAAAATGGCTGGCACTTTTTCATTTTCCTCAACAATTGCTAAAGGTCTTCCAGTAAATAAAACTAATACAACAGGCTTCCCTGTTTTTAATAGTGCATTTAACAAATCCTTCTGAACCTGTGGAATTTGTAAATTCGTAACACTACTGCACTCCCCGCTCATTTCACTACTTTCTCCAATGGCTGCAACAATAACATCAGCCTGTGCAGCGATGGATAGAGCCTCGTTTAATAATTGTTTATCTGATTTTTCATCTCTTGGAATTTCTTTTCCAAACATAGTAACCCGTTTTTCATATTCCAAATTGTAATCAACATTACTACCTTTTGCGTAAATTACCTTTACGTTATTTCCAGCTACTTTTTTTAAACCTTCTAATAAGGGAATAGAAGCTTCTTGATTTGTAGCCACACTCCAAGTGCCTGCCATATTAACTGCTGTATTAGCTAATGGGCCAACTAATGCTATTATTCCCTGTTTTTTTAAAGGTAAAACCTGATCTGCATTTTTAAGTAGCACCATAGATTCGGCACTAACTTTTCTTGCAAAAGCTCTGTTTTCCTTTGTATATATTTCGGTTTTTGCCCTGTTATCATCACAATATTTAAAAGGGTCGTCAAACAAACCCAACTTATATTTTGCCAATAAAATACGCTTTACCGCTGTATTTAAAACATCTATTGAAATTTTCCCTTCTTCCAAAGATTTTTTTAATGTGGTTAAAAACCCTTCAGAAACCATATCCATATCTAACCCTGCATTCAAGGATAGCGCAGAAACTTGTTGTAAATCTCCTACCCCATGATATATCATTTCTTCAACTCCTGTATAGTCCGAAACAGTAAATCCATTAAAACCCCACTCATCTCTTAACAAATCCGTAAGTAACCATTTATTACCTGTTGCCGGAACACCATCAATCTCATTAAAAGAAGCCATCACAGATCCTACACCAGCGTCTACTGCAGCTTTATATGGTGGAAAATACTCATTATACATTCTTAACCTACTCATGTCCACAGTATTATAATCTCTCCCCGCATCTGGCGCGCCATATAAGGCAAAATGCTTAACGCAAGACAATAAAGTATTTTTTTGCGTTAAATCATTTCCTTGATAACCTTGTACCATCGCTTTGGCGATTTCGCTTCCTAAATATGGGTCTTCTCCAGAGCCTTCTGATACACGACCCCAACGTGGGTCACGAGAAACATCAACCATGGGGGAAAAAGTCCAGTTTATACCATCTGCAGTTGCTTCCTGGGCAGCCATTTGAGCCGTTTTTTTGATAAGTTCCATATCCCAAGAACATGATAATCCTAATGGAATTGGAAAAGTAGTTTCATATCCATGAATAACATCCAGTCCAAAAATTAAAGGTATTTTTAAGCGGCTTTTTTCGGTGGCTATTTTTTGAATATCTCTGATATTTGAAACAGATTTAATATTAAAAAGACCACCTACTAACCCCTTTTCAATTTTGGCAGCTATATCCGAATTTTTAGCCTGACCCGTAGTAAATTGTCCTGCACTTGGCAAATTTAATTGACCTATTTTTTCTTCAACTGTCATTAAATTCAATATAGAATCTACTTTTTCTTCAAAAGGATTATCATTAGAAATAGAATTAATTTTCTTTTGGTTTGAATTGCATGCTACAATTGCGGTAACAATTATGCTAAATACAGCCTTTCTAATTATGTTTGAGTTACTCATTTTCATCATTCTTATTTTGATTTTACACTCTCAATGGTTTAATAATTAAATCCAAGTTTGATTAGCCCATTTTGAACGTCTTGATTTTGCATAAATAAGTTCCAAAGTAACCCTGTCCTGTAATTTTCTATCATAATAATTTGAGGTCCTTGATCTATAGCCAAATAAGCCTCAGCAACCCAATAATTATTTTGAGGGCTAAACGCATCATAAAACCCTGCTGGACCAAGCAGTTTGTCCTTTTTACTGTAAAAAAAATGCATTGCTGCTAAGGATTCGGTTGTGGTATAAGGAATTGAACTAATCGCCGCTGTTGGGGAAATAATCCCTAAATCATTCGATGGACTATGTGCAGAATACCCCATTGAACCATCTGAATTTCTTGAATAACTTGCGGTTAAACCCCAGCAATTTAAACCATAATCAACATAATTTTTAGGATTTGAAATACAATACTGACGATTTATTTTGGTGTGATTTACAACAAGACTCCAATAATTAGCATACTGATCGGTTAAATTTTTAGGATTTAAACCTAAAAAGGAATAGTGACTAAAAAACAATGGCCCTCCAAAATCTGAACCTTCTGCATGTGTTAATATCAATGGATAACCATATTGAGTTACTGACGAGACTATACTTCCAGAACTAGCCCACCCTTTTTCATAAGCTACTTTAGTAATATTATAATCAGGTGAAGCAGCAGCCAGAACATAGCTGATTAACGTCTCGTTATATCCTACTAATTTAAAATTAATATCGAAACCATAGTTGGGGCTCCAGTGCCAATATAAGACATCTTGATTTTGGGTATACCAATTCCATTCTACACCTTTCCAAAGATTATCTGCAAGAGCTGACAGCGCTTTTTCTTCCGTTGAACCATTTTTAAAATATTCTTTAACACAAATTAAACCTTGAACTAAAAATGCGGTTTCAACTAAATCGCCTCCATTATCTTTTGTGCCAAATGGAATAACATGACCCGTATCACCATCAATCCAATGTGGCCAAGCACCATGAAAACGACCTGCATTTTCAAAAAATGTTAGAATTTTATTTAATCTAGCGGTACCTTCAGCTCTTGTTACAAATCCTCTTTCAATTCCGACTAAAATAGCCATTAATCCGAAACCTGTTCCTCCAGTAGTTACAACATTTTGATTTAATGTTGGATCGTTTGGATGATAACGTTCTTTAGCAGCTCCTGAACTTGAATTTGCAAAATCCCAAAAATATTTGAATGTTTCCTTCTGGGTAAGGTCCATCAGTTCTTCATCTGTCAAAGAATTTTCAACAATAGGGTCATTCCCATTTGGATTATTAGTCTCTCCATAATCAAGAATAGAATCTCTTGAACAAGAAATAAAAATTTGGGTAAAACATAGTACTAAAATAATTCTTGTATTCATTTTCATTTTAACTTTCTATTAATTGTAAACCCCAACTTTTGCAATCCATTTTTAACATCTTCATTTTTCATAAATAAATTCCATATTAACCCGGAACGATAATTCTCAATCATTACCGGAATTGGACCTTGATCAATAGCCAAATATCTTGGTAAAAACCAATTATCTTGTAAACTAAATGCATCATAAGGTCCATATTTACCAATTAAGGTATCGTGATTTTTATACAAGTTTTTTAGCATTTTCATGCTTTCTTTTGGAGTGTATGGAAACGATGCTAATGCTGCTGTTGGAGAAATAACACCAAGGTCATTACCTGGTCTATGACCCGCATAGCTATTAATAGAATAACTGGAAGTTAATCCCCAAAGACTATCTCCATAACCTTTAAAATAATTAGGGTTATCTAGGGCATATTTATAATGAATTTTTGCTTGATTTTGAGTGAGTTTCCAATAGTCAGCATATTGATCAGACAAACCATTTGGATTTAATCCTAAGTAAGAATAATGCGCCCAAAATAATGGTCCAACAGGTGCGTCATCATTCTCATAATAATTTAAAACTAAAGCCTCTCCATACAGAGAATCATTTGAAACAATAGATCCGCTTTTTGCCCAGCCTTTTTCATAAACATCTTTAGTTATTGAATGCGTTGGTGATGAAGCAGCAAGAACATACATGATTAAACATTCGTTATACCCGCCTACAGGAAAATTCATATCCCAAGCATATTCAGGAGACCAGTGCCAATAAAGAACATCTTCACCTTTAGTATACCAATCCCATTCTATATCCTTCCAAAGAGTATCAATTTTAGAAACAAGTTCTTGCTCTTTCTTATTCCCATCTTTAAAATATTCAGAAACTGTTAAAAGACCTTGAACTAAAAATGCCGTTTCTACTAAATCACCTCCATTATCCTTTTTACTAAACTGAACCACCTTTCCTGTTTCGCCATTTATCCAATGTGGCCAAGCACCGTGAAATCTGTCCGCTTTTTCAAGGAAATCAACAATTTTAAAATATCTACTTAAGGCATCTTCTCTAGAAATAAATCCTCTTTCAACACCTACTAAAATAGCCATGAGCCCAAACCCACTTCCACCAGTTGTTACTGTATTTTTTGGAGACGTTGGATATACATTATCCATATGCAAACGCTCTCTAGCTAAACCTGAATTAGGTTCCGCACCATCCCAAAAATAATTTATAGTTTGTTTTTGAATAGTATCTAATAATTCACTTTCTGAAAGAATATCTAAATTATTTTCAACTTTTGAAATAAGTTCCTTTTTTTTATTACAATTAAATAGCAGTAAAATAATGCTAAAAAAAGAAATTATTTTTAGGTTATTATAAATCATTTTGGCTTAGGTTAAAGAAATTTAGCTGCATTTAAAAATGCAGCCAAATTCAAATAAAAACAAACAATTCTTATTAAACTGATCAACTAAAACTTTAAACCCAAAACAGGATTTAAAGTTTTAATTTATTTATTGATTTTGCATAATTGCTTGAATTTCATCTACAGTTAAAACTTTATCAAAAAGCATCAAGTCATCTATATAACTTAAATCTGATAAATGCCCCCATCCAATAAATCCTGGGGCTCCAGATCCAATTGAAAGATTGGTGCAATTTGCCCAACTAATAGTTTTATCAGTCATATTTCCAGTATTTGCTACTGCAACACCATTAAAATATATTTGAGTGGCAGTTGCCGAAACTGTAAATGCGATATGCACCCATTGTCCTGCAGTAACATCTATAACATCGCCATCATTCCAAACATCACCACCATCAGTTCCAAGATGAAGTTTTATTCTTTGCTCTATACCACTACCTTCTCTAAATACTCTAAAACCAGAGGACAAATCATTATCAACTCCAATCATGGGAGGAGCAACTGTTAAAATACCTGCTCGGTCAGGTGCTGAATTTACTTTATACCAAAATGCACCACTAAATTCATTAGCAAATAAATTTGTAATTGGGAATGACAAGTATGAATCTGCTGCACCAGCATAAGCATTCGTTCCAACTGTGCTTTCTCCAGCAAAACTTGGAGTTCCTACCACAATAGCATTTGTATTTGACACTTTGTCAAGATTTGTTCCATCAAATGGCATATACAAGGTTGATCCAAAATAGGGTGGTGCATATGCTCCACCTACAATTTGTACAACTTCTTCTGCTGATAGTGCTTTATTATAAAAACGTAATTCATCTATGATACTTGTGTCAGACTTATGATCCCAGTAAGAAAATGTTGGAACACCAGATGCTATGGTAAAACTTTCGCAACCTGTCCAATCTATTGGAGCAGTCAAATCTGCTGAATTGACTTCAACGCCATTAAAATAAATTTTAGTTTGTGTATCTGAAACAGTTACTGCAACCTGAACCCATTCACTAGCCGTAACATCAATAATACCGCCATCATTCCAACTTTCACCGCCGCCAGTTCCAATATTTAATTTAATACGTTGCTCAGTAGGGCTACCTTCTCTAAACAATCTAAATCCTTGGTTTCTATTTTCAGGGATATCATTTCCAACAACCAATAACCCTGCTCTATCAGGGCTAGAATTCACTTTATACCAGAATGTAGTACTGAATTGGTTACTTAATAACCCTTCAGCTGGATACGTTAAATAGGCATCAGTTGCCCCTAAGTATGCGCCAATACCTTCATAAGATTGATCAGTGATCTCCGGCAATCCAACAACTCCGGCAGCTCTACCTGCAATTAAATCTATATATCCATTATCAAAAGGCATATAGAAAGATTCTCCAGCGTATTTAGGGGTATACGGATTAAAAGAATTTAGCATAATTTGAATATCACTTGACGTCAAGGCTTTATTGAATAACCTTAACTCATCGATACCACTATAGTCTGATTTATGATCCCAGTAACTAAAAGTAGGAGCTCCTGAACCAATTGATATTTTATCACAACCAGCCCAATCAATTGGAGCTGCCAAATCTGCTGAATTAACTTCTACTCCATTAAAATAAATTTTAGTTTGTGTGGCTGAAACAGTTACCACAATATTAACCCATTCTCCAGCAGCTACATCAATAACTCCACCATCATTCCAGCTTTCTGCAGCACCAGTTCCAATATTCAATTTAATGCGTTGCTCTGTAGCACTACCTTCTCTAAATAATCTAAATCCTTGATTTCTATTTTCAGGAGTGTCATTTCCAATAACCAAAATACCTGCTCTATCTGGATTTGAATTCACTTTATACCAAAAAGTAGCACTGAATTCACTACTTAATAAGCCATCAGCTGGAAATTCCAAATAAGAATCTGGAGCCCCTTTATAGGCATTTGCACTAGCAAAACCAGTACCAAGAAAACCTGGAGTTCCTACTTGATCTGCTATTTTAAATCCTATTAAATCTCTGTAGTCTCCATCAAATGGCATATATAAGGACTCTCCATCAAATAATGATGTATAGGGTGCTTGTTTACTAAAATTTGCTTCAGCCATAGTAGATTTTCCATTAACATCTGTAGATATTACTACTACTCTATGGTCTCCAATAACTAAACCTTCGTAAGTGTATGTTTCAGAAATATGTCTTGGATTACTAAAATTGCTATAATCAGCTATCTCAGTGCCATCCAAAGCTATTGATATGGTACTCACCAAATTATCATCATTGACTTCAAATTCTATTTCTAATGAAGAGGGTTCTTCAAAAACTTTAATAGTGGCTCCTTCTGTTGGAGAAATAATCTTGACCACAGAAGGATCTATTTCATACTCTGAAAAAGCTGGTGTGTCTAAATTTTGACAACTCGCTATGATTAATGCAGTCATAACTACATAAACCATTTTTATATTTAACTTAATTCGTTTTCTCATAACTAAATATTTTCAAAATAATAATTAATAATTTGGATTTTGTATCAGCACACCCTGTGATTGATCTATAGCTGCTTGTGGTATTGGATAATACTCATGTTTTGGTAGAAAACCTAAACTTCCTAGAACAGCAGTTCCATCACCCCAACGAACGACATCGTAAAAACGCTCGCCTTCCAAAGCCAATTCAATCCTTCTTTCATGTTTGATAGCTGCTAGAGTTGCCGTTACATCTGGTAGTACAGCTGCCCCGCCTCTTGCTCTTGCTCTTACCTGATTTAAATAGTCTGAAGCAAGTGCTGCATTTCCTGTTTGAAATGCTGCTTCTGCTGCCATTAAAAGAATATCAGCATATCTAATAATCTTTATATTTTCCCAATTATTCTGTCTTTGACTTAATTTAGTTCTAGTTGCCGCTTCTGTATAAGCTTTTTTGTTCCAATATAATTGATCTAACGGAGGCGTTCCAGGTAATATTCCACTACCATAACCCCCATCATCTTCACCTGATACTAAAATGGTATGGTCTTTTCTAGGATCTCCTGTTTCATAAGCATCCACTAAATTTTGTGTAGGCACATTAAAACCCCAACCTAAGTCCCAAGCACCTGTTCCTCTTACGCCTTGAGATACATAATAATTATTACTGAACGTTTGCCCAGATTCTGTAACCAGTTGCTGCACTTCAAAGATAGATTCAGCAGAATTGTTGCCTTCAAGACTGAATAAAGTTTTGTATGAAGGCACTAATGTATAAACTCCAGAATTGATAACTTCTTCACTTTTAGCCAAAGAAGCTGTGTATTTTTCTTGTGAACTGGTTGTCGAAGCTTGATATAAATATAATTTAGCCAGTAAGGCATTTGCAAAACCTTTGGTAGCCCTACCTTCAAAATTAGACACCCAAGTTAATGGCAAATGTTCACTTGCATATAATAAATCAGCCTCAATAAAAGCATCAACTTCTGCTACTGTAGATTTAGCCTTATTACCATCTGTTACTTCTACTATTTTTTTATCAATTATAGGGATTTCACCATAATCTCTTCGTAAATCAAAATAAAGAAAGGCTCTTATCATTCTAGCTTCTGCCATATTTATCATCGTCCCAGTATCAGTTAACCCTGAAACTTCAATGGCATCTATTAAATCATTACATGCATTAATTACTTTGTAATGGTCATTCCAATTGCCATCATTAAGAAAAATATCTTTGGAATACCCAAAATCATTAAAATCAGCTCCTGCTTGTGCTGCATCACCTGCCGAACTTCCTTTTGCGGCATCATCAGAACGAATACTTTGGAACCAATATCTCGTCCAATCTGAAACAGCTGAATTTCTTAGTTGCCCATAAAGTCCAAAAGCATCTGCTTCAAAACCACCGGTGGTTAGATCTCCTACTGTGGCAATTCCTAAGGGTTTGGTGTCTAATAAATCACCATTACACGAAGCAATAAATAATAATATAAGTAGCGCACCTAATGTATACTTTATATTAAAGAATGTTTCTTTTATTATATTATTCATAATTATTAGTTTTTATATTTTATTAAAATGACACACTAAAACCTAAGCTAGTAACCATTGGTAAAGGATATCCACCATTATCAATACTAAACTCAATCGGAGATCCTCCTGCTTCAGGGGTAAACCCAGAATTATGTTTCCAAGTATATAAATTTTGTGCGTTGATGTACAATCTCATATTAGTAAAATCAATACTTTTTATACTCATTCGTTTAAAATTATAAGCCAATTGGATATTCCTTATTCTTACATAACTACCATCTTCGATATTATAAGTAGAATTTAGTTTGTTATAGCCTGAAGCTTCCGTTAACCTTGGCTCCCAGTTGGAGGTCCCTGCACCAATCCATCTATTTTCCCTAACTGCTCTGTAATTAAATTGGGCAAAAGTACTTCCATTACCCCAGTTTCTCCAGATTTCATTTCCATAAACACCTTGTACATCTATGTCTAATGAAAAGTTTTTATAAGAAAGATTTGTACTTATACCATAAGTAAAATCAGGGGTTGGATTTCCTATTACTGTTCTATCATCTGGTGTTATTTCACCATCACCATTAACATCTCTATATTTAAAATCTCCAGGGGTGTAAGCTCCTAGCGCACTTGGTGGAGAAGCGGCAATATCTAAATTCGATTGATAAAGACCATCAACTATATAACCGTAAAACGAACCAATAGGATCGCCTGCTCGGGTACGAGTTGGTCCAGAAAAAACCTCAAAACCTGGCTCAAATACTGAGTTTACGGTATTTTTAATAGTTGCTAAATTTCCACTTATTGAATATTTAAAATCTGGACCGATGTTATCATTCCAAGAAGATGTAAATTCAAATCCCCTATTTTCGATTTCTCCGGCATTTGTATAAAATTGATCACTTCCACTTGAAACAAATACCAATAAATCTTTTGTTAATTTATTATAATAGGTAGCTTCAAATTCTAATCTGTTGTCAAAAGTAGCCATCTCAATACCAGCTTCATAAGAAGTAATCGTTTCCCATTTTAAATTATCTGTATTTCTGTATGCCAATACATATGCAGGAATAACACTTTGCGGATTGCCTAATACAGCAGAAGCGCCTAGTTGATAATTAGGTAAATAAGGGTAGTGCACCGCATTATATTGATTTCCCAATTCTCCATAAGAACCCTTAATTTTCAAATAATTTATAGAACTATTTTCCATGAATTTTTCTTTACTTACTTCCCAAGCTGCACCTAATGACCAAAAATTTTGACCTCTAGTTTCTTTTGGCAATTCGGAAGAAGCATCTCTTCTAAATGAACCGTTTAAGATATATTTCCTCTTATAGTTATATAAAACACGAAATAAACCAGATGTAGTCGCTCTATCCCATTGTTCTGAGTTTGAAATCCTTGTATCTGGATCACCAAACGGGAACACATTTAAATACCAAAATCTTGGATCGTTTGGAATTGGATCGCCTCCTGCTAATTGTTTTACTGAGCCATTAATGTTTTCAAAATATTCTTGAAATGTAGTATAACCTAATAAAGCCGTAATACCATGGTCTCCAAATTCTTTTGTATAAGTTAACAGATAATCTTGTTGAAAATCTTGTTTGATATTATTGTATTGATAAACACTCGATAATATTTGCCCGGAATAATTGGCAATTTCATCACTCTCTGCTACATATACTGGTGTGAGTGGCGAATAACCCCTTCCTTTTGTATTATCATAATTTCCAGAATATGCAGTTCTAAAGGTGAAATCCTTTAAAAATTTGAATTCTGCAAAAATGTTACCTACAAATCGATATGAATTATTAATATTTTTAGGTAATCTTTCGTTTACAACGAGAAGAGGATTGCCTATTTGAGCTCCACCAATTGCAATGGGTAATTGGTTATAAATACCTTCTGAATTAAAAGGGCTGACTATAGGAGTGGCATTTAAAGAGGATACATAATTCCCTAGATTTGGTAAATCTGATTTTACTCCACTAATACCTATCCCTACTTTAATATTATCTGAAATTTTAACTTCATCATTGATATTAAAGGTTACCTTTTGTAATTTTTCATTTTTTATAATGCCTTCTTCCTCTAAATATCCCAAACCAACACTCATTTTATTTGATTCGTTACCACTTTGAATACTTAAATTGGCATTTCGAACTGTTGCACCATTATTTGTAATTTCATCAACCCAATTAGTATTGCCGTTAAACAAATTATAAAAACCATAAGGAGCAGATCCATCATTATCCAATCGTTCATCATATAATGTTTTAAATAAATTAGCATCTGCCATGTCTGGTTCTCCAGTAATATTTTTAAAACCAGTAGATGCTGAAAAGGTAATATTTAATTTTCCTTCTTTTGCCTTCTTAGTTGTAACAAGAATGACTCCATTAGCTCCTCTTACTCCAAATATGGCTAAAGACGATGGGTCCTTTAATAACTCAATAGAATCGATGTCATTTGGATTGATATAGCTAATGTCTTCACTAAAAATTCCATCAACCACATACAAAGGCTTCGTTTGATTTCTACTCACAGTTCCCCTGATACGTATATCAGGTTCCTGTCCAGGTTGTCCAGAATTAACTACCGATAAACCTGCAACTCTACCTTGCAAAGAAGCAACTGGGTTTGCATTGGGTTTGTCTGCAACAATATCACCCTCAACCCTAACAATTGAACCGGCAAGATCTCTTTTTTTGGCAGTACCATAACCGACTACAACAACTTCACCCAAAGACTCAATATCTGTGTCAAGAGCTATGTTAATTATAGTTTGGTTACTAATAGTAATTAATTTTGTTTTTAGTCCAAGAGAGCTAAATTCAAGAATTTCTCCTTCGCTAACTTGTATAGAATAATTACCATCAAAATCAGTACTTACTCCTCGACTTGTTCCCTTTACTATAACATTAACACCTGGTATTGGCATATTATCTTCTGAACCCGTTACCGTTCCAGAAACTATCATATTTTGGGCAAAGCTACTCACAGAGACCAGAAAAAGTAATAATAAAATAATTTTTGTTTTCATATACACAATTGAATTAATTAGTCAACTACAAGATAGAGCCTATTTTTAGTTTGAGGTAAAAAGCCATTACACTTTAAATACGCCATTAATCAGTAATAAAGTCAAATTAACTATATATGACGTATACTAAAACAATATTTAAGTGAGTGAAAAGGGCTAATAAAACGTTATATGACGTAGTAATGAAGTATGTTACAACAAGGGATAACGTAATTTTAAATACACTTTATTACAAATTTATCAAATATGATGTTAAAGAAATGTCATTTTCTACATCTAATTTCTTTTTTAGTCTGTATCTATGTGTTTCTAAACCTCTTAAAGAAACATTCATCAAAGGTGCAATTTCCTTATTTGATAGATTCATTTTGATGTATGCACAAATCTTTAAATCTTTCGGAGTTAAATTTAAATGTTTAGACTTAAGACTATTAAAAAACTCTTCATGAACTTGATTAAAATTATATTCAAAAATTTTCCATTCATCTTTATGTTCAATGGATTTATCTACTTTAGTTAAAATCTTTTTATATGCATATTGATTTTTAAAGCTATCCTTATTATCAGTTAATTCGTTTTTAATATCCTGTAATGTTTCATTCTTCTTAACTAAAGCCATAGCTGTATTTGCCAACTGTTTACTCTTCAATTTTACTTCATTTCTAAGTGATTCATTCTTTAATTGAACTATTCGCTTTTCATTATCCAAAGTTTTTTCTCTTAATATCTCTTGCTGCTCTTTTGCGAATTGAATTTTTAATAATCTCTGTTCTATAATAACTTTCCTCTTATTAACTAAATATAGAATAAACCCTGCAATCGCTATTAAAACAAAGTATATAATAAAACCTAAAGTGTCTTTGTACCAAGGTGGCAATACTTTTATTGTTAATTTATTTGGCAAAGATGATTTTTCAAAATTATCACTTGTTCTAAACAAAATAGTATAAGTACCATCCTTTAAATTTGATAGTTCTAGCTTATCTTTATCTAACCTATTCCACTTCTTAGAATCTAATTCTAATATTGAATACTCAAAGAAATGATTACCTGATTTTGGAGATGAAACCGATATAACAAGACTACTGTTTAATTTAAATTCGATAACTCTTTTAGGCTCTAGTTCAATTAACTCTTTATTAATTTTTATACTTTCAATTTGGGGTTTTAAAAGTGACT
This sequence comes from Gaetbulibacter aquiaggeris, assembly GCF_044003965.1. Taxonomy (NCBI): domain Bacteria; kingdom Pseudomonadati; phylum Bacteroidota; class Flavobacteriia; order Flavobacteriales; family Flavobacteriaceae; genus Gaetbulibacter; species Gaetbulibacter aquiaggeris. The sequence goes on from NZ_JBAWKC010000005.1 coordinate 23,210, forward strand.
TTTTTGAATCAAATCTATTATTAATAAGCATAAAACCATTGTTCAAATTAAGCGTAAAAGTAGAATCAGTAATCTTAGAAACCTTTTCGTTACCAATGATTAAGCGGTTTTCGAAATATTTATTTGATAACGAAATATCCTTTTCTTTATTTAAAATTGATTTAAAGCTAATAACATCATTTGGCATTTTAAGCACTAATTGATCTACGTCATCTTCAGATATTATATAAGAATTCTTCCCAAAATTTTCATTTAATAAATCAAAGGGAACTATGCTATCAAGTATGGGTTCATATTTTAACCATCCATCATTAGTTTTAATACAAATGATGTTTTTTATATTGTAAACTCTAATATTAAAATCAGAAAAAACACCTCTTTTATTATAATTTTCTATACTAATTATTGAATCGTAATTTTTTTCAAACTTGATTTTATAAAGACCTTTATAAGCGTGAGCTGCCCATGCAATATTTTGATCTTCAAAAACTAAAAACCGAATTGGCATCGTGGTTTTACCTAAATGCTTAATTTCCCATTTGTCCTTAGTCTTTTTGAACCGAACAAGTCCGGCATAAGTGCCTTCTATGAAAATATTTTTATGTTCCGGTACATTTTTAATTATCCAACCACCCGTATAAGTTGAAATAGGAAATAGCTTTTTATCTTTGACCAAAAAAGTTCCATCATTGTGCCCACAAAATAGTTCACCATTAATTTCCTTTAAGTACCATACTTGACCATGCGAACCTTTTACAAATTCCAGTCTATTATTTTTGTCCAAATAAAAGAGCCCTGTATTACTACCTATATAAATGACATCGTTAAATTTTACAACATCATAAACAGCTCCTAATTTTCCGGAAATATCATTAAAAAAATAATTAGGACTGCTCAAGTCAATAGACGCAATTCCATTATCTAAACCAAGCCACAAAGTATTGTTCTCATCTAAATATTGGCCTAAAATGGTATTATTAACCAATCCATTTTCCTTATTTATATGAAAAATAATTTCACCCTCATTATTTGTAAGATAAATACCGTCTTTGATTGTTCCAAAAACCATGTTTCCATTTTTCAGGACTGAAAAGGCATTTAATTGTTGCTGTTTAATGAAACTATTAACCTCAAAATTTACAGGTAACATTTTATTATTATCATAAATAAAACAACCTTTAAGAGAGGTTGTAATAAGCAGCTTAGAATAATAATTTACTATAGAAACAATCTTGGTGTCATATAAAACTTTATCATTTATTTTAGATATTAGAGCATTATTTTCAAGCTGGTATATTCCATTTTGAAGAGTAGATACATATAATGAATTGTGCACAACATCACATGAAATAATTGTAGAATCAATATTTATTTTTTTTATTGCGCCATTAACATTATACAAGTAAATATTTGAAAATGACCTAAAAACAATTGTTTCATTAAAAGACACGATTTGCCATATTTCTTCATTTACAGAAATATCATTTCGAATTGAATCACTTAATGAAGTATATATTAATGCTCCAGTTGAATTATTTTTCCAATAACCAAACTCTTCATACGAACCAGTATAAATCCTTTCATTCACAGCCAATACGGAACGTATGGTAGTTTTATTTGGTAGTTCCTTAAAATCCCATTTTAGCCCATCATATTCTAACAAACCATTATTATTTGCTACATAAACTTTTCCATTTTCTGCTTTTGAAACGTCCCAGTTCTGATTACCAGCATTATATTCAGATAATGAATAATTTTGAAAATATGGCGTATACTGTGCAACTAACTTATTATAGAAAAAAACAATAATTAAAAAAAAAGAGAGTCTTAGTTTCATAATTATACAAATATATTCAATTTAAACACACTTTATTATGAATTAATCTTTACGCGAAAAGAGAAACAATCAAATTTAGATTCCCCTCATATTCAAGGTCTTTACTGTTTATTTTTGTGGCACTAATTTTACCTTCAGATTTTTTGAGATTGTGGATAATTCGGAGGTACATCGGATAACTCTTGATATCCTCAATCTTTTTTGGCGTTTTAATGTAAAATTTGAGTGTTGTTGCCATAATTTTTAAATTTTGTTAAAGATTTAAATTTTTATAAAATATTTGTGGAACAAAAAAGTGACATGAACTGAATTGTTATAAACACAATTGAAAACAAAGGCCTAAATTAACTACGCTTTTAGATATAGAGATTTTATACCTTTTCCGCGTTTTAACATTTTAGTGAAATATTATTTCGTTTGGTGAAATAATAGTGAAATAAAAAAACGGGTTTAAACGAAATTTAAAGAACCCAACTGAAAACAAAAACCCCACAGTTCCTAGGAACTGTGGGGTAATGAATTTTATTGATTTCTATTTTGTGACCTCGACTGGATTCAAACCAGTAACCTCTTGAGCCGTAATCAAGTGCGCTATTCAGTTGCGCCACGAGGCCGTTTTTGTGGCTGCAAATATAGTATTTTTATTAAATTACAGCCAAACTATTTATTTCAATTTTGAAAAATGATTACTTTTGGGCATGACAAATAAATTACTACAACAAAAATTTAATCAAATTCTAGATGAAAAACTGTTAAATGAAATATTTGAAACAGGTATTTATAAGGAATTTAAAAAGGATGATATTATTATAGATATCAATCAGCCACTTAATTATATTCCTTTATTATTATCTGGAAATATAAAAATTTTACGAGAAGACGATCATGGTAATGAACTGTTACTGTACTTCCTTGAAGCTGGTGATACTTGTGCCATGTCACTAACCTGTTGCTTAAAAACTTCTAAAAGTAATATTAGAGCCGTCGCTGAAAGTGACTCTAGTTTAGTTTTAATACCTGTAAAAAAAATTCATGATTGGTTTCACACTAATGCGAGTTGGCGAAATTTTATTTTAGATGCTTATCAAATACGCTTTAATGAAATGCTTGAAACGATTGATACCCTAGCATTCTTAAAAATGGATGAGCGCGTATTTAAATATTTAATTGACAAAGTTAAAATAAGCGCATCAACCAGTTTAGAAATTAAACACAATGACATTGCTGATGATTTACACACTTCAAGGGTTGTGATTTCTAGAATTTTGAAACAATTGGAAAATGAAAATAAAATTAAATTAAGTCGCAACAAAATTGAAGTATTACAATTTTAAATTATTTTAATTGAAAAAAATCTTCGCCTTAATTTATAATAATAACAAATTTAATTCATGGAATATATTTTAAACCCATGGCCATGGTATATATCGGGGCCTTTAATTGCTTTGGTTATGGCAATGCTACTCTATTTTGGAAAAACGTTTGCAATGTCCTCAAACCTAGCAACCATGTGCTCTATGGCAGGTGCTGGAAAATTTATAGACTTTTTCAGATCTGATTGGAAAGAAAAAAAATGGAATTTAATTGTCATTCTTGGTGCACTAATTGGTGGTTTTATTTCTAAAAATTACCTGTCAGTTGAAACAAATACAAATCTTAATTTAAAAACTATTAATGAATTAAATAATCTTGGTTTTAATAACTCTGGAAAAAGCATTGTTCCAGATGAACTCTTTGGATTTGAAGCCATTACTTCTGCACACGGATTACTTATTTTAATTATAGGAGGTATTTTAATTGGATTTGGAACACGCTACGCTGGTGGATGTACCTCAGGTCATGCCATCACAGGATTGAGCAGCTTACAAAAACCTTCTTTAATAGCTGTGGTTGGTTTTTTTATAGGAGGCTTAATAATGACAAATTTTATTTTACCCTACATATTATAAGTTATGAAATATTTTAAATTTTTATTTATAGGAATATTTTTTGGAATTGTACTGTTCAAATCTGAAGCCGTTTCCTGGTACCGCATTTATGAAATGTTCCGTTTTCAGTCATTCCATATGTATGGTATTATAGGCACGGCCATCGCTACAGGGCTTATCTTTTTACAAATTTCAAAAAAACAACATTTTAAAAACCTTCTAGGTCTTGAAATTAATGTTCCAGAAAAAGAGCGTGGTTTTATCAGATATATAGTTGGAGGTATTATCTTTGGATTAGGCTGGGCACTTGTTGGTGCTTGTCCAGGACCTATGTATATTTTAGTAGGCGCTGGAGTTTACAGCATGATTATTGTAATTTTAGCGGCATTACTGGGCACTTTAATTTATGGAGCCGTAAAAGATAAACTACCGCATTAAAATGGATTCATTACAAATTTTTGGATATTTAGGCGCTTTACTTGTAGGACTGGTTTTAGGTCTGGTAGGTGGAGGAGGTTCTATTTTAACGGTCCCATTACTGGTTTATGTTTTGGGTTATAATCCTGTAATAGCAACCGCATACTCGCTATTTGTAGTTGGCTCTTCCTCAATGGTAGGGGCTGTCCAAAAAATAAGAAAAGGATTGGCAGATATTAAAATTGGATTAGCCTTTTCATTTCCTTCTTTCATGGCGGTGTATTTGTCAAGAAGATATTTAGTTCCTAACCTGCCGGAAGTGTTATTTAATATAGGTGCTTTTCCCATTTCTAAAGACATGGCCATCATGACTTTTTTCTCAATAGTGATGCTTTTGGCCTCCATTTCAATGATTAGAACTAAAAATGAAGAGAAAGAATTATTGAATTTTAAGCAACCCTATTACATGACTTTCATTCAAGGAATTGTTATTGGAACTGTAACGGGCATTATAGGTGCAGGTGGTGGTTTTTTATATGTTCCTGCCTTGGTTCTTTGGGCAAATCTCCCAATGAAAAAAGCAGTTGGAACCTCCTTAATAATAGTAACCATAAACTCTTTAATAGGTTTTACTGGTGATTTACAAACAATCGAAATAGAATGGTTATTTTTATTAACGTTTTCTTCCTTTACTATTATAGGGATTTTAATTGGGGTATTTATTTCAAAATATATCAGTGGTAAGAAATTAAAAAAAGGCTTTGGATGGTTAACTTTAGCCATGGCTTTTTATATTCTATATAAGGAAATAAATAACTAAACGTCACAAATATTACATAAGAACTAAGACTATTTTTTATTTTTACATTTTAAAATTTACTGAATGAAGATTGAACAAATATATACTGGATGTTTAGCACAAGGAGCCTATTATATTGAATCAAATGGCGAAGTTGCTATTATTGATCCTTTAAGAGAAACACAACAATATGTTGATAAAGCAAATAAAGAAAATGCAAAAATTAAATATATTTTTGAAACCCATTTTCATGCAGATTTTGTTTCTGGTCATGTAGATTTGGCCAAAAAAACTGGGGCAACTATTGTATTTGGTCCAGGTGCTGAAACAGATTATAGCGCATACATTGCTAAGGACAATGAATCATTTAAACTTGGTAATATTACCATAAAGGTATTGCATACGCCAGGCCATACACTAGAATCTTCAACCTTTTTATTGATTGATGAGAAAGGCAAAAATCATGCTATTTTTTCTGGTGACACCTTATTTTTAGGTGATGTTGGGAGACCTGATTTAGCGATAAAATCTGATTTAACCAAAGAAGATTTAGCTGGCATGTTATATCACTCATTACGCGATAAAATAATGCCTTTGGCTGATGATGTGATTGTCTATCCCGCTCATGGAGCCGGTTCTGCCTGTGGCAAGAATTTAAGTAAAGAAACTGTAGGAGTTCTTGGTGAGCAAAAACAAACCAATTACGCGCTTAGAGCTGATATGACTAAAGAAGAGTTTGTTAAAGAAGTATTGGATGGTATTCCTCCTCCTCCACAATATTTTGCAAAAAATGCCATGATGAATAAATCTGGTTATGACCCCTTTGAAATGGTGTTGAAAAAAGGGAATATCCCATTAGAAATTGATGAATTTGAAGCCATAGCTAATCATGAGAGTGCACTGGTACTGGACGTAAGACCAGAACATGAATTTATTACAGGACATATACCTAATTCTATATTTATTGGTATACATGGTGCCTTTGCACCTTGGGTTGGTGCATTAATACCAGATCTAAAACAACCCATCCTATTAGTGACTCCAAAAGGAAAAGAAAAAGAAACAGTAACACGATTATCACGTGTTGGATACGATAATACCTTAGGATATTTAAAGGGAGGATTTGAAAGTTGGAAGGCTTCTGGTAAAGATGTAGATGTTTTAGATTCTATTACAGCAGAAGAATTTACGCATAAAGCTAAGGTTCAGAACCTGAATATTTTGGATGTTAGAAAATCTGGCGAACATCAATCTATGTATTTAAATTTAAAAGGTGTTGAAAATTTTCCTTTAGATTTTATAAATGATAACCTACACACTATTGATAAAACTAAAACCTATCATATTCATTGCGCTGGTGGTTACCGTTCTGTTATTGCCGCCTCTATCTTAAAAGCACGCGGTTTCTTTAATTTAGTCAATATTGAAGGAGGTTTTGAAGAACTTAAAAAAACAGGCGTACAAATGTCAGATTTTGTATGTCCTTCAACTATAAAATAAATTAAACTATATATTATGAAAAAAAACATGGGAAGTACAGACAAAGGTATTAGAATAGTTATGGCGCTGGTAATAGCTGCTTTATACTATTTTAAAGTTGTAGAAGGCACTTTAGCATATGTACTAATGGCATTTGCCCTTGTATTCTTATTGACAAGTTTCATTAGTTTTTGCCCACTTTATTTACCTTTTGGACTTAATACTTGTAAGAAGAAGTAATTTACTTTACAAGATTTTTTTAAATAATTTCAGCGTTTAACCCGGCTTTCAACAACATAGAGCATCGTGGTTTTAAATCGTTGTATGGACCTGTTTTTACCGTACATTTCCCGTTATAATGCACTATCAAAGCACATTGCTCTGCTTGTTCAGGCGTATGCTCACAAGTTTTCATGAGTGTTTCAATAACATGATCAAAGGTATTGACATCATCATTGTATAAAACAATTTCTTTTTGAGACACCAATTTTTCGTTAAGTAAAAGGTCTTCTGAAGTTTTTTCTTTAGTACTCATAGCAAGAATTTTTTGACTAATTTAAAAATTTTAAAGAGACCCAATTATTTCTTTCTAACTTTTCTTGAAATTTTAACATATGTTTTTCACATGCTTGCTGAATCATGGGAATATCTTCCTTGTAAAATCCACTTAAAAATAACAGACCTTTTTTATTTAAACAGGCGGCGTAAACTGCCATGTCCTTAAGTAAAATATTACGGTTAATATTAGCAATAATAACATCATACTTTTTGTTGCTTAACACGCTTGCATCTCCTTCTATTACCGTAATATGCTCACAGTTATTACGCTCCACATTTTCAATACTGTTAACGTAACACCAATTATCAAAATCAACTGCATCAATGGGTCTGGCGCCTTTCATTTCTGCTAAAATGGCTAAAACTCCCGTGCCGCAACCCATGTCTAAAACCGATTTATCTTTAAAATCATTGTTTAAAATATGTTGTATCATCATATGCGTGGTTTCATGATGACCCGTACCAAAACTCATTTTTGGTTCTATAACAATATCGTATGTAGTCTCTGGTTTTTCATGAAATGGCGCACGCACAGAGCATGCATCATCAACAACTATTGGGCTAAAATTTTTCTCCCATTCTTCATTCCAGTTAACCTGCTCTATATCATCAAAGGTGTAAGAAATTTCAAATTCATCAGAATTCAGAATTTGAATATCATTTAAAATGTCACCGTTCCACTCTTCTTTTTGAATGTAGGCTGTAACTCCTTCTTCGGTTTCTACAAAACTTTCAAATCCGGCATAACCCAGTTCTGCAATAAGAATTTCAACTCCTGGTTGTAATGGTGTTACTTTAAACTGGTAACCTATATAAATGATGTTATACATGTTATTTACCATCTGTTATTTTTGATTTAGGAATATCTTCGTTTATTGAAGTTTGCGTTAGCGATAGAAACGGCATCCTTTTTGGCGCTAAAAGCGCCAAAAAGATACAGTGGATAGCGCGACCCTTGGGTAACGCCCAAAAGATTATTTTTTAAAATGCGTTTACAATAGCAAAAAAGTCAGTTGCATTAAGCGCTGCTCCACCTATTAAGCCACCATCTACATCTGGTTTAGAGAAAATTTCCTGGGCATTATTTGGCTTGACACTACCACCATAAAGGATAGAAACAGCATCTGCAACTACTTTACCATACTTATTACTTAATGTCTTTCTTATAAAAGCATGCATATCCTGAGCTTGTTCAGGGCTTGCTGTTTCGCCGGTTCCAATGGCCCAAACAGGCTCATAAGCCAACACAATATTTTTAAATGCTGATGCTTCTAAATGAAATAAGGCGTTTTTTATTTGGCTCTCAACAATATTTTCGTGATTGCCAGATTTTCTGTCTGCCAATTCTTCACCAAAACAAAATATAACACGCATGTTATTAGCTAAAGCAGCATCAACCTTTTTGGCTAACATCTCATCTGTTTCATTAAAATAGGCTCTGCGCTCACTATGACCCAAAATTACTGTATTAACGCCAACACTTTTTAACATGCTTGCGCTAATCTCTCCAGTGTAAGCTCCATTTTCTGCGAAATGCATGTTTTGCGCAATGACTTCAATATCATTGTTACGTAATGCATCAAATGCTCTAAATAGGTTTGTAAATGTTGGTGCCACCATCACCTCAGCATTTGAAGTTTTTTTGATTTTTTTTAATTCAGTAATTAATGATTCTGTTTGTGCTAAATCATTATTCATTTTCCAGTTTCCTGCTACTATTTGTTGTCTCATTTTAATTCGTCTTTTATTTTTTTATCGTCTGCTTCAACAGCTTTAAATACTTTTATGTTTCCTTCTTTATCAATGACCATATATCTTGGTATCCAATCCAGATTGACAAAGGAACCAAAATCTCCCTTCCAACCAGATTGCATGAAATAATGATTTCCATTGACATCATATTTTTCAATCCCTCTTTTCCAGGCTTCCTGGCTTTTATCCAATGACAAAAAGATATACACTACTTCTTGATGTGTTTGCTGTAAAACTTTAACTTTTGGCATGCCACCAATACAATCCTTACACCAAGAGGCCCAGATATCAATGACTATAGTTTGGCCTTTATGGGCTTCTAAAATGTCCTTAAAAGTCACTTCTTCTCCTTGTAAATTTAAAAAGCTGTCATTTAATGCAGCTTCTGAAAATGAAGTTGGTTCCTGACCTTTACAACTCAAGAAAGCCAAGCAAACTAAAAGTAAGTATTTAATTTTATTCATCTTCAATAGTATCTTTTTTGAAAGTGCAAATTTAGTCTAATTTTATTTTAGGGTCTAACCAAGCATAAATTATATCCACAAAAATATTGATAATTATAAAGAGTATGGCTATAATGAGTACTGAACCCATAATTACAGGTAGGTCCAAGGTATTTAATGCATTGACTATTTCTTTCCCCAATCCATTCCATCCAAAAATATACTCCACAAAAACGGCTCCTGCTAACATGGAGGCGAACCAACCCGAAATAGCTGTCACCACAGGATTCATAGCATTTTTAATGGCATGTTTTCTAATTATTTGAAATTCACTAAGTCCTTTTGATCGCGCCGTACGGATATAATCCTGATTAAAAACTTCCAGTAATGAATTTCGCATGAGCTGTATGACCACCGCCAAAGGACGAATCCCTAAAACAACAGCTGGAAGTAATAGATTTTTCCACTTAATATGCATCCCCTCGCCGAAATCATCTAATTCATATAAGCTTCCTGTCATCTGTAAATGGGTGTATTCATGCAGCACATAACCAAAAAACCAGGCAAATAAAATGGCACTGAAAAAGGAAGGAATACTCATTCCAAACGTACTTAATATTTGAATCATCTTATCTATCCATTGGTCTTTGTACAGCGCTGAAAGAATCCCTAAACAAATCCCCAAAATCAATGCAATAACAATAGCTGAAACCGCAAGTACAAAGGTATTTGGAAGGGTTTCGGCTAAAACATCACTGACACTTTTACCTTGTTTGGTAAAAGATTCTCTTAAATAGGGCCATTTAAAAACGGTAGTGGTATTTCCTATTGTAAACAAGTTTAAAGAATGGTATTTATCCTTACGTAAAAAAGTATAATCTTCTTGAGATGTGGAATGAAATGACACTGGTGATAAATCATTTAAATAATATAAATACTGCGTACTTATAGGTTTATCAAACCCGTATTTCTGTTTCACAATGGCTAATTGATTGCTATCTTCATTCTGCCCTAACATCATCTGGGCAGGATCACCAGGTAATACATTAAACAAAAAGAAAATCACCGTGACTACTCCAAATAGAGTAAGAAAAGCATAACCGATTTTATTTAATAGATAGTTTAACAGGTGTGTATATTATTATTTTAAAACTATAATTTCAAATCTTCCAGATCATTCCAATGCACTTTTTGCATGATGGTTCCCTTGTTTAACTCTAAGATCCCGGGATTTGATCGAACCACCGTTTTTAGGGCCTTTTCGTCACATAAATAAAAATCGAAATTAAGTTTATATTTTTCCTTTATTTTTTGTTTAGCTTCTTCTCCTGAAGCAGTCAGACCAATAACGGTATATCCTTTTTTAATAGCTTCATCTGAAAACGATTTTAATTTTTCAGCGCCTGCCTTTTCTATATTTTCTAAACTATAAGATACAATCATGATCAATTTATCTTCTGCCAGAAAATGTTCTGTTAAATCTTCATCGTTAGATTCTATTGAAAAATCAACAACCGGTGGTTGATAACCATCTTTAATAACTTTAGTATCCACAGAAATAAAATCACCTTCCACACTTGGGTAAGTTCCATTAGTAGTAATGACTTTTTCTTCACCATTTACCTTAAATTTCCAATAATATTCAATCAAAGGCTTTGCGGCATCCTCCGGAATACGCATACCTTCCTGAATGTTGGCACCAATATGATAGGCTCTAAAATCTTTAGAAGGTAAATGCATTAATACGTGATACCCAAACCAAAAGCTCAAGATAAAACTGAGTAAGGCTAAAATTGTGGTATTTAATTTATTGAAAAGAGGATTGATATGCTTAACTCCAATAAATAAAATGAGTATAAAAACTAAAAGAACAATATCTTTAGTAAAACTTTCCCATGGCGTTAATTTTAAAGCATCACCAAAACAACCGCAGTCTTTAACTTTATCAAAATAAGCGGAATAAAATGTTAAAAACGAAAAGAAAACAATCATTGATAACAGACTCCAAACAGTAAATTTTGGTTTATACCCAATAATTAAAAAAACACCTAAAACCACTTCAAAAACAACGACCAAAACAGAAATCATTAGGGCATAAGGTTCTAAAAACGGCATATTTAAAACTTCTACACTAAAGTATTCTTGTAGTTTATAAGAAAACCCTAGTGGATCATTAAGCTTAATTAATCCGGAAATAATAAATAAAATGCCTACAAAGAGTCTTGAAATGCTTACTAAATATTTCATAAGAATATTTTATGTTTTAATCAATTAAAATTAATTTCTACCAGCTTCAATATGTATTAATGCAAAAACAGCGTAATTAATCATGTCCTGATAATTCGCGTCAATGCCTTCACTAACTATTGTCTTACCGGCATTATCCTCTATTTGTTTAACTCGCAATAATTTTTGAAGAATTAAATCTGTTAAGGAACTCACTCTCATATCACGCCATGCCTCACCATAATCATGGTTTTTATCTTCCATAAGTTGCTTGGTAATCGCTACTTTCTCGTCATATAAAGCAGTTGCTTCTTCGGTTGATAAATCAGGTTGCTCAACAATACCCTTGTCTAATTGGATTAAGGCCATAATACAATAATTGATAATCCCAATAAACTCGCTAACTTCGCCTTCATCAACTTTTCTGACAGCGTTTTGTTGCAGGCTTCTTATGCGTTGTGCTTTTATAAAAATTTGATCGGTTAATGAGGGCAAACGCAATATTCTCCAGGCGCTTCCATAATCTTTCATTTTTTTTATAAATAAGCTTTTGCAAGTATTTATAACTGCATCATATTGTTTAGAGGTATCCTGCATTGATTACTTGTATTTTGTGTAAATTTCGCTTAAATAGTTTAAAGTTCAAAGTTGAATGTTCAAAGTTTTAAAATGAATTGAGAAACTTTAAGTTTATATAGCTAATTTTGAATTTATCCTAATCAGAATCTTTATTTTTATACTCTCAATACGGCATCAGATACATGACTATTAATTGCAAAGGACACCTTATAGATTTATCATCGCCAAAAGTGATGGGGATTTTAAATGTCACACCAGACTCCTTTTATGACGGAGGCAAACACAGCTCAGAAAAGACTATGTTAAAGCATGTGGAACATATGCTATTTGAAGGAGCTACTTTTATTGATATAGGCGCTTATAGTTCTAAACCAGGCGCTGATTTTGTGAGTGAAGATGAAGAACTTACCCGTATTTTGCCAATAATTACTCAGGTTTTAAAAGAATTCCCGGAGGCTTTGCTGTCTGTTGATACCTTTAGAAGTCAAGTTGCAAAGGAATGCATTCAAATGGGAGCCGCATTAATAAACGATATTTCTGCCGGAAAACTGGATGGTGCCATGTTGGAAACCGTGGCTCATTTGCATGTCCCTTATATTATGATGCATATGAGAGGCACCCCGCAAACCATGCAAAAACAAACTGTTTATAATAATCTTGTAAAAGATATTTTGTTTTACTTTTCTGAACGCATTGCGGCAGCGAGACAATTGGGAATTGTTGACCTGATAGCCGATCCTGGTTTTGGTTTTGCAAAAACCTTAGAACAGAATTTTGAATTATTAAACCAATTAGAGCTTTTTAATATCCTGGAATTACCCTTACTTGTTGGTATTTCAAGAAAATCAATGATTTACAAAACATTACAAAGTTCTGCGAGTGAAGCACTCAACGGCACTACGGTTTTAAACACCATTGCCCTACAAAAAGGCGCTAATATCTTACGTGTTCATGATGTAAAAGAAGCTATAGAGACCATCCAATTAGTGCAAGCCTTAAACCCAAACATTACTTAATGAAGCCCCTTTTTTATTATTTACTCTTTTTTTCTATAATAGTTTCATGTGGACAAGACAGAACAGTCCAACTGCCTGAAATAAAACATGCGAACATTTCAAAAATTAATGATGTATCGGCTGCCTATTTATTTTATGACGAAACGAAGGCTGATAGCGTTGAACTTAACAGGAAAAATTTAATTAGTACAACCAACTGGCTAGTTAATGTTGATAAACGACTAACTCTCAAACAAATTCTTCCTCATATTAAGTTTTTACAAGATAAAAAAGGAACATCAAGTCATAAGAATGAAAATGCCAAAAACTATTTTACCTGTAATGATAGCAAGATAAAGAACTTAGGATTTATTGAATTTACAGATGTGGTTTATCATCAAGAAGATTCAGATATATATCTTAATAAAAATAAGGCACTTGTTAATCAAATTATAAACATAAAGGTTAAATCATTAGATTCAACTTATGTGTCATTTATTCGGAATGATACGGTGTTCATTCACACCTCAAATCAAAAGGAATTATTAAGTCATTTAGAAAGTAATTTAACGGGGCAAGGTAATGCCCTTATTATCTCTGAATTTAATGAAAATTTATCCTTTCAAGATTATATAACCTACAAATCTTTATTGTCTCAAATTAATTTAAAGAATGTTAGGATAGCTAATGATGAATTTATCTTTAATTAGCTTTAATTTATTAAATTTACCAAAACCCATATGCTTTGGATATTTTTAAAGACATTTTAAAATTTACCGTTGTTGATGTCATCGATGTCATTTTAGTGGCACTGCTACTCTACTACATATACAAGCTAGTAAAAGGTACCGTTGCGATCAATATTTTCATAGGTATCATTATGATTTATTTAGCGTGGCGCCTTACAGACTTTCTTAATATGGAATTGCTGACCGGTATTTTTGGAGGGTTTATGAAAGTGGGTATCATAGCATTAATAGTAGTCTTTCAGCCTGAGATTCGGAAATTTTTATTAATGGTTGGTTCCACTAATTTTAGCCGAAGACGAAACATTTTAAAACATCTCAATTTTTTAAAATCTGAAACTGGAGATGAAACAAATGTAGACACTATTGTCTCAGCCTGTAATAAAATGGCCCTATCTAAAACAGGTGCTTTAATCGTATTAGAACGTAATAATAATTTAGATTTTCTTATTTCAACAGGCGATGAAATGAATATTAGAGTAACGCAACCCATCATAGAAAGTATCTTTTTTAAAAACAGTCCTTTACACGATGGTGCTATTATTGTTAAAAATAATATTGTGAAAGCAACTCGTGTGATTCTTCCTGTTAATAATGAAAAAGTTATTCCACAACGCTTCGGACTGAGACATAGAGCCGCGATTGGGGTCACTGAAAAAACAGATGCCTTAGCACTGGTAGTAAGTGAAGAAACCGGACATATCTCTTACTTTGTTGATGGTGAATTCGTTATTTTTAAAGACACTGCTGAACTCACTGAACGGATTAAAAAGGATTTAATGTAAATGTATTGAGCAAGAATATTAAAAACTATACCTCTTCCTCTTTTAAAAACTGAACTTCGTATAGGTTTTTATAATAGCCATCTTGTTTTTGCAGCAATTCATCATGTGTACCTTGCTCAACAATAAGACCAGAATCCATCACAATAATTTTATCAGCTTTCTTGACTGTGGCTAATCGGTGCGCAATAATAATGGACGTTCTTCCTTTAGTTATCTTATCCGTTGCTATTTGAATGAGATGCTCAGAATAAGAATCAACTGAAGAAGTTGCTTCATCTAATACTAAAATACTCGGATTAGTTACATAAGCCCTTAAAAATGCAATTAATTGGCGCTGCCCAGAAGACAACATAACCCCTCGTTCCTTTACATTATAATGATACCCTCCTGGCAAACTTGAAATAAAATCATGTATCCCAATATTTTTTGCTGCTTCAATGACGTGTGCTTCAGTAATCTCAGGATTATTAAGCGTAATATTACTTACAATAGTATCAGCAAATAAGAAAACATCCTGTAAAACCACAGCTATCTGAGTTCGTAACGAGGCCAGTGTAAAGTCTTTTATATTAATGCCATCAATCTCAATCACACCATCTTTAATTTCATAAAACCGATTCAATAGATTTATAATGGTTGATTTTCCTGCACCCGTAGCCCCAACAATAGCAACAGTTTCTCCAGATTTTACCTCAAAAGAAATCCCTTTTAATACACTTTCATCTTCAACATAATTAAAATACACCTTTTTAAAACTAATGTTTCCTTTGAAGGATGAAGCCTTTAAAGTGCCACTATCATCAATTTGCGATGTGGTTTCCAATACTTTAAATACCCTATTGGCAGCCACCATACCCATTTGTAAGGTATTAAAGTTATCAGCTATCTGTCTTAATGGTCTAAACAGCATAGGAATGAACATGATAAATGATACTAAATCACCTTCTGAAGCCGTTTCACTAAGCACTACATTTAATCCGCCATACCAAGCCACCAAACCAATAGTTATAGAAGTTGCTAATTCTGCAATTGGAAAGAAAATAGAGTTGTACCAAACGGTTTTAAGCCAGCCCTTTTTATGACGCTCATTGATCTCTTTAAATTTTTCATATTCTGTGTCTTCACGCGTAAATAGTTGCAGGATTTTCATTCCTGTGATGCGCTCCTGCACAAAAGAATTTAGATTTGAAACTTCAGTCCTCACTTCTTCAAAAGCCTTTTTCATATACTTTTGAAAAATTCTTGTTGCATATAAAACAACTGGAAGCATAATGAACACAATGAAGCTTAACTTCCAATTCATAAACAACATAAATATAGACACCACAATCATGGTGAGTAAATCTCTGAAAATAGTAAAGAGTCCTTGCCCAAAAATATCAGCAATGCGTTCCATATCAGTAACAGCCCTTGTAATAAGCACTCCTACTGAAGAATTATCATAATACTGCATTTTAAAACGCAGCAGATGATTAAATAACTTGACCCTCACATCTTTGACGACATTTTGACCTAACCAGCCCGAATAAAAAATAAATAATAACTGGAATATCACTTCTAAAAAGAGCATGACAGCCATAATCACTATATAAGGAAAAAAGCCTTCTATCGTTTTTGTTGCAATGTTATTATCAATGGCTAATTGTAGTATTTTAGGTCTAACAGCTCCAGACACTGCAATAAGGATAACCGCCACGATAACTCCTACAAAAACCTTACTATAAGGTTTTATATAAAGTAAAAGACGTTTAAATAAATTGATGTCAAAAACTTGTTCTTTTGTTTCGCTCATTTATATTTTTATATCTTCCGGATATTCAACTTCTATCAAATAAAGCGCATGTGCTGGCACTGAATAGCCTGCTTCACTCCTACTTTTAGAATTTATTATATTATGTAATTCTTCAACCTCCATTTTGCCCATACCAATGTTTATCATGGTTCCAACAATAGCTCTTACCATATTTCTTAAAAACCTATCTGCTTTAATTATAAAATGAAGTTCATCATTTTCTAGGTACCAATGTGCTTTCTTAATAGTGCAATTATAAGTTTTTACATCGGTATTACTTTTTGTAAAGCATTGAAAATCTTTATGCTGAAATAAGATTTTTGTAGCAGTATTCATTTTATCAACATCTAACCCATTTGATAAGAAATAAGCATTTTCAAAATTAAATGGATTTTTCCTCAAAGCTATTCTATATCTGTAGGTTCTGCTAATGGCATCAAACCGAGCATGCGCTTCCGTTTTAACTTTGAAAATGTTATAAATCGCCACATCTTTCGGCAAAAATGAGTTTAGTTTAAATACTAATTCTTCTTCACTAAAATCAATATCAGTATCAAAATGAGCAAACATTTGTAAGGCATGGACACCGGTATCGGTGCGTCCGGCACCAACAATGGCTATTTTTTCTTTTAAAATTAGAGATAAGGCGTTTTCTATAACTTCTTGTACCGAAATATCATTAGGCTGATTTTGCCAACCATGATAATCTTTACCATTATAAGAAAGTTCAATAAAATACCTCAATCTAATTTGATACTTTTGTTAGAGCACAAAGATAATTAGATTTACGGGTTTAGTTTTACCATTAACAATTTATAATGATAAAAATATTATTGCTGTCTGACACGCACAGCTATATAGATGAGGATATTTTGAAATATGTAAAAGAAGCCGATGAAGTTTGGCATGCTGGTGATATTGGAGACATAGTAGTTACGGATGCCATTAAAAAAATTAAACCCATTAAAGCGGTTTATGGTAATATTGATAACAGCATTATTCGCTCAGAATTTCCTGAACATAACAGATTTATGTGTGAAGATGTTGATGTATGGATCACACATATAGGTGGATATCCTAAAGCTTATGATGTGAGAGTTAGAGAAGCAATACAGAAAAGTCCACCAAAGTTATTTATATGTGGCCACTCCCATATTTTAAAAGTGATGCCTGATAAAAGTTTAAATCTACTGCACATGAATCCAGGAGCTGCTGGTAAACATGGATTTCATAAAATACGAACCATGCTTCGCTTTACCATTGATGGCAGCAAAATTGACAATTTGGAAGTTATAGAGTTTAATAAAAGGCACTAAAAAACCCAAAGTTTTCACTTTGGGTTTTAACGCACTAATACTACTAAGATGTTAGGTTTATCGCAATCGATCTACAGATTTTACAAGATCTTCATCCTTCTTAATGGCCTTATTGGCTAAAGCCAAAAACACGATAGAAATAATAGGAAGAAACATCCCAATACCTTTCTCAGAAACCATAGTTTCTCCAGATACCTTTAGAGATTGATACACAAAAAATCCTAGTAAAAAAAAGTTTAATATGATATTAAGTCGCCCCAGAACAAACTGAAGCTTCCTGTTTTTAAATATAAAAATAGAGCCTATTGACAGTAATCCCGAACCTAAGAACAAGATCAAATACAAAAGTTCATTATAAGCGTAAACCACAGTTCCTTCTTGTGTTTCCCAAATAGGAAACAAAAAAATCAGCCCTGCTGAAATACCAGCAGCCATAAGAAGATATAAAGTTTGGATACGTTGCAACATTTTGTTTGTAAAAACTAGACCGCAAAAATAATAGTTTCTTTTATAAAATTCACTTAAAATATTAAAATAAAGTTGTATTATTGCAGTAATAATTCACAACAACCACTGAAGTAGGTGGTTAATTCTTCAGATTAAAAATCATTTTTTCAGAATAAATCAAATTTATATTCAATTTATAATTTCCAAGTAAACATCAAATGTTTGAAATTTCACAATTAAACGAAAAAAAACTCTCTGATTTACAAGAGATAGCACAAAAATTAAACGTTCCAAAATTTCGTTCTTTAAAAAAATCGGATCTAGTTTATCAAATTTTAGATTTGCAGGCAGCAAATCCGCAAACTGTAGCAGAAGTCATTAAACCTGCTGCAAAAGTTTCAGAAAACAAAACTGCCGAACTAAAGGATAAAAAACCGAGAGCGCGTATTCAAAAACCAGCTAAGAATCTTCCAAATAAAAAAGCAGAAATGCCTGCAGAAGTTAAAGTAGTTGAAAACAAAGAGACTTCAGCAGCTGCTGTTGAAAATAAAGTAGTAGAAAAACCTGCTATAGACTCAACAAATAAACCTGCTAAGGAACATAAACCTAGAGAGAATGCAAAAAATCATCCAAAAAGGGAACACAATCCGCAACAAAAAAATCCAAATAAAAATCCAAATAGCATTAATAGTAATCCTAATGCCAGTAATGGAAATAAGGATAGTAGAAATCGCTATCGTGAACCAGATTTTGAATTTGACGCCATAATTGAAAGTGAAGGCGTATTGGATATCATGCAAGATGGTTATGGTTTTTTACGCTCGTCTGATTACAATTATTTATCATCACCTGATGATATCTATGTATCACAATCACAAATCAGATTATTTGGTTTAAAGAAAGGAGATACCGTTTTAGGACATGTAAGACCCCCAAAAGAAGGTGAAAAATATTTCCCCTTAATAAAGGTTATTAAAATTAACGGACAAAATCCCGATGTAGTTAGAGATCGCGTGTCATTTGAGCATTTAACCCCATTATTCCCACAAGAGAAATTTAATATTGCTGAAAAACAAAGCACTATTTCTACTAGAATTATGGACTTGTTCTCTCCTATTGGAAAAGGACAAAGAGGGATGATAGTCTCTCAGCCCAAAACAGGTAAAACCATGTTACTTAAGGATGTTGCCAATGCCATAGCAGCGAATCATCCTGAAGTATATTTAATGATATTATTAATTGATGAACGTCCTGAAGAGGTTACTGATATGCAACGTAATGTGCGTGGTGAGGTCATTTCATCTACTTTTGACAAAGAAGCTCATGAGCACGTTAAAATTGCTGATATCGTTTTAGAGAAGGCAAAGCGTTTAGTAGAATGCGGACATGATGTAGTGATCTTATTAGATTCTATAACACGATTGGCAAGAGCTTACAATACGGTACAACCAGCCTCTGGTAAAATTTTAAGTGGTGGTGTTGATGCCAACGCACTTCATAAACCAAAGCGTTTCTTTGGAGCGGCTAGAAATATTGAAAATGGTGGATCTTTAACTATTATTGCAACAGCATTAACGGAGACTGGATCTAAAATGGATGAAGTTATTTTTGAAGAATTCAAAGGAACCGGAAATATGGAATTACAATTAGATAGAAAAATATCTAATCGCAGAATATTCCCTGCAATTGATCTTACGTCTTCTAGTACTCGTAGAGATGATCTATTATTGGATGAGAAAACCATTCAAAGAATGTGGGTAATGCGTAAATATTTAGCTGATATGAACCCGGTTGAAGCGATGGAATTTATTAATGACCGCTTCAAACAAACAAGAAATAATGATGAGTTTTTAATTTCCATGAACGGATAAATAAAACTTAGTTTCATAAAAAAAGTGCTTTGAATTATCAAGGCACTTTTTTTTTAACTTAACTTGATTAAAAAAAACAAAAAGCCTCTCAAATTGAGAGGCTTTTAAATTATATAACTTAAAATCAATTCTTATAAAGCAGCAATATGCTTAGCCAAACCAGATTTAAGGTTTGCAGCTTTATTATTATGAATAATATTTTTCTTTGCTAATTTATCTAGCATTGAAACAACAGAAGGATATAAAGTCTCAGCTTCTTTTTTATCAGTTAACTCACGTAATTTTTTAATTGCATTACGAGTCGTTTTATGCTGATATTTATTAACAACACGTCTAGCTTCGTTACTTCTAATTCTTTTTAATGCTGACTTATGATTTGCCATTAGTTTTTTTATTTTTAAAATTGTAGCCCGTAGGGGAGTCGAACCCCTCTTACCAGGATGAAAACCTGGCGTCCTAGCCGATAGACGAACGGGCCATTTGTTTATAATTAAGTAAATTTAATTTTTAAACTTACTATGCTTTTCAAATAACACTCAATGTTTCCATTGCGGATGCAAAAATACAACTATTTTTAAATGTCGCAATAGCTAGATAATATTTTTTTAAAAAAATTTATCTAATATGCTTTTGCGAACAAAACTCGATGTTTTGAAGGCTTTCCTGTAAACACACAAACACCCTCTTCTTGATTGATTTCCAGAGGAATACATCTAATAGTTGCTTTAGTGAGCTCTTTTATTTTATCTTCAGTTTCCTTAGTACCATCCCAATGCGCTGAAATAAATCCTCCTTTATTTTCTATAACCGATTTAAATTCCTCAAATGAGTTAACTTCAGTAATATGATCATCTCTAAAGGTTAAGGCTTTATCAAATAAGCCTTTCTGCATTTCTATTAATAAATTCTCTACTGTAGCCGTTAAGTTATCCAAAGAAACAATCTCCTTTGTTAAAATATCACGTCTCGCAATTTCAACAGTCCCGTTTTCTAGATCCTTTGGACCAATAGCTATTCGTAATGGTACACCTTGTAGTTCATGCTGCGCAAATTTAGCGCCTGGCCTTTGTGTATCTCTACTATCGTATTTTACAGAAATACCTTTAACCTTTAATTCAGAAGCTATTTTATTCGCAATTTCTGAAATCGCTTCAAAATCCTCTTCATTTTTATAAATAGGAACAATAACCACCTGATTAGGAGCTAAACTTGGCGGTAAAACTAAACCAAAATCATCACTATGGGTCATTATTAAGGCTCCCATCAATCTGGTGGAAACGCCCCAAGAAGTTGCCCAAACATAATCCTGTTTTCCTTCTTTATTAGCAAATTTTACATCAAAGGCCTTAGCGAAATTCTGACCTAGAAAATGTGAGGTCCCTGCTTGCAAGGCTTTACCGTCTTGCATTAAAGCTTCAATACAAAAAGTCTCTTCAGCCCCGGCGAAACGTTCGCTTTCTGTTTTCACGCCTTGTATTACAGGCATTGCCATAAAATTTTCAGCAAAAGTAGCATACACATTATTCATGAGTTTAGCTTCAGCCATGGCTTCTGCTTTTGTTTCATGTGCCGTATGACCTTCTTGCCATAAAAACTCTGCTGTACGCAAAAATAATCGCGTCCGCATTTCCCATCTAACCACATTGGCCCATTGATTTATTAAAATAGGTAAATCTCTATATGATTGGATCCAATTCCTATACGTATTCCAAATAATAGCTTCACTGGTAGGTCTAACAATCAGTTCTTCTTCCAATTTAGCCTCTGGGTCAACCCTTAATTTACCTGGTTTATCGGGATCTGCCTGCAATCTGTAATGTGTCACGATTGCACATTCTTTGGCAAAACCTTCGGCGTTTTTTTCTTCTGCTTCAAATAGACTTTTTGGCACAAACAATGGAAAATAGGCATTTTGGTGTCCGGTTTCTTTGAACATTCTGTCCAATTCTGCCTGCATTTTCTCCCAGATCGCATAACCGTATGGCTTAATGACCATACAGCCTCTTACCGCAGAATTCTCAGCTAAGTCCGCTTTAACCACCAGTTCATTATACCATTTTGAATAATCTTCTGTCCTAGATGTTAGTTTTTTACTCATATTTATGTTTTGGCACAAAAATTGTGACTATGTTAAATAAAAAAATAGTTCAGCAAAACTAACTATTTTTGTGATGTTCAACAATAAAATAAGAGAGATATGCAAATTAATAACTACTTAATAAAGAAAATGCCTTACGTAGCAATTTTAATGCTTCTAGTTGGCTTATCATCATGTGGTTCTTATCAATATGTAGGTGTTGAAAATGATGGTATTTATGGTTCTTCAAACCCTCAAACCGTTGTTGAAGTTCAAAATGCAAATGCTGGTAATAACTATTATAAAAATTACTTCAGAGAAAAATCATTAGAATATGATTACATGGTTAATGATGGTTCTGTTTTTACTGATATTGATAGTTATCAAAGTGGATATGTTGAAAATGACAGCATTATGGATAACAATTATCAAGGTTATGGTGGCTGGGGTCAGAGCAATAATAGTGTAACCATAAATTATATAGATAACGGCTGGAATAATTGGGGCTGGAATAATTGGGGTTGGAATAATTGGGGTTGGAATAATTGGGGCTGGAATAATTGGGGCTGGAATAATTGGGGTTATTACAATCCTTGGCATTCACCTTATTATTATGGCGGATTTTATGCTGGTTTTTATGGCAGTTGGTACTATCCTAATTATAGGTATCCTTATTTTAATAATGGGTATTATGGAAGTTTATCATACGGAAGAAGAGGTGCTACTTACAATTCTGGAAGAAGAGGTATCTATGCTTCAAACTATAATTCAAGTAGTAGTCGTAGTAATTCTCTTAGTACAACTTCAAGAAATAATACAACTTCAAGGTATAATAACACATCAAGATATAATAACACTTCAAGGTATAATAACACATCAAGGTATAATAACACCAATACACTCAGAAGAAGCAACGGTACCGCGTATTCTAATTCAAACACTACGAATCGAGTAAATAGTTCTGGAAATACTTATAATGCGAGAAGAACATCAAGTGTCTCTGCACCTGCGATGAATTCTTCAACACGCTCTTCTTCAACAATTAGAAGAAATTCGTCTCCAAATTACTATAACAATAATTCCACTTTAAGAAATAATTCTTCTTCAAGTTCAACTCCTTCAAGAAGTTATAATTCAGGAAGTAGTAGTAGAAGTTCAAATTCAGGTGTTTCAAGGTCTTCAAGCAGCAGTGGTAGAAGCAGTTCAGGATCTTCAAGTAGAAGTAGATCTGGATCATCAGGAAGAAGAGGCGGATAATTTTATAAAAAACATTAATAAACATATTTAATATGAAAAAGTTAAACCTACTATTCATAGGTATACTTTCTATGTCCTTTACGTACGGACAAGATATTACCGATGCCCTTAGATACTCTCAAGATGATATACAGGGTACAGCAAGATTTAGAGCTTTAAGCGGTGCATTTGGCGCTCTGGGAGGTGATATGAGCGCTGTTAGTTTAAATCCAGCGGGATCAGCAGTATTTACTAGAAGCCACGCCTCGTTTTCTCTTTCTAATTTAGACACAAAAAACGATTCACAATATTTTAACGGTTTTACAAGTGCCTCAGATTCTAAATTCGATTTTAATCAAGGCGGAGCCGTTTTTGTTTTTTCTAATAATGATTCCAATTCTGCATGGAAAAAATTTGCTCTGAGTATTGGATATGATAAAATGGCGAATTATGATAATATTTGGGTTGCTAAAGGCACTAACACCAATAATAATTCAATTGACTTATACTTTTTAGGGTATGCAGATGGGTTAAGACTGGATGAAATTTCAGCCTTACCAGGTGAATCGATATCAGAGGCTTATTCTGAGATTGGTAGTTACTACGGATTTGGCCATCAACAAGCCTTTTTAGGTTATGAATCTTATATCCTAGAGCCGGACACTAATGATGATGCCAATACTACTTATTTTTCAAATATTGCAAACGGTACTTTTGATCAGGAATATATTTATGCAACAAGAGGCTATAATGGTAAAATAACTTTTAATGCGGCCGTTCAGTATGAAGATAATTTATTTTTAGGATTAAACTTAAATTCACATCTTCTTCATTATGATCGTTCAACACAATTATTTGAAGACAACTCTAATTTAGGTTCTATCATTAATAATATAGATTTTGAAAATACCTTATCAACTATAGGTACTGGTTTTTCTTTTCAGTTAGGAGGTATTTTGAAAGTGACCAACGAATTTAGACTTGGTTTAACTTATGACTCTCCAACCTGGTATACCATGGAAGAAGAAACAACCCAATATCTGTTTACAAATTCTGATATTGATGGTCCCGCCAGAGTAAATCCGCAAATTGTGAATATTTACCCAAGTTATAGGTTACAAACACCTGGAAAAATCACTGGTAGTTTGGCATATGTATTCGGAGACCAAGGTTTGCTGAGCTTTGATTATGCACTTAAAGATTACGGTTCTGCTAAATTCAAACCAACTTCTGATTCTTTCTTTGCAGATCAAAACAGAGTTATTGGTAATGATTTAGTAGCTGCTTCTACTTACAGATTTGGCGGTGAATACAGAGTAAAACAATTTAGTTTTAGAGGCGGCTATCGCTTTGAAGAAAGCCCTTATAAAAATGGCTTAACCGTTGGAGATTTAACTGGTTATTCATTAGGAATTGGTTTTAATTTTGGCAATACGAAGTTAGACCTTACTTATGATCAGGCTAAAAGAAATTCACAAACTCAATTATATAATGTGGGATTAACTGATGCCGCATTGATTGATGCTAAAAATTCTAACATTACTTTTTCTATAGGTTTTAATATATAATATTTTTATAATCCATTTTTTTTAAAGCTTGGACTTTTCAGTTCAGGCTTTTAAGTTTTATCTCCGTAAGTAATTGGTGAAAAGAGAATACCTATTAATTATTGGTTAATTCAAAACATAACAAAAGTGAATTACTTATCTTTGCAGACTAAAAACTTGATTTTTATAATAAATGAAAATTAACAACGACATAGACGAATTTGAAGCTTTGGGAAACGACCACATTGGAACCTCTTCTAATACACCCATGAGAAATGATGCTTTCAAACTTTCAAATGAGGAGAAAATTGACATTATAAAAGATGATGTGCGTCATATTATGGAAACCTTAGGACTTGATCTAACTGATGATAGTCTAAATGGTACACCAAATAGGGTAGCCAAAATGTTTGTTAAAGAAATATTTGGCGGCTTAAATCCAGAAAGAAAACCAAGTGCTTCTACTTTTGAAAACAAATACAAATATGGAGAAATGTTGGTTGAAAAAAACATTACTGTGTATTCAACCTGCGAGCATCATTTACTACCCATAGTAGGCAAAGCACATGTCGCTTATATTTCAAATGGAACCGTAGTTGGCCTATCAAAAATGAATAGAATTGTTGATTATTATGCTAAACGGCCTCAGGTTCAAGAACGATTAACCATTCAAATAGTTAAAGAACTTCAGGAAGTTTTGAATACACAAGACGTTGCTTGTGTTATTGATGCGAAGCATTTATGTGTGAATTCAAGAGGTATCAGGGATGTTGAAAGCAGTACTGTCACCTCAGAATTTGGAGGAAAATTCAAAGAAAAAGCAACACGCCGAGAGTTTTTAGATTACATTAAATTAGACACTAAGTTTTAGTTAAAATACCTACTCAAACCATGCAACTTTACAAGCAGCATCAAATAAAGATATATAATTCACTTACTGGACAAAAAGAAACATTTAAACCTATTAATGAGGGCTACGTGGGCATGTATGTCTGTGGCCCAACTGTTTATAGCAATGTACATTTAGGAAATGTACGAACCTTTATGTCTTTTGATGTTATTTTTAGATATCTAAAACATTTAGATTATAAAGTAAGATATGTAAGAAATATTACAGATGCTGGCCATTTAGAAAATGATGCGGATGCTGGTGAAGACCGTATTGCTAAAAAAGCCCGTTTAGAGCAAATTGAACCTATGGAAGTTGTTCAGCGATATACGGTGGATTTCCATAATATATTAAACATTTTTAATTTTTTACCTCCAAGTATAGAGCCTACTGCAACGGGACACATCATTGAACAGATTGAATTGATTAAGACCATTTTAGAAAATGGCTTTGCTTATGAGATAAATGGTTCTGTTTATTTTGATGTACATAAATTCAATGAAACGCACGATTATGGTAAATTAAGCAAGCGCAAACTTGAAGATTTAATTCACAATACCCGCGAATTAGACGGACAATCAGACAAAAAAAATCCTCAGGATTTTGCCCTTTGGAAAAAAGCCGAACCTCAGCATATTATGCGCTGGCCTTCCCCTTGGAGTGATGGATTCCCTGGCTGGCACCTAGAATGCACCGCTATGAGTACTAAATACCTTGGTGAACATTTTGACATTCATGGTGGTGGTATGGATTTAAAATTTCCACATCACGAATGTGAAATTGCACAAAATGAAGCGGCTAAAGGGCAAACACCCGTAAATTACTGGATGCATGCCAATATGCTGATCATGAATGGCAAGAAAATGGCCAAATCAACAGGAAATTATATTTTACCTGGAGAAATCTTTACTGGCGAAAACAGCAATATTACCAAAGCCTTCTCTCCTAGTGTGGCGCGTTTCTTTATGTTGCAAGCTCATTACAGAAGCATCTTAGACTTTACCAATGAAGGCTTACTGGCCAGTGAAAAAGGTTTTTACAGATTGATGGACGCTGTGAACTTATTAGAAAGTATAAAAGCATCTGCAACCTCATCTCTGGATATTGCCTCATGGAAACAAAGTTGTTATGATGCCATGAATGATGACTTTAACACACCAATCTTAATAGCCAATTTATTTGAAGGCGTGAAGTATATCAATCAAATAAAAGATGGTTCAGCAACTGTTTCAGATGCAGACTTAATCACTTTAAAAGAAATCATAAAGGCTTTTGCATTTGATATTCTGGGATTAGAAAATACATCAAAAAATGAGGCTGGAACTGATAAATTATCTGGAGCCGTTGAAGTCTTGATTAAATTAAGACAGGAAGCCAGAGCCAATAAAGATTTTGCCTTATCAGATAAGATTCGTGATGAACTGGCAACCGTTGGTATTGAGCTTAAAGATGGCAAGGAAGGAACTACCTTCTCTGTTAATTAGCAAAACAAGTAAAGTTCTAAACTTTATAACGACTTAAAAAGTATATACAAATATTTATTTTGAAAAAAATTCTTATTGCCCCGTTTTTGTTTTTAATAAAAGTCTATCAACTTTTAATATCACCATTAACACCTGCAACTTGTAGATATCACCCAACCTGTTCTCATTATGCTAAAGAAGCTTTAGAAAAACACGGTTTTTTTAAAGGTGGTTGGTTGGCTATAAAACGTATTTTTAGCTGTCATCCCTGGGGCGGTTCTGGTTATGATCCTGTACCTTAATATGATTTGACCCGGTTGATTAAATAACTACCACCTGTACTTTACCAATTTTAATTTTTTGTAACCCAAACGTTTGATTCGTCGTCCAACGAGCTAATGACCTCTGCAAATAACGAAAAATGAAAAAAGGAATTTACTTAAAATATCTATTAATAGTAATTATTGTTATATCCATTAGTTCCCAATCTATAAGCTACGCACAAAATTTAGAATCCAATATTGATAGTTTATTACAGGAAAAATATCCGTCAAATGCTCCTGGCGCCACTTTTTTGATTTCCAAAAAAGGTAACATTATTTATAAAAAAGCATTTGGTCTCTCAAATCTTGAGTTGAATGTTCCAATGCAAACGGAAAATGTCTTCGAGATAGGTTCTATGACAAAACAGTTTACAGCAATATCCATTTTAATGCTTGTAGAAAAAAGAAAACTGAATTTAGATGACGACATCACCAAGTATATTCCTGACTACCCTACAAAAGGACATAAAATAACGGTACATCACTTATTAACTCATACTTCAGGAATAAAAGACTTTACAAGAATAAAAGGACTCAATGATATCTCAAAAAAGGACCTAACTCCTATAGAATTAATTAATTTTTTCAAAAATGAATCTATGGACTTTGTTCCCGGGGAAAAGTTCAAATATAATAATTCAGGATATATTATTTTAGGATATATTATTGAAACAATAACCGGACAGAGTTATGCTGAATTTGTAGAGGAACAGATTTTTAAAAAATTAGGGATGACAACTTCGCAATATGCAAGCCATAACAATGTAATTCAAAATAGAGCATCAGGATATCAAAATAAAGAAGGCTATGTGAATAGCAGAAAAATCAGTTTCACATTACCTTATGCTTCGGGTTCATTAATGTCTACGGTTGATGATATGTTTAAGTGGCAAGAAGCCATAAAAAACAACCTTTTAATTAGTAAAGAAATGACTCAAAAGGCATTTACAAATTATACATTAAATAATGGAGAAAACATGAATTATGGATATGGTTGGCATCTTAAAACAATAAATGGTCTTTCTAGTAGAGAACATGGTGGTTCCATTTTTGGGTTTAAATCAATGGGAGTATATATACCTGAATCAGATATTTATGTTATTGGACTTAATAATTGCGATTGTAATTCACCAACCAAGATTACAAGAGAAATAGCGGAATTGGCCGCGAAATATTAAAATAAACGCTGTACAAAATCGCATATAAACCCATTAAACGTAATAAGCAATTTTACTTATTAGGTATCTGCTTCAAAATCTCTAAAACAAACTTCCAGTATTTTTGAACTGATGAAATTTGAGCACGTTCATCTGGTGAATGAGCACCCTTAATATTTGGACCAAAACTAATCATATCCATCGTTGGGTAATTAGTACCCAAAATACCACATTCCAGTCCTGCATGGCAAGCTGCAACATGGGGCTTTTTACCATTTAAAGCTTCATAGAGTTTAGACATTACTTTTAATATAGCAGAGTCCATGTTTGGTGCCCAACCAGGATAATCTCCTGAAAACTCCACTTCACAACCAGTCAATTCAAAAGTAGCACGTAACGTATTGGCTAAATCCATTTTAGAACTTTCTACTGAAGAACGTGTTAAACAGGCAATCATAACCTCACCATCTTTCACCACTACTCTAGCGATATTATTTGACGTTTCTACCAAATCAGGAATATCCGCACTCATTCTGTAAACCCCATTTTGCGCAGCATATATAGCTCTGGTTAATCCTTCTTGAACACCTAAATCCATGATTTTTTTAGGAGTTTCACATTTAGAAAATATGATGGTTAAATCAGGCTCCTTGGTTTTTAACTCTGTTTTTATACTCTCTGCCTGCTCTTTCATTTCCAACAAAAAAGCCTCTTCATTCATAGCATCAATGACAACCAAAGCATTGCTTTCTCTGGGAATGGCATTACGCAAACTTCCGCCATCAATTTCTGAAATACGCAATCCAAAATTCTCAAAACCATCAAATAGCAGACGGTTCATGATTTTATTTGCATTCCCAAGTCCTTCATGAATTTGCATCCCAGAATGACCCCCTTGTAATCCTTTTACAGTTATTTTATAACCTATCTTAAATTCTGGGGTTTCCTCTTCTTTGTAAGTTCTTTTTGCAGTCACATCAATACCGCCAGCGCATCCCACGCCTATTTCATCATCTTCTTCAGTGTCTAAATTCAATAATATACCGCCTGACAATAAACCACCCTTTAAACCCATAGCGCCTGTCATACCCGTTTCTTCATCTATGGTGAACAGGGCTTCAATTGCAGGATGCGGAATATCTGTACTTTCTAAAATAGCCATAATAGTGGCCACTCCTAAACCATTATCTGCTCCAAGTGTGGTTCCTCTGGCTTTTACCCAATCACCATCAACATACATGTCTATACCCTGAGTATCAAAATCAAAGACAGTATCACCATTTTTTTGATGGACCATATCTAAATGTGATTGTAATACCACCGTGATTTTTGATTCCATGCCTTTAGTTGCAGGCTTCTTAATAATAACATTACCTACATCATCAACTAGGGTTTCAAGACCCAGACTTTTGCCAAAATCTTTCATAAAAGCAATGACGCGTTCTTCTTTTTTTGAGGCTCTTGGCACTGCATTTAAATCGGCAAATTTATTCCAAAGTTGCTTTGGCTGTAGTTGTCTTATTTCAGAATTCATAATGTTTAGTTTAAGTTTAACAAAGATAACATAACTAACTAGGATTAATAAACATTTCCTTATTTTTGAAACATGTTGAAACATAAAAAAGCTATTATAGCACTATCAATTATTCCTCAATATCTATTGATAAAATGGCTGTCTCATTATCCGGAGTTTGTTGAAACTTATTATAGTAATGGCATGTACCCATATATATCTAAAGTATTCCGGTATATGTTGGGCTGGGTTCCATTCTCTTTTGGTGATTTAGTGTATGCGTTTGCAATTATTTATATCATAAGATGGCTTATAAAAAATTTTAAACGGATAAAAACAGACAGCAAAAATTGGTTGATAGATGTTTTTTCTGCGGTATCTATTCTATATTTTACTTTTCATTTGCTTTGGGGAATCAATTATTACCGCTTACCCCTCTATAAAAGCTTGGGCTTAAAATCTGATTACACTACAGAGCAACTTGTTGATGTTACCAAAAAGCTAATTGTTATATCGAATCAAGTGCATTCTGAAATCATTAAAAATGATACCTTGCCAATTGCAATTCCTTACAGTAAAAGCGAGATTTTAAAATTAGTCCCTTTAGGTTATAATAATTTAAAAAAGCACTATCCCCATCTTGAATACCACCCAAAAAGCATCAAAAAATCATTGTTTAGCTTACCATTAACATATATGGGTTTTAGTGGTTATTTAAACCCATTGACTCTTGAATCTCAGGTAGATGCTTTAATTCCTGTTTATATTTTTCCAACAACAGCCTCACATGAAATTGCACACCAATTGGGCTACGCAGCAGAAAATGAAGCTAATTTTATAGGTTGTTTAGCCGCTATTAATCATGATGATATTTACTTTAAATATTCTGGATATACCTTTGCGCTTCGCTTTTGTTTGAATGAAATTTATAAACGTGATGAAACCTTATTTGACTCCATTTCAGAAACGGTAAATAAAGGCATCTTAAAAAATTTTAAAGAAATGCGTGTATTTTGGGAAGCCTATGAAAATCCGGCCGAACCTCTTTTTAAAATCACCTATAGTTCTTATCTAAAAGCCAATAAACAAGATAAAGGCATGAAAAGTTATAGTTATGTAGTGGCGTTAATGGTTAATTATTTTGAAAATAATTCTCTATAATAAGTTAAAATTGAATCAATAAGTCAATAGCTATAGCTTAAAGGTCTATATTTAAAACTAATTTCAACTATTTTAAGATGATAAAAAAATATGCGGTGTTAATAGCGGTTTTATGCACTTTGACATTGAGTGCACAAGAATATTTTCCAAAAAATGATGGAGTAATGGCTACTAATACAAATTATACAGCTATTACAAATGCAAAGATTTTTATAACACCTGTTCAGGTAATTGAAAGCGGAACGCTTCTTATTAAAGATAGTAAAATAATAGCTTCAGGAACGTCTGTTATCATTCCAAAAAACTCAGTCATTATTGATGTTAAAGGAAAAAGTATTTATCCTTCTTTTATTGATTTATACTCAGATTTTGGGGTTAAAAAACCAAAACGCCCCGCTTCAAAAGGCGGAACAGTTCAGTATGATGCGTCCAGAACAGGGTTTTACTGGAATGACCATGTCATGCCTGAAAACAAAGCGATCGACAAATTTAAATATGATTCAAAAGCAGCTACAGAATTGCTAAAAGCAGGTTTTGGTGTTGTTAATACGCATATTCAAGATGGCGTGGTTAGAGGGACTGGAACTCTTATTGCCTTAAATAATGCCAATGGCAATGAATATCGAGTCATTGATGATGCCTCGGGGCAATATTTTTCTTTTAATAAAAGTGTCACATCTTCGCAATCTTATCCTTCTTCTATCATGGGAAGCATTGCCTTATTAAAACAACTTTATATTGATGCAGACTGGTACATTAAAGGTAATATTAAAACCAAAGATTTATCACTGGAAGCATTAAATAATAACAAAGCGCTCGTGCAGTTTTTTGAAGCCGGTAGTAGAGCAAACATTCTAAGAGCGGATAAAGTAGGAGATCCTTATGGCATCCAATATGTGATGCTTGGAGGCGGTGATGAATATGAACGTGTTAATGACATAAAAGCTACTAATGCAAAACTTATCTTACCATTAAATTTTCCGGATGCCTATGATGTTGAAAACACCTTCTTAGCCTCCCTTCTTTCTTTGAGTGATATGCGTGCATGGAACCAAAGGCCATCAAACCCAAAAATTTTAGCCGACAACAATGTTACATTTGCATTTACTACGCATGATTTAAAATCACCGAAAGATTTTAAATCTAACCTTCTAAAAGCTATTGAGGCAGGACTATCAACAGAAAAAGCCTTAGAAGCTTTAACTACTATTCCTGCACAAATTATAGGAAAACAAGACCTGATTGGTTCACTTAAAAATGGCAGTCTGGCCAATTTTCTAATTACATCTGGTGATATTTTTGATGAAAAAACTGTTCTTTACGAAAACTGGGTACAAGGAAGCAAAACCATTATTGAAGATATGAATACAGTTGACATTAGAGGTGATTATAAGTTTGGTTTGGCTGGGGAAGATTTTAAAATGTCAATTAAAGGAGAATTAAGTAAGCCAAAGTTAGAAATAACCAGTAATGAAAAAACTTTAAGTTCTAAAATAACTTATGACAATAATTGGGTTAATATTTCTATGAGAACCATTGATTCTACCAAACAAGAATTTATAAGAATTAATGCTCATGTAGATACAGATAAAACCCTCCAGGGCAAATCTATTATGCCTAACGGAAATGAGTTCCCTTTTTATGCTTCCCTTTCCGAAGAAGATCAAGATGAAAAATCAAAATCAATGGACGAAAAAGATGAAAAAGAAAATAACCAACTTTTTCCTCTTACCTATCCTAATAAAGCCTTTGGATTTAGTGAATTACCAAAAGCTGAAACTATTTTATTTAAAAACGCCACTGTTTGGACTAACGAAAAAGATGGCATTATAGAAAATACAGATGTATTAATTAAAAACGGTAAAATAGCAAAAATTGGTAAAGATCTTTCTGATTCAAGCGCGACTGTTGTGGATGCTTCGGGCAAACATTTAACTGCAGGTATTATTGATGAGCATTCGCATATTGCATCCGCATCAGTTAATGAAGGCGGGCAAAACTCCTCAGCCGAGGTGAGTATTGAAGATGTAATTGATGAAACAGATACCAATATTTACAGAAACCTTGCTGGCGGCGTTACTTCTATACAAATATTGCATGGATCAGCAAACCCTATTGGAGGCCGCTCAGCAATCATCAAACTAAAATGGGGTGAATCTGCCGATAATCTAATTTATACAGAAACTCCAAAGTTTATCAAATTTGCTTTAGGGGAAAACGTCAAACAATCTAATTGGGGAGAATCTGAAATTGTAAGATTTCCACAGTCTAGAATGGGTGTTGAGCAAGTGTATATAGATTATTTTACCAGAGCAAAAGAATATGATGTTTTAAAGAAAAGTGGCAAACCTTTCAGAAAAGATATAGAATTAGAGGTTCTGGCAGAAATTATAAATAAAGAACGTTTCATTTCTTGTCATTCTTATGTACAAAGTGAAATTAATATGTTGATGAAGGTTGCTAAAAAATTCAACTTTAACATTAACACTTTTACCCATATTCTAGAAGGGTATAAAGTTGCAGATAAAATGGCTGAGCATGGTGTTGGCGGCTCTACGTTTAGCGATTGGTGGGCCTATAAATTCGAAGTTAACGATGCTATTCCTTATAACGCTGCCATTATGCATAATGCTGGTGTTACAGTGGCTATTAATAGTGATGATGCAGAAATGGCTAGAAGACTGAATCAAGAAGCAGCGAAATCTATTAAATACGGCGGCATGAGTGAAGAAGAGGCCTGGAAGTTTGTAACCTTAAATCCAGCGAAACTTTTACATATTGATAATCGTGTAGGAAGTATTAAAGTTGGTAAAGATGCCGATGTGGTTTTGTGGTCTGATAATCCCCTATCAATTTATGCTAAAGCTGAAAAAACGATGATTGAAGGCATTACTTATTTTGATTTAAAACATGATGAAAGGATGCGTTCTGACATTCGAAAAGAAAAAAATGAGCTCATAAATATGATGTTACAGGCTAAAAATAAAGGTTCAAAAACCCAACCTGCAAAAAAGAAAGAAAAAGAACTATTACATTGTGATTCAATGGATAATGAAATATAAAACTGGTTAAGATGAAAAAAATAATATCATATATCGTAATGTTGTGTTCTTTAATAATGATAGCACAACAAACACCCGCCTCCAAACAATCCCAAGACATCGCTATTGTTGGAGCAACAGCTCATATTGGAAATGGCACCATTATAGAAAACAGTTTGATTATTTTAAAAGATGGAAAAATCTCTGCAGTCCATGACGGAAAATTGGTTAAAATGGATTTAACAGGAATGAAAATTATAAAGGTCAATGATAAACATGTATATCCGGGTTTTATAATACCAAATAGCACTTTAGGCTTAGTTGAAATTGATTATGTTCGTGCATCTATTGATGAGAAGGAAATAGGAACCTGGAATCCACATATCAGAAGTCTTATAGCCTATAATGCCGAATCTAAAATAGTAGAATCAACGCGACCAAACGGCATTCTTTTAGGGCAAATTACACCAAGAGGCGGACGAATTTCTGGAACCTCTTCTGTGGTGCAATTTGATGCCTGGAACTGGGAAGACGCTGCCGTAAAAATTGATGACGGTATTCATCTAAATTGGCCAAGTTGTTTTACAAGAGGCGATTGGCAGTTAGGTGGAGATACGAGACTAAAAGCGAACGATAAATATACTGAACAAGTTAAGGAACTTACTGATTACATCAATAACAGTAAAGTCTATCATAAAGGTAAAAAATCTAAAACGAATCTTCCTTTTGATGCAATGGATGGTCTTTTTAAGGGTTCAAAAAAACTATTTATCCATGTTGACAATGAAAAAGGCATCATCGATGCTATTAATTTTTCAAAAAATAACGACATAAAAAACATAGTTATTGTTGGTGGACATGAGGCTTATAAAGTTACTGGATTATTAAAAGACAATGATGTCTCTGTTTTATTGGAACATGTACATTCTCTTCCAAAATCAGAAGACGAAGATTATGATTTACCTTATAAAGCAGCTAAATTATTAGTTGATCAAGGAGTCTTAGTCGCTTTACAGACGGACTTCCATGATACAGAACGTATAAACGCACGTAATTTACCCTTTTACGCTGGCACTTGTGCTGCTTATGGATTAGATAAAGAACAAGCCTTAAAATTAATCACCCTTAATCCTGCAAAAATATTAGAAATTGATGATAAATATGGATCTTTAGAAACAGGAAAAAGTGCTACCTTATTTATTTCTGAAGGGGACGCTTTAGATATGCGTACTAATATTTTAACACATGCTTTTATTGATGGTAGAGAAATTAGTCTAGAAACACATCAAACAGAGCTTTGGAAACGCTATTCTGAAAAATATAATAATCAGTAATCTAAAAGAGCGAGCTATTTAGCTCGCTCTTTTATTTAAACTAGTTTTATAAAT
Organism: Gaetbulibacter aquiaggeris; assembly: GCF_044003965.1. Taxonomy (NCBI): domain Bacteria; kingdom Pseudomonadati; phylum Bacteroidota; class Flavobacteriia; order Flavobacteriales; family Flavobacteriaceae; genus Gaetbulibacter; species Gaetbulibacter aquiaggeris. The sequence continues at coordinate 58,975 of NZ_JBAWKC010000005.1, forward strand.
ACTTATTTTTGTGCACTATTATGATTAAGCAAATTTTCAGTTTACAAAACCCATTTATAAAACAGCTTGTTCAGCTAAAAGACAAATCAAGAGAACGCAAGAAAACCGGCTTGTTTTTAATTGAAGGTCAACGTGAATTATCATTAGCATTAAAGGGCCATTATGCTATTGAAACCATTTTATTTTTACCAGAATTAATTTCAGAATCTCAAATTAGTCCGTTGGTTTCTCCAGAAACAGAACTCATAGAAATATCTAAAGAGGTTTTTCAAAAATTGGCTTATCGCGATACCACTGAAGGCGTAATAGCTATAGCTAAATGCAAATCACATGATTTAGAAACCATACATTTTGCAACTAAAAACCCACTCATATTAATAGCTGAAGCACCCGAAAAACCAGGAAATATTGGTGCCCTTTTAAGAACTGCTGACGCCGCTAATGTTGATGCCGTAATTATTGCTAACCCAAAAAGTGATTTATACAATCCTAATATTATCAGATCTAGTGTGGGTTGTGTTTTCACCAAACAAATTGCACTTGGCAGCACTTCAGAAATTATTGATTTTTTAAAAACACGACATATTAACATCTATTGCGCGGCCTTGCAGGCTTCAGTTCATTACAATACACAGGATTATGCGCAATCAACCGCTATTGTAGTAGGAACCGAAGCTACTGGGTTGAGTGATGAATGGATAAAAAATGCCACTCAAAATATAATTATCCCCATGCAGGGAGAAATAGATTCCATGAATGTGTCTGTTGCTGCCGGAATACTTATTTTTGAAGCCAAAAGACAACGAAATTTTAATTAAAACGTCATTACTAAGGAAGTATGACTGAAGTAATATAACTAATATTAAACAGATTACCACGGCTTTTACAAAATCTCGCAATGACCTTAAGATATGACAGCTACCACCCTTTTCTATATCATAATCGCTATTATCATTATCAATTTTATTGTTGATAAAATTTTAAATGCACTTAATGCCCGGCATTATAAAGATGCCTTGCCAAAGGAGCTAATAGATGTCTATGATGAGTCTGAATACAAGAAATCTCAGGACTATAAAGCAACCAATTATAAATTTGAAATTATAACCTCCACATTTTCTGTTATTTTAACCTTGGGTTTTCTGTTTGTGGACGGATTTGAATTTGTTGATACTATTGCGCGAAGTTATAGTCAGAACCCTATCATCATTGCTCTAATTTTCTTTGGCATTATAATGTTATGTAGCGATATTTTAACCACACCATTCTCATACTATAGCACCTTTGTAATTGAAGAGCGCTTCGGGTTTAATAAAACCACTAAAAAAACCTTTATTCTTGATAAATTAAAAGGATGGATTATGATGATTATTTTAGGTGGTGGTATATTAGCCCTTATCATTTGGTTTTATCAAATAAGTGGCTCACAATTTTGGCTTTATGCCTGGGCCTTAGTAGCCGTTGTCAGCATATTTATGAATATGTTTTATTCGAGATTAATTGTCCCACTATTTAATAAACAAATACCTTTAGAAACAGGAAGTTTAAGAGAAAAGATTTCTGAATATGCCAAAACAGTTGGTTTTAAATTAGACAAAATTTTTGTGCTTAATGGTTCAAAAAGAAGCACAAAAGCAAATGCTTATTTTTCTGGTTTTGGAAGAGAAAAACGAGTGACGCTATACGACACTTTAATTAATGATCTAGATGAAGAAGAAATTGTAGCTGTACTGGCACATGAGGTTGGACATTATAAAAAAAAGCACATTATTTTCAACTTAGTAACCTCTATATTTTTGACCGGATTGACACTTTATATTTTATCTTTATTCATTAATAATCCTTTGCTTTCTAATGCCATAGGGGTTGAAATACCAAGTTTTCATATTGGGTTGATAGCCTTTGGTTTGCTGTACTCTCCTATTTCTGAAATAACAGGTTTAATTATGAATTACTTTTCCAGAGTTTTTGAATATCAGGCGGACAACTATGCAAAAAAAACCTATAAAGCAGAACCATTAATCACCTCACTTAAAAAACTATCAAAAAATAGTTTAAGCAATTTAACACCTCATAAAGCCTATGTATTTATGCATTATTCGCATCCTACTTTATTAGAACGCATTATGAATTTAAAAAAATAGTTGTTTTCTAAAAAAATATCGGTAATCATTTTTTTAGAAAAGATGATTACCGATAAAGAAATTCCAAATTTATTACATAAGTTTAATAAGTGATTTCACCATAAACTGTATGTTAATTATGACCTGTTTAAAAATTAATAGTCCTTTTTTCTAAACAAGACGCTATAATGCTTAAGGTTGGAAACCTTGTCTTCATTGGTCTTAACGAACCTTATTTTGGGGTACGCGATAAATGACATTCTTTCCGCCTCCCGAAATATAGATGTCACCTGATGAACCAACGGCTACCCCGTCAAAGAACCATGTTGAAGGAATCTCCAGACCAGGCCCGCTAAGTTCAAGATTTTCTACAAGCGTAGTGACGTTTTTACCTGCCTCTTTTGACAAGTCGATACGGGATAGACGGGATGCACCAGACTCCACCACCACCAAGCTTCCGTCTTTTTCAAAGGCAAGTCCTTCTGGATTCTGAAGGCCGGATGCAACAGAAACTGGTGCGGTCAGGTTTGTACCATCATAATCCAATTTATAAATTTCACCTGTAGACCTGTCAGCCACCCATAAGGTTTCACCATCGGTAGCCAAACCACTAGGTTCAACCAGCGTGGCTATCAACGATTGGTCACTTGCCCAGATTAGCTCACCCCTATTTGCCTCTGATACGATAATACCGTTCTTGAAGCGAATGGCATCCATAGGACTACCAGGAACTTCAAGTGTTCCTATAGGATAATTCTCGATGACCCCAATTAGAGGATCAGGATTCCAGACCTGCACGGCACTGCTAAACCAGGAAGAAATTATCAGGTTGACCCCATCAGCAGAAACATTCATTGGTAAAATTAGAGACGCAACACCTACCTCCGGTTGTATAGGGACTAAATACCCTTTATAATCATTCAACTGTTGGCCACTATTTCCATCGAATTGTCTCAACAAAAAGAGATCAGCTGCATACACAATATCCTTATTATTGGGTCCTGATAAAACTGCCAAGCCTTGAGGTTGTATCATTCCCCCTTTACTAATTATACGAGCTTGCCCACTTTTGAGTATCTCGGCCACCCAGCCTTCGTCATTATTGGTCATATACAAGGTACCATCTTCATCAAAGACCATATTATCTAACCCTGGCTGAAGGGCAGTGAACAGTGTTTTTTCACCGGTTAAAGTGTTTATTTTAAAAACCTCACCTGATTGATCCAACACATAAAGAAGTCCATCTGGTCCGAACTTTGCAGACGCTGGGTTTTTAAAGCCACCTGCCAATATCTGTACAGTTCCATCACCAAAAGGGTCTGTAGAAACAGGATCTCCAGAATTACCGACATTTACACTGATTACTAAACCTGCTGCAAACAGAGGTCCGTATAAGCGCCCGTCTGTACCGAAATCAAAAGCATTTAAAAAACCAAGAGGATAAGGGTTTGCTGCAGTCGATGCTATGATGTGTCGTGGAGGCTCAATAAGATCGGGGTCAAGCTCATATAGCCCGTCACCCAGAAAATCAAGTCCCACAAAGAGACGTCCATCTGATGAGAAAGTAATTGGGTTAACACCAGGTGCAACAAATTGGTACCCCAACTGATTGCCATCCAAATCCATTCTACCTACAAATCCGGTCAGAATATCAGTCCAGTAGAGCGATTGACCGTCAGGATTAAACACCAAATCATCAGGACCCAATACACCATTGCCTGGTCCAAATCTTTTGATGATCTTGCCATCATTCTTGTTTATCACTGAAATATCCTGACCATTAACACTAGCAACGTAAAGATTACCATCTGGTCCAATGTCAATACCGTTGGCTCCGTGCAGGGCAGCGCCTTTAGCTAATACTTTCAAAACAGAATTTTCGCCCTTCTGAGATTTGGCACTCACTGCCTCTAGGTTTATTTCAGACTCCAGGGTCTTATCCGTGCTGCATGAAAATGCAAACAGAATTACAAATAAAAGTGTAAACTTAAAAATTGTTTTCATAATTGGTTGGTTTTAATTGGTTATATAATTGATTAGTAATTGCAGTATTGCGTTGTTTATAATCATAACAATTTAATATACGATAACTTAAACCTAGCCAAATAGGTAGTAAAAAGGGCACATTATGGATTCATTGAATTAATCCATTCAAAATTTTAAATATGCTATTAATTAGGGAGTTACTTAATTTATTCTTTGAAAAGTTAGTGAAAAATTAAATATAAAAATAAAAATAATTATTTTAAACGACTAATTACCAGTAACCTAGGTCATAATGACGTTTTTTGCTCAATAATGTAATTTTAGTAAGCAATTTAAAATAAAAAAGGGCCGGTATTTTAAGCCGACCCGTTTTTATCATAGTCAATTATAGCTAAAAAAACTTCGGTTATTTTAGACTAAAATCAATATGTGCATTTTCCCATCCTCCGCCGGGATTAACATTCCACCACATTTGCAACATGCGTGATTTTCCTCCAGCACCGTTCAAAGTAAGAGCAGCATTGCCGTGAATTACCCACGCATTATTGCTGGGATCTTGATAGAGAAAAGTTTCACAAAACTCCTCTCCAGTGACTTCATCCACATAACAGAATTCTTCACTTGTAAATGTGAATTTTGTATTCATATTTCCAGTGCCAGAGTAAAACTCTCCTGTTTCAATGTTAAAGTAGCCTGCAAGAGCCTGGTTAGTTGTTAATTTGACTGAAACAGTCCCATCTGGATTCGTCCGCCAGAAATCACCTTTTCCATAACTACCTTCAAAATCTGCAAACTCACCACTGATAAATGTGAATGTGAACGTCTCCCAGTCGATTTCCATTACCACATTCTTAGCAATCCCTAAACGGTAACCATCGTCCGTTGGTTCAATGAAGTAGGCACCTTGGCCTAGATTATTTACCGCCATAATCTTTGCTACGCGTTGATACTTTTGAATGTCTACTTGTTTTGCTGATGATTTATGACTTTTGCTAACTGACGAAGACAAATTTGCTGAATCTATTTCAGGAGTACTAATAGCTTCATCCTGACTACACGACATACATACAAAAATTAATAACATCAATACATAAATTGTTTTTTTCATAATTGGTTGATTTTAAAATGATTAAAAATATATTTTGTTACCAATCACAAGAAGGGAAAATATTATAATAAAATTGCGCATGTAAAAGTGGAGGTTGAGTAATACTATAGTTTAATTATTACATATAGAGAAGTTAATACTTAACTCTTTACCTTTAAAGAATTATATATACCGAATGTAGTGTTCTGTTTTTCAATTATACTAGTTAATTATTTATAAACGTCAAAAAGCCATAATTCAACGTTCATTACTTAATTTCATCATGGTTTATTCAATTTCATAGTCCAAATTATAATTCTCGGCAGCATTTTGATTTCAAAAATTGCACAAAAAGGATAGTGTTAACGATTGAAATAGTATCCTTTTTTTTTATATAGATAGAGTGAAAAGCGTTTCAAAATAGCCTAAAAATAAAATCACAGGAATAAAAATAAAAGTGTATCTTTGCCGCTTGAAATCCAGAATATGGGTTTATATTCCTCAGAGTGAGGATGTGTTACAAGAAGGTTAAGGTTAAGTATGTCGATTCGCTTCTTATGTAACACCACATAATAAAATCGAATACTTACATAAGAATGAACACATTCCAACAATTGGGTCTTAACGAAGACCTATTACACGCTATTACAGATTTAGGTTTTGAAACACCCAGCGATGTTCAAATCAAAACCATCCCCATTTTACTAGAAAAAGATACTGATCTGGTAGCTTTAGCTCAAACCGGAACCGGTAAAACGGCCGCTTTTGGCTTCCCAATGCTTCAAAAAATTAATATTGATAGCAGAACTACCCAAGGGCTTATTTTATCACCAACTCGCGAGCTTTGTTTGCAAATTACCAATGAAATAAAACTTTATGGTAAATATTGTAAAGGACTTAATGTGGTTGCTATTTATGGTGGAGCCAGTATTACTGATCAAGCCAGAGATGTCAAAAAAGGAGCTCAAATAATTGTGGCTACTCCGGGTAGAATGAAGGATATGATAAACCGTAAACTGGTTGATATCTCCAAAATTGAATTTGCTGTTTTAGATGAAGCTGATGAAATGCTAAACATGGGCTTCTATGAAGATATTACTGATATCTTATCATATACACCAAAAGAAAAAAACACCTGGTTGTTTTCTGCAACTATGCCTCAAGAGGTTTCTAACATCGCTAAAAAATTCATGCGTAGTCCTGTAGAAATCACGGTTGGTAACAAAAATGAAAGTACAAACCAAGTGTCTCATGAATATTTTCTTATTAATTCAAGAGACCGGTATTCTGCCTTAAAACGATTATCTGATGCCAATCCTGATATCTTTTCAGTAGTTTTTTGCAGAACCAAGCGCGATACACAAAAAGTAGCTGAGCAACTTATTGAAGATGGGTATAGTGCAGCAGCCTTACATGGTGATTTAAGTCAAAATCAACGTGATTTGGTAATGAAATCTTTCAGAAACAAACAAATTCAAATGCTGGTTGCTACAGATGTGGCTGCACGTGGCATTGATGTTGATGATATTACGCATGTAATAAACTACCAGTTACCTGATGAAATTGAAACATATACACATAGGAGCGGACGTACAGGACGAGCAGGTAAAACGGGTATTTCCATGGTACTTGTATCAAAAAGTGAAGTGCGCAAAATAAAAAGCATTGAACGCATCATTAAAAAAGAGTTCATAAAAAAGGAAATTCCTGATGGTATGGAAATTTGCGAAGTACAATTAATGTCACTCGCCAATAAAATTCATAACACAGAAATCAATCATGAAATTGATAAATATTTATCTAGTATCAATGAATTATTTGCAGATTCAAGCAAAGAAGATTTAATTAAAAAATTCTTCTCTGTTGAATTTACCCGTTTCTTTAATTACTATCAAAAATCAAAAAATTTAAATGTTGAAAGTTCATCATCTGATGAGCGTGAATTTTCAAAATCATCAGACTCCGTGCGTTATTTTATTAATGTAGGTAGTAAAGATGGTTATGACTGGATGAGTTTAAAGGACTTTTTAAAAGACATATTAGAATTAGGCAGAGATGATGTTTTTAAAGTGGAAGTTAAGGACAGTTTTTCCTTTTTTAATACTGAAAAAGAACTGAAAGAAAAGGTCTTAGCCTTTTTTACAGACTTTAAACATAATGATAGATTTGTAAATGTTGAAGTTTCTGAAAACCGCGGTGGCGATAGAAGCAGAAGCAGAAGTCGTGGCCCAAGACGTGATGACAGAAAAGGCGGAGAAAGCAGAGGAAGTGATAGACGCAGTGGCTCTGGCCCAAGAAGTGAAAAACGAAGTTTTGGATCTGATTCCGGAAACAGAAGTGAAAGAAGACGTTCAGATAGTAGCTCTAAACCAAGACGTGCTGGCAGTTCAGATTCTAAATCTTCGGCATCTGGTTTTGACAGACCAAGACGTTCAAGAAGATAATTTATAAATCAAACCTCTTTGTTTATCACAAAGAGGTTTGTTAATTTTAAGTCAAAATATTACACTGGTATAAAATTTGACATTTAGTTTACTATTTTTATACCTAATTAAAAATTGAATGAAAAAGTATTTATTCCTATTTACCTTTTTACTAACAACGCTATTTTGTTTTTCTCAAGAAATCACTACGAGTGTTAAAGGAGTTGTAATAAATAGTGCTGATGACACGCCGCTTGAAAGTGTAAATATTGTGAACTTAAATGAGGTTATAGGAACGGCCACTAATAGTAAAGGGGAATTTGAAATAAAGGCTAAACCGAATGACACCTTACATTTTTCATATTTAGGTTTTAAATCCATCAAAGTGAGAGTGACCAATGACTGGATTAAGTTTGGAAGCTCTAAAATAGAATTGACAGAAGTGGCTTTAGCTTTGGAGGAAATTGTCATCAATCAATTAAAACTAACAGGTTATTTAGAGGTTGATATTAAGCAAGTTCCCATAAACAATAACTACCGTTATAGTATTTCAGGGTTACCAGGCACAGGTTATGAGGCCAGTTCACCAACAGCCATAACAAGAGTATTAGGTTCTATATTTAATCCGGCCGATTTTTTGAATAGGATGTTTGGTAAGAAACCAAATGAAATGCGAAAACTCAAAAAAATGAAACAGGATGATGAAATCAGGAATCTTCTTGCATCACGATTTGACAGAGAAATGCTTACTGCTTTGTTACAAGTTGATCGTGTAGATTTAGATGAAATTGTGAGCCAATGCAACTACTCTAAAGGTTTTATTCAAACAGCTAATGATCTACAAATATTAGATGCTATTAGTGAATGTTATGAAGAATATAAACTTTTGAGCAGAGGAAGAACTAATAGATTATAAAACTCAATGTTTGTTCATTAGGCTTTTTCCAATAAGGCTTTAAGACTGTTTAAGCCTTCTTCAAAATCCTTTCCAGCTGCTTTATCCATATTGTAAAATAGCATAAATATATTTGCTGGAAATTTATTTTCTCCTGAAAAACCCCAAGTCACTTTGGTCTGCATTTTACCTAAATTTTCAACTTTAGTAATGGCATGAGAAGTCGATTTCCATGGTTTGACAAAACGTAATTCTGCCTCTATCCTATCATTCTGAACAATTTCAAGTATTTCCTGCTCTCCAGAACCAACATCACTGTTGCCTTCCCATTTTGCTATAAAACCAACCTCACCATCAATTCCAAAATATTCTTGTTTCATGTTAGGATCTTTCTTTTTCCAAGGAGACCAATGATCCTGATTTTTAATATACTTTAAATACTCAAAGACACCACTATGTGGTCTGTCAATTATGACACTTCTGCTTACCTCATATCTTTTAGGCGCCAGAAAGGCGAGCATAATAATAATTGCCACTATGAGTAAAGTGAGGAGGAAGAAAATCATAAACGCTATTAATTAGTTGGTCTGTTGATGGTCTAAAATTATAAAAAATATTTTAGTTACAAAATAGAAAAATAATCTTACCAAAATCATTATTTTAGTTAATGTACATTTTTAACTATAACCATGTTTACGATGTACCAACCTGAAATATTTATTACTATATGAAACATATTGTTGTCCTCACCGGAGCTGGCATGAGTGCTGAAAGCGGGCTCAAAACCTTTAGAGAAGCGGATGGTCTATGGGAAGGTCATGATGTAACAGAAGTTGCTTCACCTGAAGGTTTTATTTCAAATCCCACATTAGTTTTAGATTTTTACAACCAAAGACGTAGGCAACTCTTAAGTGTTAAGCCCAACTCCGGTCATTTTGATTTGGCCCAATTAGAGAACTATTATAAAGTTAGCATAATCACTCAAAACATTGACGATTTGCACGAACGGGCGGGAAGCACAAATGTTATTCATTTGCACGGTGAAGTCCTAAAAGTGAGAAGTACGTTTGATGAAAATGATATTCAAATATGGAAAACAGATTTACTTTTAGGAGATACCTGTAAAAAAGGCTATCAGCTTAGACCTCATATTGTTTGGTTTGGTGAAGCAGTACCTATGATTGAAAAAGCTATTGACGTTTGTAGTACGGCTGATATTCTAGTGGTTATTGGAACCTCTATGAAAGTGTATCCTGCAGCAAGTTTGATTCATTATATACCTGAAAATACCAAAACCTATTTTATTGATCCAAAACCTGCCTTAGAAACCAAAAAGAACCTAACTGTAATTGCGGAAACCGCTACTCAAGGGGTAAAAAAGCTTTTTGAAATATTAAAATTTCAATAAATCATCATTGTATTTTCACTATTCATTATAATGCCTTTTTTCTTAAACAAATAACTTGAATTTAATATACTTCTGTATTTAATCATCTACTTTTGAAAAGCTAGCCGTTATAGTACTTTTACTCATTTTATTTTATACTTTATTTATGTGGTTACGAATTAGTTGTGACTTAACTTTTGATATAGAAGTTACGACACCTTTTATATTAATGTTACGCCCTAGAAGTGGTTTACAACAATGGGTAGCATCTGACGAATTCAAAATAACTCCAAATATCTCTGTGATTGAATTTACAGACAATTATGGAAACCTTTGTCAACGTTTGGTTGCTCCTCCTGGTCATTTCTCCATTTGCACAAAAGCCGATATTAAAACTTCCGAACTTGTAGATGTAGGTTTTGGAGCCGCATTCATAGAAATCCAGAATTTACCAGATTCTGTGCTTAGTTATTTATTACCAAGTAGGTATTGCGAATCTGATAGGTTTAGTGAAATGGCTATGTCAATTACTGCTCATCAAAGCCCTGGCTACGATCAAGTAGCCACTATCGAAACCTGGTTGCGCAATACTATAAGCTATATTCCAGGAAGTTCCAATTATCCTATTTCGGCCATTGAGGTTAACTTCAAGCAATCCGGGGTTTGCAGAGATTTAGCTCATTTAGGCATTGCATTGTGCCGAAGCCTTAGTATTCCAGCACGAATGGTAGTAGGTTATTTATACAATTTAGAACCTATGGATATGCATGCCTGGTTTGAAGCTTATGTTGGTGGTCGCTGGTACACTTTTGACGCCACCCAAGCCGGCCCAAAAGGCGGCTATGTCGCTATTGGCTATGGGCATGATGCCGCTGATGTGGCGATGTACAACCAGTTTGGACCATCTGTTTACCCCATGAGCCAGGTTGTTCAAGTAGAACTGATTGAAGAAAATTTATAGCGTTTTTTTTCTGAATTCATTTAGTGTCACCAGACGTTAAACGAAATGTAACAACATTTGTGTGTAAGCCAAGTCCAAATTTAATTTTTCAAATCAATCTGTTTTAAATTTTCTATACGGTTTCTTACTAAAAAGTCGTCAATAGTTTCAAAATGTTCAATAACGCGCTGGTCTTTAAACTCAAATACTTTTTGAGATAAACCTTGAAGAAAATCTCTATCATGAGACACCAAAATTAAGGTGCCATCAAAAGATAACAAAGCTTCTTTTAATACGTCTTTCGACTTTAAATCAAGGTGATTTGTAGGCTCATCCAGAATCAATAAATTCACTGGCTCCAACAGTAGTTTCACCATGGCTAGTCTGGTTTTTTCCCCACCGGAAAGCACACTTACTTTTTTATCAATATCATCCCCTTTAAACATAAAGCGACCTAATATGTTTTTGATTTGAGTTCTAACATCTCCTTCTGCAACCTCATCAACGGTTTGGAAAATGGTTAAATTCTCATCTAATAATGATGCTTGATTTTGAGCAAAGTAACCCACTTTAACATTGTGCCCTAAATGACACTGACCGTCTACTTCAATTTCACCCATAATCGCTTTAATCATAGTTGATTTACCTTCTCCATTACGCCCTACAAAGGATACTTTTTCTCCTCTCGAGATAGACATATTGGCATGTTTAAAGACAACATGTTCTTCATATGATTTAGATAGATCCTTGACTGTTACCGGATAATCTCCTGAACGTTGTGCCGGTGGGAAACGCAATTTTAAAGCCGACGTATCAATCTCATCAATTTCAATAATCTCCAGTTTCTCCAACATGCGTTCCCTGGAATTGACCTGATTAGTCTTTGAATACGTTCCTTTAAAACGTTCAATAAAAGCCATATTATCCGCAATAAATTTTTGTTGCTCATTATACGCCTTCACTTGATGTGTTCTTCGGTCTTCACGCAATTGCAAATAGTGTGAATAGTTGGCTTTATAATCATAAATGCGGCCCATAGTAACCTCAATGGTTCTATTGGTAATATTATCAATAAAGGCTTTATCATGAGAAATAACCATCACAGCCTTTGCCTTATTGATTAAAAAGTCTTCGAGCCAAATAACGGATTCAATATCAATATGATTGGTTGGCTCATCCAACAATATCAAATCTGGCTTTTGTAATAATATTTTGGCTAACTCAATACGCATGCGATAACCACCACTAAATTCACTAGTAAATCTATTAAAATCTTCACGTTTAAAACCCAACCCTCTTAAGGCCTTTTCTACTTCAGCATCATAATTAACATCTTCAAGCGCATAATATTTTTCTCCTAGATCTGAAACTTTAGTGATGATATTCATGTAGTCATCAGATTCATAATCCGTTCTGGTTTCCAACTCTTTGTTGAGACGATCCATCTCATCACGCATTTCAAAAATATGATTAAAGGCTTTTGAAGCCTCTTCAAAAACAGTACAGTTATCGTCAGTTAATAAATGCTGAGGCAAATAAGCTATAATGGCATCTTTCGGAAAACGAACATGGCCACGAGAGGGCTTTTGCTCACCGGCAATAATCTTCATCATGGTTGATTTTCCAGCGCCATTTTTACCCATTAGGGCAATTTTATCATTTTCATTTATAGTAAAGGAAACCTCTTTAAATAAAGACTGACCTCCAAATTCTACAGCTAAATTATCAACTGAAATCATAGTGTTTTTTTTTAAAGCTGCAAAACTATGAAAAAGTCAAATAGTAAAACCTTATTATTTACTATTTTCATTATTAAAATAACATTTAATACTCTTATATCAATAGGCAATTAAAATCTCTAATTGTCAAATATTTACACAATAACTAATATGTTTTTACTGATAATTTAAATAACAAATTGATGTAAGCTGAAAAAATAGTTCCTTTGTAAGTTATTATTTACTATATTTATTTTTTGCTATTACTTAAACTTCCAAATTACAAGTAAAAATATCCTACTTAAATATGTAAATGATATCCCATTTTACTAGGTATCGACTATTTTTTAATTAACCAACTAATTTTATCTTAATGAAAACAACAAATCGCTTATCTCTAGTTCTTGTATTTTTACTATTTTTTGTAATTACAACTTCGTTTTCCCAACAAACGCATTACATTACTTTACATGTTAATACAGAACAAATTAACAGTCAAAATGAGTTAGAGACTTGTTACTTTACATCAGAATCACCAGATGGTCAAGTGATTACATCAAGTGGCAATATTCAGGAATTTACTACGGTTGTCAATGCCGGTGACACTATTGTTTGGAGAGGCCAATCTTCAAATGACCCCGATAATCACACTGTCAATATTTCTTCAATTAATTACCATGGTGGTGACAATGTGTTCGATCAAAATGTTTTAAATGGTAATGGGGGGTCACCCGAAGAAGTAGTTGGAGTGGTCAAAGTGGGAACAAATGGCCAGACTGAAAAATACGCTATAAAATTTAAAGTTTTTAATAATGGTAATCAAAATGGCGGCACTTTTAATATAGATCCAAAAATATCAGTACAGCCATAGAATTAAGATATTGTTTAATTACTAATGATGTTTAAATTATCCTTTCAAGATATATTTCCTTTAAAAGCCTATTTATTAATAGGCTTTTTTTGTCTTGTTTCCAACACTTCTTTTTCGCAAAAAAAGTCTCTTTTGGATAGTTTAGAATCTGTTTATAGAATGGGTGGTTATGACGAAAAAGATCAATTAATTATTTTAAATGAACTTTCTATTAATCATTCTGATCCTCAAAAAAAACTTCAATATAGTGCCGAACTTATTCAAAAAGCAAAATTATTAGATTCCACTCAATATCTATTTATTGGCCTTATTAACAAAGGACATGCGTTAAGATTTAAAGGCGATTATACCCAGGCATTAGAAAGTTTTTTCGACGCCGCCAGTATTGCAGCAAAAAATAATAATAACAGAGAGATAGGCTTGGTAAATATTACCATTGCAGATGTGTATTCTGAAATGAAAAACCATAAAAATGCGGTTTCTTATTATAAAAATGGTATCGATTTATTAAAGAAAGAACATGACACGTCGAATTTCGCCAATGGATTATTTAATCTAGGAGACGAATATTTATCAAATAAAGAATATGACCTGGCCATAGAACATTTTATGGAAGCTGGCCTCCTTTTTCGTAAAATAAAATCTAATGATATTAATTTGGGTGAAATTGGAGAAGCTTATGTTTTAGGCAATATGGGAATAATATATGCGGAACAAGGTAAAGACGATTTAGCTGAAGCCAATATAAATGAAGCGATTGGTATGATGGAAAAACATGAATTGTATTCGCCTATTTCAGAATACCTGACCTATATGTCTGATATCTACTTAAACAAGAATGATTGGAAATCTGCTTTTAATTATTCAAAAAGAAGTCTTGATATAGCAACTAAATATGGTTTAAAAGAACAAATTAGCCAAGCCAACCTTCAAATCTCAAGGTTATTTGAAAAGTCAGGTAGTTTTAAGGAAGCGCTCACTTATTTTAAAAAATATCAGGTTTATAAAGACAGTATAGCCAACATACAAAATGTCCTAAAAATAGGTGACTTACGTACAGATTTTGAAATTTCTAAAAAGCAGACTGAAGTTAACCTGAAGCAATCCGAAGTTAACCTTTTAAATCAGCAAAAGAAAAATCAACGCATAGTGATGATTGCTACTGCTATTGCCTTGTTTTTAATAGTGCTGTTGGCCTTTGGACTTTATAGGCGCAACAAATTTATAAGCAGAACAAAATTAATTATAGAAAAAGAAAAAAATAGGTCAGATAATCTTTTACTTAATATACTTCCTGAAGAAACCGCTCAAGAATTAAAAACAAGTGGTAAAGTTGAGGCAAAAAGATTTGAATCAGTTTCCGTATTATTTACCGATTTTAAAGACTTTACAAAATATTCAGAAAGTCTAGCTCCAGAGAAACTTGTAAAAAGTATTGACTTTTATTTTTCACGTTTTGATGAGATTATTGAAAAATACGAACTAGAAAAAATAAAAATTGTCGGAGATTCCTTCATGTGCGCTGGCGGGTTGCCTTTTCCAACGGAAGACCACGCACTAAAAATAACATTAGCTGCCTTTGAAATGCTGCAGTTTGTTGAAGATACTAAACAAAACGATGATTCTGACATTGTACATTTTGATGTGAGAATTGGTATTAATACCGGACCCGTGGTTGCTGGAGTAGTTGGTACTAAAAAATTTGCTTATGACATTTGGGGAGATACTGTAAATGTCGCTTCAAGAATGGAGGCTTCTTCAAGAGAAGGGAAAATTAATATCACAGAAAACACTTATCTTTTAATTAAAGATTACTTTAAGTGCAAATACAGAGGAGAAATTGAAGTTAAAAATAAAGGTGTAATGAAAATGTATTTTGTGAATAGTATAAAAGATCGTACTATTGCCAGTATGAAGTTTTAACCTAAAGCTCAACAAAACCAATCCTTTTCAATTATTCTACACCCTTATCCATTTAATTATTTGCATATAATGATTTAATAGGGTGCTAGTTTTTTAAAAAAGTATATCTTCGCGCCTTATTTCAAAAAAATCGTTATGAAACGTATTAATGAATACAAGAAATTGTTTGGTATTGAACAAGACATGAGTTTAAAAACACTGAAGTCTACTTATAGAGATTTGGTGAAAGAATGGCATCCTGACAAATTTCAAGCTGGCGATTCATTGGCTGTTGAAGCAGAATTAAAAAGCAGACAAATTATTGACGGTTATCATTTTTTGGTGAGCATTGCTCCAGAAACTAAAGCTAATAATTTAGAAGCATACAATGAAACCATTAATAGCCCTATTATTGATTGGCATCATAAAGGTTTAGTATTAGAAGTTACTTTTTTAGATGGTAACACTTATGAATTCTTCGGAGTTAATAAAGCATTGTTTGTGAAATTTTGTCAATCTGATAAACTATCACGTTTCGCCAAACGAAATATTTTCAACACTTATACTTATAGAAAAATAAAGAAAAGTGAAGTTGAAGCTTAGACATTATAACCCAACATTCTTATTTTGTTAGGTACTTATCTCTAATATTTTAATCTTCTACCCTTTGTAAATCTAAATCATGAAAATCAAAACTAAAGTCAATGTTTGGAGAGATACCTTTCATTTTAATACTTCGACCTGTTCCATTTTCATCTAGGGAAAACATAGCGAATGCGTCACAATTCATATCTTGATATTCCCACTTAATAGCAAACGTATTGGCATTATAAAAATACATGGGGCCATTTAGTTTAGGTGAACGATGTGATTTCATCCAAAGTTGATTTCCTTTTTTAAAAACTTCCATATTCCCAAACCAGCTATCTCTATAAATTCCAATATACTTGGATTCATTTACGTTGTTCTTTTTATTGGCTTCAACAGTTTCCCAAACTTTTTTTGTCACCTCATCCCCTTTATCTTCTCTTGATTTTAAATATTTGCTCAATTTATCAGTCCATTGAAAATCATCTAACCCTAAATAACTATCTTCAATTGTTGATGAGACGGCATAAAACAAACCTGAGCCTCCAGGTTCTGTATTTGTTAAAACGACGATGCCAAGATTTAAATCCGGTATTAACAAGGTTTTACTCAACATGCCTGGCAAACCACCTGTATGTGACACGACCATATTCCCTTTTTTATCTGTTAAATCCCATCCTAAACCGTAACCAGCAAAATGCGAATTGTATCGTGGGTTTCTGTTAACGTTTGTGGTAGTATGTATTTTCCAAATTTCTTGTTGTGTAGACTCCTTGAAGAAATTCTTGTTTAAATTGTCTCCATATTTACCTTTATTAAGTTGCATTAACATCCATTGACACAAATCATTAACATTGGCGTAAATTCCGCCTGCTGCACCATTGATCATTTCCTGATAATCAGGCAACACTTTAAAACTACCACTGGTTGTAGAATGGGGAGATGCGAGATTGCTTTTATCAGTTATATAATTTAAAGCAGGAAAAGAATGATTCATTCCTAATGGCTCAAATATTCTGGTTTTTATAAATTCTTCCCAAGTCATACCCGTTTTTCTGGCTATTAATTCGCCCGCTACTAAATACAGTAAATTATCATAATCCCATTTTGTTCTAAAGGCAGAAACGGGTTTAAAATGCTGAAAACTTGATAATAAATCATCTATAGTAAAATCTGAGCCGTCCGGAAAAAACATTAGATCTCCCATACCAAGACCAAGACCACTGCGATGGGTTAATAAATCCTGAATATTAAAATTTTGCTGAACATACGGATTATACATAGTAAATTCAGGAATATGCGTTATGACTTTATCGGTCCAATTGATTTTCCCTTCTTCTACTAATAAGGCTAAAGCGGCCGTTGTAAAGGCTTTACTATTAGAAGCTATCGCAAAATTGGTGTGCTCATTAACAGGTTGATTCGTCACCTTTGATGTAACGCCAAAACCTTTTTCATAAATGATTTTTCCATCTTTTACAATAGCTACGGCAGAACCAGCAACTTTAAAAGTTTCCATAGCGTTGTTTACTAAAGAATCAACTTGCTCATTTGTAAGTTGAGCAAACATGGATAAGTTAGAAGTAATTAGAAAAAGAGCAATAAAAACAGATTTTTTTGATTTCATCTTGTCGTTTAAATTATGTTTATTTTAAGCGGAATTATAGGATCATAAAATTTAATAAATTTTAGGTTTTAATTGAATTTTTTAATTCAATCCATTTACTCATATATTTAGTACTTTGCAAAGTTTGTTGTTGTAGCATCTGACCAGTAAAATTATCCAAACGATGGGCATTAATGTTAGTATGAATGGCGTTCATTTTATACATGAAATCTGAAATAAAAAGACGCTTATCAAAACGCGCATTCATCACAACAAATCCGTTCTTTTGTTTTCCATTCCAGAAAATCTTATCGGTGTACAGTTCTATAGCCTTATCTGCAAATTTTTGAGGATCATCAACTATAAAACCATTAGCTTCAAAACCTCCAAACATACCTTCAGCCGCAATAGTTGTCATCACACAAGGTGTTCCATTTAACATGGCATCTATCAGTTTCCCTTTCAACCCGGCACCAAACCGCAAAGGAGCTAAACAAACTTTAGCATATTTCATCACTTGATTGACATCATCTACATATCCTTTTATTAAAAATCCTTCTTTTTTATTGTTAAGCTGATTGACTTTTTCAGAAGCATACGCACCATACACATGCATTTCTGCTTGTGGTAGTTTTTTTCTAATTAATGGCCATATCTCATACTTTAAAAATAATAAGGCGTCATAATTTGGGGCATGTATAAAGTTACCAACAGAGATAAAGTGTTCTCTTTCTTTTATTTTAGGTAATTTCTTCTTTATATCTGCTGAAATACTATCCGTTAAAAATGGTAAATAATACAAAAGGTGTTCACTTACTTTAAATTGATTTTTTAATATTTCAATCTCTTCTTCAGAAATTATGAGACTTAAATCACATCTATAAATACTTGCAATTTCGCGTTTTGAGACCTCATTGAACAAATACGACTTGTCAAAGAGTGCTTTATCTTTAAGTGCCAGTTCCCTACCCTTTCGCAAACAATGTAAATCTTCTGTATCTAATACTTTTAAGGCTTCAGGGCAATGTTCTGAAACACGCCAACCAAATTGTTCTTCAACCATAAAACGGTCAAATACAACAATATCTGGGTTTAATTCTTTTAAAAATTCATCAAAACTTGCGCTATTTAATTGAATAAAAACTTGCTGAATATCAAGAAGATTTAAATCAAATGCATGATCCTGTTTTGCACAGGCACTGGCAAAGGTTATTTTATAATTAAAAGATTGAAAAGCTTCTATTAACTGCATCATTCGGCTTCCAGCTGCTGAACTTTTAGGTTCTGGCCAAACAAAGCCAATAATTAACACATGTTTTGTCATAGAAGATATTTAATCAAACACTGAAAATTTCAGTGATTTATTCCGGTTTAGGTTCTAAACTATATTTCAATCTTACTTGTTTTGCCCAATCAACAAATGCTTTTATTTGAGCATCAGATAATTTTGCTTCTTGATGTATTACAGTATAAGACTCTATAGGCATATATTTCTTTTCAACCATTTCAATAAGATCTTCCATTTTATGATCTTTACGTTTTACAGAATTACCTACCCAATTTGAGGCATTAAAATGCTTTTTCCCATCATTCACATGCTCAGCTAACCAATAATTTACTGGTGTAATATTATTATACCAAGGATAACGTGTAAAATTACTATGACAGTCATAACAACTTTCTTTCAAAATCATTTTAACATTTTCAGGCGGATTGGTTTCTTCTAAAAACGGCTCGATTGAAGCTAATTCTCCTTGGTTTTTTTCAGGACCAAAAAATTGAGCAATCACTAATAACACTAATAAAGCTAAAAGGATTTTTTTTATCGTTTTCATTTTAGGTAATTTTAAAACCCTAAATTAACAAATTATTTAATGACTTTAGAACAATTACATAAAGAGTTAAGCTATGTAAATGCATTACGAGCAAACAGATTAAAATATGCCAAAATAATTTTAGACGATTTAAACTTATTACCTAAGCTAATTACTGTTATGTTTATGACAGATGATAAGGTTTCCTGCAAAGCGGCCTGGGTTTTTGAATATGTATGTTCTGAATATCTTTATTGCATTGTACCCTATTTAGAGGTGTTTACAAAGAATATACATAAAGTTCATTTTGATTCTGCCGTTAGACCAGTTGCTAAAGTGTGTGAGTTTCTGGCAAAAGCAAACTATTCAAAAGAACCTAACCCCATTAAGTCGATGCTTTTACCAAAGCACAAAGAGTATATTATTGAGACTTGTTTTGACTGGATGATAACCAATCAAAAAATAGCTGTAAAAGCCTATTGCATGAATACCTTATATCTTTTCGGAAAAGACAATAAATGGATTCATCAGGAACTTGCTCAAATATTAGAGCAAGATTATACCGGTCAAAGTGCTGGATATAAAGCCAGAGCCAAACATATTTTAAAAAAGATCAAAGCAAAGTAATACCCTTATAACTTCATTACCTTACTTAATTCTTCATCTGAAATTATAAGTAGTTTGTTTTTTACGATTCTTGAGGTTAAAGTTTTCCAATTCATATCTTGTTCAAAAATACTCTTTAAAATAGGATGCGCTTTGTCAAATTCCTTATTATTCAATAAGTTGATGGCATACCAATATTTCATTTCTAAATTTTCAGGAAACAAATTTTGCGCACTTAAATATAAACTTTCTGCCATTTTGGAATCTCCTGCTTCCATTGCTAAATCTCCTTTATTCATAAAATCATATGCCTTTTGCACTTTTACTAACCGCTCCAGTTCTTGCACAGGGTTGGCATGATCTTCAACTCTCAAATCCATCACAACATCTTCCCAAGAATTTTCTGTTGCTGTACCCTTTACTATTAAAATAGCTGCTGATTGGCTTCCTCTAATATCTCCCTTTTCAGCTTGTGCCGCTTTTAAAGCAGCTATCATTCTATCACTTAAATCTCCCTTCGTTGTTTCAAAAGCCCTGGCCATTGCATCCCAAACGGTATTATTGAGCATCATGTTAGCCTGAACTGAAAAGTTTTTACCTTGTCTGTGACCGGCTGCTTCAATACAAGAACTACCCGTATGTGTGGCCACCTCTCCTTTTGTGCTCAAAAAAGCGACCTGCCTAAACATTTCACCATTATCAGTAGCTAATAACGCGTCTAATGCCTGTTGCGGTGACAGCCCTTGTTCCATTAAAGCTAAACCTTTTGAGCCGTAACTGGGATTTACGAATGATTGAGTAGCGACTACACCTACTCCTGCTTTGCCATAAGTCACAACACTTCCCACACTAAACCAATGAGACTGTACTGCTACACCAATATTTCCCGTTACTGAATCTCTTGCCACTATGGAATAAGTATGTGCTAAAGGTTCAGAAGATTTATAAACCTGTGAGCATACAATTTGAGACAGAAATAAAATGAAAATAAAGTTTAATGATTTCATAAATAAATATTTTTATACTAAGATAACCATTCTAACCAATAAAATACTGAGCAAAAATTCATAAACTCTAATTCGGTATTCGATATACAAATACCTATCTTTGCAAATTCTTGTTAAAAGCAACAACGCATGTCATTATCAGAACTAAATGCCATCTCTCCAATTGATGGAAGATATAGAAATAAAGTTAAGGATTTAGCTGCCTATTTTTCAGAAGAAGCACTTATAAAATATCGTGTTTTAGTTGAAATTGAATATTTCATAGCGCTTTGCGAAATCCCATTACCTCAGCTTAAAACGGTTTCTAATAGAGTTTTTGGAGATTTACGAGCTATTTACCAAAAATTTTCTACTGAAGATGCCTTGGCGATTAAAAAAATTGAAAGTGTAACCAATCATGATGTTAAGGCTGTTGAATATTTTATAAAAGAAAAATTTGATATATTAGGTTTATCTGATTTCAAAGAATTTATACATTTTGGGCTCACTTCACAAGATATTAATAATACTGCTATTCCATTAAGCATTAAAGAGGCTATTGAAAAGGTCTATATTCCAGAATACAGTTATGTATATGAAAAATTAAAAATACTATCAAGTGACTGGGCCAACATCTCGATGCTTGCAAGAACACATGGACAACCGGCTTCCCCAACACGTTTAGGTAAGGAAATTGAAGTTTTTGTAGTGAGACTAGAACAACAATTCAATACTCTTAAAAATATACCGAACGCTGCGAAATTTGGAGGTGCCACTGGAAATTACAATGCGCATCATGTGGCTTATCCAACTATTGACTGGAAAGCTTTTGGAACCGCCTTTTTAAATACTAAGTTAGGATTGCATCATTCATTTCCAACCACTCAAATCGAGCATTATGATCATATAGCGGCTTTATTTGATAATTTAAAGCGTATTAATACCATTCTTATTGATTTAAATCGTGACATATGGACTTATGTATCAATGGATTACTTTAAGCAACGTATTAAAGCAGGTGAAGTTGGAAGTTCTGCTATGCCGCACAAGGTAAATCCGATTGATTTTGAAAATAGTGAAGGCAACTTAGGCATCGCTAATGCGCTTTTTGAGCATTTATCAGCCAAACTCCCAGTATCTAGATTACAAAGGGATTTAACCGATAGTACGGTTTTAAGAAATATTGGTGTCCCCTTTGGCCATACTTTAATTAGTTTTAAATCTACTTTAAAAGGATTGGATAAATTATTATTGAACGAATCTAAGTTCGCAGAAGATTTAGAAAATAACTGGGCCGTTGTTGCTGAGGCTATTCAAACCATCTTGAGAAGAGAAGGGTATCCTAATCCTTATGAAGCACTGAAAGGCTTAACCAGAACCAATGAAAGAATAAATCAAACATCCATTTCTGATTTTATTGATACTTTAGACGTGTCAAAGGCAATAAAAGAAGAATTAAACCGTATTACACCAATTAATTATACTGGAATTTAATTTATGTTGACTGATAAACAATCTATATTTCTTTGTGGACTACTGGGCATTGGTATTTTTGTTTCGGGAGTGCTGGAAATTTTAGATAATTTTATCACTAAAACGGTGCTTACTATTCTTTTTATTGTAATTATAACCAATTTAATTGTTACTGTTTTAAAAAAAAAAGAAGAAAAGGAATAGATTTAATCTATATAAATCAAAAAAGGCTTGCAATGTTTGCAGGCCTTTTTTATTACTTTATGATATTATCTATTTTTTGAAGAAATCCATAATGCCTCCTAGCTGAGACTCATCAATATTTGAATTTTTCATGGCATCAGCTAAAGTCATCATTTTCTCAGGGCTCATCTTATCTCCTAGTACTCGAACAATTCCAAATCCCATTTCATTAGAGCTAGCAAAGACTATAAATTCATCGGCCGTATCATCATTTCCTAAATACTTCACTGATACTTTGGCATTTTTATCATTAAATTCCATCAGATCATTATATTTTTTGTCTTTTAAAATAGTTTTAACTTTCCCTAATTCTGTGTTAAAAGCATCTAAATTATCTTTATCTAATCTATAGCCTAAAAAGTTTAATCGTTTTACCGAACTGTAAGCTTCCTTTTGATTGTCTGTTAATTTAGACTCATCCATTTTCAAAATAGAAACTGGCAAATCAATTGAAGTAAAGTTTGGAGTTTCTTGATTATCGACATAATATCGTTGTAAACTTGCACCATTATTACAGCTCACTAAAAGTAGAGCTGTAATAAAGATGAAGACTGAATTTTTAACTATTCGTTGCATGATTGATTAGTGTTTTTATATTATTTCTTATTTCTTTTTGTCTAAGTGTTGTCCACCTGGAATATTCATTTTGTCAGTAAGCTTTGAGATTTCATTTAAGTTAATATCTCCAGTTAAAGACACCACTACCGTTTCAATTTTTCGGTTTTCACCATTAATTTCAACGCCTTGTCCTTTCATGACCTTATCTATACCATTCACGTATATTAACAGCTCTTTTACATGGTCTGAATCTTTTCCTTCTTTCACATAAAACTTCACTTCAGAGCCATCATCTTTTACTTCCATTAATTCTTCTAATGAACCAGAACGAGACTTTACCCATTTTGTGATGTCTGCTGAAATAGATTTGTTATCTGTCACTAAAGTTTTAAAACTGGTGATACTGTTTACCATATCCATAAATGATTTTGCTTCAGGATCATCGACATTGATACCCATTTTTGCTATCATTTGAAACATTTTTGGTTTGATGGATACATAAGTCACATCTGAATTATCATTATATCTCTCAAAAATATCTTGAGCCATTGATAATGCCGGCATTAACATGATTGCCATTACGATTACTACTATTTTATTTTTCATGGTATTTGTTTTTATTTTATTTAAAGTTTTCATTGTTATTATTGGTTATTAGGTTTAAAAATTAAGTTTCTTGTATTTTCAATTTCATTAAGGTAACCTATAGTTGAGGTGCCTTTATCCATTTCATTAAGGTAATTTACAGTTGAAGTACCTTTATTAAAATGAGTTGAGATCATGGCTAACGATTTTACTACTTCGTTGTAAGCCATTTGTGGGTCATCATAAGTACCTAAATCATCTTGAGTATTTGACTTAAAATAAAACCCTATCATAAGAACTGCTACTGCTGCGACAGAAATCCATTTGTAATTAAAAATACGTTTAGTTTTTAATGGAACGTCTTTAGTAAATTGCTCTTCTTGATTTACTTTAAAATATGCGAACATTGGTTTATACATTTCTAAATGTGGCGCTACAGTTTCTTGAGAAAAATAGTTTTTTAACTGTTGCTCTTCCTTTAGAGTTGTTTCTCCGTTTTCATACTTTTCAAGTAATTTTTCTATATTATTTAATACCATAACTGTGTGTATTAGTTAATTTTTCACGTATTGTTTTTCTTGCTCTAGATAAGGCTACTCTTACTGCTGTATTATTCATATCCAGCATTTCACTAATCTCATCTAATTCGTATTGTTCTATATCTCTTAATTGTATTACCATTTTTTGTTGTTCTGGCAAATCTGCTATAATTCTTCCTACCCAATCTAAACTATCTTTATTCTCTATATCTTTTTGTAATGATATATTATGATCTTGATAGTTGCTATGTACAATT
Organism: Gaetbulibacter aquiaggeris; assembly: GCF_044003965.1. Lineage (NCBI taxonomy): Bacteria > Pseudomonadati > Bacteroidota > Flavobacteriia > Flavobacteriales > Flavobacteriaceae > Gaetbulibacter > Gaetbulibacter aquiaggeris. Next base: position 83,562 of record NZ_JBAWKC010000005.1, read on the forward strand.
TTTAAATTTTGAGCCTGTTTTGATTTTAATTTATCTAAACAAAAATTCTTTGTCATGGTCATTGAAAAGGCTTCAACATTTTTAAACTCTTCAAACTTTGATTGGTTATTCCATAGTTTGATAAGAACTTCTTGTGTTGCATCCTCCGCTTCTTCAGTTGATACTAACAATCGTTTTGCTAAACGAAACACTTTATCTTTAAAAGGCATGACAATATTTAAAAATTCTGTCTGCGTCATTTTCTTTTTTTGGTTTGGTATAGTTTGTTTAAAAAATGCTTTTTAAGGCGTTTGATATTACGACGAATAACAATTAAATTTGTTACAAATTATTTTAATAATACAATAATCTATTACTTTTATGGTTTAAAAAATTAAAATAGCGTTATGAAGCTCGAAAAATTATCCTTAAAACTACTAATTGGTTTGTTATCTATTTCTGTAATGTTTAATTGCAGTAAAAAAGAAGATGATGTATTAGATGAACCTCAAATAATTGAACAACCACAGCCCGTAACATTAAATAATGAAATTAATGATTTTATTTGGAAAGGGTTAAATGAGATTTACCTATGGCAAGGCGACGTTCCAAACTTAGCTGATAATAAATTTTCAAATCAAGATGAATATTATACCTTTTTAAATACTTATAATACACCAGAAGGGCTATTTGACGGGTTATTATACCAAAAGGGTGTTGTAGATAAATTTAGTTACTTGGTAGATGATTATATTGCACTTGAAAACTCCTTACAAGGAAACTCTAATTCTAGTGGATTAGATTTTAGATTGGAGAGAATATCAGGATCTGATTATGTTTTTGGTTATGTTAGATATACTGCAAAAGATTCTGATGCGGCTAGTAAAGATATAAGAAGAGGAGATTTTTTTCTTAGTGTTAATGGTCAACAACTAACAATTAATAATTATTTTGATTTGTTATTTGGATCTAACAATACCTACACTTTAGGAATGGCAGATATAACGAATAATACTATTGCTCTAAATGGAAAAACGGTAGAACTTACTAAAACCAGTTTTACTGAGAACCCAATATTGATTAATAAAGTTATTGATGCAGATGGAATAAAAGTAGGTTACTTAATGTACAATCAATTTATTTCAAATTTTGATACTGCCTTAAATGATGCCATATCCCAATTAAAGTCTCAATCAATTACAGAATTGGTCTTAGATTTAAGATATAATCCAGGAGGTGTAGTCAGCTCTGCTATCATTTTGTCAGGTATGATAACAGGTCAGTTTACTGGGAAAATTTTTTCCAGAGAAATATGGAATAACCGATATCAACAATATTTTGAAGCCAATAACCCTGAGTATCTTATTAATCGTTTTACCGATAAGCTTTTAGATAATTCACCAATGACAATGCTTAAATTAAATAAGGTATATATTTTAACTACTTCAGGATCTGCTTCTGCAAGTGAATTGGTTATTAATTGTCTAGAGCCATATATTGATGTTGTACAAATAGGTGCTACAACAACTGGTAAATATACAGCTTCAGTAACATTATATGATTCTCCAAATTTTGGTAAAGATAATGCCAACCCAAGCCATAAATATGCCATGCAACCACTAGTTTTTAAGTCGACAAATGCAATTGGCGTTACTGATTATTACAACGGAATTATTCCTGATTACTCTATAACTTATCAATCCGCATCGGGCAGTGTTTTTGAAGGCGAAAACATAACTGCGTTAGGGGTTTTAGGAGATGTAAATGAACCTTTTTTAGCGAAAGCTATTTCTTTAATAACAGGTAAAACAAGTAAATTTAAAGATACTAAAAATGAGAAAAGGATTTTAGGATTTGATTTTGAAGAAATAGCAGACTCAAAAGATTTCGCTCCTTTAGGAAAAAATATGTTTATAAAATTAAAACATAAAGAATAATCTAATTAGAATCGTTTTTTGCTTAATATAAGTTAAAATTATAAAATAAAAACATGAAAATCTTAAAGCATTTAGTTATTGTCTTTATTGCAGCTCTCTCAATAACAAGTTGTTTTGAAGATAATGATGATAATACCATTTCAGCAAATGAAATCAGTGATTTTGTTTGGAAAGGAATGAATGTTTTTTACTTGTACAAAGACAATATACCTAATTTGGCAAATGACCGTTTTTCTAGTAACGAAGAGTATGCCAATTATTTAAATGACTATGCCGCACCTGAAGATTTATTTGAAAGTTTAATATATCAAAGACAAGACGTTGATAGACACAGTTGGATTGTTAATGATTATATTGCATTAGAACAATTTTTAAGTGGTGTTTTCAAAAGTAATGGTTTGGAATATAAGATTTTTTTAGAACCTAATAGCACAAACCAGCTCATGGCTATAGTGAGATTGGTATTACCAAACAGTGATGCCGACATTAAAGGTATTAAACGAGGGCATATATTTAATACTGTTAATGGAACCGTTTTAACCATGACTAATTATAGTACTCTATTATCAACAGATAATTACACAATAAACAAGGCAACCTATAATGATAATGGCACCCCTGAAACAACTGATGATGTAGTCATTTCAGGAAGTGAATCAATAACACTTAACAAATTAGAATACAGCGAAAATCCTATTTATAGAACGGAAATTTTCAATGTTGCTGGAAATAATGTTGGCTATTTAATGTATAATGGTTTTACTGCAAATTATGACAGCCAGCTTAATGATGTTTTTGCCAATTTTAAAGCCAATAATGTCAAAGATCTAATTCTGGACTTAAGATACAATCCAGGTGGTCGCGTAAGTTCTGCCATTCTGCTATCAAGTATGATAACTGGTCAATTTAATGGAGAAGTTTTTAGCACGGAACAATGGAATAGTGAATTTCAAACACATATTCAAAATGAAAATCCTGAATTACTTATTAATAGATTCACGAATACTTATAATGGAACCGCTTTGAATAGTTTAAATCTTTCTAAAGTTTATGTTTTAGCAACCAGATCTTCTGCTTCTGCCAGTGAATTGTTAATCAATAGTCTTGACCCTTATATAGATGTCATACATATTGGTGATTTTACTTATGGAAAATATCAGGCATCACGGACATTATATGATTCCAATAATTTTGAACGTAATGGGGCTAATCCAAACCATGCCTATGCGATGCAGCCTCTCATACTTAAATCTTTGAATAAAGTTGGACATACAGATTATTATAATGGATTAACGCCGGATATTGAACTTAAGGAAAGTTATTTGAACTTGGGTATTTTAGGAGATGTCAATGAAACCCTTCTTGCGGCTGCCATTGCTCACATTGAAAATTCAGGAAAATTGATAACCATTCAATCTCGACCTCGAATTGATTTAAAATTAATTAAAGACAGCAATAGCTTTATCCCTTTTAGTGATGACATGCTTATAGACAAAGACATTCCTGAAGATATCCTTAATAAAATACATTTTAAATAGAGTAACATTCCAATGGCTGATTTTAATTATTAGCCATTGATTTTCAAATTATAAATTAATATTCAATCCTAGATTTACATTTCTACCTCGTGATGAATAGCCATATAATTCTTCAAAATCTTCGTTAAAAAAATTAGTTACATTCGCAAAAAGTAATACTTTATGGTTCATTAATTTATGACTGATATAAAAATCAAATAGATTATAACTTTTTAAGAGAATCTCATCATTCACATAAGTAGTGCTATTATAAACACTATCTTTTCTGCTATCATTAAATTGATAAGACAAACTCATAAAAGTCCTTTTTGTCAATTCATACATTAAGGAAGCATTTATCTTAAACTCAGGAATTCTTACACTTAAATTTTCTTCAACATGCGTATACGTAGCATTACTAGTCAATTTGAATCGATTTGAAAAATTATAATCAGCATTAAACTCTAGTCCGATTGCCGTAAAAGAATCCTCAATGTTTTTGTACTGATACACGAAATTTCCTAGGTCAACAAAAGCAATAAAATTAGTTTCCTTTCTATTAAAATAGACAAGATTAAAAATAGCTTTATCCTTTATACTAATTTCAAATCCAACTTCAGAGGTCGCATTTTCTTCAGGTTTTAAATCACTATTTCCATAAGTTGGTTCAAACAATTGGTATAATGATGGTGTAATAAAGGCCGTACTATAACTAGCTAATCCTTTTATATAACCAAAATCGAAGTCTTTTTTATATGAAGGATTTAAACTATAAACCAATTTAGATCCATATTCAGAATGATTATTTAAGCGTGCACCTGTATTAATATTTAACCCAAAGTCAGATACATAAACCACATTCACATAAGGATCAATCAAAGTAAATTTGGCCATATCAGGATTTATACTCTGTTCTAAATTTGTACTTCCATAGGGTATTGCAAAACTTTCCATGCTGTTCTCTTGAATGTTTATACCCAAAACTGAATAGACTTTATCATTAAATTGATATCTGTTAAATAGATCTGCAAGGACACTTTCCGCTTTATAAACGGCTGGATAACTGGAGCTTATTTCACGGATTGTATTGTTATAAGCAGCATTTAAAGTGATACTCCCCTTTTTATATTTGAATTCTGGAGATAATCCAAAACGATATTGATTGGTTTTAGAGACATCCTCTATTTCAGGCTCAGAATAGGTGTCATCAAAATCAGCTTTAAAATCATCAAAACTTCCATATAGGTTAATTTTAAATGTTTCTGAAAATTGATAACCTATTTTAATATTACCGTTTATAGCATTATAAACATCCTTATCTGGTTCTATACCTCCTGATAATGATGATAAACCTCCTGTGTATTGATTTCCAAAACTGGCCAAATAACTGAATTTATTTAAAGTACCATTAACCGACACTGAATTTCTAAAATCTTCAATATAATAATTCAGGTTATTTTGAGACTGATTCGTGCCTAAAACACTTCTAAAACTTGCGGATATCGGTTTATTTGAGGCTTCTTTCAATTTAATGCTAATAACTGCGGTTGCTGCACCGGAACCATAAAGCGTACTGGAGGCTCCCTTTAAAATTTCAATACTATCGACTTGGTCTGCATTTAACAGGCGTAAATCATAATCATTGGCTATTTGTGACGCATCTGTTAAAGCAACACCGTCAATCAACACTAAAACCTGCCGGTTTCTTCCTCCTCTTATGTAATAATTTAAGTTTTGGCCTGCATTACTTTTGGTTCCGTTAATTTCAATGCCAGCGGTATTACTAATAATTTCTGCAATAGATTTACCTTGTTGATGTTCTAAAACGGCCTGTGTAATTTTAGTGATCACCTTCCCTGAATTTTCACGTTTTAGTTTAAATTTTGTATCGGTTACAACAATTTCATCCAATTGTTGCACTTCTGTAGAATCAATTTGTTTTTGCGCATAACCAAACATTGTTACACCTAAAAACAAGATACCAAATGCTTTCGCTTTGTAGTTCATTTCATTTTTTAATCACTCGAGAGTAGTATGACCAATCATACGTAAACTTTTATCCCGAAAGTTTGACTTATTTGTTTTGAAAAAGGCAGGTCTCCTGACTCTCGTCTTAATATTGGTCTTCCCGGAAATTATTTCCAGTGACTTGAAGTTGAACATTAAGCATTCCCTTTTGGGAACTAAGATTACAGTTGCGGGAACAGCTCTGGATTTTCACCAGATTCCCTTTTAATTCATACCTCAATAAAGGCATGAAACCAAATTTCATGGCGAAAGTAAATATTATCTTTTATTTGATAGCTAAAATGCTATTTTTTCTTTGTCATTTTATAAACCAAATAAATAAAGCCAACTAAAAAATGTAGTATTATGACGGTGGCAACTATATATATTGTTAAATTTGAATTGTCTCTCATGACCATGAATTTACTCAAAAGTATTAACAAACTAAATAAGCATCCGTTACAATTGTTACATTATTCCTCCATAAAATCTTTTGCTCAATTCCTTATTTTGCTAATCTTATTTTTTTCTGTAGGTTGTAAAAACGACACCTCTAAGAATATAAAAGAACCTGTTCAAGAAACAACCATTGTTTTAAAATATGCAAAAGGCTTTTCAATAACAGATTATGGTAATTATAAAGTTTTAGAAATAAAAAATCCATGGCCCAAATCTGATAAAACATATAAATATATTTTGGCTTCCCAACAGATTATTTCAAAAAATCAATTCCATAAAAATGATTTTGAAGCCATTATAAGTATCCCGGTAAAAAAAATTGTGGTAACATCAACAACACATATTCCTTCATTAGAATTATTAACGGAAGAACAAACTTTAGTAGGGTTTCCCGGAATTGATTATATATCCTCAGAAAAGACCAGAGAGTTGATTGATAATGGCAATGTTAGAGACTTAGGCAAAAATGAAAGTATTAATACGGAAGTACTTTTAGAATTATCACCAGATGCCGTTATTGGTTTTGGAATTGACAATGACAACAAAACTTTTGAGACTATTAAAAAATCAAATATTCCTGTGATTTATAATGGTGATTGGGTAGAAAATTCGCCATTAGCCAAAGCTGAATGGATTAAATTTTTTGGATTTCTGTATAGCAAAGAAAAACAAGCTGATTCTATTTTTAATACTATTGAAAAAAGCTATCTAGAGGCTAAAAAACTGGCTGCAAAAGTAAACTACCAACCCACTATTTTAAGTGGTGCCATGCATAATGACATTTGGTATTTACCAAACGGTTTCAGTACTGAAGCACAATTATTAGCAGATGCCAACACCAATTATCTTTTTAAAGAAACAAAAGGAACGGGAAGTTTATCTCTGAATTTCGAAACTGTTTTTGCTAGAGCCCAAGACGCTGATATTTGGTTAAGTCCATCAAATTATAGTAGTTTAGAGGCACTTAAAATAAATAATGAACATTACACGATGTTTAAAGCTTACCAGAACAAAGCTGTTTATTCATTTACAAATACTACCGGTAAAACCGGAGGTGTTTTATATTATGAATTGGGATTGACAAGACCTGATATCGTTCTTAAAGATTTGATCAAAATATGTCATCCTGAATTGTTGGAAAATTATGAACCATATTTTTTTAAAAAATTAGAATAATTGATTAGGACAAAAACATATCAACGTTCATTTATCATTCTTGCTTTAGTCCTGGTGTTTTGTTTTATTTTAAATATTAGTTTAGGCTCGGTTTATATTCCTTTAAAGGAAATTTTGAAAAGTATCATTGGTGCTGCCACTGAAAAGGAATCCTGGCAATACATCATTCAAAATTATAGGCTTCCTAAAGCATTTACAGCTATTCTGGTTGGGTCAGGTCTAGGTATTTCAGGACTGTTAATGCAAACCTTATTCAGAAATCCCTTAGCCGGTCCTTTTGTATTAGGCATAAGTTCTGGTGCCAGTTTAGGGGTGGCGCTTATTATTTTAGGTTCCAGTCTGTTTGGAGGTGTTTTTGCCTTACTAATGATTTCAAAATGGAGTATTGTAATTGCTGCAAGTCTGGGTAGTTTTTTAGTATTAATGTCCGTAATGGTGGTCTCAATAAAAATAAGAGATACCATGGCTATACTTATTATAGGTCTGATGTTTTCAAGTATTACAGCTGCCATTGTTAGTGTTCTTTCTTATTTTGGGTCTGCTCAACAATTGCAGCAATATATTTTCTGGGGATTTGGTAGTTTAGGAAATTTATCCTGGAATGAACTAGACATATTCTTTATCATCTATTTTTTAGGAATGATTTTAAGTATTAGCTCCATAAAATCTTTAAACTCTTTGCTGCTAGGAGAAAACTATGCTAAAAGTTTAGGGTTAAATATCAAAAAAAGCAGGTTGACCATCATCATAGCGACCAGTTTGTTAGCAGGAACAATAACGGCTTTTGCCGGACCCATAGCTTTTATTGGTCTGGCCATTCCACATATGACACGACAAATATTCAACACCTCTAATCATAAAATATTATTGCCAGCTGTATTTTTGTTTGGAGCCATTGTCATGCTTATTTGTGATAGCATTGCACAAGTACCTAATAGTGATTATACTTTACCTATTAACGCCATCACTTCTTTAATTGGAGCACCTGTAGTTATTTGGTTATTAGTAAGGAAACGTAAAATGATTTTTTAGATTATAAGAATGAAAGATATTCAAAAACATATCATTTTAAATACTGAAGGATTATCTATTGGCTATTCTTCAAAAAAAGAGCGCACTGTTATTGCTTCTGATATTAACATCAACTTACATCAAGGGGAACTTATTGGGTTAATTGGGGCCAACGGCATAGGTAAATCAACACTTTTAAGAACATTAACTAATGTTCAAAAACCACTTCTTGGAAGCATTCATATAAATGGGAAAAACATGCATGAATACCAAGCTATTGATTTAGCTAAAGTATTAAGCTTGGTATTAACAGAGTCGATGCCCTCTAAAAACTTAACGGTTTATGAACTCGTTGCTTTAGGAAGACAGCCCTATACTAATTGGGTTGGTTCCTTAACCAGTGAAGATATAGACAAGGTAAATGAAGCGTTAAGGCTCACTAATATTGAAAATTTAAAATATAAAAATTGCTTTGAATTAAGTGATGGGCAGTTACAAAAAGCGATGATTGCCCGCGCCTTAGCACAAGATACAGATCTGATTATTTTAGATGAGCCTACCACGCATCTTGACATGTATCATAAAGCTTACATTTTAAAATTATTACAAAAGTTAGCTCAGGAAACAAAAAAGACCATTTTGTTTTCTTCACATGAAATAGATTTAGCCATTCAGTTATGTGACACTATAATTGTGATGACAGCTGATCATGTCATTTCAGACCAGCCATGTAATTTAATTTCAAAAGGTGTTTTTAATAATTTATTTCCAAAAGATTTAATTGCTTTTGACCAAAAAACAGGAAGTTTCAGGGTCATTAAATAAAATTAAACCCGTTCTGTTTACAGCTTTAAAAACTTTATTCTTCAAACTAAAAAAATTATCTTTGGTAAAATTCATACTTATTTATGTCTGACTTCATAATTCAATTTTTTGCCGTTTTAATTTTTGCTGTATTGGGATTCTTTTTAGGTACCTATTTTAGCAAACTAAAAAGTAAAAGCGAACAGAGCTCCTTAAAAGAACGGTTAAATCAAACGCATTTAACAAATGAAGAACTTAAGCAAAATATAAACAAAGTTGAGCAAAACCGTGAAGAGATTCGTCGTGAAAAAGAATTATTGACATCTGAACTTGCCATAAGAAATACTGAATTTGAAAATTTACAGCAACTCAGTTTAAAAAGAGATGAAGAAATTGAATTAAGGCAAGAACAATTAAGAAAAGACTTTGAACTGTTAGCTACCAAGATTTTAGATGAAAAATCTGAAAAATTCACCCTTCAGAATAAAGAGAATATCAAAAATATTTTAACGCCTTTACAAGACAAAATAAAAACCTTTGAAGAAAAAGTTGACCTCACTCAAAAGGAAAGTATCAGCATGCATTCTGCTTTAAAAGAGCAGCTTTTAGGCTTAAAAGACCTTAATCAACAAATGACTAAAGAAACCACGAATCTTACCAGAGCCTTAAAAGGCGACAGTAAAATGCAGGGGAATTGGGGCGAGTTGGTTTTAGAACGTGTTTTAGAAAAATCGGGTTTAGAAAAAGATAGAGAGTATTTTGTTCAACAGAGTTTTACTTTACCAGATGGTTCGCGAGTTTTACCAGATGTGGTTTTACATCTTCCTGATCAGAAAAAAATGATTATTGACTCTAAAGTATCGTTAACAGATTACGAACGCTTCGTAAATGCTGAAGATGACGATAAATCGCCCTTTTTAAAAGCACACGTCAATTCTATCAGAAAACATGTAGACCAACTTTCTGAAAAAAATTATCAGGATTTATATGACATTGAATCCCCAGATTTTGTCCTAATGTTTATTCCTATTGAACCGGCCTTTGCCATTGTAGTGAATGAAGACAACAGTATTTATAACAGAGCATTTGAAAAAAATATAGTCATTGTAACACCTTCTACGCTATTAGCTACCTTACGTACCATTGACAGTATGTGGAATAATGAGAAACAGCAACAAAACGCCATTGAAATAGCCAGACAAGCAGGTGCATTGTATGATAAATTTGAAGGCCTAATGGCCGATTTAATCGGAGTTGGTAAAAAAATAGACGCTACCAAAAGTGATTACAACGCTGCTATGAATAAACTTTTTGAAGGCAAAGGAAACCTTATTAATAGTGTTGAAAAACTTAAAAAAATGGGAGCTAAAGCTAAAAAAGCACTTCCTGAAGCTATTATAAAGCGTGCAGAAGAAGATGATGATTAATAAAACAGGAATATATGTTTAAAGATATCAAAGAATCAAGGATTACCTTAACTCAATTAATGCTTCCTTCTCACTCTAATTTTAGTGGTAAAATTCATGGTGGGTTTATTTTGGGACTCATGGATCAAATTGCCTTTGCTTGTGCTTCAAAACATTCCAGAAATTATTGTGTAACCGCTTCTGTAAATAAAGTCGATTTTTTAAATCCTATTGAGGTTGGAGAACTGGTAACCTTAAAAGCTTCTGTAAATTATACCGGTAGAACCTCAATGGTTATAGGTGTGAGAGTGGAGTCTGAAAATATTCAAACCGGAGAACAAAAACATTGTAATTCATCCTATTTTACTATGGTTGCCAAGGATGAACAAGGTAATAATGCACCCGTTCCCGGGTTGATACTAACTAATAAAGATAGTGTGCGTCGTTTTGCCAGGAGTATTGAACGTCAAGAACAGGCTAAACATAGAACAAATCGATTTAAGGCGTCTGAATTTCATATAGAAGAATACCTTGATCTTATTAAAACACAAAATGCAAAACTGAATATTTAAAATTATATTAAAAGGACAATCGAAAAACAGCATTAGAAGTTAACCCTAAGGAATTTTGTGTAGTTTTATTAATCTCCCCTATATTAATTCTATAAAAGCTATTAATCTCATTTTTTTTATTCAAAACATTCCAAACAGAAAGTCCGATGTCTGCTTTCATCTTTTTGTGCGATTTCAAAACATAAATTGCTGAAATATCCAAACGCGAATAATCCTTTAAATTTGAAGAATTTGGCAAATTATAATTTATATTACCATTTACTATGGCATTATCCTTTATTGGTTCTGTTGTTGGTTTACCTGAATGCCAATTAAACCCTGCGGAAACTTTAAAATTTTTTAATTTATAGGCGCTACCCAGTGTCAACACATGTGTAACATCATAATTACTTGAAAAGGGGCTCTCAGATAATTCACTAAAAAAATATGAATTATCCATATATGAATAACTCATCCATGTATTTAACCTTTTTATATTCTTTCTTACTAAAACATCAAAACCTTTAACTTCATATTGCCCTTTTGATTTTACAAATTCAAATTGATTTTGGAATCCTTGACTTTGGGTTGTAATACCTTTTACAGTCTTAACATAGCCATCTATATCGAACAACCAGCCTTTATTATTAAAACTGATTGCAGATGATATTTGCCTGCTTTCAATTACTGGAATATTATCATTATTTGAGAGTTGCCATCTTCGTTTTTCTATACCTAAAAAATCATTTTGGAAGTTGATTACTTGGGAAGTATTCTGATGTTTAAACTCAGCTAAAATTTCCCAATTAAACTTTTTTAAGAATTTTTGACTGAAACTGAAGCGTGGTTCCCATAGCTTCTTATTAAACTTCTCAAGGTAATTATACCTGACTCCAACGTTCAAATTTGTTTTTTTATTCAAGGATTTATATCCAACTTCAGAAAAAATACCATGGGTTCTTAAAACCTCAGAAACCAAAACTCTAAATAAAGGATTATCTACATCATCCAAATTTGTTATCTCTGTTTCAACAAAATGATATCCTCCCAAAAATTGAAATCTATTATTGAAATTATATTTTAATTCAAACTTCGAACTGGTTTCAGAAATCGCATTTTCTTGCAGAAACCTTTGAGAATCAACAATATTTGAATTTATTGATTTTAACTTATAGTCCGTTTCATAAATTTCAAGTGTAGTTTGTAAATTTTTATTCCAATTCCGTTCATAATTGATAGCGCCTGCAATACTGAACTGGGATAAACTACTTTCTTTAGACTCTTCTAAATTATTAATTGTGGCATTTTCATTAAATACAAGTTCGTTATGAACGTTAATAAAATTGAGCCGTAATTGATCTTTATCACTTATTTTATAAATCCAACGTAAAGAGGTATCATAAAAATCAAAAGCTTTATTTGAATTGGTTATACTTGAAATATTATTTTCAACTTCTGTATTCTGAGAAATCCTTTCAAAAAATGCTTTATAAGTTGGCGTTTCAACAAAATCACTTATTGATTTTCGCGCAGCAAACTGAATAGAGGAATGCGTGCCTAACGGCACATCAACAAAACCATTGACATTGGTTAGATTTAAACCTATTACTCCTTTAAACGATGGATTTATGTGCTTACTTGTTGTCATATCTATAATTCCAGAAACACCATCGGTATAGGCAACACTGCTACCATTCTTTCTTAAGGAAACTTTTTGGGTAATTTCCGGATTATACATTGAAATTAACCCAAAGAAATGGCCAGACTGATACATTTTTATTCCATCCCATAGAATTAAATTTTGATCATTGGTTCCTCCTCTAATATTAATATTTGAAACAGTTTCATTCAGGCTTTGAATTCCGGGAAAACTCTGAACTGATTGTAGAACATCTGCTTCAATCAAACCTGGTAATATATCAAAGTCCAAAAAATTTATTTCATATGAACCGTTATCAATTTTATTAATTCCATTAACTATATAATTAGAAATTAAAACTTCCGACAACTTTTGGAAACTTGTAGTAAGATAATAGTCTTGGCAATCTTTACTGACAATCATATTGGAATTAGTTCGAACCGTACCATAACCTAAAAACCTAATAACAACAGGTTCAGATATTTTGTTTATGCTAATTTTAAAAAATCCGTTTTCATCACTTGTCGTTGCTTGTCCAGATGTTTCAATAGTTGCCGACACTAACGGCAGTAAAGTCTCTTTGTCTTTAATATAACCACATAAAACTTTGCCCTTAAAGGGTTTAATAAGAATAATATTGGAATCGGTCAAAATGAATTCTAATCCTGTTACTTTTTGTAAATAACTAATAGATTCATTTAAAGATAGCCCCTTAAAAGGTTCAATAATAGTAATACCATTTACAATATCTGCAGCATAATTAAATTGTACTTGATATTTAGCTTCTAAATACGCTATGATTTTTTCTAATGGTATCGTTTCATTTTTAGTTTGTGAAAGCAATCCATTACAGAAAACCAGAAGAAATATTATAAAAAATTCTTTAATTCTCCTTTTCATGAATCACTACGAGATTTGAAGAACTCATTTCATAGGTCAAATTCATGGGTTGGGTTATAGTATTTAAGGCATTATCTAAATTATCATGAACAAATCCACCTGTAAATAAGCGATTAGAGCGACTATTATAATTAATTTCTATATCATATTGTCTTTCCAACTCTGCAAAAACCTCTTTTATTGGAATTGCCTCAAAAACACTCATATTTTCTGTCCAATTAGGTACAGGTGAAATTATTTTTCCTTCCGAAAATTTTCCATTTAATATCTTGTAAGTATCCCCTGCCTTTAAAAATCGCGAAATTGTATCTGAAGTAACTTTAACAATACCCTCAAAACATTTTACTTCAAAATAATTTTTACGATCCTTAACATTAAACTGAGTACCAACAACAGTCACAACACCCTGATTAGTAATCACATCAAAAGTTTGTCCTTTTGAAACTTTAAAAAATGCTTCTCCATCAAGATTAATCTTTCTATGATCTTTCCAAGTTCGCTTATTATATTCTAGATGTGATGAAGCATTTAACATAACCAAAGAATGGTCTGGCAATTCAATGGATTCTTTATTACTAGCTAAAGTTTCAATTTGAACTCTTTGGTTAAAAAAGAAAGTAAAATAAACACCTAAAGCAATAACAATAATGCTCGCTATTTTCAACAAAGGATTTATCCAATTTAATTTTTTAACTGGAATTTTCTGTTGATTATATTGAACCTTAAAAACATCAAAATTATTAATTTCAGAGAAATTAGAAGCTTTAAAAACCTGTGCCTTTTCAATGATATAGTTATTTAAATGTGCATCATCAAAACTATCAAACATTTGCTTTTCTTCATCAGAAAGCTCATTCTTTAACCATTTTTTTATCAACTCTTCAGAATCCATAAATTATTCACTTTATAATATAACAATCTAAAACCTAAAAATCCTGAATTATTTTATTTTAAAGCCTACTAATTCTTTCTTTAAAATACTAAAAGCACTATAAATTCTATATTCAACGGTTTTTTGAGTTATTCCTAGCATGTCAGCAATTTCACTATGCTTTTTCCCTTCTACTTTATTTAATAAAAAAGCAACTCTTTGCTCTTCGCTCATTTTACCAAGCACCTCTTGATAACGCTGTAAAAATTGCTTCTTTTCTAAAACAAACTCCGGGGTTTCGTTGGTGAAATCCCTCTGATTTTCATTTTGGTATTTTAAAACCACTTTGTGATGCTTAATTTCATTGAGCATTAAATTATTTGCAACGGTAAACAGAAAAGATTTGGCTTTACTAAAAGTTACATCTTTGCAATTGTTCCATAGCTTAATGAACGCGTCTTGAACCTTATCATTTGGACTAAACTTATCTCCATATTTGTAATATAAATAATTGTGCAGATCTTGAGAATATTTTTTATAAATACTTTCAAATACCGCTTCTTCACAAATATGTTCATTTAATTCTGGTAGCAAAATATTTTATTTTTATTTAAATATATAATTATTCTTTAAAACTATATAAATGATTTAAATAACTTAATCCTGTTAAAATATTTTATTCTTTGACCTTTTTAATCATTTAAGACAAGATTTTTAAAAAAAAATGAATAAAACTTTCAGGAGTTTTAGCTTTTCAGTTGTTTTATTTAAAAAGACAGTAAAACACATGACCACCTTTATAAATATATTCATCAGAAAAATTTTATCCTATTCCTTCGCTATGTTGTTCACATTCACATCCTGTCGCAAAGAGGAAGTTGAATTTGTGCAAGCCCCTTCAAATGAAGTATTAGTAGCCAATTCTTCAATTGCCGGTCTCATTAAAAATACAACAATCAATGATGGTTCAAATGATAATATTATTGATAAAGCTAATTGCTTTAATATTACGTTTCCATTTAATGTAACAGTTAATGGCATAAGTGTCACCATAGCATCAGAAACAGATTATTTAATAGTGGAATATATTTTGGATGAATCTGATGATGATGTTGATAATATAAGCATTTCTTATCCTGTGACTATTACCCTTGATGATTATAAAAGAATTATTGTAAATAATTCTTCAGAACTGAGTAACTATTCAAATAACTGTAATGGAGAAAATCAACCTGACGATGATGTAGAATGTCTTGATTTTCAATATCCAATTACAGCGTCAGTATTTAATAAAGACAACGAAATTCTGGAGACAGTATCATTTAATTCTGATAATGATTTAATTGATTTCTTTAATTATCTCAATACTAATTACATAGTTACAATAAACTTTCCTATAAATGTCTTACTATTAGATGGTTCACTAATAGTCATTAATAATTTAAACGAGCTTGAAACCACAATAAACACCCATAAAAACGACTGTGATGAAGACGATGATTATGACTACAATGATGATGATTGTAATGATTGTAATCCAGAGCAATTGGAATCATTACTTACATCTTGTTCAGACTGGACCATAGACAAACTAGAGCGATACAATAGAGATTACGACAATTATTACGATGGTTATACCTTCAACTTTTCGACGGATGGCATTATCACTGTTTACTATGGAACTAATACAGACTATGGAACGTGGACAGCCTCAGGTTCTGGGAACAATTTAGTTGTAGTCATCAATGTCCCCGATCTACCTTATTGCAATAATAACTGGATATTACATGAAATTTCCCAATATTCAGAAAGTAAAATTGATTTAAGAGTAGGGGATAATGATAGAATGCGTTATAAAAATAGTTGTAACTAATATGAAAACAGAAAAACAAACCAAAATTAATGCTATGAAAAAGAATTTTATTTACCCTTTGTTCACCTTGTTAAGTTTGTCATTAATGTCATCAACTTGTTCTTCAGATGACGACATGAATTCTAATAACAATAGTCAAACTATTCAAGAGATAGAAACGTTGATGCAATCCGAAGCATGGATAATTTCAAATTATATTGATTCGGGCCAAGATGAAACCAATAATTTTAGTGGCTACAACTTCACTTTCGGATCGGACAATTCGTTAACAGCAAATAATGGCTCAGACACAATTATCGGCACTTGGTCTGTTACTGATGGTAATGGTAATGACGATAGTAGTAACTCTGATGATATTGATTTTAATATTTACTTTCTTTCTCCATCAAATTTCAGTGAATTATCTGAAGACTGGGAAATTGTAACGAGAACAGCTACAATTATTGAATTGATACATATAAGTGGCGGTAATGGAGGCACAGACAATTTAACTTTTGAAAAAAACTAAGCTAGTAGAAAAGTCTTATGAAAAAGAAAATTTCCTTTAACAAATCAATATAATGATTTGTTACTAGCACTGAGCTGCTTCGGTGTAAATGCTGAAGCAGCTTATTTAACCAACCTAATATGAAAAAGTGGATAACATTAAGTGTTTTAGCTGTAATTGCAATACTTATTTATAACTATATATACCAAAACCATAGAGTTATTAATAAAGAAAAAGTTGAATTTATACTCACATCAGTCGAAATCTTAAATGAATTTTCAACTGACCCAGATAATTCAGAAAAAAAATATCTTGACAAAACTATGGAGGTTATTGGCAAAATAACTGATCAAACGGAAAACACAATTACCTTAGATCATATTGTTTTCTGTCAGTTCACAACCAAAATTAATATCCAATTAACAAACAATTCCCAATTCAAAGTAAAAGGCCGTTTTATTGGTTTTGATGATTTACTTAACGAAGTAAAACTTGATCAATGTAGTATTAATTAATTTTTAAAAATAACATTCATGAAAAAAACATTACTATTACTCATGTTTACATCGTTTGGGGCGCAAGCACAAACAACCCACGATTTAGATTGGGAAATTGGAATTGGAAGTAACTTAAATCTAACAATTAATGTAGGTGATCTTGTAAGATGGACCTGGACCGACACTTTCGCACACACTGTTCAAAATGATGCTGGTAGTACAGAAACTTTTAACAGTGGTTCTAAAACTGGTCTGGGAAATACATTTACTTACCAATTTAATTCAATTGGTTCAAATCCATATAAATGTGGTTTTCACCCATTATCTATGGCTGGCACAATTACAGTAGAAAACCCATTAGATATTGAAGAATATTCTATTGAGAATTTTACAATTTCCCCCAATCCCGCTTATGATCAACTTTCTCTAAAAATGCCAAACGGAATTGAATTTAAATCTATTTCAATATTTGACTTATTAGGCCAAAAGATTTATTCAAGTAATAAACTTGAATACACCATTGACATTTCGAAACTAAATAAAGGTTTGTATTTTATAAAAGTAAGCTATTTTGGCATTAGCCATACCAAGCGTTTCATAAAACTTTAATTAAAAAGTAGAAAAACTCATGAAATATTTAATAATTATACTTTTTCCAATATTAGTCTTTTCACAAGATAATTTATTAAATGAAATCGATACAGATTCCATTGGAAAGCAATATGAAATCGCAGCATTTAAAGGCTTAAAAATTGTCAATTTTGAATCTACTAAGTTGGTTGCAAAAGACGAATTTACCTTTATTGTGTCTCATAGATTTGGAACAATTAAGAATGGAATCAATACGTTTTTTGGATTGGATGATGCAGTTACTAGGTTAAATTTTGTTTTTGGTATTTCTGATGGACTTAATATTGGTGTTTCAAGAAGTTCATTTCAAAAAATTTATGAATCGTCTTTGAAATATAGGCTTTTAAGACAAGAAAAAAATGGATTTCCTTTCACCATTGTTGGTTTTAACGCCATTTTAATTAATACCGCTCTTGATAAAGACAACTTACCAAAATTAGAATTTAAACATCGTCTAGGCTATACTGCTCAATTATTAGTTTCAAGAAAAATAAACACCTCTTTAAGTCTAGAATTAGCCCCTACCTTTTTCCATGATAACTATGTGGTTATTGATGAGCAAAATAATTCCCAATTTGCTTTAGGATTTGGAGGAAGATATAAATTAAGAAAGCGTTGGTCCATTAATGCAGATTATGGTTGGCACTTAAATCGTGCTGATAATTCTCCTTTTAAGAACCCACTATCCATTGGATTTGATTTAGAAACTGGTGGTCATGTTTTTCAGATGCATTTCACCAATGCCCAACCAATGAATACCAATGGTTTTCTTGGACAAGGTTCCGGTGACTGGTCAGATGGTAATATTTATTTTGGCTTTAATTTAAGTAGAGTATTTTAAAACAATTTGTTATGAAAAAAATATTTATAAAAATTATCCTAATTAATCTTTTTCTCTTCAGTTGCACAAATGCGAGTGAAAGTGACTTGATTGATGAACAGCCAATGGCAACTATCACGACATATAATGATATAAAAACTATTATTAATAACAATTGCATAAACTGCCATCAAAGTCCACCGTTAAATGGAGCCAACACTCCTTTATTAACATATGACAACATAAAAAATGCAGTTCTTAATAACAATTTGATTAATCGTATCTCAAGTCAGGCCGGAAGCCCAGATGCTATGCCGTTTGGCGGGCCAAGATTACCTCAAAACTTAATAGACCAAATAATTAAATGGAAAGATGATGGTCTTATCGAAAATTAAAAAAAATAACTTTAAATAAATATGCTATGAATTTAAAAAATCTTATCTCATTAATTGTGGTTACACTATTACTATTTAGTTGTTCAGGAAGTGATGATGATCCAACAACACCAAATTCCAGTAACCCTGATCCAAACCCTAATAATTCAACAAATATCACTTACAATAGTCATATTAAATCTATTATGAGTGGTAATTGCACTTCATGTCATGGAAATCCTACTACAAACAGTGCTCCTATGTCATTAACAACTTATAGCGAAGTGAAAAATTCAGTTGAAACCAGAGGATTAATAGGAAGAATAAATAATGCAAATAACCCCATGCCGCAAGGAGGATTAATGTCACAAACAAATAGAGATTTAATACAGCAATGGAAAGATCAAGGGTTTTTAGAAAATTAAATCATTAAAATTAATTTTTCTTTAATGCAAATATTATGAAACGTTTACTCTTTATAATTGCTTTTATAGGATTGAACTCGTTTTGTCAATCAAAGTATATAACAAAAACAGGGGCCGTAGGTTTTGAAGCATCCGTCCCTTCATTTGAAGAAGTCAGTGCAAATACCAATACAGTTACTTCTATATTAAATATAGAAAGTGGAGAATTTGCCACATTAATTTTAGTGAAGGGTTTTAGATTTAAAAATGCTTTAATGGAAGAACATTTCAACGAAAACTATGCGGAATCAGATAAATATCCAAAAGCAACTTTTAAAGGTATTATAGAAGATTTTTCTTATGATAATATTTCATCTCAAAGAGAATTTCAATTAAACGGTGAATTATATTTCCATGGCAAAACAAAAAAGTTGAAAAATATTAAAGTAACCCTTATTAAAAATTCAGAAGGTATAAAATTATCCGGCAATTTTACGGTCAAAAGTTCTGATTTTGATATTGTTATACCAAAAATTGTGAGCAACAAAGTCTCAGAAATGGTTAACATTTCTTTCAATTTCAATCTCCTTCCAATGTAAAAAAAGCCGCTAAAAGCGGCTTTTTTTTATTCTATTTATTTAGATACATTTTTCGTCTAGAGTATAATTCATAAAATTGATCATCTTTAAGACTATCAATGAATAATATACTTTCTCCGGTGCTTTTCATTTCTGGTCCTAACTTTTTGTTTACGTTAGGAAACTTGTTAAATGAAAATACTGGTTGCTTTATGGCATAACCTTCTAAATGAGGATTAAAATTAAAATCTTTCACTTTCTTTTCTCCTAGCATAACTTTTGTAGCATAATTCACATAAGGTTCACCATAAGCTTTGGCAATAAAAGGAACCGTTCTGGAAGCTCTTGGGTTGGCTTCAATGATATAAACCATATCATCCTTAATGGCAAATTGTATATTTATTAATCCAACGGTATTCAAAGCTTTTGCGATTTTTACTGTATGATCTTTTATTTGTTGCATGACTAGATCACCGAGATTGAATGGTGGCAACATGGCATTACTATCACCCGAATGGATACCGCAAGGCTCAATATGTTCCATAATTCCAATAATATAGACATCTTCACCATCACAAATAGCATCCGCTTCCGCTTCTATAGCACCTTCTAAGTAATGATCTAAAAGTAACTGATTACCTGGCATAACCCTTAATAAACCAACAACGTGCTCTTCCAGTTCTTTTTTATTAATCACAATTTTCATGCCTTGTCCACCAAGAACATACGAAGGTCTCACTAAAATTGGAAAATCTAAAACGTCCGCAATAGCTGCTGCTTCATCTGCAGTAGTGGCTATATCAAACTCAGGATAAGGAATATTATTTTCTTTTAACAAATTGGAAAAAAGCCCTCTGTCTTCAGCTAAATCAAGCGATTCAAAACTGGTTCCGATAATTTTAATACCATATCTGGATAACTTCTCAGCCAGTTTCAAGGCCGTTTGCCCACCTAACTGAACAATAACGCCTTCTGGTTTCTCATGCTTTATAATATCATAAATATGCTCCCAGAAAACAGGTTCAAAATATAATTTATCCGCCGTGTCAAAATCGGTCGATACCGTTTCTGGATTACAATTAATCATAATGGTTTCATAACCGCATTCAGCAGCAGCCAAAACACCATGCACACAACAGTAGTCAAACTCTATCCCTTGCCCAATTCTGTTCGGACCAGAACCTAAAACAATAATTTTTTTCTTATCAGTAACAATACTTTCATTATGAGAAAAACGCTCGCCACCCGCCAGTTGCATGTCACTTTCAAAAGTAGAATAGTAATATGGCGTTTGAGCCTTAAATTCAGCTGCACAGGTATCAACGAGTTTATAAACTCTGTTGACCCCAAATTCTTCACGTTTGTTATATACCTGACTTTCTAAACATCCCAACATATGAGCAATTTGCCTGTCACCATATCCTTTTTGCTTTGCTTCAAGCAATAAATCCTTTTGAATGGTATCAATTTTATAGGTTGAAATTTCCTTTTGAAGCAGATATAATTCTTCATATTGCTTTAAAAACCACATGTCAATTTTAGTGATTTCATGAATTCTACTCAACGGAATTCCTAAAGCTATCGCATCATAAATGATAAACACTCGATCCCAAGAAGCATAGGTGAGTTTCTCTATAATTTCCTCATAATTTTTATTTTCCTTCCCATCTGCACCTAGGCCATTTCGCTTAATTTCAAGAGATTGTGTTGCTTTGTGCAATGCTTCTTGAAAGGAGCGTCCAATACCCATCACCTCTCCAACAGATTTCATTTGTAAACCTAGTGTACGGTTACTTCCTTCAAATTTATCAAAATTCCAACGCGGTATTTTTACAATTACATAGTCTAAGGTAGGCTCAAATAATGCTGAAGTAGATTTTGTAATTTGATTTTGCAATTCATCTAGGTGATAACCTATAGCTAATTTAGCCGCAATTTTTGCTATAGGATAACCTGTTGCTTTACTTGCCAATGCCGATGAACGCGATACACGTGGATTAATTTCAATAGCAATGATATCTTCATTCTCATCTGGACTCACGGCAAACTGCACGTTACATCCACCAGCAAAATCACCAATACTTCGCATCATATGAATAGCCATATCACGCATTCTTTGGTAAGTTCTGTCACTTAAGGTCATGGCTGGAGCAACTGTAATAGAATCACCTGTATGAATACCCATTGGGTCCATATTTTCAATAGAACAAATGATAACCACATTATCATTAGCATCTCTAAGGAGCTCTAATTCATACTCTTTCCAACCAATAAGGGCCTTATCAATCATAACTTCATGAATTGGAGATACTTCCAAACCATGAGTTAATAATTCATCAAAATCCTTTTCTTCATGCACAAAGGAGGCACCTGCACCACCCAGCGTGAAAGAGGCTCTAATTACTAAAGGAAAACCAAATTCCTGAGCTATTTCTTTACCCTTTAAATAAGAGGTAGCTGTGGCCTGCGGCGCCATTGGAATTCCTATTTTAAGCATCAACTCTCTAAATTTCTCTCTGTCTTCAGTTATATTGATAGCATCAATATCAACACCAATAATTTCAACTCCAAAATCTTTCCAAATACCCTTTTCATCAGCCTCAATACATAAATTCAATGCTGTTTGACCACCCATTGTTGGTAATACAGCATCAATTTGAGGGTGTTCTTTTAAAATTTTTATTATTGATTTGGTGGTTAGAGGCAACAAATAAATATGATCAGCCATTGTAGGATCTGTCATAATGGTCGCTGGATTTGAATTGATAAGAACTGTCTCAATTCCATCTTCTCTCAATGACCTTAAGGCTTGCGACCCCGAGTAATCAAATTCACATGCTTGCCCAATAACAATAGGCCCAGAACCAATAATTAATATAGATTTAAGTTTAGAATTTTTTGGCATTTTAACTTTTGGTTTTTTCTAGTTTAATAAAAATTTCGTTATAAGATATAAAAAAAGGCGTTACACCTAAGCAACACCTTTAATTTATAAGTAATGATGTATATCATTATTTTTTATGTCTAGCGTCAGACGATACAGACAATTTTTTTCTTCCTTTAGCTCTTCTTCGAGCTAATACTTTTCTACCATTAGCAGAAGCCATTCTTTCTCTGAAACCATGTTTGTTTCTTCTCTTTCTTTTTGATGGCTGAAACGTTCTTTTACTCATTATCTAGTATCTTTAAATCTGAAAAATGTGTTTATTTTTTAAAGTTTAAGGGTTACCTAAAACCGAGCGCAAATATACAAAGAGTTTTTACTTTGACAAACGTTATTTTAAAAATATTTATTAATTCAATAAATTTTAAAAATTATGACATAATTAAATCATACAACTCGTTTAAACAGTTTATTTTTGTTGCACCTCAATTGGGTCCTTTTCATAAAAATTTAGTTACTTTGTAATCTATATTTTAGATACAAAAAAGACTATCAAATGTATCTTTAACACCTTTATTTAGATTAAAAATGTATAATAAAATTATAAAACTTATTATTGCGGCCGGCATCTTTGCTTATGCTGTTTATCAATTTACGGAAAATAATATTGGAAATGGCATCATGCTTATCCTTCTTTCTGGTGTATTTGTGTTTTTGTACTTTAAAAATGAATTTATTCTTTTAGCCTTTCTAAGATTAAGAAAACAGGATTTTGAAGGGGCCACCAAATGGCTCAAGAAAATTAAAAATCCAGAATCAGCGCTTGTCAGAAAACAACAGGGCTACTATAATTACCTGCATGGTATTATGGTTTCTCAAACCAATATGAATGAGGCTGAAAAATACTTTAAAAATGCCATTTCATTAGGTTTATCTATGAACCACGATTTAGCGATGGCTAAATTAAATTTATCTGGAATCGCCTTTTCTAAACGAAGAAAACAAGAAGCTTCTAAATTACTATCAGAAGCTCAAAAACTTGACAAGCAAGGTATGTTGACAGAGCAAATAAAAATGATGAAAGAAAATATGAAGCGTGCTCAAATGCCCAATCAGCATTATGGAGCGGGTGGTTCTATAAGACAACAAAAAAGGAGAACTTAAGCTTCTCCTTTTTTGTTTACACTGTTATTTTTTATTTATACTGTTATTACTGTACTTTATCATAATATCCCATTTTAGGAATATCAATCATATATTTTTTTCCAGATTTATTGCTAAGAAACCTATCTCTTAACCAAGGATTGTGAACCTTTAAAATTTTATAGTTGATACCAAATCCTTCGGCAAATTTTGTAAAATCCGTAACTGCTGTATCAACTTCCACTTTATAGGTTGGTATTTGAGAATATAAATCTTTCTCTCTAAAATTAAATCCATAAATATCTGGATGTTTTAATATTTCTTTTAGAGCCACAATTCTAAACACATATCTACCTGTTTCTTCTCCTAATAACAAATCGTAATAATTAGAGACATTTTGTTCTTTTAAACGTCTTGAAACTCCAGTATCCCCTGCGTTATAAGCAGCTGCTGCCAATGTCCATGACCCTAATTTTTCTTTAGATTTCAACAAGTATTTACAGGCAACCTCAGTAGATTTTTCCAAATGATAACGTTCATCAACATTATCATTAACTTCTAATCCATTTTCTTTTGCAGTCGCCTGCATAATTTGCCATACTCCTGTGGCTTTAGCACTTGAAACCGCATTGGTCAATCCACTTTCAATAACGGCCAAATATTTAAAATCATCTGGAATCCCATTCTTTTTCAAAATGGGCTCTATGATAGGAAAATACTTTTTAGCTCTCTTAAACATTAATAAGCCGTTTGATTGCCAATACGTGTTCACTAATAATTCTCTATCCATACGCTCAAAAACTTCTGGATCTTTTAATGGCATTGGCTCACCGGCAAAATCCAAATTATTTGGAACCTGCAAGGCATAAACATTATAATCGTTGATCAGTTTTTTTTCAAAATTTTCATCAGTTTGAGCATCCTGCAGCGCATAAATAAATAGCCCACATAAGCTAAATAATCCTATAATTGCTAATATGTTTTTCATTTTTTATTTTTTTATAAAATTATAAAAATAATTGTTTCTATCTCTATACTAAGTCAATATTAGTTTTGGCAAATGTTCGTTAAACCATTTGTATTTATTCAATATCATGACATGTGTTCCATTTTTAACAATTATACATGTCCCAATATTTTTTATAGGAAACACCGGATCATGATCACCATGAATATGAATAATATCTGGAATAGCTTCCTCCTGTTTCCAACAGACCATGTTTTCAATCGCCCAATTTAAATAGTTACTATCATTAACCGATAAATATTTTTTATACAATTCCATTCTTTTAGTAATATTATTACCAAACACATATTTAGAAAATAAATCAATATTGCTTACTAATTGAACTGGTAATAATTTATAAGCCTTAGTAACTTTTGCAAGAATCATTTTTTTAGGTAACTCATTCTTAGACTTAACGCTTGAAACAATAATTAATTTCTGAACATTTAAATATTTACTCATTTCTTGAACTAAAACACCTCCGAAAGAGACACCCAGTAAAACGCATTTTTTATGCTCAATTTTGTCGGACATGCGTCTTGCATATTCACTAAGTAATTCATTATCAATAGGGATAAGCCATTCAAGATAATGAATTTGAAACTGAGTTTCAGGTAATTCTATGTATTCAAATATTTTTGAACTGGCTGCCATTCCTGGCATAAAATAGACGTGTATTATATCTTGATTCATAAGGTTTTAACCTTAAATTATCCTGTTATTAAGTATTTTTTTTGTAAATTTGCATCACAAAACTATAGAAAATAGTTCTCACTATTGAAGTTTCTTTAGAAATAAAACTTTTTACCATGATAGATGCAGCAGAATTAATAGATAATGATTTCTTACGTCAATTTGAAATAAAAATTGATGATCATTTGGCCAAAATTGAATATTCTTTGCAAGATAGAAAGATATTTTTAACTAAACTCGTTATTCCTGAGGGTATTACAGATGAAAATTTCAGAACTGAATTTTTATCTGCTGTTTTTGAACAGATTGATGAACGCAATTTAAGTATTGTGCCTACAAGTCCGGATATTGCTAAATTTGTAAGAAGAAATAGAAAGTATAAAAGAATGCTTCCTGTGGGATTAAGAATTTAAATCGCTTAAAACTAATCATAAAATTATTTATTTTATTGTTTGACATATACCAATGTCAAGTCTTGTCTTGATATAACTTTTGTAAAATCAGCATTAAATATTTCAATAGCATCTTCATATATAATAGATAACTGATCGTTCATAACGGACGCAGAATGTTTATTAAGTGTAATTGTATTACCTTTTTGAGAATAGTTAGTGGCCAAACTTATTACGCCTTCTGCATCACATTCTACGTTAAAAGCATATTCATTTATCGCTTCATTCAATATATAAATTTGAATTAAAGGATTAAAAGAAGCATGAGTATACACAACGCCGGTTGATTCAAATACCATTATTTCATTATTAACACAATCAATTTCTTGTAAAATATTAATGCTTTTTATACCGTCATTATTGATATCAAAGCCCTCTGCAACATTATAGCCCACCAGTTCCCAAACACCTTCAACAGATGTTAAATTTGAATCATCACTTGAACAGGCAAATAATGATAAAGATAAAAAAGTAATAATAATGAGAATTCTTTTCATGATTTGGGATCCTAAAGAATAGATTCAAAACTAGATCATTAGTACTATATAATGGCAAAATTCAGACCAAGGGTTAAAAAAATGGTTAACTTATAACTTATAATGTTTTTTGATTTGAAAAAACATCAATAAATTCAAACCTCACAGTGCCATCTTCATCTATTTTTACCAGCTCTATATTATGAGTTGTATTAACAAGTTCAGGATTCCAGGGCGTTTTTACCTTAACGTAATTCTCGGTAAATCCATGAATGTAGCCTTCCTTATTTTCGCTTTCAAATAATACTGTTCGGCTGGTACTTAACTGACTTTCATAAAATGCTCTGCGCTTTTTAACGGATAACCCACGCAACATTTTACTTCGTTTATTTCTCACATTCATTGGAACTGCCGCTTCCATTTCTGCCGCCTCGGTATTATCTCTTTCAGAATAGGTAAATACATGTAAGTATGAAATATCCAATTCATTTAAAAAATTATAAGTCTCTAAAAAATGTGCATCCGTTTCTCCTGGAAATCCAACAATTACATCCACACCAATGCAGGCATGAGGCATCACTTCTTTTATTTTAGTTACCCTATCAACATATAATTCGCGCAGATAACGGCGCTTCATTTTTTTTAAAATATCGTTGCTTCCTGATTGTAATGGAATATGAAAATGTGGCACAAAAGCTCGTGATTTCGCAACTAAATCAATGGTTTCATTTTTTAAAAGATTAGGTTCAATAGATGAAATTCTTAATCTCTCAATACCTTTAACTTTATCTAATTCTGTAACTAAATCTAAAAAGGTGTGTTCATGTGTTTTATTTCCAAACTCCCCCTTGCCATAATCACCAATATTAACGCCGGTTAATACTATTTCTTTTATATTTTGCTCTGAAATTTCCCGAGCATTTTTTAATACATTTTCTAAAGAGTCACTTCTTGAAATTCCTCTTGCCAAAGGAATGGTACAATACGTACATTTATAATCACAACCATCCTGAACTTTCAAAAACGCCCGGGTTCTATCCCCTATTGAATAGGAGCCTACATAAAAATCAGCTTCTTCAATTTCACAGGAATGTACTTCGCCAAAATCATTTTTAGACAAGTCATTCAAATAATCAGTAATCTTAAACTTTTCTGTAGCTCCTAATACCAAATCTACACCATTAACATCTGCCAGCTCCTGTGGTTTCAATTGTGCATAACATCCAATCGCAGCAACAAACGCATTAGGATTCGCTTTTTGGGCCTGTTTAACTATAGTTTTAAAACGCTTATCAGCATTTTCAGTGACTGAACAGGTATTAATTACATAGATATCAGCATTTTCGGAAAAATCAACACGATCAAATCCTTCTTCATTAAAACTTCTGGCAATTGTAGAGGTTTCAGAAAAATTAAGTTTACAACCAAGTGTATAAAATGCTACCTTTTTTCGTGAATTCATGTGGTAATTAAAAACGTGCAAATGTAATAAAAAAAAGAGGGTTTCTTTTTGAAATACTCGGTAACTAAATTTAATAAAATATATTGCCATCTGCAGCAAAAAATCTTACTTTCATTTTTGACATAACTTTTGAAAAAACTTCACATCATAATTTTAAAGTGAAAAATTTTTCTTTCTATAGATTTTAAAACTTTATTTTTGAGGTAATTTAAAAACATCCTCTTGAGTAAGCGCCAAATTCATAGCATAGAATTGATAAAATATTTCTTTTATTCTGTTATAATTATATTCTGCTTTTCTTGTAAAAAGAATTCACAAAAATCAATTGATCATCTTGTATTTAGATATAATGAATATGCCAATATAAATACTTTAGACCCCGCGTTTTCTAGAACTTTACAAGACAATTCGGTCAATAATCAATTATTTAATGGCTTAGTCCAAATGGACAGCGCCTTAAATATTATACCTTGTATTGCCAAAAGTTGGACTGTTTCAAATGACGCAATTACCTACGCCTTTGTGTTGCGTGATGATGTTTATTTCCATAACCACTATTTGTTTGGTGAAGATTCTACTAGAATAGTGGTTGCAAAAGATTTTGAATACAGCTTAAACCGTTTAAGAGATGAAACAGTCGCCTCTCCTGGAAGTTGGGTTTTAAATAAAGTACGAGATTTTAAAGCTATAAATGACACTATTTTTGAAATTGAATTAAAAGAACCGTTTCCCGCCTTTATTGGCTTACTGTCTATGAAATATTGCTCTGTGGTTCCTCAAGAAATCGTTGAGTTTTATGGGTCTGAATTTAGATCGCATCCTATTGGAACTGGTCCTTTTAAATTTAAACGTTGGGAAGAAAATATTAAACTTATTCTAAGAAGAAATAATCTTTATTTCGAAAAAGATAATAGAGGTAAATCATTGCCATATTTAGAATCTGTAGCAATAACATTTCTGCCAGACAAACAAAGCGAATTTTTGCAATTTGCACAGGGAAACATAGATTTTATTTCCGGATTAGATGCTTCTTATAAAGATGAACTTCTAACTGCTGTTGGAGAACTTCGTGATACCTATTCTGAATCTGTTAACATGATTCGTGGACCTTATTTAAACACTGAATATTTAGGGTTTTATTTAGATTCTGAAACACCAGAAATACAATCAGAATTGATTAGAAAAGCTATCAATTATGGGTTTGATAGAAAAAAAATGATTATCTATTTACGCAACGGTATAGGCAATCCTGCCAATGGTGGTTTTATTCCAATTGGACTTGCCGGTTATAATAAATCTATTGGTTATTCTTATCAACCTGAAAAAGCTAAACAGTTGATAGAGCAATTTAAAATAGAAACTGGAATTACTAATCCTGAAATCACATTAGTAACGACTAGTAATTATTTGAGTTTTTGCGAATTTATACAACGAGAGCTTAATAAAACAGGGCTAACTATTAATGTAGATGTTATGCCCGAAGCTTCTTTAAGAAGCGCTAGATCTAACGGAAAAGTTGATATGTTTAGAAGTTCATGGATTGCTGATTATCTGGATGCAGAAAATTATTTATCGATATTTTATAGTAAAAATTTTGCCCCTAATGGCTCCAACTATTTTCATTATAAAAACACTCAGTTTGATAGTTTATATAGCAAAGCATTTAAAATAACCGATATTGAAAAAAGGAAACACCTCTATACTACAATGGATTCTTTAGCTATGCAAAAGGCGCTGATGGTGCCGCTATATTATGATGAAGTTGTTAGGTTTACAAGAAAAAATGTCAGTGGATTAGGAATCAATCCCATCAATTTATTGGAGTTAAAACGAGTTAAAAAGAATTAATTAATAGTAAAATAATAAATATCATCCTCTCCTTTTCCTTCAGCTCGTTTAGAAGAAAAATAACCCGAATTTTTATTTGGTTCAATTACAAAACAAAGATCATCTTCTTTACTGTTAACAGGTTCAGGCAACAATTGAGCTTTATCAAACAGCCCCTGTTTATTCATAACACTTTTATAAATATCATAGCCGCCGGTTCCATTCGGCCTATTTGATGCAAAATACAAAGTATTGTCATCACTAATAAAAGGAAACATTTCACCACTATATGAATTTACTTGAGACCCTAAATTTTTGGGTTCACTATAAGTGTTATTACGGATAATATCCACTTTAAAAATATCTGATGGTCCTTTAGTGGTTTCTTTCCCACCTCTAAAATTAGCAGTAAAATAAAGAGTCTTTCCATCCTTACTTATTGAGGGGTGTGCGTAAGAATAGCGCGGTTTACAAAATGGCAAAACTTTGAAATTGCTCCAACCAACACCACTTATATATTCTGCCGTTTCAATATGGAAATTGGTTTCTTTAAAATCTCCTTTCGGCCTGTTGTTTCGGTTGATATAGTTGGTTGTAACATATAATGTTTTTGCATCATTTGAAATACAGGCACTTGTAATATGAGAAATATCTTCTTTTGAATCAATAAATAATGGTTCAATATTTTCAATATTTCCATTTTCAGATTTCATTCCTTCATAAATAGTTAAAATCCCATTTCCTAAATAGGCTTTTATCTTTCCATTTTTATTTAACAAATAAGAGGCAATTAAAATATTATGATCTGGTGTAATGGATAAACCAAAGTGAGGTTTATCATCGTTCATAGCAATATTATGAATAGTAAATTGTTCGGATTGTGAGAATATAAAAAGACTCAAAAAACAACATAAGAAGCACAAAAATCCTTTCATAAAACTCTAAATGAATTTAAATAAAGTTACTAAAAGTAATTTATTCTCTCCTAAACTTCTTAGTTTCCTCAAATACGTGTAATAAAATGGCCGCATCCTGTTCACTAAATTCTATCTGCCGTCTGGCCATAACCACTTTAGCTACTTCAAAGGCTTTTGAAGTTAAATAAGTTGTAAAGCCGCCATGACCACCCCAGGAAAAACTAGGCACAAAATTTCTTGGAAATCCACTTCCAAAAATATTAGAACTAACACCCACAACAGTTCCTGTATTAAACATGGTATTAATACCACACTTACTATGATCACCCATCATGAGACCACAAAATTGCAGTCCTGTTCTAGCAAAACTCTCTGTTTGATAATCCCATAACCGCACCTCAGCGTAATTGTTTTTTAGATTTGAGTTGTTGGTATCAGCGCCAAGATTGCACCATTCTCCAATTACAGAATTTCCTAAAAATCCGTCATGCCCTTTGTTTGAAAAGGCAAACAAAACTGAATTATTTACTTCTCCTCCTACTTTACTATAAGGACCAATAGTAGTTGGTCCGTAAATTTTTGCTCCTAATTTTATTGCGGCACCTTCACACAAAGCTAATGGTCCACGAATTAAAGAGCCTTCCATGATCTCCGTATTTTTTCCTATATAAATTGGGCCATTTGATGCATTTAAGCTTGTGAATTCAAGAGTAGCACCTTCTTCAATAAAGATATTTTCCGGGGCAATCACATTATTGCTTGATGGAATGGGTTTCGACTTTCTGTTTTGAGTAATAAAATTAAAATCTTCTTGAATAGCTTCTCCATTTTTGGAGAAAATATCCCATGTATTTACAATACGCAATATATCGTCATTAAATTCTAAGGCTTCAAAAGTAGAAAAATCGATATCCTCTTGCGCTTCATTAGTATAAAAAGCAATAATATCTTCATCCTTAAAAATAGCCTGGTTTTTCTCCAGATTTTTTATCATCTCAACCAGTTCAAAATTTGGGAGATAGGACGCATTAATCATAATATTCTCTTCCATTTCCACCATTGGATATTTTTCTGATAAATAATCCTCAGTCACGGTTGTGGTTGTAGAATCTAAATAAGCTTCCCATTTTTCGCGAATAGTTAAAATTCCTACTCTAATATCAGCAACAGGCCTGATATAGGTAAATGGCAATAAATTGTTGCGAAAAGGACCATCAAAAAGAATATAGTTCATGCCAAATTTGAAGTTTAAAGGTTAAAATACCCTCCGTATTTTAAAGCCATTTATGATATATTCAAATGTAAGGTAATTGTAGAAAATAAAAAAGCCTTTCAAATATTGAAAGGCTTTAAAATATATTTAAAATGAAGCTTATTTACTAAACTTCGCGTATTTGTTTTTAAACTTATCAATACGACCAGCAGTATCTACCAATTTAGATTTA
The DNA here is from genome assembly GCF_044003965.1 of Gaetbulibacter aquiaggeris. Taxonomy (NCBI): domain Bacteria; kingdom Pseudomonadati; phylum Bacteroidota; class Flavobacteriia; order Flavobacteriales; family Flavobacteriaceae; genus Gaetbulibacter; species Gaetbulibacter aquiaggeris. The sequence goes on from NZ_JBAWKC010000005.1 coordinate 115,787, forward strand.
CCTGTATAATACGGGTGAGAAGTTCTTGAAATCTCCATTTTAACAACAGGATATTCAACACCATCAACTTCTAAAGTTTCACTTGTAACTGCAGTAGATTTTGTTAAAAACACATCTTCATTTGACATGTCCTTAAATGCTACTAATCTATAATTCTCTGGATGTATACCTTTTTTCATCGCTTTACGCTTTTTAATCTTTTCAATTTTGGAAGTGCAAATTTAAGCTATTTTTTCAAATGAACAATATTTTTTAATATTTTTTATTTTATGCCTTTATGTAACGTTTTCTTATCTTTGTTTACCAACTAAGCAACTAATTTAAATCAAAAAAAATGGAACCAAAAAAACTTACATTAGGGAAATTTGCAATGAATTACGGAATCATATTAGGACTAATAATGATTTTGATTTCAGTTATTACTTACGTCACAGGGCTGGCTTTAGAAGGCGCTCAATGGCCAAACTGGATTTATTATGCTGCATTTCCTGTAATTATTTTATATGCGATAAGTCAGTTTAAAAAACAAAATTTGAATATTTTATCTTTAAGTCAAGCCTTAAAAATAGGTGTTCTTATTGGTGTTTTTAGTGCCATTGTCATTACTATTTATAGCATTATATTCAATTATTTAATTGATCCTGAGTTTATGTCTCAGATGATGGAAGTAGCTAGAGATAAAATGTTAGAAAACCCACAAATGACTGAAGAAATAGTTGATCAAAGCATGAAATTTGTTGAGATGTTTTCAAATCCTGCTATTTCTGGAGCCTTTATGATTGCTATGAGTGCTATTTTTGGATTAATTTATTCACTTATTGGTGGTTTAATAATGAAAAGAGAAGAATAATACATGGACATATCTGTAGTCATACCACTACTTAACGAACAAGAATCTTTAAAAGAATTATATGATTGGATTGCAAGAGTTATGCAATCCAATCGTTTTTCATATGAAATCATCTTCATTGATGATGGCAGCACAGATGATTCATGGAAAACTATTAACGAATTATCTTCAAAAGACAAGCAGGTTAAAGGTATTCGCTTTTTGAAAAATTTTGGAAAATCTCAGGCTTTACACGCTGGATTTGAATTAGCCAAAGGCGATGTAGTAATTACTATGGATGCCGATTTACAAGATAATCCAGATGAAATTCCAGGGCTTTATAACATGATTGTGAACGACGGATATGATTTGGTTTCCGGTTGGAAAAAGAAACGTTATGATTCTATTCTTTCCAAAAATTTACCTTCAAAATTATTTAATTGGGCCGCAAGAAAAACCTCAGGAGTTAAACTTCATGATTTTAATTGTGGTTTAAAAGCTTTTAGACTTGAAGTAGTTAAAAATATTGACGTTAATGGTGAAATGCACCGTTATATTCCAGTACTATCAAAAAATGCCGGATTCACAAAAATTGGCGAAAAAATTGTTCAGCATCAAGCCAGAAAGTATGGTGAAACAAAATTTGGGATGGATCGGTTTATTAATGGTTTTTTAGACTTAATTACTATTTGGTTTTTGTCCCGTTTTGGAAAAAGGCCCATGCATTTATTTGGCTCATTAGGAGTAATTATGTTTATGATCGGTTTTGGTTTCGCGTTATATTTGGGTATTGATAAACTTTTTTTAACACCTCAAGGAAGATTAATAACTGAACGCCCACAATTTTATATCGCGCTTTCAACCATGATTATAGGAACTCAATTTTTTGTAGCTGGTTTTTTAGGAGAAATCATTCTTCGAACTAAACCAGAAAGAAAAAGATATATGGTTAAAGATTTATTGAATTTGAATTAAATTGAAGCCAAATTAAACGACATTTAAATTTAACCTTTTTTCAAATTGTTTATTTTTGTTTAAAACTTAGCAAGAAATGATTAAAATAGAACCACACATTTTAAAAAGAATCAATACTTGGTTAACACCTGCTTTTGATGCTGAAACACAAGATTTTATAAAAAACAGCATCGCTTTTAACCCTCAGGAAATTCAAGAAAGTTTTTATAAGGATTTAGAATTTGGAACTGGTGGTATGCGCGGTGTCATGGGTGTTGGTACCAATAGAATAAATAAGTATACCCTTGGTAGAAGTACACAAGGCTTAAGCGATTATATGCGCGCTTATTTTCCAAATGAAACACCAAAGGTTGCTATTGCTTATGACTGCAGACATAACAGTAAAACCCTAGCTAAAGTGGTGGCAGATGTGTTTTCTGCCAACGGTATTGAAGTCTTTTTGTTTGAAGATTTACGCCCAACTCCGGAATTATCATTCGCCTTGAAACACTTAAAGTGTCACTGTGGTATTGTACTTACTGCATCACACAACCCTCCAGAATATAATGGTTATAAAGTATATTGGCAAGATGGCGGACAATTAGTACCTCCTCAGGATGATGCTATTGTTAATAAAATAAATTCTACACCATATTCAAATATAAAGTTCAACGCCAATAATGATTTAATTCACTTTATAGGAAAAGATGTTGATAGGGTTTTTATTGATGCCTCAGTAAAAAACGGAAGTTTTGATACACCTGTAAAGGCAAAAGACAATTTAACCATTGTCTTTACATCACTGCATGGTACGTCTATTACCTTGGTGCCAGAAACATTAAAAAAAGCTGGTTATAAGAATGTTCATATTGTTAAAGAACAGGAAGTACCTAATGGCGATTTTCCAACAGTAGCTTCACCAAATCCTGAAGAACCAGCCGCTTTAAAAATGGCTTTAGAACTAGCAAATAAAGTGAATGCAGACATTGTAATTGGTACAGATCCTGATTGCGACAGACTTGGAGTGGCCGTTAGAAATCTTGAAGGTGACTTAGAGCTTTTAAATGGAAATCAAACCATGTTAATGATGACTGATTTCTTGTTAAAACAATGGAAAAAAGAAGGCAAAATAAAAGGAAAGGAATTTATAGCATCAACAATTGTTTCAACACCTATGATGAGCGTCTTGGCAAATGCCTATAATGTGGAATGCAAAATTGTTCTTACTGGTTTTAAATGGATTGCCAAATTAATACATGATTTTAAAAACCTAAATTTTATTGGTGGTGGTGAAGAAAGTTTCGGCTTTATGGTTGGAGATTTTGTTCGTGATAAAGATGCCGTTACTTCTACTTTATTAGCTTGCGAAGTTGCTGCTCAGGCCAAAGCAAAAGGCAGTTCATTATATAAAGAGCTTATTGAATTATATGTTGAGCATGGCTATTATAAAGAACGATTGATATCAATGACTAAAAAAGGAATTGAAGGTGCTCAGGAAATTCAACAAATGATGATTGATGCCCGAAATAATCCATTAACTCAAATTAATGGTTCTAAGGTGGTTAAAATAGAGGATTACCAGCTATCAATTAGTAAAAATATAATTTCAGGAAAAGTGGATTCTATTGATATACCAAAATCTAATGTATTAATTTATTACACTGAAGATGGTAGTCAAGTAGCATTAAGACCTAGTGGAACCGAGCCTAAAATAAAATTTTATATCAGTGCTAACACCAAATTAAATAGTGCCTCCGAATTTCAAAAAACAACTAAGCATATAGAAGCTAAAATTGACGCGATTGTAAAGGACATGAAACTTAATTAATGAATCATTTTTTCAATATTTTAAGGTATGCAAAACCTTATAAAAGATTTGCAGTTGGTCATATTATAAGCAACATGTTATTTGCCCTTTTTGGCACTTTATCATTTGTGGCTTTAAAACCCATGCTTGATGTTATTTTTAAACAAACCAAAGCGCCAGTCTTGGCGAAGCCAGAATATGCTGGAATATCAAAACTAGTCAGCTTTCTAGAAGATTATTTATCCTACCAAATGAATCAATTCACTGGTGGTGATAATTCAAAAGCCCTTATTTTTGTGGTTTGCTTGATTATTTTAATGTTTTTATTAAAAAACATATTTGGCTATTTAGCTAATTATTTTCTTGTTTTTTTACGCAATGGCGTCATACGTGATTTAAGAAATGCTGTTTACAAAAAAACCATGGAGTTACCTCTCTCCTATTTTTCTGAAACAAGAAAAGGCGATATTATGGCTAGAGTTACCAATGATGTATCTATGCTTGAATATTCGTTCTTACCTGTTTTAGAACTTGTTGTAAGAGAACCATTAACAATTATATTTACTATAGTTGTCATGTTTTATTTAAGTGCCAAACTGACTTTCTTTGTATTTATTTTTATTCCAGTTACAGGTATTATTATTTCTAGAATAGGAAAAAGTCTTAAAAGGAAATCAGATCGCGTTCAAAAGGAACAAGGTGTTATTTTATCAAATTTAGAAGAAACCTTAACCGGTTTACGAATTATTAAAGGGTTTAGTGGCGAAGATAAATTCTATGAAAAATTCCAGGAATCCACTACACGATTTTATCATTTTGCAAATAAGCTTTTAAATAGACAAAATTTGGCATCACCCGCCAGTGAATTTTTAGGAATTTGTGTCATAGCAATTCTTTTGTGGTATGGAGGGAATTTGGTTCTTAATAGTAGTGGTGGTCCTTCTGCATTAGATGGCAGTAAATTTCTTGTGTATATGGGATTGGCTTATAACATATTAACACCTGCAAAAGCTATATCAAGAGGTCTATATAATATTAAGCAAGGCAGTGCAGCGGCAGAAAGAATACAAGAAATTATTGATACAGAAAACCCCTTACTAGACAGAGTAAACGCTATTGAAAAAGACGGATTTAATTCTAAAATAGTATTTGATAATATTTCTTTTAAATATGCAGAAGAGTACGTTCTAAAAGATTTTTCATTAACCATTCCTAAAGGAAAAACGGTCGCATTAGTAGGTCAGTCTGGAAGTGGCAAATCTACCATCGCCAATTTAATAACCAGATTTTATGATGTCAATGAAGGTCAAATTTTAATCGATGGCCTTGACATAAGAGATTTAACAACCAAATCATTAAGAAAACAATTAGGGATCGTAACTCAAGATGCTATTCTTTTTAATGAAAGTATTAAAAACAACCTTAAACTTGGAAAAGACAATGCTTCTGATGAAGAAATAATTGATGCTTTAAAAGTAGCCAATGCCTGGGAATTTGTTAAAGATTTACCTTTAGGAATTGATACGAACATTGGTGATTCAGGCAACAAACTCTCTGGTGGTCAAAAACAAAGAATCAGTATAGCGAGAGCTGTATTGAAAAGTCCTCCAATTATGATTTTAGATGAAGCAACTTCAGCATTAGATACTGAAAGTGAACGCTTGGTTCAAATTGCTTTAGAAAATATGATGAAAAACAGAACGTCCATTGTGATTGCTCACAGGCTGTCTACCATTCAAAATGCTGATGAAATTGTGGTCCTTCAAAAAGGTAAAATAGTTGAAAAAGGAACCCATGATGAGCTTATAATTAAAAAAGGTATTTATAAAAGGCTCGTGGATATGCAAAGCTTCTCATAAATAAACATAACATATATAAATGTAAAAAAGGATAGAGATTTGGGCTTCTATCCTTTTTTTGTTATCGCTAGACTTGGGGCAGGCTAGCAACATAAGTAGATTTTATTAGGATAAAAGTAATATATATAATTAAATTACACAAGAAAAATATGTATTTTATCGTCTTTTGAATACACTTAATCGGGTTTATTTTGTTAATACTATTGATTTTCAATTACTTATAATTTTGAATAAAATCCGTATAAAAGTAATATTTAAAACTATTTTAAACTTTTAGTATCTTCATCAGTCTAAAAGCTAAACCACGAGTGTGATTCTAGAATCTGAGTTAGTAGAAAAACTTAAATCTGATACCAATATTGATAGTGCCTTTCAAGATCTCGTCTCTCTTTATAAGGAACGATTATATTGGCACATACGTAATATTGTGAAATCTCACGATGATGCCGATGATGTGTTGCAAAATACCTTTATTAAGGTTTATAAAAATATTGGTAACTTTAAAGGTGAAAGTAAATTGTTCTCTTGGATGTATAGAATAGCAACCAATGAAGCTATTACATTTATTAATAAAAATGCTAAGCGTTTACAAATCACAAGTGAAGAAACACAGACCATCGCAATAAATAATTTGGCGTCTGATGTATATTTTGAAGGAGAAGCTATTCAATTAAAGTTACAAAAGGCTATTGCAGCATTACCACAAAAGCAACAGTTGGTGTTTAATATGAAATATTTTGAAGATTTAAAGTTCAAAGAGATGTCTGATATCCTAGAGACAAGTGAAGGGGCACTTAAGGCATCCTATCACATCGCAGTAAAAAAAATACAAGACTATTTAACTAACAATTAAACCTTTATAAGAAATTAGAGTCTAATATAAGACATGAAAAAAAATAGTTTAAATAATATTGAAAATGGTTTTAAAGTGCCAAAAGGTTACTTTGATGAATTTGAAGAAAGGCTAATAAGCGAATTACAGCTTAAAGAAAAGGTATCTCATTCTGGCTTTAAATTACCTGAAGACTATTTTAAATCATTAGATGATAAAATTCTTGATGCTGTTAAAAATGACCATAAAACAAAAGTTATAAATCTATTCTCTTTTAGAAAAATAGCTTATGCTGCTGCAGTTGCTGCCAGTTTAATTCTTATTTACAATGTTTCTTTTAACAAAAACGAGAATTTGGATATTAATCATATAGAAACGGCGTCAATTGAAAATTACATATTAAAAGAAGGACTGGAAACAAGTGACATAGCCTCTTTGTTTAGTGATGACGATTTATCTGAAATAACTTCAGTAAAAAATAATTTAAGCTCTGAATCTCTGGAAAATTATGTTTTAGAGCATTTAGACATAGACGAATTAATTACAAACAATAACTAAAATGAAAACAATAACATCCATTGTCTTTATTATAAGTTTTTCAATTTTATCTTTTGCTCAATCCAATAGAGATAAAATAAAAACATTAAAAATAGCTTATATTACCGAGAAATTAGATCTATCAGAAAAAGAAGCTCAAATATTTTGGCCTGTTTATAATGCCTTTGAAGAGGAGAACTTTAAACTTAGAAAACAATCTTTCGAAGGTAAAAAGAATATTAATTTTGAAACCCTTAAAGAAGAAGAAGCTATTAGCATTTTAAAAGAAATGCGTGCTTTTGACTCAAAAAGAATCACTCTAAAGAATAACTTTATTGATGATTTAACAAAAATAATTTCAGCTAAAAAGATAATTCTACTCGAAAAGGCCGAAGATGACTTTAAACATAAAATGTTTGAAGAATTCAAAAGCAGGCGTCCTGATAGAGGTCGAAAAGATTAACAAAAAAAGGAGAAACTTGAGTTTCTCCTTTTTTTATTCCTTAAATAATAATTTAGAAATTCTGCCACTCCCAGCAGCATATGCCACTGAATCATTCAAGAAACGTAAAGTATAAAAACCATCATCACTTAAATGTTTCCAATGATAACCTCCATCATTTGAAAAATCGATGCCTTTAAAACCAATAGCAACTAGCTCCTTCCCTTCTCCGTTGGGTATATACTGAACACAACTTCTATAACCTGGATTGTCATTTTGAGCCACTACTTGCCATGTTTTACCACCATCATTGGTGATTATTTTATTCTCTTTGTTGTTATCTGGATTGGTATAATCCCCACCAATGGCAAAACCATTTAATGCATCATAAAAATCAATTGAATACAGACCAGTTGTTGGCAAACCTTGAATAATTGGGGTGTTATAAACCTGCCATGTTTTTCCTTTGTTTGGCGAGTATAAAACTCTACTGGATTTTCCTCCGGTAGCTATCCATGTTTCCTCTCCAATGATGGCAATATTACTATTACTGGCAGCAAAAGCAGCTTCTCCTTCATTAGCTTTAGGCAAATCACTACAGGATATTTTTTTCCATGTTTTACCTCCATCTCGTGTAATAATAATGCTTAAACAATTTTCCGTTGGATCACCTATTGCAATTCCTTCCTGGTCATTCCAAAAACGCATGGCATCATAAAATGATTTTTGATGGTCTTCTTTATATACGAGTTGCATTTTTCCAGTATCTCCAGTTTTATATAATAAAGCCGGACTTTCTATACTTAACATAAAAAAATCACTGGAAGTATGAGCAACTGCCCTAAAGTGTAAATTCAAAGTATCAAATTCTTGTTTTGAAGTTACCCAGCTATCTTTATCTGGATTATAAAGTCCAAAAACGCCATTATTAGCAGCAAAAGCCAAACTTTTGTCATTGAGTATTTCAATGGCTCTAACGCTCAACAAAGTGTCAGAATACAAAGTTTCTATTTCAACAGAAGATAAATCACGTGGTATAAAGGCTTCCTTTTTCTCACAAGAAAAAAAAGTAAGGATAATAAAAAATGTCAAGCAAAATTGTCTCATTAGAATTTAAATTTCAATAAAAATAGTGAAGTACAACAAAATAACTATCAAACGATTAAACTAATTAACTATTAAATGTAACTTTGCACTCTTATTAAATAAACATGCGATTACACAGAAATTTATGCTTTTCAGTTATTGACGGATTAACCTTAATCTTCAATGAAGGAAACTACGCAGATAAAGTGATTCAACAACTTTTAAAACGAGATAAACGCTGGGGAAGTCGGGACAGAGCTTTTGTAGCAGAAACCACTTATGATATTGTCCGTTGGAAACGCTTATATGCTGAAATAGCGGAAGTTAAAGAACCTTTTGACAGAGATAATCTTTGGCGCATGTTCGCTGTTTGGGCTACTTTAAAAGGTATCAAATTACCTGATTGGACGTATTTTGAACATACACCAACCCGCAAAATAAAAGGAAAGTTTGATGAACTCTCAAAAATTAGAAAATATAAAGAATCTATTCCAGATTGGATGGATGAACTAGGTGAAAAGGAATTAGGAAAGGCTGTCTGGACCAAAGAAATTTCGGCACTAAATGAGCAGGCAGATGTTATTCTTCGTGTGAATACCTTAAAAACGACCAAAGAAAAATTACAAGAAGAACTCTTTGACCAAGAGATTGAAACCGATTTTTTACCCGATTACCCAAATGCCTTAAAATTAAAAGAGCGCGCCAACGTTTTTCAAACTGAACAATTTAAAAATGGTATGTTTGAAGTTCAAGATGCCTCTTCTCAACTGGTTGCTGAATTTTTAAATGTGCAGCCCGGTATGCGCGTTGTAGATGCTTGTGCTGGAGCCGGTGGAAAAACCCTCCATATTGCTTCGCTTATGGAAAACAAGGGGCAAATAATTGCCTTGGATATTTATGAAAATAAACTTCATGAATTAAAGCGACGGGCCAAACGTAACGGCGCTTTTAATATTGAAACGCGTGGCATTGATTCAACAAAGGTGATTAAAAAATTATATGATAAAGCAGACAGAGTTTTAATTGATGCCCCTTGCTCTGGCTTAGGGGTATTAAGAAGAAATCCCGATGCTAAATGGAAACTGCAACCTGATTTTATTGAAAAAATAAAAGGAACGCAACAGGAAATTTTACAACAATATTCTAAAATGGTTAAAGTTGGCGGACAATTGGTTTATGCCACATGTTCTGTTTTACCTAGTGAAAACCAGAAACAGGTTGATACATTTTTAGCTTCAGAATCTGGGAAAAATTTTACTTTTGTACAAGACAAAAAAGTATTAGCCCATAAGTCTGGCTTCGACGGATTTTATATGGCCCTTTTAGAACGAAATGCCTAATTACAGAATGAAGCAATTTTACTTTCTTCTTCTTTTATTTACTTCAGTTTGTTTTGCACAAATATCGCCACCTGTTGATTTACAATCTTACTATAATGGCGTTGATTTTTCTAAAAATGGTTTGGAATTATTTGATTATTTAGCAGTTAAAACCATTGAAAAACATAGCCCATTTTTAACATATACAGAAAGACATAACTACTTGTATGATGCTGATGAAGATCCCTCAAATGTATCAAACGTTATTTTGGTTTACAGCGGAGATAGTAGAAATGAAAACGAATACGAGTCAGTAAGCAATCCATATAATCCCCAAACATTTAATACAGAACATATTTATCCAAGGTCACTTTTAGACAATTCTAATGCTGAGGCTGATTTACATATTTTGAGAACATGCGATATAAGTATTAATTCTAGTAGAGGGAATGATCCTTTTGCTGCAGGTTCTGGTTCTTTTAGTTCAACTGGAAGTGCTTGGTATCCAGGAGATGATTGGCGGGGTGACGTGGCTCGAATTATTATGTACGTGAATTTAAGGTACAATGAACCTTTTACAGATGTAGGAACACTTAGCTTATTTTTACAATGGAATGCAATTGACCAGGTTTCCATAATAGAAGATCAACGAAACGCTATTATAAGTGGTGCTCAAGGTAATAGAAATCCTTTTATTGATAATCCTTATTTAGCAACCTTGATCTGGGGTGGAAATGCTGCAGAAAATAGATGGAGCACTTTGTCAAACTCTAAATTCTCAAGTTTAGATTATAAAATTTTTCCAAATCCAGTTTCAGGAAATTATTTAAATGTAAAAGCGAATCAAGTATTAAAAGTTGGAGTTTATGATGTATTAGGAAAACTAATAATGTCATTAAAAGTTGATTCAAACAATTCTAAAATTGATGTTTCGCAATTAAAAAAAGGTCTTTATCTGATCAAATTAGAATCAGACAAAGGAACTATTACAAAAAAATTAATAAAACAATGATTTAGATATTAATTCTCTGAGTTGCTTTTTTATGTTTAAAACATCGTGAATAACTCTTAAATTAACTTTAAGTTTTAAATAGGTCTTAAGACTAAAAAAATTAAATTTGCACTTTATAAAACAACACAAATAAACATATAATGATTCATTTCTTTGGAAACGTAAACAGTAAAGTCTTTGCTGTTCAAACAACAAAAGAATTATCAACTGAAACTATCTCAAAATTAGAGTGGTTATTTGGCAACCAGCCCAAAATAGAACAAGCATCAATAGATGCTTTTTTTGTTGGTCCGCGCGCCGCTATGATTAGCCCCTGGAGTACTAATGCTGTTGAAATTACTCAAAATATGGGTGTAGAAGGCATTATTAGAATTGAGGAGTTTAATTCAGTTTCTGAAGATTTTAAAGGTTTTGATCCTATGATTTCTGAAAAGTTCAAAGGCTTAAATCAGAACTCATTTACAATAAATATCACGCCTGAACCTATTCTTGATATTAAAGATATTGCATCATACAATAAACAAGAAGGACTATCCTTAAGTGATGAAGAAGTGGCGTATTTAGAAGACGTTTCAAAAAAAATTGGAAGACCATTAACAGATTCTGAAGTGTTTGGTTTTTCACAAGTGAACAGTGAACATTGTCGTCACAAAATATTCAATGGCACTTTTGTGATTGATGGAGAAGAAAAACCAACGTCATTGTTTAAACTTATTAAAAAAACTTCTGAATCAAATCCAAATGATATTGTTTCAGCCTATAAAGATAATGTAGCTTTTATTAAAGGCCCTGTTATAGAGCAATTTGCCCCTAAAACAGCTGACAAGCCAGACTATTATCAAACTCAAGATTTTGAGTCTGTTATTTCATTAAAAGCAGAAACTCATAATTTTCCAACTACTGTTGAGCCCTTTAATGGTGCTGCAACAGGATCTGGTGGTGAAATCAGAGACAGACTTGCCGGAGGAAAAGGATCTTTACCCTTAGCAGGAACCGCCGTTTATATGACTTCTTATTCTAGATTAGAAGAAAAGAGACCTTGGGAACAAGCCATGAAAGAACGAAAATGGCTATACCAAACACCCATGGACATTTTAATTAAAGCATCTAATGGTGCCTCTGATTTTGGAAACAAGTTCGGACAACCACTTATTTGTGGTTCTATTTTAACCTTTGAGCATGAGGAAGACACCAGAAAATTAGGATTCGATAAAGTAATTATGCAGGCTGGTGGTATTGGTTATGGAAAAGCCGACCAAGCTATAAAAGACAAACCAAAACCTGGTGATAAAATTGTAATTCTTGGAGGTGAAAATTACCGCATTGGTATGGGTGGAGCCGCTGTTTCTTCTGCTGATACAGGTGAATTTGCCTCAGGAATTGAATTGAATGCCGTACAACGTTCAAACCCAGAAATGCAAAAACGTGCGGCTAATGCCATAAGAGGGATGGTTGAAAGTGAAGACAATTTTATAGTTTCTATTCATGATCATGGTGCTGGAGGCCATCTCAATTGTTTAAGCGAACTGGTTGAAGATACGGGTGGTATAATTGATTTGGATAAATTACCTGTAGGTGATCCCACATTATCTGATAAAGAAATTATTGGTAACGAATCTCAAGAACGCATGGGATTAGTTATTTCTGAAAAACATATCGACACCTTACAACGCATAGCAGAACGTGAACGCTCTCCAATGTATACTGTTGGAGATGTTACAGGAAATGACCGTTTTACTTTTGAATCTAAAACCAAAGGTAACAAACCAATGGATCTAGATATGGAAGACATGTTTGGCAGTTCACCAAAAACCATCATGACAGATAAAACAATAGCCAGACATTATTCTGATATTATTTATGACAAAGACAAATTCTATGAATATTTAGATCAATTATTACAACTCGAAGCAGTAGGTTGTAAAGATTGGTTGACAAATAAAGTTGATCGATGTGTTGGAGGTAAAGTTGCTAAACAACAATGTGCAGGTCCGTTACAATTACCTTTAAACAATGTAGGAGTCATGGCTCTTGATTATAAAGGAAAAGAAGGAATTGCGACCTCTATTGGGCACTCGCCTATTTCAGGATTAATTAATCCGGTAGCAGGAAGTAGAAATGCCATAACCGAAGCTTTAACCAATATTATGTGGGCGCCTTTAAAAGACGAATTAAAATCTGTGTCATTATCAGCAAACTGGATGTGGCCCTGTAAAAATGAAGGTGAAGATGCCCGTTTATTTAAAGCTGTTAAAGGCGTATCGGAATTCGCAATAGACTTAGGAATCAATGTTCCAACAGGTAAAGATTCCCTTTCTATGAAGCAAAAATATCCTAACGATGAAGTAATTGCTCCGGGAACTGTTATTATTTCAGCAGCAGGAAACTGTAATGATATTAGCAATGTAATTGAGCCTGTTTTTAAGAAAAAGGGGGGTAACATATACTACATTAACATATCTCAAGATGAATTTAAACTTGGTGGAAGTTCCTTTTCACAAGTTATTAATAAAATAGGTGAGGCAACACCTAATGTGCAAAATGCAACCTATGTTAAGACCGTTTTCAATACAATACAGAAGCTCATAAAACAACAGCAAATTGTGGCTGGACATGATGTAGCCTCTGGAGGTTTAATTACGACGTTGCTTGAAATGTGCTTTGCTGACACTAATTTAGGAGCAGCATTAGATTTATCTGATCTAGAGGAAAAAGATTCTCTAAAAATGTTATTTTCTGAAAATGCCGGCATCGTCATTCAGTCAAAAGACAATTCAATTGAACGACTATTAAAGGAAGTAGATATTGATTTTTTTAATATTGGAAAAGTAACAGAAAGTGATGTATTAAGTATTATTAACGGAACGGATGTCTTTACTATGACCGTTTCCCGTTTACGAGATATGTGGTATAAAACTTCATATTTATTGGATCAGAAGCAAACATCTAACGGTTTAGCAACCGAAAGATTTAATAATTATAAAAATCAGCCTTTAGAATATAAATTCCCAAATCATTTTACCGGGAAATTACCACAGATAAATTCAAACAATCCAAGACCAAAAGCTGCTATTATTCGTGAAAAGGGAAGTAATAGTGAGCGTGAAATGGCCAATGCTATGTATCTGGCTGGTTTTGATGTCAAAGATGTGCACATGACCGATTTAATTTCGGGAAGAGAAACCTTGGAAGATATCCAATTTATAGGTGCTGTTGGCGGTTTTTCAAATTCAGATGTTTTAGGTTCTGCAAAAGGTTGGGCTGGCGCGTTTTTATACAATGAAAAAGCCAATACTGCTTTAAAGAATTTCTTTAAGAGAGAAGACACCTTATCCGTAGGGATTTGTAACGGCTGCCAATTATTTATGGAATTAGAAGAAATTAATCCGGAACATGAAGTTCATGGAAAAATGCTTCATAATGATTCTCATAAACATGAAAGTTCATTTACCTCTGTGACCATACAAAAAAACAATTCTGTTATGCTTTCAACACTTGAGGGAACTACTTTAGGAGTTTGGATTAGTCATGGCGAAGGAAAATTCAACTTGCCATATACAGAAGACCAATACCATATTGTTGCTAAATATGGATATAACGCGTATCCATCAAATCCAAATGGCTCTGATTTTAATACTGCCATGATGTGCGATAAAACAGGGCGTCATTTAGTAACCATGCCTCATATTGAACGTTCCACTTTTCAATGGAACTGGGCCTATTATCCTGAAGGACGAAAAGATGAAGTCTCTCCTTGGTTAGAAGCTTTTGTAAATGCCAAAAAATGGCTAACAAAATAAATACAAGATAAAGCAAAAAGCCCGATTTCAAATTTATTAAATCGGGCTTTTTGTTTTCATTTTTACCAAATAATTTACTTATCGCCACCAAATAAATAGCCATAAAACATACCCACAAAAACGGCCCCACCTACAATATTCCCTAAGGTTGCCGGAATCAGATTTTTTACTAAAAAGGTAGTCCAAGTTATATCAACGCCTTCAAAAATAGCTAATGGAATAAAATACATATTAGCAATACTGTGTTCAAACCCCATAGTTACAAAGGCCATAACGGGCAACCAAATACCTAAAATTTTCCCAATGGTACCTTTTGCCGCCATACCTTGCCAGACAGCCAGACAAACTAACCAATTGGCTCCAATACCTTTAAGAAAGGTTACTAAAAACGTATGACTTGTTTTCCCTATTGCTAATTGCTCAACTGAATCTGTATAAGGCGAACTACTAACAATATGAGTTAAATAAGTAACTACGTACGCTACAAAAATAGCGCCTATAAAATTTCCCACATAAACCAATCCCCAGTTTTTAAGTACAACACTAATACTTTGTTTTTTATTTAAAACATTCGGAATAAAATAAGCATTGTTACCCGTGAAAAGTTCTGCACCGACTACTACAACTAAAATGAGACCAAGTGGGAAAGTAGCACCAAATATGAATTTGGTTATTCCCGGATTTTCAGCAGCTATTCCTGGAGAACCGCCTCCAACTATAATAGCTAATAATCCACCAAACGCAACATAGGCTCCTGCCAAAAAAGCAAGCATTAATGTTTTCTTTATTTTATATTGACCTTTAGCTTCTGCTAAAGTGCTAACTATATCTACGACTTCCTTTGGGGTATTCATGATATTTTATTTGTGCTGTCAAAACAGCATTTTTAATTTATTTTTACTTTTTTAAAATAATTCTTTAGAATTTCTGCAGCTTCGATTAATTCTTCGGTTGTATTTTCTCTGGCATCTTTTAATTGATATTCCCAACCCAAAGCTTCCCATTTGTGAATACCCAGTTTATGATATGGTTGAATTTCAATTTTCTCAATAGTTTGATAATCTTTAAAATATTCACCCATGGCATGTAAAAGCTCTGGTTTGTTTGTTAAACCAGGAATTAAAACATAGCGCAACCACATATTTTTACCAGAGGCTTCTCTGTGTAATGCGAAATTAAATGTTGTCTCTTTACAACCCACGCCCGTTAAAGCTAAATATCCCTCTTCGGTCATATGTTTAATGTCTAACATAACCAAATCAGCATAATTATCTAAAAGTTCTTTTGAAAAGCTATTTAAAATTCTTCCGTTAGTATCAATATTGGTATGAATACCTTCTTCCTTTAATCTTTTAAAAAACGGAATTAATTCTTTGGCCTGTAATAAAGGTTCTCCTCCAGATACCGTAACTCCTCCTTTTTTTCCAAAATAAGGTTTCATTTTAAGAGCTATCTGAACAAGTTCTTCAATATCATATTCTGTTCCTCCTGCAGTTTCGATAGAATCCGGATTATGACAATACAAACATTTTAGTTTGCAACCTTGTAAAAAAACTACCCAACGAATTCCCGGACCGTCATGAGTTCCAAACGATTCTATCGAATGCACTCTCAATGTATTTACTTCTGTTTTGATGGTTTTCTTTTTTTAGCAGTTTTATAAATAGTTTTGAAAGAGCTATAACCGCTCTTTCAAAACTTTCTTTAATAATAAGGTAAATTACATTGATTCGTGAAACGAACGTGTAATAACCTCTAATTGTTGCTCTCTGGTTAACCTAACAAAGTTAACGGCATAACCTGAAACACGAATTGTTAATTGAGGATATTCCTCTGGATTTTCCATGGCATCCATTAACATTTCTTTATTTAAAACATTCACATTTAAATGTTGTGCATTTCTTGAAAAATACCCGTCTAATGTTGTCGCTAAATTTTCAATTTGCTCTTCTTCATCAGCACCTAAAGATTTTGGCACAATAGAGAATGTATTTGAAATACCATCTCTTGAATCTTCGTAATTTATTTTTGAAACTGAATTTAACGAAGCAATAGCCCCATTACAGTCACGTCCATGCATTGGGTTTGCCCCGGGCGCAAAAGGAATTCCTTGTGCCCTTCCATCTGGTGTTGCTCCTGTTTTTTTACCGTAAGATACGTTTGAAGTAATGGTTAAAACAGACATAGTAACTTCTGCATCTTTATAAACAGGCAACTGTTTTAATTCGTTATTGAATTCTGCAACAGCTTTACTTGCTAAAAAGTCTACTCTATCATCATCATTTCCATACATTGGAAATTCGCCTTCAATTTGGAAATCTATAGTTAAGCCTTCTTCGTTTCTAATTGGTTTAACTTTGGCATATTTTATTGCAGATAATGAATCGGCCACAATAGACAATCCAGCAATTCCGTAAGCTATATTCACACCTGGGTTTGTATCAATTAAAGCCATTTGTGCCTTTTCATAATAGTATTTATCATGCATATAGTGGATAATGTTCATTGAATCATTGTACACTCTGGCAACTTCTTTCATCGCAACTCTAAAGTTTACCATGACTTTATCAAAATCTAAATACTCGTCTGTATAAGGTGGAATTCCATCAACAATTTGTGTTCCTGTAAATTCGCAACGACCCCCATTTAACGCTAATAATAATGTTTTAGCCAAATTAGTACGAGCACCGAAAAACTGAATTGATTTTCCTAATTCTTGATATGAGACACAACATGCAATCCCGTAATCATCAGAACCACGACTTGTTCGCATTAAATCATCATTTTCAAATTGAATAGACGAAGTATCTATGGCTACTTTTGCACAATAGTTTTTAAAATTCTTTGGTAAATTTTCAGACCATAAAATGGTAATATTAGGTTCTGGGGATGGTCCTAAATTATACAGTGTATTTAAAAATCTGAAAGATGTCTTTGTAACTTTAGTTCGTCCATCAGACAGCATGCCTCCAATAGCTTCAGTTACCCATGTTGGATCACCTGCAAAAATTTCATCATAAGCTTCCATACGCAGGTGACGCACCATACGCAGTTTCATAACAAATTGATCAATGTATTCCTGTGCTTCAACCTCGGTAATTAACCCTTCTTCTAAATCGCTTTCAATATAAATATCTAAGAATGATGACACATTGCCTAAAGACATTGCAGCACCATCTTGTTCTTTTACTGCTGCTAAATAGCCCATGTACGTCCATTGAACAGCCTCTTGAGCATTTTCGGCAGGACGAGATAAATCTAAACCATAAGATTTACCCATTTCAATCATTTCTTTTAAAGCTTTTATTTGCTCTGAAACTTCTTCACGTAAACGGATAACTTTATCGGTCATCGGACCAGTAATCCCAGCTAAATCTAGCTCTTTTACTTCAATTAAACGTGTTACTCCATATAACGCAATTCTGCGGTAATCACCAATAATTCTTCCTCGTGCATAATTATCAGGTAAACCTGTTAAGAACCCTAAAGAACGGTATTTTTTAATTTCATCTGTATAAGCATCAAAAACACCATCGTTATGTGATTTTACATATTTATTAAATAAATCTGAAAGTTGGTTATTTGGTTTTAATCCGTGTTCAGATAAAGCTTTTTCAACTACCTTAAAACCTCCGAAAGGTTTCATGGCTCTTTTTAATAATTCGTCGGTTTGTAAACCAACAATTACTTCATTTTCCCTATCAATATATCCAGCTTCAAAAGAATTAATTCCAGAAACAACGTCGGTATCAATAGAACGAACACCATTTCTTTGTCTTTCCTCCTTAGTACCTTGTTTACAGATTTCCCATAATTTTTTAGTTTTTTCACTTGGTCCTACTAAAAATTCATGTGTTCCGTGATATGGGGTAATATTTTTTGTAATAAACTCTCTTAAGTTTATTGCCTTATTCCAAATACCTGTTTTAAAAATTTTGGTTTTCATATATTTATTTTTATTGTCCTAATTCGTTTTAGGGTACAAAAATAAAGCCTAAAATAAGTTGAAAAACTGATAATTATCATAATAAAACCCTTTGTTTACAAGGGTTGTCAGCGAAAACGTTTGAAATATAGACTTTACAAAAAAAAATAATTTGTTTTTTTTGTTACAAATTAAAAAGAAGATAATTAGGTGTATTTTTAGGGTAATATACTATAGAATTTTATAGTTACCCATAGTTCATTTAGTTATTAAAATAACCAAAATGAGAAATGATATTATTACTGTCATACATTTAAAATATATAATTCTCAAATAGATTGAAAAAAGATAATCTCCTTTTTCTTAACACATAAAAAACCCCTAAGTAAAATAAATAGTTTACTTAGGGGTTTCAAACTTAAAACAAAAAATTACATGGACTTTTTAATAGCCGCTTGCGCAGAGGCAATACGTGCAATTGGAACTCTAAAAGGAGAACAACTTACGTAGTTCATTCCTACATTATAGCAGAATTCAACAGAACTTGGTTCTCCACCATGCTCTCCACAAATACCAACTTTTAAATTTGGTTTCGTGCTTCTACCCTTTTCAGTACCCATTTTTACTAATTGACCAACTCCTTCTTGATCAAGTACTTCAAATGGATCTACTTTAAGGATTCCTTTTTCAATATATATTGGTAAGAACTTACTGGCGTCATCTCTTGAATAACCAAATGCCATTTGAGTTAAATCGTTAGTTCCAAAAGAGAAAAACTCCGCTTTTTTAGCAATTAAATCTGCCGTTAAAGCTGCTCTTGGTATTTCAATCATTGTTCCAACTAAAAATTCAATAGTATCATTATATTCTTCAAATACTTTTTGAGCGGTATTTCTAATGATATTTTCTTGCATTTCAAATTCTTCAACGGTTCCGATTAAAGGCACCATTATTTCTGGTATAGCTACAATTCCTTTTGCTTTTAGATTTAATGCAGCTTCAATAATGGCTCTAGCCTGCATTTCAGTAATTTCAGGATAGGTATTTCCTAATCTACATCCTCTATGTCCAAGCATAGGGTTAAACTCTTCTAATTCAGAAATTTTACTTTTTACAGCCTCCAATGAAATATGCATTTCTTCAGCTAACTCTTTTTGTTGTGTTAATTGATGAGGTACAAACTCATGTAATGGCGGATCCAATAACCTCACAGTAACTGGCAATCCTTGCATGGCTTCAAAAATACCTTCAAAATCTTCACGTTGCATAGGTAATAATTGGTCCAAAGCATATTTTCTACCTTTTACCGTATCAGCCAAAATCATTTCGCGCATGGCCTTTATTCGATCTACTTCAAAGAACATATGCTCTGTTCTAGTTAAACCAATACCTTGTGCTCCAAAATTACGTGCTGCTTTAGCATCTTTGGGGGTATCTGCATTAGTTCTTACCTTCATAGTGGCATATTTGTCTGATAATTTCATGATTTCAGCAAATTCCCCACTTAATTCAGGCTCAATCGTAGATACTTTTCCTTCTATAATATTTCCTGTTGAACCATTTAATGAAATCCAATCACCTTCGTGGTATTCTTTACCATCAACAGTCAGTGTTCGTGTTTTATAATTAATTTTCAAAGCACCTGCTCCAGAGATACAACATTTACCCATACCACGAGCTACAACCGCGGCATGAGAGGTCATTCCACCACGTGCGGTTAAAATACCACGTGCAATGTTCATACCTTCTAAATCTTCAGGAGAGGTTTCAATACGTGTTAAAATAGTGTATTTATATTTATTGGCTTCATCAGCGAAGAAAACAAGCTGACCGGTAGCAGCACCTGGTGATGCTGGTAATCCTTGTGCAATAACATGTGCTTTTTTTAATGATTTTGGATCAAATACAGGATGTAGTAACTCATCTAATTTGTTAGGTTCAATACGCAGCAAAGCTTGCTTTTCGTCTATCATGCCTTGTTTCAACATATCGATGGCAATTTTGACCATTGCTGCTCCCGTACGTTTACCGTTTCTAGTTTGCAAAATCCAAAGTTTACCATCTTGCATAGTAAACTCCATGTCTTGCATATCTTTATAATGGTCTTCTAATTTTTGTTGATAGCCATTTAATTCAAGATAAATATTTGGCATGAGCTCTTCAAGTGAAGGATAATTTTTAAATCTATCTTCTTCTTCTACTTTAGCTAATTCGGCCCAACGAAGCGACCCTAATTTGGTGATTTGTTGTGGTGTTCTTGTACCTGCAACCACATCTTCACCTTGAGCATTTATTAAGTACTCACCGTTAAATACATCTTCACCAGTTCCGGCATCACGTGTAAAACATACACCTGTACCAGAATTATCACCCATGTTACCATAAACCATGGCTTGAACATTCACAGCAGTTCCCCAATCAGATGGATAACCACTCATTTTTCTGTAATAAACCGCTCTATCTCCATTCCAACTATTAAAAACAGCTACTACTGCTCCCCAAAGTTGATCCCACGGATTTGTTGGAAAATCATGCCCTGTACGTTTTTTAACGGCTTCTTTAAAATCATATACTAAATCTTTTAAATCCTGAATAGTAAATTCAGTATCTAATTTAATATTACGCTTATGTTTAAGAGCTTCCATGATTTCTTCAAATGGATCAATATCATCCTTTGATTCAGGTTTCATACCTAAAACCACATCTCCATACATTTGAATGAAACGACGGTAAGAATCCCAGGCAAAACGCTCATTATTGGTTCTTTTAGCCAATCCAATAACAACCTCATCATTTAATCCAAGATTTAAAACAGTATCCATCATACCTGGCATAGAAACTCTTGCTCCAGAACGCACAGATACTAATAAAGGGTTTTCTTTATCGCCAAATTGCGCGCCCATTATTTTTTCAATATTTTCTATAGACTCTTCGACTTCAGGAAGAATCATTTTCACAACTGCATCTTTACCTAAAAGATTATATTCTGTACAAACTTCAGTAGTAATTGTAAATCCGGGAGGAACAGGTATTCCAATTAAACTCATTTCTGCTAAATTTGCTCCTTTTCCTCCTAAGAGGTTTTTCATTTTACTATTTCCATCGGCCGTTTTGTTACCGAATTTATAGACTCTGGTTTTTACCGATTCTAAGGTTTCCATATAATTATGTTTTTAGACTTTTTAATGTTATTGCCGACAAAATTAGAGAGTATAAAAGACCCATTCAATGACATAAATCATATATTGAAAGTTTTTATTTGTAAACATCGATAGAAGCAAAAAGCAATAAAACTAATGTTTAGGCCTATAGCTCTTGTTTTTTTATACTACCTCTTGTAAATTCTTTTTTATTTCCTATTTTGCATACTACTAAACTATTTAAGACATAATGACTCAAGTAACTCGGTTGTTTGATATTCCGCAATATCAATATGAAACATATAATTTAAAAAAAGCCTTAACCACTAAATATAAAGACGAGTGGATTTCAATTTCATCTGAAGAATACATTAATCAAATTAATGCTATTAGTAGAGGATTATTGAGATTAGGTGTGCAAGCAAATGACAAGATTGCTGTTATTTCAAGCACTAACAGAACGGAATGGAATGTTTTAGACATAGGCGTGTTACAAATAGGCGCGCAGAATGTCCCTATTTATCCTACCATAGCTAAAGAAGATTATGAATATATCATGAACCATTCAGAATCTATTTACTGTTTTGTTTCAGATGCTGCAGTTTTAGAAAAATTAAATTCTGTAAAAGGAAAAACAAAACTTAAAGGTGTTTATACTTTTGATGATATTTCTGGAGAAAATAGTTGGAAAGAAGTCTTAAAATTAGGTCGAGATGAAAGTAATCAAAATGAAGTAAATGAGAGAAAGAATAATGTAAAACCACATGATTTAGCTACCATAATATATACCTCTGGTACAACTGGTCAACCTAAAGGTGTGATGCTTTCTCATAATAATTTAATTTCCAATGTGATTGATAGTGAAAAGCGTGTGCCTTTTGAATATGGCAAATCCAAAGCCTTAAGCTTTCTACCAATATGCCATGTTTTTGAGCGTATGATTTTATATCTATATCAATACTGCGGAGTGGAAATTTATTTTGCGGAATCAATTGATAAAATGACTGATAACTTAAAAGAAATCAAACCTAATGTTATGACTGCTGTTCCCAGACTTTATGAAAAAGTCTATGATAAAATATTGGAAAAAGGAGGAGATCTCTCAGGTTTAAAAAAAGCGTTATTCTTTTGGGCAATAGATTTAGGTCTAAAATATGAACCCTATGGACAAAACGGTTTCTGGTATGAACTGCAACTAAAATTAGCCAGAAAATTAATATTCAGTAAATGGAAAGAAGGGCTTGGTGGTAATTTAGATTTAATGGTTTCGGGAAGTGCGGCTTTACAACCCAGATTAACACGAACTTTTGCAGCGGCTGGTATGCCTATAATGGAAGGTTATGGATTGACTGAAACCTCTCCTGTAATATCAGTGAACGACATGCGTAATGGTGGTTTTAGAGTGGGAACAGTTGGTCGTATTATTGATCATGTAGAGGTGAAAATTGCTGAAGATGGTGAAATATTGGTAAAAGGGCCCAATGTGATGCTTGGCTATTATAAAGATCCAGAAAAAACGGCTGAAGTCATGACTGGAGACTATTTTCATACGGGAGATATTGGAGAAATAAGCAGTGATGGATTTTTAAAAATTACTGATAGAAAAAAAGAAATGTTTAAAACTTCTGGTGGTAAATATGTTTCACCGGCACTAATTGAAAATGAATTAAAACAATCTCATTTTATAGAACAGGTGATGGTCATTGGTGAAGGAGAAAAAATGCCTGCAGCGCTTATTCAACCAGATTTTAAATTCATAAAGCACTGGATTGAAAAAAAAGGAAAAGATATTAAACCAGATAATGAGTCGATTGTTTCTTCACAAATAATTAAAGACAGAATTCAAAAAGAGGTTGACAAAACAAATAAGAATTTTGGCAATTGGGAACAAGTTAAAAAGTTTGAACTGACTCCAGATGTATGGACCATTGAAGGTGGACATTTAACACCGACAATGAAAATGAAGCGAAAAATTATTAAAGAAATTTACAAAGATCTGGTTGAAAAGATATACCGTTCTTAATCTTCAAAAAACCATAATCTTAAACGTCTCATTGAGACGTTTTTTTTATACTTAAATCTTTCCTAAAAAATATAAATTTATTATGCATGCATAATAAATTTTTGTATATTTGGTTTTGTAAAAATTAACCATGAAAGACAAAACGATTGATTACTTACTGAGAACCACATGGTTAGCCGTTTCTAAAATGTACAATGAAGAAGCCGCTAAATTTGACAGTACAATGGCCACTGGATTAACATTGTTAAGTATTGATCAAGAAAAAGGGACGCCTTCAACGTCTTTAGGCCCAAAAATGGGCATGGAAGCCACCAGTTTATCAAGAATATTGAAAACAATGGAAAAAAGAGGCTTAATAGAACGACGAGCTAACCCAGAAGATGGAAGAAGCGTGTTAATATATCTTACAGATTTTGGAAGAGAAAAAAGAGCCTATTCACGAGAAAAGGTCCTCACTTTTAATGAGGCCATAAAAAATAATGTTTCCGAAGAAAAATTACGCCATTTTTATGAAGTTGCAGAATTAATTAATGACATGGTTACTAATAAGAAAATATACAATCAAACTAAATAATTA
The DNA here is from genome assembly GCF_044003965.1 of Gaetbulibacter aquiaggeris. Lineage (NCBI taxonomy): Bacteria > Pseudomonadati > Bacteroidota > Flavobacteriia > Flavobacteriales > Flavobacteriaceae > Gaetbulibacter > Gaetbulibacter aquiaggeris. Next base: position 139,929 of record NZ_JBAWKC010000005.1, read on the forward strand.
GCTTAATATATAATGAATAAACGTAGAATTAAAAAAATAGCAGTTATTGGTTCTGGAATTATGGGAAGCGGTATTGCTTGTCATTTCGCCAATATTGGTGTAGATGTACTTTTACTAGACATTATTCCAAGAGAATTAAATGACGCTGAAAAAGCAAAAGGTTTAACCCTTGAAAGCAAGCAGGTAAGAAATCGTTTAGTTAATGATTCACTCGCTAACTCTTTAAAATCTAAACCTTCTCCAATTTATCATCAAAGCTTTGCAAGCAGAATCACTACTGGTAATTTAGAAGATGACATTGCAAAAGTAAAAGATGTTGACTGGATTATGGAAGTGGTTGTAGAACGTCTGGATATTAAAAAACTAGTATTTGAAAAATTAGAAAAATACAGAACTCCTGGTACATTAATAACATCAAATACTTCAGGGATCCCAATTCATTTTATGAGTGAAGGCCGAAGTGAAGACTTCCAGAAGCATTTCTGTGGAACCCATTTTTTTAACCCTGCTCGTTATTTAAAATTATTTGAAATTATTCCTGGACCAAAGACGGATGCTTCAGTTTTGGAATTTTTAAATGGCTATGGAGAACAATTCCTTGGCAAAACTTCAGTTATAGCCAAAGACACCCCTGCTTTCATTGGAAATAGAGTTGGCATTTTTGGGATTCAAAGTTTATTTCATCAGGTAAAAGATTTAGGCTTATCTGTAGAAGAAGTAGATAAATTAACAGGACCTGTTATTGGGCGCCCAAAATCAGCAACCTTTAGAACCGTTGATGTTGTTGGGCTAGATACTTTAGTGCATGTCGCAAATGGTATTTATGAGAATTGCCCTGATGATGAAGCTCACGAATTGTTTAAGTTACCAGATTTCATCAATACAATGATGGAAAATAAATGGTTGGGAAGTAAAACAGGTCAGGGATTTTATAAAAAAGAAGGCAAGGAAATCAAAGTACTTGATTTAAACACTTTAGAATATCGCGCCAGTAAAAAAACCAGTTTTGCGACTTTAGAACTAACAAAAACCATAGATAAAGTTATTGATCGTTTTAAAGTATTGGTTTCTGGTAAAGATAAAGCTGGAGATTTCTACAGAAAGAATTTTGCAGGTATGTTTGAATATGTATCAAATAGAATTCCCGAGATTTCAGATGAATTATATAAAATAGATGATGCCATGAAAGCTGGTTTTGGTTGGGAACATGGACCTTTCCAAATTTGGGATGCAATTGGTGTTGAAAAAGGGATACAACTTATGAAAGCTGAAGGCAAACAACCTGCAGCTTGGGTGCAAGATATGTTGAATTCAGGAAACAAATCATTCTACTCTGTTAAAGATGGTGCCAGTTTCTATTATGATATTCCAAAGAAATCACAAGAGAAAATTCCAGGTCAAGACGCCTTTATCATTTTAGATAATATTAGAAAATCTAGAGAAGTCTTTAAAAACTCAGGAGTCGTTATTGAAGATTTGGGAGATGGAATCCTTAACTGCGAGTTCCAATCTAAAATGAATACTATTGGTGGTGATGTCTTGGCCGGATTAAATAAAGCTGTTGATTTAGCTGAAAAAGACTTTGCTGGTTTAGTTATTGGTAATCAAGGCGCTAATTTCTCTGTAGGGGCCAATATTGGAATGATTTTCATGATGGCAGCAGAGCAAGAATATGATGAGCTTAATATGGCAATAAAATATTTCCAAGACACCATGATGCGTATGCGGTATTCTGCAATTCCAACGGTGGCTGCTCCTCACGGTATGGCACTTGGTGGTGGCTGTGAATTATCTATGCATGCTGATAAAGTAGTCGCGGCAGCTGAAACCTATATTGGATTAGTTGAATTTGGAGTTGGTGTGATTCCTGGTGGCGGCGGTTCAAAAGAAATGGCTTTAAGAGCTTCTGACACCTTTAGAAAAAATGATGTAGAACTAAATGTACTTCAGGAATATTTCTTAACTATTGGAATGGCAAAAGTAGCTACTTCAGCTTATGAAGCTTTTGATTTAGGCATTCTTCAAAAAGGAAAAGATGTTGTTGTTGTAAATAGAGACCGACAAATTGCGACCGCTAAAGCATATGCGAAATTAATGGCTGAACAAGGCTACACACAACCTGTAAAACGAACCGATGTAAAAGTTCTGGGTAAACAAGCTTTAGGCATGTTTTTAGTTGGAACCGATGCGATGGAAGCTAGTAACTATATTAGCGAGCATGACCATAAAATTGCTAATAAATTGGCCTATGTCATGGCTGGTGGTGATTTATCTGAACCTACTTTAGTAAGTGAACAATACTTATTAGACTTAGAGCGAGAAGCCTTCTTAAGTTTATGTACAGAGCGCAAGACTTTAGAACGTATTCAACACATGTTAAAAACAGGAAAACCTTTAAGAAACTAAAAAAATGAGACAAGCATATATAGTAAAAGCATATAGAACCGCGGTTGGAAAAGCTCCAAAAGGAGTATTCCGCTTTAAAAGAGCCGATGAATTGGGCGCAGAGACCATTCAATACATGATGAAGGAATTACCAAATCTAGATGTAAAACGCATTGATGACGTTATTGTTGGAAATGCCATGCCTGAAGGTTCTCAAGGACTTAATATGGCCAGATTTATATCACTAATTGGATTGAATAGTGTTGATGTGCCGGGTGTAACCGTTAATCGGTTTTGCTCGTCAGGAGTTGAAACCATTGCTATTGCAGCTGCTAAAATACAAGCCGGTATGGCCGATTGTATTATTGCTGGTGGTGCAGAAAGCATGAGTTCGGTCCCAATGACAGGTTTTAAACCAGAATTAAATTATGACACCATTAAATCCGGGCATGAAGATTATTATTGGGGTATGGGAAATACGGCTGAGGCCGTTGCAAATCAATTTAAAATTTCACGTGAAGATCAAGATGAATTCGCCTATAATTCACATATGAAAGCCCTGAAAGCCCTGGCTGAAAATCGTTTTCAAGAGCAAATTGCACCTATAGAGGTAGAACAGATCTATGTTGATGAAAACGGGAAACGAGCTACTAAAAAGTATACAGTTACAAAAGATGAAGGTCCGCGAGCAGGAACAAGTGTAGAAGCATTGGGGAAATTACGTCCAGTATTTGCCGCTAATGGAAGTGTCACAGCTGGTAACTCGTCACAAATGAGTGATGGTGCCGCTTTTGTCATGGTGATGAGTGAAGACATGGTCAAAGAATTAAATCTAGAACCGATTGCAAGATTGGTAAATTATGCCGCTGCTGGTGTTGAACCCAGAATTATGGGGATTGGCCCGGTAAAAGCCATTCCAAAGGCGCTTAAACTAGCCGGCTTAAAACAAGAGGATTTATCTCTAATAGAACTAAATGAAGCTTTTGCATCTCAATCATTGGCTGTTATCAGAGAATTAAACCTCAATCCTAATATCATAAATGTTAATGGAGGTGCCATCGCATTAGGTCATCCTCTAGGATGTACCGGAGCAAAATTATCAGTACAACTATTTGATGAAATGCGTAAACAGAACATGAAAAATAAATATGGGGCAGTCACTATGTGCGTTGGAACTGGACAGGGAGCTTGTGGCATATTTGAATTTTTAAATTAAAAAAACAGTATTAAAAAAATGGAAACAAAAGACAAAGACTTATTAAGAGGTGGTCAATTTCTGGTAAAAGAAACTAAATGTGAAGACGTGTTTACTCCTGAAGATTTCTCGGAGGAACAAAAAATGATGAAAGAAGCAGTAATGGAATTTAATGATCGTGAAATCATTCCTTATAAGTCAAGATTTGAAGCGAAAGATTATGCGCTCACAGAATCATGTATGAAAAAAGCAGGTGATCTTGGGTTTTTAAGTGTGGCAGTTCCTGAAGCTTATGGAGGTTTGGGTATGGGCTTTGTTTCAACATTGTTAACCTGTGACTATATCTCCAGCGGAACAGGTTCTTTTAGTACGGCCTTTGGTGCTCATACTGGCATTGGCACATTGCCGATAATATTATACGGGACTGAAGAACAAAAACAAAAATACATTCCAAAACTGGCTACTGGTGAATGGTTTGGGGCCTATTGTTTAACAGAACCTGGTGCAGGAAGTGATGCCAATTCAGGCAAAACAACTGCTACCTTATCTGAAGATGGGAAAAGCTATAAAATTAATGGTCAAAAAATGTGGATCTCTAATGCAGGTTTTTGCAAATTAATGATCGTATTTGCCCGCATTGAAAATGATAAAAACATTACTGGTTTTATTGTAGAATATAATAAAGACAAGCCAAACGGAATTACTTTAGGGGAAGAAGAGCATAAATTAGGTATTCGTTCCTCCTCAACACGTCAAGTATTCTTTACTGACACCGTTGTACCAGTTGAAAACATGTTATCTGAAAGAGGTAATGGGTTTAAAATTGCTATGAATGCGTTAAACGTTGGACGTATTAAATTAGCGGCTGCTTGCCTTGATTCACAAAGACGCATTACTACTATCGCGGTGCAATACGCTAATGAAAGAAAACAATTTAATACAGCTATTGCTGATTTTGGTGCCATAAAAGCCAAATTGGCTGAAATGTCTGCCAGTGCTTATGCGGGGGAATCTGCATGTTACAGAGCCGCAAAAGACATTGAAGACCGTATAGCCCTTCGTGTTGCTGCGGGGAACACACATCAGGAAGCAGAACTAAAAGGCGTTGAAGAATATGCTATAGAATGTTCTATTTTAAAAGTGGCCGTTTCTGAAGATGTTCAAAACTGTGCTGATGAAGGTATTCAAATTTTTGGTGGCATGGGATTCTCAGAAGACACCCCAATGGAAGCTGCCTGGAGAGATGCAAGAATTGCCAGAATTTATGAAGGCACCAATGAAATAAACAGAATGCTCTCAGTTGGCATGTTAGTTAAAAAAGCCATGAAAGGTCATGTCGATCTATTAGGCCCGGCCACTGCAGTAGCTAACGAACTTATGGGAATTCCATCCTTTGAAACTCCAGACTATTCTGAGTTGTTTTCTGAGGAAAAAGACATGATAGCAAAACTTAAAAAGATATTTTTAATGGTTGCAGGGGCCGCAGTTCAAAAATTTGGACCAGATTTAGATAGCCATCAACAATTATTAATTGCTGCTTCAGACATATTAATTGAAATATATATGGCAGAATCTGCCATTTTAAGAACGGAGAAAAATGCAAAACGTTTTGGTGAAGAGGCTCAAAAAGTTCAAATAGCGATGGCTAAATTATATTTATACAACGCCGTTTCAATTGTTGAGAAAAATGGTAAAGAAAGTATCATTTCATTTGCAGAAGGCGACGAACAGCGTATGCTGTTAATGGGTCTCAAACGCTTTGTGAAATATACTAATTATCCGGATATTGTAGATCTGCGCAGGGATATAGCTGAAAAAGTAAAAGCAGAAAACAGGTATTGTTTTTAATAATTTTTGACTCATTCAAATGTAAAAACGCTCCCAATATTGGGAGCGTTTTTTATTATAGCATCTATTTAAAGACTACTTTAATTATTAGGCCATACACCCCAGTTACTGCAATACCCGGCTTCATCAGTCCCAGAGATATCCCTTCTTCCAACAGAATAAGCTGCATTCATTAGAGCGGCTGGAGAAAAATGAAGCGCACCACTACCACCATCTCTAAAAGCCGTTCCAAAATGATCTTGACTTAAACCATGGCCTACCTCATGAAGTACAACAGTTTCAAAATCTATAGCATTATCAACATCAAATAAAACATCGTTTGGAGCATCCTGCCAATTAAAACCATCATTAATGTAGATTTCACTTAAAGCGGTGTCTCCTTTACCATTTCCATCAATATCAGTACCATAGCTAAATGTAAATGTTACGCCAAGAGTACCTGTCCCTGCACCCGGTCCAAGTGCAGTTTCAAAAAAAGCAGCAGGTAAAATTCCTGCATGGGCAATTGCTCCTGTAATCACGAGTCCAGACCCCCCAAATCCAGTAAAAAACTGAACAAGTCCAATGTCAAAATCAGATGAGAATAAAAATGGAATGTCAAGACCACCAGAACATGCCACTGCATCCCAATTATTCATGGAATTAACCATGGCATCAAATGTAGCCTGTTCACTCATACCTGAACTTGTGCCCAATTGTGTGTTATCAATCCAATATGGGACTGCTGCACCAAAACCGTTATTTCGAGGATCATTTGGTACCCAGTCAAAATCAATTTGTTTACTTCCTTTATCATCAAAAAATACGGTTCTTCCTGCTTCATCTACTCCCAATATTTCAACTTTTTCCAGCTTAATGCCTTGACCCACAAGAGCAGCATTAATTTGAATCATAAAATCTAGAACGGGGTCATTATTACTCTTGCCACCTCGTTTTGCTTGTATGCCTGCATCGAAATTAACCTCTATTTTTTTAATAAAGCTTTGATCAAACCCCTTACTAGCTTGACTGTCATTAGATTGCACAGTTACTCCGTCTTCCTGACAAGCTACTAATAGCAATGACAGGGTTAATAAATTGAATAATTTTTTCATTTGTTTAATTGGTTTGGTTAATAAAAAGTTTTCCAAAACAATAAATGGTTAAAGTCTGAAGTTGAGGGTAATAAAATACTATTAACTTTGTAAGAATAAACCGAAGATACATTAATTAATTCCAAATCTTCCCAATTTTAAATTTAATTATTATTAAATCTAAAACAGATAGAATAAAATGGCAGAATGCATAAAAAATTATGAGCCCTTAACGTTCAATCAAAACGCCTCTGCACTTTTTAACTTGTATAAAAAAAGATTTTAACTGAGTTTTTAAAGATTATAACGACTAAGTTCTTTCTAAAAATTACGATAGTCATTATGGCGTTTTTAGCAATTCAATATCAGGGGTTGCCTAATAATGAATAAAATTTCTCCCGAGAGGATATTTCAAAAGGTTTTATCAATCCTGAAATGATGCATGACGATTTAACATATTACCATTTAGATAAAGTGATTTTTTATTATTTTAGTAAAAAATAAATCATGAATAAATTATGGACTGTTGCGCTATTCTTTTCATTTCAAATCATAATAGCACAATCACAGGTAAAACTCTATCAAATTATTGATAGTATTTCTCCCAAAAAAATTGAAAAAAGCATACAAACCCTCGTTAATTTTGGAACTAGGAATACCTTTAGTGATACCATTTCAAAGACCCATGGTATTGGAGCTGCAAGACGTTGGATAAAATCTGAATTTGAATCCATCTCAAATGATTGTAACGAGTGCTTAAACGTATTTTATCAAAAAGATTTTGTGACTAAAGAAGGGAATTCTAGGGTACCTCATGATGCCTGGGTAATTAATGTGGTAGCCGTTCAAAAAGGAACCAAATATCCCAACAGATATATTATCATGAGTGGCGATATTGACTCTCGTGCAGGTGATACCATGGATTTTACTAATGATGCACCTGGAGCCAATGATAATGCTTCAGGAATGGCTGGCACAATGGAAGCGGCCAGAGTTTTATCAAAGTACAAATTTGAGAATAGCATTATTTATGTAGGGCTTTCAGGTGAAGAGCAAGGTCTTTTTGGAGGTGCAGGTTTAGCAAAATATGCTCAGGAACAAGGTTGGGACATTATTGGGGTTTTAAACAATGATATGATTGGAAATATTAAAGGTGTTGATGGGGTTATCGATAATAGAAGCTTTAGAATTTTCTCAGAACCAGTACCACCAACCGAAACAGAACGTGAACGACAAATGAGACGTTTTTATGGCGGCGAAGTTGATGGCATCTCTCGACAGTTAGCCAGATACGTTCATAAAAATGTAAAAACATATATGCCAGAAATGAACCCTATGATGGTGTACAGATTAGATCGTTTTGGCCGTGGTGGCCATCATCGCCCTTTTAACGATTTAGGTTTTGCAGGTATTCGAATCATGGAAGCACATGAAAATTACACACAGCAGCATCAAAATGTTAGAGAAGAAAATGGTATTAAATATGGTGATGTTATTGAACACGTCAATTTTGATTATGCTAAAAAACTTACTGCCGTAAATGCTATAAATTTAGCAAGTTTAGCTTGGGCTCCACCAGCACCTAAAAATGTGGCCATTGGCGGAATTGTTGAAGCTTCCGCAAAATTTGAGTGGGATAAAGTAGATGGTGCCGTTGGTTATAAAATTTATTGGCGTGATACCACATCACCAACATGGGATAATAGTCGCTTTGTAGGCGATGTTTCAGAGTTCGTCCTAAAAGGTGTTGTTATTGATAATTATTTCTTTGGCATTGCTTCTGTGGGAAAAAATGGCTTTGAAAGCCCCGTTGTATTTCCTAATAAATTAATGAGAAACTAAATATTTGTAATATGTTGAAAAGGCTCATATTAATCGCCATTATTGTTTCATCAGGAAACTCGTTTCTTCAGGCACAAGGTCTATTAGAAGAAAAAAATAATTTTACAAAACAAGACACACTCAGAGGAACTATCACACCTGAGCGTTCTTGGTGGGATTTAACTTATTACCACTTAAATATAAAAGTAGAACCTGAAATAAAATTTATTTCTGGCAGTAATACGATCCAATATAAAGTGATTGACTCACAGAAAGATTTACAAATTGATTTACAAGCCCCATTAAAAATAACCAAAGTGGTTCAAGATGGAGAAGAATTAAACATTGTAAATGATGGTAATGCTCATTTTATAAAACTTAACAGTGTTCAAGATATAGGAAGTATTAAAACTATTGAAATTTTCTATGAGGGCAACCCCAAAGAAGCAGTAAGAGCACCTTGGGATGGTGGGTTTTCATGGAAAAAAGACGGCAACGGAAATGATTTTGTAGCCACATCATGTCAAGGTTTAGGAGCAAGCGTCTGGTGGCCTTGTAAAGACCATATGTATGATGAAGTAGATAGTATGTTAATTAGCGTAAACACGCCTAAAGGCTTAATGGATGTATCTAATGGCAGATTGAGAAGCGTGGAACAATATGGCGACACAAAAACTTTCAGTTGGTTTGTTGATAATCCTATAAATAATTATGGTGTCAATGTTAATATTGCCGATTATGCTCATTTCTCAGAAGTTTATGATGGAGAAAATGGCAACTTAGATATGGATTATTACGTATTGAAAGATAATCTAGAAAAAGCTAAAGAACATTTTAAAGATGCACCAAAAATGATGAAAGCTTTTGAATATTGGTTTGGTCCGTATCCGTTTTACAAAGATGGCTATAAGTTAGTCGAAGTACCCTATTTGGGCATGGAACACCAAAGCTCTGTTACTTATGGAAACAAATATATGAAAGGGTATTTAGGAAGGGATTTATCAGGAACAGGCTGGGGTTTAAAATCTGATTTCATCATTATTCATGAATCGGGTCACGAATGGTTTGCAAATAATATTACCTATAAAGACATTGCCGATATGTGGATTCACGAAGGATTTACGGCTTATTCTGAAAATTTATTTGTAGACTATTATTATGGAAAAGAAGCGTCTGCTGATTATGTTATTGGTACCAGACAAAACATAAGAAATGACCGACCAATAATTGGTTATTACAATGTTAATAAAGAAGGCTCAGGAGATATGTATCCTAAAGGCGCTAATATGTTACACACTTTAAGACAGCTTATTGAAAATGACGAAAAATGGCGTCAAATATTAAGAGGTTTAAATAGAACTTTTTATCATCAAACAGTCACTACACAACAAATTGAAGATTATTTAAGTAAAGAAACGGGTATTGATTTAACAGCCTTTTTTAATCAGTATTTAAGAACTACTGAAATTCCAACTTTAGAATATAAAATTGAAAATAAAGAATTAAAATACAGATGGACACATATTGTAGATCAATTTGACATGCCAATTCAAGTGACAATAAACGATAAAGAACAATGGATCTTTCCAACCGCTCAATGGAAAACAATGCCAATAGAATATAATAACCCTGTCTTAAAAGTTGACAGAAATTTTTATGTTGATGTAAACAAAATATAAGTGACCGAAGAAACCTCAGAATTATATTTTAAGAATCATGATGAATGGCGAAAATGGTTACACGAAAATCATTGTACATCAAAAGGCGTTTATTTAATCTTTTACAAGGTTGACCATGAAGCGGACAGTATGCGCTGGGAAGAAGCGGTTAAAGTAGCTTTATGTTATGGCTGGATAGATTCAACAGTTAAAAGTTTGGGCAATGGTAAACGCAGACAATATTTTACTCCACGAAACCAAAAAAGTGTCTGGAGTGCTTTAAATAAAAGATATATTAAAGAGTTGTTGGCATGTGGCTTAATGCATGATGCCGGATTAAAAAAAATTGAAATAGCAAAACAAAATGGTTACTGGTCAGTTTTAGATGATGTTGAAAAAGGTATTATTCCTGAAGATTTAGGAAGTGCATTTGATAAAAACTCCACAGCATTTAATAACTATCAAAACTTTTCCCCATCTTACAGAAAAAGCTATTTATACTGGCTCAATCAAGCTAAACGAGATGCCACCAGACAAAAGCGCATCACTGAAATTATTCAATTATGCGCTCATAATATTAAAAGCAGAGGTGATTGGTAATTAAATACCACTTATAAAACTCCCATAAGGATCTTTAAACTGAGTGCCTTCTGTAAATCGATATTTACTTAATTGCTTAAACTCCACTAAAGCCCACAGCACAAATTCCTTCACAAAATAGCTGTCTTCCTTTGCTAAATTGGGTTGGTGTTTTCCTAATAAATCATCTAAAGGCGAAATGGCATCCAGCAGATTTTTATATGCTTTCTCTCGGGCATCATCTAATAATTCAAACCCTTCCTTTTGATTAAAAAACCAAGAGACAATATCATCATAAGGTGATTCTTCATCTTGAGCTTTTAACTTTTCAATCTTTGGAAAAAACTCCTCGAACAAACTTTTTACGGCTTCACCTATTAAGTTATAGGCTACTACTGCCGCACCTTCTTGTTCTCCTTCATAAACCAGTTCCACCTTACCAGTAATGGATGGAATAATTCCAATAAAATCACTTAATCGCACCATTGTTTTGGCATCGCCTGCTTTCAAAGCTCTGCGCTCTGCAGTACTTAATAAATTTTCTAAGGCGGTAATGCTCAATCTGGCACTTACCCCACTTTTTGCATCAATAAAGTCACTTTCACGCGCTTCAAAAACAATTTGTTCTAATAAATCTCTGGCTAAATCTGGTACTACCACCATTTCTTTCTGACTTTCTACTAGTTTAGCTTCTTGTTCTGTAATTAATCTGGCCGTTTCTATATCAACCGGGTAATGCGTTAATATCTGGGAACCTATTCTATCCTTTAAAGGCGTAACGATACTTCCTCTATTGGTATAATCTTCAGGGTTTGCAGTAAATAAAAACTGAATATCTAAAGGTAGTCTTACTTTAAACCCACGAATTTGAATATCACCTTCCTGTAAAATATTAAACAGCGCCACTTGAATTCTTGCTTGCAAATCTGGCAACTCATTAATTACAAAAATACAGCGATTGGCGCGAGGAATCATACCATAATGAATCACTCGATCATCTGCATAACTTAATTTTAAATTAGCTGCTTTTATAGGGTCAACATCGCCAATAATATCGGCTACAGTAACATCTGGTGTGGCCAGCTTTTCTGCAAAGCGCTCACTTCTGTGCAACCAGGCAATTGGGGTGTCTTGTCCCTTTTCTTTAATTAATTCAATAGCAAAGCGTGAAATAGGATTTAAAGGATCATCATTAACTTCAGATCCTTCAACATAGGGGATATATTCATCTAATAAATTGATCATTAATCGTGCTAACCGCGTTTTTGCCTGTCCGCGTAAACCTAATAAATTGATATTATGACGAGATAAAATAGCGCGTTCCAACTCTGGTATGACGGTACTTTCATAACCATGAACGCCTTCAAAAGTGGTTTCTTTATTCTTTATTTTCTGAATTAAATTATCTCTCAACTCATCTTTTATAGATTTACTTTTATACCCTGCTTTATTTAAGGCGCCTAAGGTTTTTATTGTTTCAATTTTCATAAGTTTTTATCCTCTAATTCTTTTTTTTCTATTGGTTTCATAATCTTCAAAAATCATTTCTCCCAAGCCTTTTAACCCAGTGTAAAAAGCTTTTCCTTGATTTGCATAGGTGAATTCCCTAACAAATTGCATTAAATACGGGTCTTGTGCAATCATAAAGGTAGTGATTGGAATGTGTAAGCGTCTTGCCTGCTGTGCCGTGGCATAACATTTATTAACAATATGTTTGTCTAAACCATTACTGTTTTTATAATACTGTCCGTCTGGCAACCTTAAACAACTGGGCTTCCCATCGGTAATCATAAATATTTGTTTATTGGTATTACGCTTTCTGCGAAGCAAATCCATAGCTAACTGCAATCCTGCAACTGTGTTAGTATGATAAGGTCCCACTTTTAAATAGGGTAAGTCTTTAATTTCTATTTGCCAGGCATCGTTTCCAAATACTAAAATGTCTAAAGTGTCTTTTGGGTATCTTGTGGTGATTAATTCTGCCAGAGCCATCGCCACTTTCTTAGCCGGGGTAATTCTATCTTCTCCATATAGAATCATACTGTGACTAATATCAATCATTAAAACGGTACTCATTTGAGATTTGTGCAACGTTTCCTCAACAACTAAATCTTCTTCTGAGATGCTAAAATCACCTATGCCGTGATTGATCTGAGCATTCTTTAAACTTTCGGTAATGGAGACTTTATCTAAAGAATCACCAAACTGGTAGTTCCTAAAATCGCCGGTGTGCTCATCCCCTATTCCAGGGCTCTTACTTTTATGATTTCCTTGACCACTTCTTTTAATACTTCCAAAAATTTGATCTAATGCCTGTTGTCTTATGGCGCGTTCTGTTTTTGCAGTGATAGCCAAAGCACCATTTCCATCAGGATCAATTTCTTCTCTTATATAACCTTTCTTTTTAAGATCTTCTATAAAATCATCAATAGTGTATTCAGACGTAGTTAATTTATATTCTTTATCTAATTCTCTTAACCAGTCAATAGCCTCATCAAAATCCCCTGAAGTATGCGTAATCAAATCTTTAAAAATATCAAAGAGTTTTTCAAAAGGTGATAAATTAGGTGCTTCATAGGTTTTAAAAACAAAGCCCTTTTTGTGAGATATATTTTTTGTCATAGCTCCATAAAAATACTACTTTTTATACATCAATTAGAAGGAACAACATCAATTTTATGAATTCAATAATAAGTTTTCGCTATTTTAGATGAATCAAAATTTTACATCATGAAAAATAGCCTTTTAATATTCGTTCTTCTCATCACCCAATCGTTTTTTTCTCAAGATTTTTCTATGGATCTAGTTAAAAACATGAAACCAAGAAATATTGGACCCGGAGGTATGTCCGGAAGAGTGACTTCTATTGATGTAGTTCAAAGTAATCCTGATATCATGTACGTTGGAACAGCCTCTGGTGGCCTATGGAAATCAACTTCTGGAGGCATAAAATGGAATCCGGTCTTTGATAACGAAGTGACTGCTTCTATTGGGGCTGTTGCTATTCAGCAATCGAATCCAAGTGTGATTTGGGTAGGCACCGGAGAAGGAAACCCAAGAAACAGTTTGAATGGTGGGTATGGCATTTACAAATCATTAGATGGCGGAAAACATTGGATTTCTATGGGTCTAGAAAAAACACGTCATATTCACAGAATAGTCATAGACCCAACCAATCCCACTATTATTTATGTTGCCGCCATTGGTTCGCCTTGGGGTGAACATCCTGAAAGAGGCATCTTTAAAACAACAGATGGCGGACAAACATGGAATAAAATATTATTTACCAACAATAAATCTGGAGCAGCTGATTTGATTATGGACCCAACCAATCCAAATAAATTAATCGCCGCCATGTGGGAACATAAAAGAGATCCCTGGTTTTTTAATTCTGGTGGAGAAGGCTCCGGTTTGTTTTTAACTCATGACGGTGGGAAATCATGGCATAAAATAGATGATCATGATGGATTTCCAAAAGGAAACTTAGGGCGTATTGGGGTTGCCATTGCAAGAAATAAACCCAATATTATTTATGCTTTAGTCGAAGCTAAAAAAAATGCCTTATATAAAAGTGTGGACGGTGGTTTTAAATGGGAAAAAATAAATGAGAATGACGATATTGGAAACCGGCCTTTTTATTATTCTGAATTATATGTAGATCCGCAAAATGAGAACAGAGTCTACTCTGTTTTTACATTCGTCAATGTAAGTGAAGATGGAGGAAAAAAATTTAGTCAATTAATGCCCTCATATGGTGCTGATAATGGGGTTCATCCAGATCATCATGCTTTTTGGATTCATCCAACAAATGGGAACTTTATGATTGATGGTAATGATGGCGGTATGAATATTACTAAAGATGGCGGAAAGTCATGGCGTTTTATAGGTAACCTTCCTGTTGGACAGTTTTATCACATTGCCATTGATAATGAATATCCTTATAACGTATATGGGGGCATGCAGGATAACGGGTCCTGGAGAGGTCCTGCCTATGTTTGGAAAGCTCAGGGAATAAGAAACTCCTATTGGCAAGAAATAAGTTTTGGAGATGGTTTTGATGTGGTTCCGGATAAAGATGATTCCCGGTTTGGATGGTCTATGAGCCAACAAGGCTATGTAAGCAGGTATGATTGGCAAACTGGAAATAATTATATTGTAAGACCTACACATCCAGAACCGAATATTGATTTAAGATTCAACTGGAATGCCGCGATTAATATTGATCCTTATAATAATAGTACTATCTATTTTGGCAGTCAGTTTGTACATAAATCGATTGATAAAGGTGAGACCTGGTCCATAATATCTCCTGATTTAACAACTAATGATCCAGAAAAACAAAAGCAAGATCAAAGTGGTGGTCTTACTATGGATGCCACCGGAGCAGAAAACTATACCACCATTATTGTAATTGAACCTTCACCGATTGAAAAAGATATGATTTGGGTTGGAACAGATGATGGCAGAGTACAAATGACCCAAAATGGCGGTGGTAGCTGGACAGATGTCTCGAAAAACATTAAAGGATTACCTCAGGGAAGTTGGATTCCACAAATAAAAGCATCCAATAAAAATAAAGGGGAAGCCTTGTTAATTGCTAATGATTACAGACGTTTTAATTATACACCGTATGCTTTCAGAACCAAAGATTACGGTAAAAATTGGGAACGAATTGTTGATGAGAATGATGTGAAGAGTTATGCCCTGTGTATTCTAGAAGATTTTGAAGAGCCTAATTTGATGTTTTTAGGAACCGATGATGGCCTTTACATTTCAATGGATGCAGGAAATAAATGGACTAAATGGACGGCAGGCTTTCCTACGGTTTCAGTAAAAGACCTGATTATTCAACAAAGAGAAAATGATTTAGTGATAGGCACTTTTGGAAGAGCCGCCTGGGTTCTTGATGATATTAGACCTTTACGAGCACTTGCAAAAAACAAAGAAATTCTTAACCAAAAATTAGAATTGTTCACACCACCAACGGCCTACTTAGCAGCTTATCAGCAACCATCGGGTAGTCGATTTGGTGCTGACGACATGTTTAATGGTAAAAATAGAGGTTTTGGCGCTCAATTGTCCTATTATGTTACCATTGATGAAAAGAAAACAGAAGATAAGGACAAAAAGAAAGATGAAGAGGTTGATGAAAATGAAGAAGATGAAACTAAAGAAAAAGAAGATGCTAAAGTGACATGGGATTCTATTAAAATGATGGTTTATGATGGGGATCGTTTAATTAGAACTCTTAAGGAAAAAGCTCCTGATTCTTCTGGTATCCACAGATTAACATGGTCTCTTGATGAAGCAGGAGTTGACAGACCCTCCAGAAAGGTTAATAAAAGAAATAGAGAACCAGGTGGCGTCACCGTAAAACCAGGGAACTATAAAGTCGCTATTTCTTTTGGTGACCAGGTTTCAGAAAAAATAATTTTAGTTAAGACAGACCCTAGACTTGAGGTGTCCTTATCAAACATTGATCAAGTTTATGCGGCTTCTAAAAATTTAGAAACCATGCAACAGTCTATGGCTGATGCCGTTAAACAATTAATTGAAAGCAAACAAACCGCGGAAAAATTTCAAACAGATTTAAAGAAACTTAATAAAGACAAATATAAAGATGAGATAAAATCTTCCAAGGACATTATTAAACAAATTGATGCTATTATTGATATTTATTTAGGAAAAGAAGATAAACGTCAAGGAATCACTCGCAATCCCGAAACCACCGTAAATCAAAGAATAGGACTTGCTAATGGGTATGTTAGCTCCAGACAAAACGGATTGACATCAACAGAAACTGCTCTAATAAAAAATGCTAAAGATGCATTAATTGATGCTTTAGATAAAACCAATAAATTCTTTATAGAAACTTGGACCCCTTATCAAGTAAAAATGGAACAATTACAAATTAATCCATTTAAAGAAATAAAGTCATTCGAAATTGATTAAAACAAAAAAGGCTCTGAAATTTCAGAGCCTTTTTATTATCATGTCTTAAGGTTATTCTACACGTTTTAAACCCTCTATATCAATTATTTTAATTTGTTTCCCTATAGTGGTGATAAGCCTTTCTTTTTTAAATTGAGAAATCACTCTGATGGTTGATTCTGTGGCAGTGCCAATAATATTTGCAAAATCTTCTCTTGACAACAATACACTTAAAGTACCGTCAGATTTCGTTCCAAAACTATCATTAATGTAAATCAAAGTTTCAGCTAAACGTTGTCTCACAGATTTCTGAGCCATATTTACAATAATATCATCAGCTTCTTTTAAATCTAAAGCCATCTCTTTTAATAAATCATAAGTGAAATTAGTATTTTTTTGAAGATCAATCATAATTTCGGCTTTTGGTATAAAACATAATTCCATATCATTTAGAGCAATGGCACTAAGATTCACACTTTCATCACTTACTAATGAACGTTGACCCAATAACTCCCCTTTAACCACTAATTTTATAATCTGATCCTTTCCGTTTGAACTTAATTTGGTGAGTTTGCAAATACCATCTCTAACACAGTAAATACCTTTTAATACATCCCCTTCTTCAAAGATCACTTCCCCTTTTTTTACTGTTCTGGTGGTTTTACAACTTGATATTCTCATTAATTCTTCGTTTGTCAAAGTCTTAAGAGAATTAAATTGTTTAATAATACATTGTTCACACTTACCCATAGTTACCCATAGTCTTATTTAAAGAGTTGTAAAAATAATTAAAACCTAACAATTATCATATTTTATAAACATGACATATATCATATTTCAATTTGGTTATCTTTGAAATCTTTGCAAAAGGTACAAAAGGAGTAAATAAATTTATGGAACATCATACTTGTTTCCACTGTGGTTTAGACACAACAAATTCTGAAATCATATTTGATGAAAAGTCATTTTGCTGCAATGGCTGCAAAACTGTTTATGAAATATTTTCAGAAAATGATTTGACCTGTTATTATGATTTACAGCAAGCACCAGGTTCTACTCCAAAAGAAATTGAAGGCAAATATAATTTTTTAGATAATGAAAAGATTGTTGAAAAATTACTTGAATTTAATGATGAAAAAACGCAAATAATCACCTTATACATTCCTCATATCCATTGTAGCTCATGTATTTGGGTGTTAGAAAATTTAAGTAAAATTCATCCGTCGGTCAGCTTCTCCATGGTAAACTTTGGTAAAAAGAATGTCAGAATTACTTATAATTCTGAAACCCTTAGTTTAAAAAATTTAGTGATTCTATTAAATAGTATAGGCTATGAACCGTTTATTAGTTTAGATGATTATGGTCCTAGCAAGAAAAATATTGACCGATCTTTAATATATAAACTAGGGTTTGCAGGATTTGCTTTCGGAAATGTGATGTTTTTATCTTTTCCGGAATATTTTGAAGTGAATGAATTTTGGCTTGAACAATATAAGCCTTTATTTAGGTGGCTCATGTTTTCTTATTCTATTCCCGTCGTTTTTTATTCCGCACAAGAATATTTTATTTCAGCTTACAAAGGATTGCGGTCTAAAATATTAAACATTGATGTGCCCATAGCTTTAGGAATCCTAGTGCTGTTTATAAGAAGTTCCGTAGAAATTATTTATGATATTGGTCCGGGCTTTTTTGATAGCTTAACAGGCCTTATTTTCTTCCTGTTACTAGGAAGGTTTTTTCAACAAAAAACATATTCTTTCCTATCTTTTGAGCGCGATTACAAATCATACTTTCCCATAGGTATTACTAAAATTTTACCCAATGGAAAAGAGGAATCTGTTCAGGTTTATGATATTGAAAAAGGTGACAGACTCTTAATAAGAAATGAAGAATTGATTCCAGTAGATTGTATTTTAATTAAAGGAAAAGCACATATAGATTATAGTTTTGTAACCGGAGAAGCTAAAGCGGTCACAAAAAATTCAGGTGACAAACTTTTTGCAGGCGGAAAACAGCTCGATGGGGTTATTGAAGTTGATGTTTTAAAATCTGTAGAGCAAAGTTATTTAACCCAGTTATGGAGTAATGACGTTTTTAAAACAGATAAAGAAGAATCTTTTACAAGCATCACAAATAGTATCAGTAAATATTTTACAATAGCTATTTTATCCATCGCTATCATTTCAACAAGTTTTTGGCTTTTTACTGATTCCAGCAAAGCTTTAAATGTTTTTACAGCCATTTTAATTATTGCCTGCCCATGTGCTCTAGCACTTTCAGCCCCTTTTACATTTGGAAATATTTTACGCATTTTAGGAACTAAAAAATTCTATCTGAAAAATGCCAGTGTCATTGAACAATTAGCTAAAATAGACACCATCATTTTTGATAAAACTGGAACTATTACATCAAATAAAAACACCACTATAAATTATGAAGGCACCAATCTTTCAGATGAAGAAGAATTAACTTTAAAGAGCACTTTAAGAGGCTCAAATCACCCATTAAGTCGAGCTTTATACGAGCTTCTGAATGATCATAATATTGTTTCATTAGACAATTATCAGGAATATATTGGTGAAGGAATTACAGGCCAATATAAAGAAACACAAATAAAAATAGGCTCTGCTCCTTTTGTGGGTTACACAAATGAGAACACTTCTTTAAACACTATTGTACATGTAAGCACTAATAATACCTACAAAGGCAAATTCACCTTTTACAATGCGTATAGGAAAGGCTTATCATATTTATTTAATACATTAAAAAAGGAATTTGATTTAGTCATTCTTTCAGGAGATAATGAAGGCGAAAAAGAAAATTTAACCAAATTATTACCCGCAAAAACAAAATTATTATTTAACCAAAAACCAGAAGACAAATTAGAATATATAAAATACCATCAAAGTGAAGGCGCCCATATTTTAATGGTAGGTGATGGATTAAATGATGCAGGAGCCTTGGCACAAAGTAATGTAGGTATTGCTATTTCAGAAAACGTCAATGTATTTTCTCCTGCCTGTGATGCCATCTTGGATGCTTCAAAATTTAATCAATTAGACCATTACATAAAGCTTTCAAAAACCGCTATAAAAATTATTAAATGGAGTTTTGCTTTATCCTTTATTTATAATATTATTGGACTTTATTTTGCTATAACGGGTCAATTGTCACCTGTTTTTGCAGCTATTTTAATGCCATTAAGTTCAATAAGTGTGGTTGTATTTACCACGCTGTCAACAAACATAGCCGGAAGAAAATTAAAGTAAAACATGATATATATCATTTTATTAGATAAACCATGAAAGTATTTTTAACACTTAAATATAACAAGGTATGAGTGTCATTTATATAATGCTGACTGTAAGCATTATTGTTGCTATTATTTTTTTTATAGCCTTTATTATTGCCGTAAAAAATGGCCAGTTTGATGACAGTTATACTCCTTCCGTTCGTATGTTGTTTGAAGACGAACTTGTAAAAGAAAAATCCAATAAATCAATTCTAACCAAAAAAGATTAATTTTTATAATTATGGAAATGCAACAATTTCATTACGATAATAAAATCGTTACAAAATTCATTTATGCCACAATAGTCTTTGGTGTTGTGGGAATGCTTGTAGGTTTAATACTTGCATTTATGTTTTTATTCCCTAACATGACTGATGGCATATCTTGGCTAAGTTTTGGTCGTTTAAGACCTTTACACACCAATGCGGTTATTTTTGCATTTGTAGGAAATGCCATGTTTGCCGGTATTTACTACTCTTTACAGCGCTTGCTAAAAACACGTATGGCAAGCGACCTATTAAGTAATATTAATTTTTGGGGTTGGCAGCTGATAATTGTTGCTGCTGCTATTTCTTTACCATTAGGATACTCAACATCTAAAGAATATGCCGAATTAGAATGGCCTATAGATATTGCTATTGCATTAATTTGGGTTGTTTTTGGTGTTAATATGATTTGGACAATACTAAAGAGAAGACAACGCCATTTGTATGTTGCTATTTGGTTTTATATTGCCACTTTTGTAACCGTAGCTGTACTTCATATTTTTAATAGTTTAGAACTTCCTGTCAATGCCCTTAAATCTTACTCCGTTTATGCCGGGGTTCAGGATGCCTTGGTACAATGGTGGTATGGTCACAATGCAGTAGCTTTCTTTTTAACCACACCTTTCTTAGGTTTAATGTATTATTTTGTTCCAAAAGCAGCCAATCGACCTGTGTATTCATATAGACTGTCCATTGTTCACTTCTGGTCATTAATCTTTATCTATATCTGGGCAGGACCTCATCACTTATTATACACGGCACTTCCTGAATGGGCTCAAAACCTTGGGGTTGCATTTTCGGTAATGCTTCTAATGCCTTCTTGGGGTGGTATGATCAACGGATTATTAACACTTAGAGGCGCCTGGGATAAAGTAAGAACTGACCCTGTTTTAAAATTTTTAGTAGTAGCCATCACAGGTTATGGTATGGCCACCTTTGAAGGACCTACGTTATCATTAAAAAATGTAAATGCCATTGCGCATTTTACTGACTGGATTATTGCACATGTGCATGTTGGAGCACTAGCCTGGAATGGTTTTATGGCATTTGGTATCATATATTATCTAGTGCCAAGATTATTTAAAACAAAACTGTTCTCAATAGGATTAGCTAATTTGCATTTCTGGTTAGGTACCTTAGGCATCATAATGTATGCCCTACCCATGTATGTCGCCGGGTTTACACAAGCCAGTATGTGGAAACAATTTAATCCTGATGGTACTTTAGTATATGGTAACTTCCTTGAAACCGTTTCAGAAATTATTCCTATGTATTGGATGCGTGCTATTGGTGGCACCTTATACTTGACTGGTATGCTTATTTTAGTTTACAATATCATTGCGACTATTAGATCTGGAAGCGCCGTCACCGATGAACTAGCTGAAGCTCCTGCATTAGAGCGCGTTTCTAAACATAGATTAGCAGGTGAAGCATGGCATTCTTGGTTAGAACGCAAACCTGTTAAATTAACCATTTTTGCAACGATTGCCATCCTAATTGGTGGTATTGTTCAAATTGTTCCAACCATATTAGTAAAATCTAATATCCCGACTATCGCCAGTGTAAAACCATATACACCCCTTGAACTTGAAGGACGCGATTTATACATACGCGAAGGATGCGTGGGTTGTCACTCACAAATGATTAGACCTTTCAGAAGTGAAGTGGAACGCTATGGAGAATATTCTAAAGCTGGAGAATATGTTTATGACCATCCTTTTTTATGGGGAAGTAAACGTACCGGGCCAGACTTACACCGCATAGGAGGTAAATACTCAGATAACTGGCATTTAAATCACATGTATGATCCTAGAAGTACTTCAAGTGGTTCTATCATGCCAAATTATAAATGGCTGGTAACATCTGAATTAGATAAATCTCAAACTGAAGCTAAAATGAAAACTATGGTTTCACTTGGTGTTCCATATTCAGAAGAAGAAATTGCAAATGCGCAACAACAAATGCTGGATCAAGGTACTGAAATAGAAAACAACCTTTATAATGACCCTGATTTTGTTACCAGTTATGAAGCCGATAAAAATAATGCGGCACAAAATGGAAGGCCGTTTGTGGAAATGAAAAATCGCGAAATAGTAGCCATGATTGCCTACTTGCAGCGATTAGGAACAGATATTAAAGTAAAAGATATTCAGGAATAATTAATTCATTAAAAAAGGAACATGTTAAAATTTGTCAAAAATTATATGGAGACCATTTCAGGAATTGAAATTTATCCAATCATATCTTTACTTATATTTTTCACTTTTTTTGTCATTCTTTTTTGGTGGGTATTTACTGCAAAAAAGGAATATATTAATAAAGTGAGTCAACTTCCATTAGATAATAATAACCAAAACGATATTTTGTTATGAGAAACCTTATTCCGTCTTACATCAGAGTACCCGTCATATTCTTTATAATTTTCGGGCTTGTAGAATATTTTGTCGATTCTGGTGCGCAACCAGCTTTTATAAAATTCCCAATAGTACTATTGTTTTTAACTTTGATCTTAATAATCCTAATTGCAATTGAAGCCATTGTAGGCGCTTTAGAAAATGTTATGTTTCAAAGCTTAAGTGCAAAAGAAAAAGAACGTTTTCTAGCCTCAAAAAACAAAACGCCAGAGTTTGCATGGATTAAAAACACTTATAAAAAATTAGTTGGCACAAAACCAATTGAAGAAGAAGGTGAATTGATTTTAGATCACAATTATGATGGTATTAAAGAATTAGATAATTCTTTACCGCCTTGGTGGTTATACTCTTTTTATGCCTCTATAATTTTTGCGGCTATATATTTAGTGAATTTCCACATATTTGGAAATAATAGTCAGTTTGATGAATATGCTGAAGAATATAAACAAGCCGAAATCAGTATTGCCGAATATAAAAAGAATGCTAAAGATTTAATAGACATCAATACCGTAACACTTTTAACAGATCCAGCAGATTTAAATAGTGGAAAAGCAATTTTTGAACAGAATTGCATAGCATGTCATATGGCTGATGGAGGAGGTGGCATTGGTCCAAACTTAACTGATAATCACTGGATTTTAGGTGGAGGTATTAAAAATGTATTTAAAACTATTACAGAGGGCGGACGTGATGGAAAAGGAATGATATCCTGGAAACAAAACTTTAAACCATCTGAGATAGCACAAGTAGCGAGTTATGTATTGTCTTTACAAGGTACTACACCAGCAAACCCTAAAGCACCTGAAGGGGATGTGTGGGTAGATGAAAGTGTGAGCGCTCCAGCTGTTGAAACAACAACCACTGAAGTAGATTCCTTGTCTGCTGCACCTGCTAAATAAAATTATCAACATTAAGAAGCAATAAATCAAAATAAATGATTGTTTTATTGCTTCTATAATATTATGACTCCATCAAAATGGAAACCCCTGAAAACGAAAATTTTAGAGATTCGATTGGCACCATAAACGAAGCAGGTAAGCGTGCTTGGGTTTTTCCTAAAAAGCCAAGTGGCAGACTGTATGAGTCAAGAAAGCTTCTAAGCTATTTTCTTTTAGCCTTTTTAGTTTTTTCTCCATTCATAAAAATTAATGGAAATCAATTTTTGATGTTCAACATATTAGAACGTCGATTTAATGTTTTTAGCTTTCCTTTTTGGCCTCAGGATTTCCACTTATTTGTCATCTCAATGTTAATCGGGGTTATTTTTATCACTTTATTTACAGTAGCTTTTGGTCGTATTTTCTGTGGATGGATTTGTCCTCAAACCATTTTTATGGAAATGGTATTCAGGCGTATTGAATTTTGGATAGATGGTGATAGAAGCAAACAAATTAAACTCGCAAAACAACCTTGGAATGCTGAAAAAATAAGAAAACGCCTTTTAAAATGGTTTATCTTTTTAGTGATTTCATTTCTGATTGCTAATGTATTTTTAGCTTATTTAATAGGCAGTGATAAAGTGGTTCAATATGTTGTTGAAGGTCCGTCAGAACATTTGTCTACCTTATTCCCATTAGGAATATTCACAGCAGTATTTTATTTTGTGTTTGCCTGGTTTAGAGAACAAGTCTGCATCATTGCCTGTCCGTATGGTAGATTGCAAGGAGTACTCTTAGATAATAAATCTATAGTAGTCGCTTATGACTATAAGCGTGGTGAGGCTGAAAATGGAAGAAAAAAATGGCGTAAAGGTGAAGATAGAAAGGCTCTAGGTCATGGTGATTGTATAGATTGTAAGCAATGTGTTCATGTATGTCCTACCAATATTGATATAAGAAACGGAACCCAACTGGAATGTGTGAATTGCACTGCATGTATTGATGAATGTGATACTATCATGGAAAAAATAGGCCTTGAAAAAGGGCTTATCAGATATGCCAGTGAAGCTGAAATAGAAAATAAGGAACCATTTAAATTAACTGCAAGATTAAAAGGGTACATTGCCGTACTCATAATTCTTACAGGAGTTTTAACAGGGATGTTATTTTTAAGAAATGATGTAGAAGCCAGAGTATTAAGATTACCCGGGCAATTGTATGAGCACAAGGAAAATAATGTTATTAGTAATGTATTTACATATAAATTAGTAAATAAAACAAATAAAGAAATTGATGATGTTATTTTCAAATTAAGAAAATATAAAGGGACTATTAAACTTGTTTCAACAAAAGATAATTTTACAGTGCCGTCACAAGGCATTGCTGAAGGCACTTTATTCATTGAGATAAACAAAAGTGACTTAAAAGGTGATAAAAATAAATTGATGATCGAGGTTTATAGTCATGAAAAACTGATTGAAACCACGACTGTTAACTTTTTAGGGCCAAGAAGTTATAACTAAAATAAAAATATTATGAAATTTAATTGGGGAACTGGAATTGTTTTAGCTTTTATTGGCTTTATTTCCTTTATCATGTATTTTGTTATTTCAATGAATTTTAACCAAAAATATGATCATGATTTAGTGACAGAGGATTATTATAAAGCAGAACTTGGTTATCAAGAAGATATTAATAAACAAAATAATGCCAAGGGTCTTGAAGAAGATATTTCATATACTAAAACATCAAAAGGCATAGTTTTTAAATTCCCATATAATTTTGATTCAAAAAAAATTACTGGTAAAGTGTTCCTATATAGACCATCTAACAAACAACTAGATTTTGAAACTCCAATTTCAATATCTGAATCTTATTTGCTCGTACCTGACAAACGTTTATTAGATGGTCGTTGGAACATTACAATTGATTGGCAGTATAACGAAACGTCATATCTGTTTAAAAAATCAATTGTATATTAAACTATGCTTATTTCGGCCTTTTTATTAGGACTATTAGGAAGTTTCCATTGTGTTGGCATGTGCGGACCTATCGCATTTATGCTTCCAGTTGACCGAAATAACACGTATAAAAAAGTTACTCAGCTTTCCTTATATCATATAGGCAGACTTTTATCTTACAGTATTATGGGATTGGTTTTTGGTCTCATTGGTAAAGGTCTGAATTTGTTTGGTTTCCAGCAACAACTCTCTATTATCATTGGAGTTATTATGATTATTGTTATACTTATCCCTTATAAAACATTTAATAAATACAATGTATCAAAACCAATTTATAAAGTCATTTCAAAAGTTAAATCTGCTTTAGGCTCTGCTTTAAAGAAAAAAACGTCTGATACTTTTTTAACTATTGGTTTTTTGAACGGATTTTTACCATGTGGATTAGTCTACATGGCCGTTTTTGGTGCTATTGCCGGTGGAAACGCCGCTGAAGGAAGTCTATATATGGCATTTTTTGGATTAGGCACCATTCCGTTAATGACCACTGCTATTTACTTTAGCAACTTTTTAAAAGGGGCCATGCGTCAAAAAATTCAAAAAGCGATTCCTGTTTTTGTGGTTTTAATAGGGGTTCTTTTTATCCTTAGAGGTCTTGGTTTGGGCATTCCTTACATCTCTCCTGCCCCAGTTTCAGATATGGTAACAGGTTCGATGAACTGCCATTAGGCCATTATCATACTTGCTAATTCAAGTGAACTATCTTTTTTATTAGCTATTTATTTAACATAAAAATATTATCTTTAAAAAAATAATATTACATGTTTTTTTATTACTGTACATAGAACATGTAATTCATACACTACATAAAATAAATATTCAATTAAAAACTAATTTAATCAACATGAAAAGAAAAGGAGAAGCCTTTTGGACGGGTACTGGAAAAGATGGTAATGGCCATTTAACAACACAAAGCAAAGTTTTAAATGAAACGCAATATTCATTCTCATCACGTTTTGAAAATGGCATTGGCACCAATCCTGAAGAATTAATTGCAGCGGCACATGCAGGATGTTTTACTATGAAATTGGCATTTATCTTACAAGCTAAAAACTATACAGCCGAATCATTGAACACCACTTGTAAAATAACTCTTGATGATGGTAGCATTACACAATCTCATTTAGTCCTTGATGCAAAGGTGAAAGGTATCTCCAAAAATGAATTTGAAGAATCAGTAAAAGATGCTGAGTTAAATTGCCCTATTTCAAAATTATTAGATACTCAAATTACTGTTGATTTCACTTTAAATAGTTAAAAATAAAAAAGGAACAACTTTTTAAAAGTTGTTCCTTTTAAAATTAAAATCAATCACTCTGCTATAAGTTATAAAAATTTAAACGGTCATTGAAAACAACTGTACATCAGGTGTTTTACGTTGTAACAATAAGTCAAAAGCCATACATATATTTCTGACAAAAGGTTGCCCTTTAGGTAAAATATTAATTGATTTGGCATGGATCTCTAACAATGCATCATGTTCCATTTCCTTAAGCTTGATTAACACCTCAGGAATTTCAGGAAAATACATGTGCTCAGATTCCCACGAGGTCTCAAAACTACACATCAAATTAAGTATGTGCCTTCTAATTACTAAATCTTCATTATTTAAAATATGTCCTCTGTAAACAGGTAATTCATTTTTTTCTAACAAATCGTAGTACTCTTCTATGACTTTCACATTTTGACCAAATCCATACCAACTATCACCTATTGAGGAAACCCCTAAACCAATCATCGTTTGTGTTTTTGAAGCAGTATACCCCATAAAGTTTCTATGTAAACTCTTTTTTTGCATAGATTTATATAAAGAATCTGATGGTAAAGCGAAATGATCCATGCCAATCTCATGATAACCAACTTCCATGAGCAATTGCTTGCCCAATTCATACTGCTGACGTTTTAATTCAGCTTTTGGTAAATCTGAATCTTTAAAACCACGTTGTCCATTACCTTTAATCCATGGTACATGGGCATAACTATAAAAAGCCAGTCTGTCTGGACCAAGTTCTTTTGTTTTTAAAATTGTTTGTTCCACATGCTCTAAAGTCTGAAACGGCAATCCAAAAATAATATCATGTCCAACAGATAAATAGCCGATTTCTCTCGCCGTTTCTGTAGCACGCTTTACATTTTCAAATGGTTGAATTCGGTGAATAGCCTTTTGAACGGTACTATTATAATCTTGTACACCAAAACTAACGCGATTGAATCCCACATCATACAAAGCTTGTAAGTGCGCTTTAGTCGTGTTATTAGGATGCCCTTCAAAACTAAATTCATGACCCTTTGCAAGAACGGCGTCTTTCAAAATACCTTTTATTAATTTTTTTAAATTTTCTGGATTAAAAAATGTAGGTGTTCCGCCTCCAAGATGCAATTCCTTAATAATAGGTTTTTCATTAAACAAATTCAAATATAAATTCCATTCTTTTAATACGGACTCTATATAAGGTGTTTCAACATCATGCTGTTTCGTTATTCTCTTATTGCATCCGCAAAACGTACATAAACTTTCACAAAAAGGCATATGAATATATAAACTAATCCCTTCTTTAGCATTACTTTCATTGAATGACGTTATTAAAGATTGCTTATATTTTTCGACAGAAAACGTATTGTCATTCCAATACGGAACGGTTGGATAGCTGGTATACCGAGGGCCAGCAATATTATATTTATTTACTAAAGACTTGTTCATACCTTCAAACTTAGGACAAAATTAATTGAATAGAAAATTTAATAACATGATATTGGTCATAATGAGATTTGCAAAAGGTTTAAATTAAGCTTAACTTACCTCAAAATTAAATTTTAAAACAATCATGAAAAAAACATCAATTTTCACATTAGCATTCATAATGGTTTTGACCTTAGCTTGTAAAAATACACAAAAAGAACCTGAGCAAAAAACTGAAGAAACCACTACAAAAAAAGAGGAAGTGACTTCAAACATTAAAGTCATTAAATTTACACTAGAACCAAAAAGTGATAGTAATGTTTCCGGAACCGTAACGTTTACAGAAGAAAATGGTTTAGTAACTATGGTTGCTGAAATGGAAGGCTTAACCGAAGGTATTCATGCCATACATATTCATGAAAAAGCAGATTGTTCTTCACCTGATGGTAAATCTACTGGTGGTCACTGGAATCCAACAGCACAACCACATGGACAATGGGGAGCAGAAGCAGGATACCACAAAGGAGATATAGGAAATTTTACAGCTGATGCCAGCGGAAAAGGCTCTATAACATTTGCAACAGATCAATGGTGTATTGGCTGTGGGGATGAAACAAAAGATATACTAGGCAAAGCTGTGATTGTGCATGCAGGTACTGATGATTATGTGACACAACCTACTGGTGATGCAGGTGGTAGAGTAAGCTGTACAGGAATTATTCAATAAGAGTCATTATATAATTTTATTTCAAAGCTACTGTAATAAGTAGCTTTTTTAATTTTTAGAAGTATCTTTGTCTTGTTAAAATGAACACCATGAATCCATCAGCGAATGGCTGGATTAAAAAACTATTAAAAGAAATTTCAAGTAAACAAAAGGACTTGAAACCTTCTGAAACTGACTTTTACAATGCTCTGAAGTCCAGCGGTTTTATCTATGGAAGTAACATTTCTGTCATTTTTAACTGTATTGATAACAAAGACTTTACAGAAGAAGAATTATCCAAAATCAACTTATTTTTAGCTTTCTATTTTATTCATCAACAGGCCAATAAACCTGAAGATCTAATATCGAGTATTATAAGTTTTTATAAATCCATAGATGATTATAAATTATCATTTTTTGAAGGATTACTAGGTGAAAAAAAATCTGCTGGTTTTCTTGAAGATATGATCAATAAGCGCGTTCATATTGATGACAACCTTATTACCAAAAACTTCAATTTTTTTATCACCAATGCTTTACTGTTTATTGATGTCTTAGGATATCAAGAGTATTTAAAAAACAATACTATTGGCGAAAATTATTTAAAACAAATGGAAGCGTCAATTGAAACCATTGTATTGATTGCTTTTGAAGGGAAAAAGGAAAAATCAAAATATGACGAAAGTTTAATTAAACTGTTTGAATCTTCCTTAAGATACCAAAGTAAAGACACCCTCAGCTATGATGATGTTGTAAAAAATATTGAAACTACTCTAGGAAAACATTACATCATAGATATGGCTTGTATGGCCTATTGGAGCGATAAAATTATTGATATTGAAGAACGAAAACTATTAATAAAACTTGGTGATGACTTACATATTAATCAGCTAGTCGTTATTAATTCCATTGCTGATATTAATATATTTTATCATTTACATAAAAAGAAAATCGCATTGCTGAGTTCTAAAAATATGTTTCAGAGTTTCTATGACAACTCCAGCAAAATGGTAATAAAACTTATTAAACGAAATAGCAAACGTTTGTTGAATGAACTTAGAGAAAGTAAAGAACTCATGGTATTACTTACTAAATCTACTACCAGAGCCCTAAGTGAAGAAGAACAGAAAAAAGTACAGGATCAATTATTAGATATAATGAAATCGATACCAAGTTTGGCTATCTTTATTTTACCTGGTGGGGCCATATTATTGCCTTTATTTATAAAATTTATTCCTAAAATGCTGCCTTCTGCATTTGATGAGAACAGAATAGAAGAATAAATTGTCTTTAAAATATCCTAGACTGCTTTTTTTCTTTTAGTTTTACTAAAACTAAACAACTAATTAAGCAATTCTTACATGAAATCGTATTCAGCACAAGATATTAATACCATTCTTAAAGGGGAATTAATAGGCAACACAAAACAACGTATTGAAGGCCCAGAACAGCTGGAAAAAGCCCAAAACAATCACATAACATTTATAGGAAGTCAAAAATACGTGAAGCTTTGGGCCGATTCAAAAGCATCTATAGCCATTGTAAATGATAACTTAAAAGTTGAACCAGGAGAAAATCGGGCTTTGATAAAAGTCAAAAATGCCGATTTAGCGATGGCTAAAATTTTAGATCTATTCAATCCGCCAGCACCGGTATTTGGCACTAATATTCATCCAACAGCGGTGATTCATGAAACGGCTAAAATTGGAAAAGATTGTAAAATTGGTGCCAACTGTTATGTTGGTAAAGAGGTGGAATTAGGCCAAGGGGTTATTTTATATCCTAATGTATGTGTTTTTGATGAGACTATTATTGGTGAGCATACGGTAGTATGGTCTGGAACCGTGATACGCGAACGTTGTATTATTGGCAACCACTGTATCTTTCACACCAACGTTAGTATTGGTGCCGACGGTTTTGGATATAGACCTAGTGATGATGGCCGTGGTTTAGTAAAAATACCTCAAATAGGTAATGTAGTTATCGGGCATTTTGTAGAGATTGGTGCTAACTCTTGTGTAGACAGAGCTAAATTTAGTTCTACCATTATTGGTGATGGCTGTAAAATTGACAACCTGGTACAAATAGCACATAATAGTGTGATGGGACGTTCGTGTATTATGGCAGGACATAGTGGTTTAGCAGGGTCTGTAACTTTAGGAGATGGGGTTATTATTGGTGGCAGTGCTTCCATTAAAGATCATACTACTATCCATTCTGGTGCTACGGTAGGCGCAGGTTCTGGGGTAGTGGGAGACGTAGAAGCTGGAAAAACCGTGTTAGGCTATCCTGCACAAGACGCCAGGGATATGCTTAAACAATGGGTTGCTATGCGCCGATTTATGAAAAACCAATAGCTTATTTGGTACGAATTTATTATAAATTCATTTTGATTTGATATTAACAGCTGATGTAGTTCATATGAAAGCATAGTAGAGTAATTTAGAATTAACTGCATAATTGTAAATGAGAAAACTAAAATTTCCAACCGCCCAAACTATTTTAATCATCATTGCCATAATTGTTGCGCTCTTAACATGGCTGGTTCCTGCAGGAAAATATGATAGTTTAGCGTATAACGCGAAAAACAATTCGTTCATCAAAACCAGTTTAGAGAAAACTATTGAATTACCGGCAACACAAGAAACTTTAGAGAACCTCCACATAAAAATTCCCATTGAAAAATTTACAAATGGTGATATCTATAAACCTATCGGTATTCCTAATACGTATAAAGAACTGGAATCAAAGCCTCAAGGCCTTGCAGAATTAGTTCAAGCTCCTATAAAAGGAATCATTGCAGCTTCTGATATCATTTTTTTAATTCTCATTATTGGAGGTTTAATTGGCATCATGAATCTCACTGGTGCTTTTGATGCTGGAATTGCATGGATGGCAAAAATGCTTAAAGGCAGAGAGTATATTCTCATTATTTTGGTAACAACACTTATTGCCGCTGGCGGAACAACCTTTGGTTTAGCTGAAGAAACTATGGCCTTCTACCCTATTTTAATTCCAGTATTTCTTGCGGCAAAATATGATGCTATGGTGGGGCTTGCATGTATTTTTCTAGGTTCAGGAGTTGGGTCTATGTGCTCCACTACAAATCCGTTTTCAACAATTATTGCTTCAGATGCAGCTGGCATAAATTGGACAACAGGTCTAGAAAATCGTCTAATCATGTTAGCCATTTGTCTGATTATTACCATCATTTATATTCTTCACTATGCAAAGCGCGTAAAAGCAGATCCATCAAAATCTCTTATTTATGATCAAAAAGAAGAATTAGAGGCCCTTTTTGGCTTACATTCTATGAATACAACAACATATACAAATAGACTGAGACTTATTACAGTGGTGTTTTCATTATGCTTTGTGATTATGATTGTTGGTGTTTCCTTTTTAGATTGGTGGTTTGTAGAAATGACCGCTACATTTTTTGTTGGGGCGATTATTATAGGCCTTATTGCCAAAATTAAAGAAAGTATTTTCGTGGAAGAGTTTGCCAAAGGAGCTGCGTCTTTACTGAGTGTAGCTTTTATTGTTGGTATTGCACGAGGTGTAACCATTCTTATGGAAGATGGTCTCATTAGTGATACCATTTTATATCATGCGAGCACCATAACAGAAGGCCTGAACAAAGGTATTTTTACAAATTTTATGCTTTTTATTTATGGTGGTTTATCGTTTTTCATGCCATCGTCCTCAGGAATGGCCGTATTAACAATGCCGATTATGTCTCCATTGGCTGATACAGTAAATATAGGAAGAGAAACGATAGTTGATACCTATAATTATGGCATGGGTCTGTTTTATTTGATCAATCCTACTGGCCTAATATTAGCAGCCTTGGCAATTGTGAAAATTGGGTTCAATAAATGGTTAAAATTTATAATGCCTCTTGTTTTAATATTGTTGATTACAACCATGGTTTTACTGACCATTTCAGTTTACTAAAAGACTATTAAAAGTCTTTATCACTCCAGCCACTCTTTAAAATCTTTAACGCGCTCACGCGCTACAATCACCTCATCTTCATTATAAGTATTCAACTTAATTTGCAAACGTGAATTGGTATAACTTACCATGTCTTTAATAGCATTAATATTTACAAAATATTTACGGCTTATACGAAAAAAAGTTTGTGGTTCCAGCTCCTGCTCCAAAAGTTCTAATGTGGTATCTAAAAGATAATTTCTTCCTTCAGAAGTATATAAATAAGTGCCTTTATTTTCGCTGTAAAAACATTCTATTTCTTCTATATTAATAAGTTTTAGATGTTGCCCAACTTTTACGGAAAAGCGTTTTTTGTATTCGCGGTCTATAGGGTTTACCAATAATTTTTTAATATCATTAAAATCTAAAGTAACGGCCTGTTTTTGTGGTAATCTGTCTTGATATTTTTTAACCGCTTTTGTCAATTCTACTTCATCAATCGGTTTTAATAAATAGTCAATGCTATTCAGTTTAAAAGCCTGCAGTGCATACTCATCAAAAGCCGTGGTAAAAATAACAGCACTTTTTATATCAATGGCTTCAAATATTTCAAAAGATAAGCCATCACTTAATTGAATATCTAAAAAAATTAAATCAGGATGTTCATTATTATTAAACCATTGAATACTTTCTTCTACAGAATGCAACATAATTTCTGTTTCCAAATTCAAAGCTGTTAACATACGCTGCAAGCGTCTTGCTGATGGTTTTTCGTCTTCGATGATGATTACGTTCATTGTTTTAACTATTTTTTGCATTAGCAATTAATACTTTATCCTTTTTAGAAGTTCTCAAAAAAGAGTGAACTAAAGGCATACCCCAAAAAGGGAATACCAAAAATATTATTGCCAGTTCTTCTTATCATTATCCATAAACTCCTTGATTTTGCGCTGTTCCCAGTTTTTACCAAACATGAAATCGGGACCAAATACACTAAAAAAATGAAAAAATAATCCTATTCCCCAAAAAATGGGTGTTAAAAAGTTCCCGAAACTCCAGAAATTCCCATTGGCTCTTCCTATCATTAAAATCAGAAATATATTGACGATGACATAGGATGCTAAATGCCAATAAAAACCTATAATTTTTTTGACCTTTTTTTGAGCTCTTATATAAGCTTCTTGACGATAAAAATCGTTTTGACTTTTGTTGTCTTTCTTGCTTATATCTTGATTATCTGTGTTATAATTTGTCATAACTTTAAGTTTTAAGTATTGATATTACGGACTATTGCCATCGTTTTTGTTCTTCTTCCTCACGCATAAATTGTTCTATTTTACGTTGTTCCCATTTCTTGCCCAAGAATCCGTTATTCACAAATACATGATAAGCGTGAAATGATAAGCCCATACCCCATCCAAATACGGGAAACCAAAACCATTGAAATTCCCAAGAAGTTTTATAGTTTATGAAAATTAGAAATGGAATCACCAAAATATAAGAGATCAAATTGTAGTAAAATCCTTTTAATTCTTCCACTTGTTTACGGGCTTTAATATAATTGTCTTCCATGTTGTTGTTTGATTGTGTGCTCATAATTTTAAATTTTTATTTCCAACGTGTATCTTGATTATCATCAGTACCCATATATTGTTTTATTTTACGTTCTTCCCAATTACGTCCAAAAACACCTTCACTGAAATATACTTTAAAAGCATTGATGATGATACCTATGCCCCAACCAATCATTGGGAACCAGAACCATTGAAAACCCCAATACGTTTTATAATTAATATAAATTAAGAAGGGAATAACTAGAAAATATGAAATTATACCATAATAGAATTCTTTAAGGTCATCAATATGCTTACGTGCCCTTAAATAACTATCGTCTATTCGAGAGGTTGTATCTGTTCTCATAATTGATATTTGTTTAGTAAGCATTGGAATTGCCACCGAAAAACTGTTTGTATGTTGATTGATATATACATTCTTGTTTGATAATAAATTGTAGCGTTGTTTTATGTTTTCTAAACCCACACCGCTACTCTTTTTTACTATTTTTTTAGGTTGTAAATTATTTTCAACCACTAAATTGCCATTATCCTCATAAATCTTAATATGTAAAGGCTTGCTCGTTGTTACCATGTTGTGCTTTACGGCATTTTCTAATAATAGCTGCAAAGACAAAGGCACTACTTTACTTTCAGGATTTGTGGCACGATCAGGAATTTCAAAAACAATACTGTCTTCAAATCTCATTTTAAGTAAAGACATATAGGTTTTAGCAAACTCCAACTCTTCATCTACGGTTACTAATTCTTTACTTTTTTGCTCCAGAACATACCTATACACTTTGGATAAAGAGGTTGTGAATTTTTGTGCATTTTCCGGATTTTCTTCAATTAAGCTGGTTAATACATTTAAACTGTTAAAAAGAAAATGAGGATCTAATTGATTTTTTAAAGCATCAAATTTAGCACTGGCTGTTCCGGCAATGACTTTCTGCTCTTTTATTTTATTTTGCTGATACTTGTTGTAAAAGTAAACGAAATGAAAAATAACTACGATGGTTAAGGTTATCCATAATCCAAATTGATAATATTTAAATTTTTCATGTGTGATAAATTCTGTAAACGTTTTACCATTAATGGTCATGGCTGTAAATCCACGTAGAAGAAACAACCCAATCAAGGTTATAATAATCGAACCTACTATTCCAATTAAAATTCGTTTAATCCTATCTTCTTTTTTCCATTTAAGGTGTTCTAAATACTCAAAATAGTACATGTTGGAATACCCTAAAACAAATGAATACAATTGATAGAAGCCAAAATCTATTAAAAAGTCATTGATATTATTATAATCAAATCCCCCAGATAGCAAGTTTCCTATTACAAAAACCGAACATCCAATAATAAAAGTGACAATGATATTTTTAAAAGATTTTGTCATAATATTCTTATAATAAAATAATAATTACTCTTTACAAGATTCTAAAAGCATATCAATTCTTTCTTTACCCCAATTAGGGTGAAATGGCGTTTCAGGTTTAAAGTTAGCAAAAAGATCTAAAGCTCTTTCCAGATCTTTACAAAATGGTTTAGTATCTTGTCCAAAATACTTCGCTCCTCCAATGCCCCATTCTGCCTTACAATAAACTACACGCGGATTACTAGGAGCAATTTGTTCTGCCTGTGCATAAATAGCTTCTACTTTAGGTGACATAGTCATTCCGTAAGCAGCGCCATCATAAGCTACCCAAGCAGTATATAATAAAGCCTGAAGCACTAAAATCTCAGGATTATTCTTTGAAATAGCCGTCGCATCATTAATTAAATCTTGTGCTTTCTTTAATTGAGCCGTTAACTTTTCTTCATCCTTTAACCCAAAGCTATTTACAATATTTACTTGAGCCGCGTAATAAGCAGGTAACCAATTATCTGGTTCTGCATTTGCAATTCGTTCAAACATATTGGATGCTTCTACTGGGTTATTGCCTCCCCAAAGTTCAAAGGCTTTTTGCATACCTTTTTCATAATTCGACTGAGCACTTATAAAGCTAGTTGCAAATGCTACTAAAATGATAACTAATTTTTGCATAATGATTGTTTTTAAATTATAGAACAAATATCCACTTGTTAACTGATAATTTAAAAAGAGATTAACCGAATTGTCAATTTTAAAGGACGAGATGTGAATTTTAAAAGGAAATTAAAAAGCCAGCTTAAAATCAAAGTATGATTTAAGTTGGCTTTAATAAAACGAGTGATATAAACTCTAATTCCTTAAAAAATTCTAACTTGCCATTAATCTAAATACTATTGGCACACTATAAGGCACTTTTACAGGTTTACCTCTTTGTTTACCTGGAATCATTTTAGGCAGTAACTTAATAATTCTTTCTGCTTCTTGCTCTAAAATTTTATCTGGACCTCTAGAACGAATACTAGATACAAAACCATCTTGATCAATTACAAATATTATAAAGACTTTACCTTGGATCCCAAGATCTAAAGCTGGTTCTGGATATTTAAAATTTTTGGCAACATGTTCTTCCATTTTTAATTGGAAGCAATTTCTTTTCTCCGTTTTAGATCCATTTTCACAACCAGGAAAGACAGGAACATCTTCAATTACAGAAAAAGGTACTTCAACATCCTCATCCACTTCTTCTACAGAAACATCTGCAACGGCAATAACTGGTGCAATTTTATCATTTTGATTTGACTCTGTACTTTCTATTATTGTTTCTTCAATTTCAACAACATCTTCAACAATTTTTATTGATTCTTGAATGGCAATTGGCGGTGGCGGCGGTGGCGGGGTATTAATATTAACAATAGGTATTTCTTCTTCAAATTCCTCATCCATATTTAGAATATCAATTGCAACGTCCTTTTTATCATAAGTTTTATATTCTAATAACTGCCAAGAAGCAAACAACATGATATTAAGCCCAATAGCAAAATAAAGACTACTATTTCTTCCAATTTCAACTTGTGGGTTTTTCTTAGATTTCATGACTCTAAGGCTTAGATATATAACATAAAGTTAACTCAAATAAATGTGAAAAAATATGATTTTTGTCATGTATAAAAATGGCTATAAAGCCTTATAATCCTTTCAAATACAGATGTTTTGGCAATTAAATTTTCATTTAAAAATTTAGAAATAAAATTTATAATTTATCCAATTGATTGCTCTTTTTATCTGAACTAATAGTCCAGAAAAAGCCTACAAAAAAGAACTGATCTGCAGCAGGTTGTAAAGCCCGGCTTTCAAAAACCCTATTAGCATTAGTAGTATTAGCATATTGATAGCCATTTATATTTTTAAAACCTAATACATTGTTCACAGAAGCATATAATATTTTTTGCGGACTTATTAAGTAGGCCCAGTTAATACTTAAACTGTTATAGGCTTTGGTTTTTTCATTTAAAAAACCTGATGTATTGGGATTGGTATAGGTTCTTCCTGACGCAAAAGCATAACTAAACCCAACTTGACTTCTCCAGTCATTAATCCAATACTTCCCAACAATAGATAAATTATGTGTATTGGCAAAATTAGGCTGCGCCTCAACTGGATAATTTCTATAATCACGTTTCGTATCTAACAAAGAATAACTCACCCAGTAATCAACATTTTTTATACTTTTACTATCTCGCCAGAACAGATCAATACCTTGCGAAAAACCGTAACCGCTGCTATTATAGTTACTATCATATTGAGTATATTCTGTATCATATTTCACTAAATGTTTATAGTCTTTGTAATAGGCTTCAGCTCTAAATATTTTGCGGTCAGCATTATATTGGTAGTTCAAAATATAATGTGAGGTGTTTTGCGCTCTCAAATCTTGATTAAACTTTAAAATGTCACTTGAAGGATTTTGATAAAAATTGCCATAAGCCAAAGATAATTGACTGCTTTTTGAGGTTTTATAGGCCAGTGAAAGTCTAGGTGCCAGATCAAATGATTTAAACAACTCACTATAATCTGTTCTTAACCCTGCTTTAAATGCTATTTCTTTTGATAAAAATATGTCTGCCTCAACAAATGTGGCTGCAATATTATTATCATATCCATAAATTTCTTGATTTGGATTTGTATCTGAAAATTTCTCTTCAAAATGAGAGGCTAAATATTCAGCACCAAAATTTAGTTTAAATCGATTACTAAAGTGCTTTTTAAATTTTAACTTGGCATGAATCCCTGTTTCACTATCATTAATAATCATATCAATGATGCTTAAGTCATTATTTCCAATGGTGTAACTTAATCCTCCAAACATATTCCAAGTATCATTTAAAGCGCCTTGATATGACCCATTGAAGTACAAATTATTATTCTTTAATTTAAAACTAACGCCTTCAGGTTCATTAATATCTTCCTGAATTAATTCAAAATTGGTGTTATCATAAGCTGTATACAGTTTTAATAAGCCTGAATTATATTTTTTACGATACACTGCTTCACCCGAAAACACTTCAAAAGGTTTAATCCAATTATTTCGATTAGGAAATATCTCATTATAAGGAGCCAAATTAATATAAGAACCGTTGACACTTAAGCTACTATTATTCCATTTTTGAGTATTTCCAAGGGTTGCTCCAAGACTCATTATACCAATATCTGTTTTATCTTGATCTGGTTCATCAATAGTGTTTAACAATAATACACTTGATAATGCCTGACCATATTCGGCAGAATAACCTCCTGTTGAAAAAGTAATACCATCAAATAAAAACGGAGAATACCTGCCTCTTGCAGGTGCATTATTAGTTGTAGGTGTATATGGAGTAAATACCCTTATACCGTCTATGAAAATTTGAGTTTCATCTGCTTCACCACCACGCACAAACAACCTACCATCTTCAGCAACGGTAGTCGTTCCAGGAAGTGTTTGTAAAGCACCTACAAAATCGCCTAATGCGCTTGCCGTTGTAACAACATCCAAAGGTTTTAATACATTTACCTTACTATTATCGCCGGCTTGAAAAGTACCTGCAGAAAGCACTACCGCATCCAGCGTATTTACATCTTCTCTAAGTTTAACCACTAAGTCTTTCATGAATTTCACATCACCAACCATAGTAAATGTTTCAAAAGAAATATAAGAGACTAATAAGGTTTGAGACCCTGTCTCACTTGTTTTAAAATAAAAACCCCCAGTGTCATCAGTGGTACTTCCATCGTACGTGCCTTGCAAATACACATTGGCTCCTGCAATGCAAAGGCCCTTTCCATCTAAAACTTTTCCACTAATTATTGAAGATTGAGCTATTATTTGGCTTGATATGTTTAAAGTGAAAAATAATAATAGTGTTTTCATATTGTAACAAATTGGTTTGTTCGTTTTGATTGATAAGATAAAATTGAACAAAAACTGTTTTATGAAAAACTAATAATAACCGAACTGTAAAATTTTAATGATGAATTGAATATATTTGAAATTATGAGCAAAACACAAAACAAACCAGTCATCCTCTTTTCAATAATTTACAGCATTATTTTAATCTTTGAATTGATTTTTGATAACACTGAAAGTTTAAAATATTGTCATTACCTCTCTAAACCTCTATTGGTTTCCTCTCTTATTATCTTTTTTTTACAACATAATCGGCACAAGGATACTCAAACAAAACAATTAGTTGTATCAGCCTTAATATTCTCTTTGTTAGGGGACATCCTTTTGATGTTTACAGAAATGAATAGCTTATTTTTTATAGGTGGTTTGCTGTCGTTTTTAACAGCTCATGTTATGTATATTTTGGTCTTCTTAAAAAAGAGAAACATTGCTAAAAAAGGGCTGAAATTTATGCTGCCTTTATTGGTTTATACCATTGGATTATTTTATTTGTTAAAAGACGGATTGGGTGATTTATTCATCCCCGTTATAATTTATATGTTTGTTATTTTAATAATGGTTACCACGGCCTTTTTACGTGAAGGAAGTGTTTCAAAAAACAGTTATATTTTAGTTTTTTTAGGTGCTGTTTTTTTTATAACTTCGGATAGTTTATTAGCTCTTAATAAATTTTATAATCCATTACCATTATCCGGAATCTGGATTATGACAACTTATTCCATCGCTCAATTATTAATCGTTATAGGACTTAAAAAGCAATAATAGACAAAATCTATACATTAGACTCATGATGTTTATTATCAATATTTTAAAATAGATATAATAAACCTTTAGTTTAATTAAATTAATGTATAAATAATTAATATGATCTGTTGTTAATTGTAAATTACTTTTAACAAAAAAATACTTTATTTTTACTGAGTTGTAACGTTTTAATTCAATCCGCTACTTACATTATAACTAACTAATCAAATTGAATAAAGAACTAGAACATAGTTTTGTTGAATTGCTTGAAAAGCATCAAAATATCATTCATAAGGTGTGTAGATTGTACACCAATAATTATGATGCACATAATGATTTATTTCAAGAAATAACCATTCAATTATGGAAGGCATATCCTAAATTTCGTGGTGATTCTAAATTCAGCACATGGATGTATCGCGTTGGTTTAAATACCGCCATAACCTTATATAGAAAATCAAAACGTTCAATAATTACGCAAGATTTTGACGGTATTGAATTTAGAATGAAAGCTGAGGATTATGATAATACTGAAGAAGAACAATTAAAAACCTTGTACAAAGCCGTACATGAATTAAATGATATTGAAAAAGCTCTAATCTTTCTTTACTTAGAAGATAAAGATTATAGAGAAATAAGTGAAACAATGGGTATTAGTGAAGTTAATGCACGTGTGAAGATGAGTAGAATTAAAACTAAATTAAAAACCATACTTAATCCGTAAGCCTATGGATGAATTAGAATTATTAAAAAAAGATTGGAGGAAGCAAGACGCCACTTATAAAAAGCTTTCTGCTAAGGAGATTTACCCTATTTTACAAAAGAAGTCTTCTTCTATTGCAAAGACATTATTTTATATTAGTATTGGTGAATTAGTGTTTTGGATATTAATAAATACCATCCCCTATTTTTCATCAGACAGTTATAGAGAACGCCTGGATGCGGTTTACAGTAATGAGTATGTTTTTGCAGGATTAACCCTTATAAGTTATGGGGTCATTCTTCTATTTATCTATTTATTATTCAAATCGCATAAAGCCATCTCCGCTACAGATAATGCAAAAAAATTAATGGAGAGCATATTAAAAACCCGCAGAGTTATTAAATATTATGTTATTTATAATTTAGTTATGGCGTTTATTTCAATGGTTATAGGTACGTATTTCGCCATTATACATGACCCTAAGTTGGCAGATTCTATATCACATTTTAATAACAAACAAATGTCAGTGGCTTATGCCATTGTTATAGGCGCTACAGCATTGCTCATTCTTTGTATTTGGATTTTTTATAAACTTTTATATGGACTATTATTAAAACGCCTTAACAGAAATTATCAGGAACTTAAAAAATTAGAATTCTAAGTTTTCCACCTCAATAACATCTCCAATATTCATTTTATTTAAATGGATATCCCCTACCCTTACTCTAACCAAACGCAACGTTGGATAACCTACCGCAGATGTCATTTTGCGCACCTGCCTATACTTTCCTTCATTTAAAATAAGTGAAACCCATGATGTTGGCCCATGCCTGTCATCCCTTATTTTTTTTGAACGGGTTGGAAAGTCTGGATCTGTCTCCAATTTAAAAGCCTTACAAGATTGGGTGATATATTTTATCCCTTTAAAGCCTATTTCAACACCTCTCTTTAAGCCTTCTATAGCTTCTAATGTAATGTCTCCATTAACCTGAGCATAATATTCCTTATCTACTTTTTGACCGTTTACAACATCACTCATTTTACCATCAGTTGTTATAAGCAATAATCCTTCAGATTTTTCATCTAATCTGCCAATTGCCATAGCATTTTCGGGAAAATCATACAAATCACCCAAAAATTTTTTCTTTTGTTCCTTTTTTGCATTGGTATAAAACTGACTCAAATACCCATAAGGTTTGTAAATAATAAAATGTCTATGAGTATTTTTAGATTGTTCCATTTAAAATATTAATAATAAGATCCTTTGTGGCTTTTTGTCCGTTCATTTTCCTTCTAACATCATCAAAAGATATTCTAAAATCACAACCTTCTTTATAATGACTGCATCCGTAAGCGGCATTTCCTTTCACAATAGTGCCTGTTTTACATTTCGGGCAATTTAGTTGATCTGGCTTGGATTTTACAACTACCTTTATAGGTTCTAATATAAGCCTATAATGGTCATCAAAACGAATCAAGCCATCCACATTGCCGGAATCTGTTTTAAAATCCTTTAAATTAACTGTAGACCCTTTTTGAAGCAATCTAATATATTGTTTCTCAGAAATTTTTTTATCATGAAAGCTAAAAGGCAGCACAAAATTACAACCTATTTTATAAGCACTGCAACCATAAGCCAGTTTTCCTTTAATAAGTTGCCCTTGTTTACATTTGGGACATTTCTCGCTTAAAATACCAACAGCTTTTTTATTAAGAATTTTGACTTCCTTATTTTTTGTTGATTGCTCATAGGAAATATTAGCCCCTTTCGTTTCGCTTCTAACCTCATACACCAAGTTTTCAACCATTTGCTTCATATTGTTTATAAATGCATTAACACTGAAATCGCCCTTTTCAATATCCTTTAACTGCT
This sequence comes from Gaetbulibacter aquiaggeris, assembly GCF_044003965.1. Classification (NCBI taxonomy): domain Bacteria; kingdom Pseudomonadati; phylum Bacteroidota; class Flavobacteriia; order Flavobacteriales; family Flavobacteriaceae; genus Gaetbulibacter; species Gaetbulibacter aquiaggeris. Next base: position 182,803 of record NZ_JBAWKC010000005.1, read on the forward strand.
TTTCCCAAGTACCTGTTAATTCAGCCGATTTCAATAACTCATTTTGAATGGTATCAATTAATTGTATACCAGCTGATGTTGGCAACACTTGCTTTTTATTTCTAATAATATATTTACGTTTAAATAAAGTTTCAATAATATTTGCTCGTGTAGACGGGCGCCCAATACCATTCTCCTTCATGAGTTCACGCAACTCATCATCATCCACCTGCTTACCAGCCGTTTCCATGGCACGCAATAAAGAGGCTTCTGTAAACTGATTGGGTGGTTTGGTTTCCTTTTCCAAAAAAGAAGGTTCATGGGGTCCTTTTTCACCTTTCACAAAAGCAGGTAATATATTGGGTTCTTTTTCTTTGTTATCAGAACTTTCAAAAACAATACGCCATCCTTTTTTTAAAATTTCCTTACCAGTTGTTTTAAATACAACTTGGGCAGCACTTCCAAAAACCGTAGTATTTGACACCAAACAATCATCATAAAATACCGCAATAAAACGTTTTACAATAATATCATAGACTTGCTGCTGATTGTATTGCAATCTTGATTGCATACCCGTTGGAATAATGGCATGATGATCTGTTACTTTTTTATCATTAAAAACTTTAGATGATTTTTTTATTTTTTTACCTAAAAGTGGCTGAGTTAAATTGGAGTAATTGGTCAATTTTTGAAGTATTCCTGATACTTTAGGGTACACGTCGTTTGGCAAAAAGGTGGTATCAACTCTAGGATAGGTTACAAGCTTTTGCTCATATAAAGTCTGAACAATTTTAAGTGTTTCATCTGCCGAAAATCCAAATCTGGTATTACAATATACCTGCAGACCCGTTAAATCAAATAATTTTGGTGCAAATTCATTGCCTTTCTTTTTCTCAATGGCATCTATTTGAAAATCGCTTTCTTTCACTTTGTTAGCCAAAACCTCTCCATCTTCCTTTTTTAAGAAACGTCCTTCTTCATAACTAAACAAGGTCTCACGATACAATGTTTGCAATTCCCAGTATGGTTTCGGCTTAAAATTCTCTATTTCTTTAAACCTATTAACTACCATGGCCAAGGTTGGTGTCTGTACACGACCAACAGATAAAACTTGCTTATATCCGCCATGTTTAACCGTATATAATCTGGTAGCATTCATACCTAGTAACCAATCACCTATCGCTCTTGAAAACCCAGCATGGTATAAATTATCATATTTTTCTGAAGGCTTTAGATTTTCAAATCCTTCCTTAATCGCTTCTGTAGTTAAAGATGAAATCCATAAACGCTTTACTTCACCTTTATAATTGGCTTGATGCATGACCCAACGCTGTATTAACTCCCCTTCCTGGCCAGCATCACCACAGTTAATGACTAATACAGCTTTATCAAACAAACTTTTTACAATTTTAAATTGCTTTTGAATGCCCGAATTGGCCACTATTTTGGTTTCAAACCTTTCCGGTAGCATGGGTAAGTTATTCAAATCCCAGCTTTTCCAATGCGGTTTATAATCATTAGGCTCAAACAGTGTACACAAATGTCCAAAAGTGTAAGTTACGGCATATCCATTACCTTCATAATACCCATCATGTTTAGTATTAGCCCCCAAAACAGACGCTATTTCACGAGCAACACTAGGCTTTTCTGCAATACAAACTTTCACTTATTCTCTTTTAATTTATGACTTGCAAAATAGGAATTTAGACCTGATTTTTATAGGGGAATTGCCAGGAGTTATTAACGATTCTAAATGGGTAAAATAAATTCTCTTTTGTGCTTAAAAAAACAAAATAGTATTTGAAAGACTATCTATCTTTTTTTCCACTCGCGCATTTTATTGAGGGCCTCTAAAGCTTCAAGTTCTTCCTGAGGAACAACTTTTAAAAAAGAAGGATGTTGTTCAATGGCAAACTCTATTTTTTTTACAATTTCTTCAGTCGTATCATTATCATAATCAATTTCTAAGGGCGCTTTAATTTCCATAGATTGTAAAATGTTTTTCTTCTTTATTCTAAGTCCTTTTTTATCAAAAGAGCGTCTGAATCCGTCGATCACAATAGGTATTACAATTGGCCTATAGCGTTTAATAATATGAGCCGTTCCTTTTCTAATAGGTTTAAATGGCGTAGTAGTTCCTTGTGGAAACGTTATAACCCAACCATCATCTAACGCCTTTCCTATATTGGAAATATCACTCATTTTTACCTGCCTGTTTACATCTTTTCCTTCAGCCCTCCAGGTGCGTTCTATACTTATGGAGCCGACGTATGCCAATATTTTTGGTAACAAACCCGCTCTCATAGTTTCTTTTGCAGCTACATAATAAATATTAAGTTTAGGATTCCATAAATAACCAACATTTTTAATGGAATCTACACGTCCACTAAGACTGGCGTTAAATACGTGAAACATAGAAACCACATCAGCAAAATAAGTTTGATGATTGGATATAAACAACACATTAGTATCAGGTAAGTTTTTTATTATTTCAGAACCTTCAATATGCATTTCGTTAAAACCCCGAAAACGTCTATGTGTAAGTACACCTAAGATTCTGATGAGCCATTTTTTTAAAATGAGAATGTGTCCAAAAGGATTTCGTTTAAGCAACGCCATAAATCACGCTTCAATTAGTTAGTTTTTACAAATGTAATAAAACTATAAATTACAACACTTGTTTTAATAAGTCTTTAATTTCACTTAAAATCATTGCAGTTGCTCCCCAAACAACATGCCCATTTAATGAAAACGCAGGCACCTCAACCTCAACTTTATAGGAAGTTGACACTCTTTTTGAAATGACCATGTTATCATCAATAAAATGACCCAATGAAATCTCAATAATAGCTTCAACTTCACTTTCATCTTTTACAAACCTTGGTGTTTTATTTGAAAATCCTAAATACGGCTGTACATAAAAATTGCTTGGAGGTATATAAACTTCTGTCAGTGGAGATAAAACTTCAATATCATGAACGGGCACACCTATTTCTTCAAAGGTTTCTCTAAGAGCAGCATGTTCTAATGAATCATCATCAGGTTCTAGTTTACCACCAGGGAAACCAACCTGAGCTGAATGTACGCCTTCATAACTTTTTCTGAGAATTAAAACCAAATATGTTTTTTGAAATACATCAGGATAAAAAAGAGCCAATACACCGGCCCTTTTAGCAAATTTTATAGCCTCCTTATTTTTTTCTAAAAGCTCCAATCTAAAAGGTGGAGCCATTTTAAACTGAGATACTTGCGCTGGTAGCGGTATATTTTTTACTTTTGAAATTCTAATTAAAAATTCATCAAAATTCATTCTATGAGAATTGTATGGCTATTGGTTGTATTCATTTTACTTTTAAATTGTGAAGATAAACAAACTAAAAACAAAATTAAGCAAGAGAATACTGAAACAGGAATAGAAAATAAAGAAGTTAAAACAGAAACAGATGAGGACAATTCTAAACCTTATCCTGTTTTAGATGGTTTACAAAACGCTATGGAATTCTTTTTAGAATATGATAAGAAACATAAAGAAAATAAAGTGCGGCTAACTACTGATTTTGGTTCTATTGATATTTTATTGTTTAATGAAACTAAATTTCACAGATCTAATTTTATCTATCTTACAAAAAGAGGCTATTTTAACAATACACAATTTTACAGAGTCATTAATAACTTTATTATTCAAGGCGGTAACAGTGATGATAAAAAAACGGCTAACAAAAGAGCAGAAATTGGAAGATACCTGTTACCAACTGATACCAATCGAGGTTTTACCCATGAAAGAGGGGTTATTTCTATGCCAAGTGGTGAAATTGACAACCCTTACAAATTAGCGTCTCCTTTTGAATTTTTCATCATACAGCAACAAGGTGGATCTCATTTTCTGGATGGTGATTATACGGTTTTTGGCAAAGTAATTGCAGGCATGGATGTCGTTGATAAAATTGCTGCAGTAAAAACTGATGAAGCCGACTGGCCACTGCACAATGTATTTATTAGAAAAGCGGAAATAATCAATTAATCTTTATAAATAGTTGGTAATCCAATTTTGAATTTTACAGCCAATATTCTTATTAGAATAACTATTCCAGCTGACAGCAGAAAAACAAAATTATCATCTAATGGAAACATTCTTACCAAAAAGTAAGTGATTCCTCCAACAATACAGGCAGTAGCATAAATTTCCTTCCTGAAAATGACCGGTATTTCATTGCTTAAAATATCACGAATAACACCTCCAAAAGAAGCCGTAATAGTACCCAAGGCAATACAAATAACCGGATGAAGACCTGCATGAATTCCCTTTTCAATACCAACAACTGTGTACAATCCTATCCCAATAGTATCAAAAAGAAAAAGTGAGGTTCTTAAGTAATTAATATAACTTCTAAAGAGCATTGCAAAAATGGCAGATCCCAAAATAACATAGGTATAGGTGATATCTTGCATCCAGCTCACGGGCGTTTGACCTATTAAGATATCTCTAAGAGTACCTCCACCTACGGCCGTGACAAAACCAATAATTAAAATACCAAATAAATCCATTTTCTTATTTATGGCTACAAGAACACCTGAAATGGCAAAAGCAATAGTTCCTAAAATATCAATAGTATAAAACATGCTTCAAAATTAAATGAATATTTTATAGTCCTAAAGATTAAACAAAAAAATAATATATCAACTTATTGAAATTTACTTGTGTGATTAATCAAACATTTAATCTATTATTAATACCTTTTATCATAAATTTTATTGATAGTTTTTGTATTTTTATAGTCTAAATTCATGCTCATGACTATAACACAGTTATCATACGTATTAGCGGTTGCAGAACACCAAAATTTCACCAAAGCAGCTGAAAAGTGTTTTGTCACACAACCCACTTTAAGCATGCAAATTCAAAAACTTGAAGACCAGTTGGATATTTTAATCTTTGACCGTTCTAAAAAGCCTATTGAACTTACCGATGTTGGAAGAAAAATTGTAACACAAGCCAGAAACATTGTCAATGAATCCTATAGAATACAAGATATTGTAGATCAACAAAAAGGATTTATTGGAGGCGAATTTAAATTAGGGATCATACCTACTATTATGCCTACGCTTTTACCTATGTTTTTAAAATCTTTTATTAAGAAACATCCAAAAGTAAAGCTTAAAATAGAAGAACTAACTACTGATGAAATAATATCAAGAATCAATGACGGCCATTTAGATGCTGCCATTGTATCTACACCATTAGAACTTGACACCATCAAAGAACGCGTATTATTTTATGAGCCCTTTGTGAGTTATATACCAAGTAGCCACCGATTACACCAAAATATAAAAATTGAAGTATCTGACTTAGACCTTAATGATATGTTACTACTTGAAGATGGTCACTGTTTTAGAGATGGTGTAATCAACCTTTGCAAAGCTTTTAAAAAGAATACTGAAGAGAAATTCCAAATAGAAAGTGGTAGTATTGAAACTTTAATAAAACTTTCCAACGAAGGATTAGGTATGACCCTTCTACCATATTTACATACCCTCGATATCAAAGAGAATGAAAAACAAAATTTACATTATTTTAAAGACCCAACTCCCGCAAGAGAAGTCAGTATCATTTATCATAAAAGTGAATTAAAGATGCAAATTATTGAAGCTTTACAAAGCGTCATATCAGGCATCATAAGAGGCGCCATCGCATTTCAAAATGTAGAAATCATTAGTCCATTAGCAAAATAAAAAAGAGCGACTAATAGTCGCTCTTTTCTTTATGCATTTAAATAAACCAAAGATTGATTTAATTCGGGGTTCTGCTGCACGAGACTAAGAATAAACAATTTTAATTCTTCAATCTCATAAGGCAATAATCTTTGAACTGCCTTTTGTACTTCTTTACAGAACAAACTTACATCAAAACTAACTTTATGAAGTATTGTTTTGGTGTACTCTAACATTGCTCTTGCCATAATTTAACTATAGGTTTTTGGTTGAAAAAATTTACTAAAGTATAACTATTTTTTAGGCGGATTAATTAAATTAATAACTCGAATTTAAGAAAAATATTGTTACTAATCTAAGTTTAAACAAAATATTAACTGTTAAAATCTGTTATCTCCATCAATTAGATTTCCCAGACCTCCAAGTATACTGCCTTCTCCTTTTTGTTTACCACCTCCTTGAGGGGCTGATGCCAAAACGCGACCAGCTAATCGGCTAAATGGTAAAGACTGAATGTAAACTGTTCCGGGGCCTTGCAGTTTGGCGAAAAATAATCCCTCACCTCCAAAAATGGTATTTTTAATACCTCCAACAAATTCAATATCATAATCAACATCTTGTGTAAAACCGACAATGCATCCTGTATCAACCCTTAAAGTTTCACCACGTTGAAGAACTTTCTTTGCCATGGTGCCTCCAGCATGAACAAACGCCATTCCGTCTCCTTCTAACTTTTGCATGATAAAACCTTCACCTCCAAAAAGTCCGCGTCCTAAACGTTTACTAAATTCTATACCTATGCTCACACCTTTTGCGGCGCATAAAAAAGCGTCTTTTTGACAAATAAATTTACCTCCAAAATCTGTTAAATCAATAGGAATAATTTTTCCCGGATAAGGAGATGCAAAGGATACTTTTCTTTTTCCAACTACATTGTTATAAAAAGCAGTCATAAATAAACTTTCTCCAGTAAGAATTCGTTTTCCGGCTCCTAAAATAGAGCCTAAAAAACCTTCATTTTTAGTTGACCCATCTCCAAAGATAGTTTCCATTTTAATACCATCATCCATCATCATAAAACTGCCGGCTTCGGCAACTACCCCTTCTTGAGGATCAAGTTCAATTTCTACATACTGCATCTCTTCACCATACAGATGGTAATCTATTTCATGTGCATTCATTATTTTAAGTTTATTTGTTAATCTGCTTATTTGTTGATGTGATTATGATTTCGTTACAAAAAAAATATTGTTCAACTTTTAATATCTAGTTTTTAACCTTAATACTCCATTCAAAATTGAAGGTAGACACCACAATACCCTCTTCATTTAGACCTACAGATTGCATCCAAAAGGTTTGTCCTTCACCTGTTGCAATTGTTTTTTTAAGAGCATCATCTATGAGATGACCATCTTTACAAGTAAAGGTGATTTTACCAACCGCCTTTTTAGTAAAAGAAGCGTTATTTGAAGTAACTAACATTGAAATGCGCTTACCAGATTCTTGTATTTTTCCAATAATTAAAGCGCCAGTTGAAAACTCTGCTGCCATGCCTTGCACGGCCCAAAACATAGACTTAAAGGGATTTTGATTAATCCATCGATGCCTGACAGTTACAATACTCTTATCATTATCAATAAACCTGGTTCTGACTCCACATAAATAAGCCGAAGGCAATTTAAATATGGTGTAAGCATTTAGTTTTCTTGGTGTTATATTCATTATATGTTTTTGAATTTTTGACTAAATTATTGAAAATAAATGACATTACCATTTGTTAAATTTATGTTAAATTTTAGTACTATGTGTTACATAATACCTTCTTTTAGCTATATATTTGCATAGGATATTATTATATACTTTGAAATCATGTTAGACAATCATCAAAAAAACATCGCAACCTTTATTCATTTATCAACCTTTAGTAGGTTTATCATTCCGTTAGGGAATTTTATTGGTCCTATTATTCTGTGGGTAAGTAATAAAGATAAATCTGAGTTTGTAGATGCTCATGGAAAGCAAGCTATTAATTTTCAAATTAGTATTTTACTGTACGCCATCATTTTGGGTACCATTAGCATTCCATTTTTCATCTTTAACCTATTTAGTGGTTTTGACTTTATTGATTTTCATGGTTTACATGATTTTCATCTTAACATTGGCAAGCCTTCTCCTCTATTGTATATAGGAGGTGCTTTAGGAGGTCTAGCTATTTTAGGTTTTGTTTTAGAACTGGTATTTATCATTAAAGCGAGTTTAGAAGCCAGAGATGGTGAATTATACCAATATCCTTTTACTATTAATTTCATCAAATAATCAATCATAAATCAATCAAAAAATGAACAGTTTTATAATATTTAAACGCTTTAGAACATGACACGAGCATTGTTAAAATCATCAATCATTCTAAATGTCTTAAATGCGAACTGCATAAGACCTTTAAAAAACATTATCAACGACTTATGAAAATAGAAAACACAAAAGCACAAATGCGTAAAGGTGTGTTAGAATACTGTATACTCTCGGTCTTAAAAGATGAAGATGCGTATGTAGCAGAAATTTTAGACACTCTTAAAGACGCCAAACTGCTTGTTGTAGAAGGAACCATTTATCCGCTACTAACAAGACTTAAAAATGCCGGTCTCCTTAATTACAGATGGGAAGAATCCACCTCAGGACCGCCAAGAAAATATTACGGTTTAACAGAAACCGGAAAACTTTTTCTAAAAGAATTAAATACCACATGGAGCGAATTACAAAACGCCGTTAATCTAGTAACCAGAAAAAAAACAACAAAAAATGAATAAAACAGTCAACATAAATTTAGCAGGTATATTTTTTCATATTGATGAAGATGCGTACTTAAAATTACAGCGCTATCTTGAGGCTATAAAACGTTCATTTACAGATTCTCAAGGTCGTTCTGAAATTATATCAGACATTGAAGCTCGTATTTCAGAACTTTTTAGTGAGCGTGTAAAACACGACAAGCAAGTTATTGGAAATAAAGAAGTTGAAGAGGTTATTTCAATCATGGGCCAACCAGAAGATTATTTGGTTGACGACGAAATTTTTGAAGACGAACCAAAAACGACATATAAAACAAAATCGGCTCCTTCTAAAAAACTTTTTAGAGACACTGACAACTCCTATATTGGCGGCGTCGCTTCCGGCTTAGGTCATTATTTAGGCATAGATGCTGTCTGGATTCGTTTAATCTGGTTATTATTAGCCATTGGTTCTGGTGGAACCTTTATATTCATATACATTCTCTTCTGGGTTTTAGTACCAGAAGCCAGAACGACTGCAGATAAACTTACCATGACTGGTGAGCCTGTAAATATTAGCAACATCGAAAAAAAAATCAAAGACGGGTTTGAAAGTGTTTCTGAAACCGTAACTGATGTCGCCAAAAATGTGTCTGAATCTGTTTCTGGCGCTGCAAAAAATGTTTCTGATGCCGCAAAAAAAGTAGATCTAAAAAAACAAAGCAGTAACATAAAGTCAAGCTCAAAGTCTTTTTTTGATACTCTTGGAGACATAATTATGTTCTTTTTTACGGTGTTTGCAAAATTTGTTGGCATCATTCTTATGATTACCGGAGCCTCAGCTTTAATAGCATTAATAATAGGTTTGTTTTCATTAGGAGTTACTAATATTCTTCATATACCTGGATTAGACTTTGTAGAAATGGCTAATGCTGGCGACACCCCAATTTGGTTAGTATCCCTACTTGCATTTTTCTCAGTAGGTATTCCATTCTTTTTCCTTTTCTATTTAGGATTAAAAATACTGGTTAACAACCTAAAATCAATTGGTAATATCGCGAAGTTTACCTTATTAGGAATATGGATTTTATCCTTTATAGGGCTTATTATAATTGGAATAAGACAAGCCAGTGAACATGCCTTTAATGAACGTGTTACAGAAAAGCAAGAGTTCTTTATAGCCCCTAATGACACCTTACACATTAAAATGGTTAATAATGATAAATATGGCAGTCTTTACAGAAACCATCAATCATTTAAATTTGGTAATAATGAAAAAGGAGAGAGAATTATTTATTCGTCTGATATCGATATTATTGTAAAATCCACAACAGATTCAATTGCTTCTATAAGTATTGAAAAATCTGCCGATGGAAGAGATTATGACAAAGCCATTGAACGTGCAAATAACATTAGTTACAGTTATACTATCAAAGGCAATGACATTTTATTGGATAGTTATTTAATGACTAAAGCAAAAAACAAATTCAGTGATCAAGAAATTGATATCATTTTATATCTGCCAGAAGGCATTATTGCTAACTTTAATACCAATACCAGGAACTTCTTAAATAATCGTATTTATGATGATAATATTGTATCCTCAAAACATGTGAATCATTTTCTAAAAATTAAGACTGATGAGGTGGATTGTTTGGATTGTCCTGTTGAAATTGATATTGATATTGATCATGAAGATGACGGCATTATTATTAATAAAGAAGGTATAGACATTAAGGTAGACAGCAGTAGTTTACGAATTAATAAAAACGGACTAAAAGCTAACAGTCCTGCTGTTAAAGTTAATATTGACAATAATGGCATTCAAATAAAATCAGACGAGAACTAATTCAACAATTCATCAACTTAAATCAACAACTCAGTTATTTATGTTTCCTGTTATTTTAGAGAACATAGATATTTGGATAAGTAATAAATCAAAAAACTAACAATCATGACAACACTAATTAAAATTCTTGTAACCTCTTTATTAAGTTTATCACTTTTCTCATGTAATTTTGATATGAATTTTACTGGAGTGAAGGGAAATGGTAATATTCAATTAGAAAACCGTACCCTTAACCAATCATTTAATACCATTAAAGCCAGCCAAGGACTTGAAGTTTATGTAACACAAGGAAATGAAGAAAGCATTGTTATTGAGGCTGATGAAAATCTGCTTGAACTCATTAAAACTGAAGTTAAGGATAATGAATTACGTATTTATGCAGAAAAAAATATTGGCTATGCCGCTTCAAAAAAAATCATGGTAACCTTCAAAGAGGTTTCGAAAATTACTTCAACCAGTGGTAGCGATGTAATTTCAACTAACACCATTACTTCAGATTATTTAGAATTAAATACCTCAAGTGGTAGTGATATGAAACTTACTGTAAATACCTCAACACTGCATTGTAATTCAAGTAGTGGTAGTGATTTAAAACTATCTGGCAATACAGAAAAATTAGTTGCAGATGCTTCAAGCGGAAGCGATATAAAAGCTTCAGAATTAATGGCTGTTTCCAGTCAGGTTAAAGCCACAAGTGGCGCAGACATCACTGTAAACACCGCCAAAGAGTTAACTGCAGATGCGAATAGTGGTGGAGACATCAAGTATTATGGAAATCCTGATATAATTAATAAAACGGATTCCCATTCTGGTAGTATTTCCAAACAATAATCAACCTGATTACCAACCCATAAAAAAGCTGAAATTAAAACTTCAGCTTTTTTATTAAGCAATATGTCGGGATGACAGGATTTGAACCTGCGACCACACGGCCCCCAGCCGTGTACGCTACCGGACTGCGCCACATCCCGTTTATAATTTCTGTTTTCAAAGAAAACACTTTTCTGTAAATTGTAAAAATAAAAACCAAAGCATTTCTATGCTTTGGTTTTACCAAAGTAAACTATATTTTAATTGTAAGTTGAAGTAGATACCTCAAAATTTGAATCTTTAGCAGCTAAATAGCGTTCTGCATCTAAAGCCGCCATACAACCAGTTCCAGCAGCTGTAACAGCTTGCCTGTAAACATGATCTGCTGCATCACCAGAAACAAAAACACCATCAACATTTGTTTTAGAGGTGCCCGGTTTATTGAGAATATACCCTGTAGCATCTAAATTAAGGTAGTCCTTAAAAATGTCCGTATTAGGCTTATGCCCTATGGCCACAAAAAAACCAGTAGCCGGAATTTCATGCTTTTCATTTGTTTGATTATTAAAAACTCTAACCCCAGTAACCACTTGTCCATCTCCTAAAACCTCATCCGTTTCAGTGTTAAATAAAATTTCAATATTTGGTGTTTTTTTTACGCGTTCAGACATGATTTTTGAAGCTCTGAATTCATCTCTTCTCACAATCATAGTCACTTTTTTACAAAGTTTAGAAAGATAATGAGCTTCTTCACAAGCTGAATCTCCAGCACCAACAATAACGACCTCTTGATTTCTATAGAAAAATCCATCACAAACCGCACAGGCTGAAACACCTCCACCCAATTTTAAATATTTTTGTTCAGAATCTAATCCTAAATATTTAGCAGTAGCCCCTGTAGAAATAATAACCGTTTCACAATGAATCTCTTTAGTATCATTGACCCATACTTTATGAACATCTCCTGAAAAATCAACTTTTGTCACCCAACCATCTCTAATATCAGCATCAAATCTTTGAGCTTGCTGTTGTAATTCAATCATCATTTCTGGCCCAGTAATTCCATTTGGATATCCAGGAAAATTTTCAACTTCATTAGTTGTAGTCAGCTGTCCTCCTGGTTGCATCCCTTGATATAAAACAGGACTCATGTTGGCTCTAGCAGCATAAATGGCGGCGGTATATCCAGCTGGTCCTGAACCAATAATTAAACACTTCACTTTCTCAATAATATCTCCCATAATAAAATTTTATTTAAACTATAACAAAAGTAGAATTTTTATAGGAATACTTACCTTCAATTTATCAAAACTTACTATCCATTTATAATAACTTCTTATACATTTAGTTATTCACTTTTTTTTTGTAAATTAGATATCATTCAACCATAAAATTCTATTATTATGAAAACCATTTTACTCTTCCTTAGCTTAGCATTTATTGTTTCATGTAAGAACAATTCTGAAACCAATATGGATAAAAATGATATGAACACTCCAACCAAAGAATTAACTATAAAAGGAGCCTGGAAACAGATTAGTTTTTATAATTATGCTGATAATATGGTAACAGATACCATTATCGCATCAGAAGCAAACAAACAAATTAAAATGTATTCAGACACAAAGGTGATGTGGAGCAGATTTAGAGACTCTGATACATTAGACTGGTTTGGGTATGGCGATTATACCATAGGCGATAGTACTTTAACTGAAATAATAGATTACGGATCAAAAGCCATGAATGAAGCCATTAAAAAAGAAAGAAAATTCACATTTAAATTAATTTTAGACGAAGATAAATTTTCCCAGATTCAAGTAGATGAAGAGGGTAATCTTATTTATGCCGAAAATTATGTAAGAATTGAATAATTAAGAATTATAATAATTCACTTATTAATTTTGCATGAGTGATCCTTTTCCCTTTATTGCCGCATTAATTGCGTCCATTTTACATGTTATTACTGGCCCAGATCATTTAGCTGCAGTGATTCCATTCGCTATCGAATCGAAAAAAAAAGCCTGGAAAATAGGATTATTTTGGGGTATTGGTCATTTGATGGGAATGTTAGCTATTGGGATTTTATTTTTAATATTTAGAGAACTTATTCCCGTCGAATCCATTTCTGCTTACAGCGAACAATTAGTTGGAATGGTGCTTTTACTCATAGGCGCGTGGTCTTTTTACAAAATATTTAAAGAAGAAAAAAAACACAAACATTTGCACGTACATAGTAATCATACTGTTGCTATTCATAAACATGAGCATGCCCATCATCATGAAACTTCGCACCATCACACACATAATCATCAATTAAAACAGAGTAGTTTTGCCTCATTATCTATTGGCTTTTTACATGGCCTAGCAGGAATTTCACATTTCTTGCTCTTTATACCTGTTGCCAGTTTCAAAAGTCAAATAGATTCAATTTCCTATTTAGTTGGGTTTAGCTGTGGAATTGTTTTGGCAATGACCTCTTTTGCTTTACTTATAGGCAGTATTACTTCATTTAGTAAAAATGAACATAATGACACCTTGTTCAAAGGAATTAGGTTTTCAGGGGGGCTTTTCGCAATAATTATAGGTTTATATTGGCTATTTCCTTAACAAATTCGTGGCAACTGTTCGCCAATTAAAGGGCTCACGATTCTCTTACCACCAATGGCACTTTTCATGACCACTTTACCCGGATGTTCCTGAGTTATTTCTCCAATATAAGCAGCATTTTTACCTTTTGGATCCTTTTTCATAAAATTCAAAACATCATCACAAATTGAAGCATCAACAATAACCATAAAAACACCTTCATTAGCAACATACAATGGATCCAACCCTAAAATTTCACAAGCCGCAGCCACTTGTTTCTCTAATGGAATCTTATCTTCATAAATGACAACCCCTTTATGAATATCCTGAGAAATTTCTGATAAAACACTGGCCACACCTCCTCTGGTTGGGTCTCGAAAAAGATGAATTTTATCTCCAAATTCATTAATCAAATCATTCACCAAAAAATTAAGGTTCGTGGTATCACTGACTATGGTTGATTCAAACTCTAAACCTTCTCTTTGTGACATAATAGCCATTCCATGTTGCGCAACAAAACCATTGAGAAGTATTTTATCCCCATTTTGAATGTGCACAGAAGCAATTTTAGCTTTAGGGTTTACCTCTCCAAAACCTGTTGTGTTAATAAATATTTTATCGCCTTTACCTCTTTCTACTACCTTAGTATCTCCAGTTATTATTTGAACGCCACTTTCATCAGCCGCTTTTTTTATGGAATTAACAATGGCTGCAAAATCCTCAACTTTTAAACCTTCTTCAACAATAAACGCTAATGATAAATATTTTGGCATAGCGCCGCACATAGCAACATCATTTACAGTACCATTAACGGCTAATTCACCAATATTTCCTCCTTTAAAAAAAATGGGAGAAACCACAAAACTATCTGTTGAAATGGCTATTCTCCCATTAATATTAATTATTGAACCATCATGTTTTTGGTCTAAATATGGGTTGCTGAATGATTTGAATATAATTTTATCCAATAAGTCACGTGTCATTAATCCGCCACTTCCATGGCCAAGTTGTATCGTCTCAAATCCTAATTCTTCCTTTTTCATTATTATTCTGCCATTAAATTACTTGAAAAATGATAGTATGCAGCACAGGCTCCTTCTGAAGATACCATTGGTGCACCTAATGGATTAGATGGTGTACATTTTTTACTAAACTGATCACATTGATGTGGTTTTTTTATGCCTTTTAAAATATCTCCTGCAATGCAATTAGGGTTTTCAGGCACTTTAATATGACTGATGCCAAATTTTAATTCAGCATCAAAACTTTTGAATTCCTTTGTTAAAACATATCCACTATTGGGAATCTCTCCTATTCCTCTCCATTCTCTCGCGCCTACTTCAAATACCTGATGAATAACTTTTAAGGCAGCTTTATTACCCTCTTCTTTTACAACTCGGGAATATTGATTTTCAACCTCATAAATTCCCTTTTCCAATTGATTCACCGCCAAATATATTCCTTGAACCAAATCAAGTGGCTCAAAACCTGTTATTACTATTGGTATTTTATATTTTTCAGCAAGCGGATAATACTCTTTATAACCCATAATAGCACAAACATGCCCTGCACCTAAAAAGGCATTGATATTACAGAACTTATCGTCTAAAATAGCTTCCATAGCAGGAGGAACCAACACATGGGAAACTAATATAGAATAATTTTTAAGTCCTTCTTTTTGCGCGTGTAAAACAGAAAGTGCATTGGCTGGTGCTGTCGTTTCAAAACCTACTGCAAAAAACACGACTTCCTTATCAGGATTATTCTTTGCTATTTTTACTGCTTCAATAGGTGAATATAGAATTCTTAAATCTCCGCCGTTAGATTTGGCTTCCAATAAACTTTTTTTACTTCCCGGAACTCTAATCATGTCACCAAAAGAACAGACGATTACCCCATTTTCTACAAGCTCAATGGCCTTATCAATCAAATTTAAAGGCGTTACACACACAGGACAACCAGGTCCATGAATCATCTGAACATATTCCGGCAACAATTCAAGAATACCATTTTTTACTAATCCATGGGTTTGTCCACCGCAAATCTCCATGATTTTCCATGGCTTAGTCGCTGCTTTATGGATCAGGTCTAAATAACTTTTGGTTGCCTCCAAATTTCTATATTCAGTTAAATACTTCATTTATCACTACATTTTAAATAGTACATAATCTGGCCAAAAGAGATGTTTTCATCATTAGGAGCTAAGTTTATGTTAAGATATAATTTATATTCCTTTTCTCCTATTTCTTTAATCATATCTATGAGTATTGTATTTTGAAAAACACCACCACTAAAGGCAATATGCTTATAATGGTATTTCATAGCAAATTGAAAAACTAACGAGGCTAAAGTGTAAAAGAAATTAATAATTATGTTTTCTTTTGAATTACCCTTTTTAAAATCCAAATACAGATTATGAAATAAATCCGTAGTAGGAATCATACCATTGTCTAAAACTGAAGCATAAATAATACAATCATTTATATTATAATCATGTATATGATTTTCCAATAAAATAGCAGCTTCGCCTTCATAGGTATTTAAATCGCAAACCCCTAATAAAGAAGCAACGGCATCAAACAATCTACCAACAGAGGATGTTTTTAATTGATTTTTAAGTTTCAATTTTTGATAAATTTCTAATTCATGCACTTCAAACTTATTCTCCAGAAGATTTTTCATTTCCGGACTTGACAAAGAGACCAATGACAATCTTGGCTCTTTTGACATTTTATCTCCGGCAAGCCAATCAAAATATTCAAAATGAGATATCCGTAATATTTTATTTGAATGGTATTCAAAAAATTCTCCACCCCAAATGTGTCCATCATCACCATACCCAGTGCCATCCCAAATAACTCCCAAGACAGGTTCCTTGGAATCAAATAAACTATGCTCTTCCAATACGCTGGCAAAATGTGCTTTGTGATGTTGAATTTTATATAACGGAATATTTAATTTTACAGACAAGTCCTGACC
The DNA here is from genome assembly GCF_044003965.1 of Gaetbulibacter aquiaggeris. Taxonomy (NCBI): domain Bacteria; kingdom Pseudomonadati; phylum Bacteroidota; class Flavobacteriia; order Flavobacteriales; family Flavobacteriaceae; genus Gaetbulibacter; species Gaetbulibacter aquiaggeris. The sequence goes on from NZ_JBAWKC010000005.1 coordinate 199,483, forward strand.
GTATAGAGTACTTTGATAACCCAAATGGGCATCCACTAAAAGAACTTCTGGTATTTGTTCAAATACCTCTATAAAATTTAAAGCGGTATGTGTAAAACGCTGATAAACATCAAAATTATCCAGATTTCCTATATACTGACTCAAATAAACATAGGAATTAGGAACGTAAGCAACGGTACTTTTTAAATGCGCCCCTAAAGCCATGATTTTCTTATTGGCTTTGATAGAAACGTTAAATAAATTAGGAGCATACCCTCTGGATCTGCGGAATATAATTTCTGAATTATTTTTTTTACTCAACTTTACAACGGAATCGTCCTGTGGATGCACAATTTTTAAATGGTGGTTTAAAAAATAATCTGCCATATGGCTTAGCTTTAAAAAGGCCTCATCAAAATCACTTATTATTGGTGAGCCATGAATGTTCCCGCTAGTTGCTACAATAGGAAACTTTAACTGGTTAGATAATAACTCCAATATGCCTGAGTATGGTAACATAACGCCCAGTTGACTTAGACCTGGAGCAACTGCCTTTAAATTAATTTTACCGTTATAACTAATTGAATCAATGATGTTTATCGGTCTTTCAACAGATTTCAGACTTTCTTCCTGTTCAGGACTTATGACTAATTCACGCTTTAAATGACGCATGGAAGGATATAAAATAGCAAATGGTTTGTTAGGTCGTTGCTTTTTATGCCTTAGTTTTTGAACGGCGCTTTCATTTTCTGCATTACAGCACAATAAAAACCCGCTGGTATTTTTTACGGCGATAATATTTCCTTCTTCTAAAAGCAAAGCGACTTTATAAAATAAATCCGCCTTTTGAACTTTAATATGTTGACCTAAATTGTCTATTAAATACAAATTGATGCCACAGGTAGGGCATGTATTTGTTTGGGAATGAAATCGCCTGTTTGCAGGATTTTTATATTCTTTTTGACAGGCTTCACACATGGGAAATTCATCCATACTTGTATGATTTCTTTCAAAAGGAAAAGTTTCAGTGATCGCCCAACGCGGACCACAATTGACACAGGTAGTAAAAGGATAGACAAAGCGCCTGTTATCAATATCTTTGATATCTTCCTTACAATCATCACAAATAGCAAAATCTGGTGTCAGTATTAAATTAAGTTGACCTTCCTTTTTTGAAGGAACTATATTGAAATCATTAATAAAAATGGACTGAATCTCGGTAATTTTACGCTCTTTAATTTTGGCAACTGGTGGTGGAAAATGAACTAATCTATCATAAAATTTTTTAACGGATTGGTCTGAACCCTGAACAAAAATAACCACACCATTTTCATTATTGGAAACAGATCCTTTTAATGAAAAATCCTTAGCTAAATTATACACATATGGCCTAAAACCTACACCTTGTACTTGTCCGGAGATAAGAATTTTATAGGTTTTCTGCATAAATGTGTTTGATAATCATAAACTTATTTTATCTGAAGATGCAAATTTTTAGCATGTTCATAAATTCTATCAATCAATTCAGGGATTATAGCTTCTACTTCTGCATTTAATTCTATAGTCATTGGATTCATTTCTTCTATTGAAACCGTGAACAAATGGATGTCGGGTACTTTATCCATAAGATACACCGCCTCCACCATGTCTTTTAACCCCACATCATGAACACTTAATGCCGAAGGAAAATCAGACGCGAATTTAGGACGAATTAAAGAAATAGTACCTGCTGGTTTGCCATCCATAGTAGCATCCACAAAAATAATGGTAGGATACACCTGAAAACAACTTAATAATAAAAAACCACCAGTACCTCCATCAAGAATATCTACATATTCTGGAAGTTCCTGCTTTGCCATTTCCTGAATAATGTGCACACCAATACCTTCATCTCCCATTAAATAATTACCAACTCCCATTACTAAAATACTATCCGATTTATCTTTTTCAAAAAAATAGGAGTCACTGCTTATTGCAACAGGTGTTCTTTCTGGAATTTTCATCTGTCTATGTTTCTTGCTTTAGAGGTTAGATGTTATGCTATTTATAATTATTTTCTTAGGTTTAAATTTATTGAATTGGCATTTCATATAATAAAGTAAAAAATAAATTCATTCAAATCCAAAATTGTATGTCTTTGAATGAATTTAAGATTAATTATTTAAATCAATTTGATTTAGAAGCTACAATTCCTTTTTCATCTTTAATTTCTACTTCTTGTTCAGCATGGGCTTTTTTCATCCGCTCATCAGAAACAAACTTATAACCTCCAAATATAGAAGACACTTCGCCTCTTCCTTCTAACCAATCATGATAAAAGACCAAATAAACATGAACCATTGCAAAGAAAATAAAAATCCACATGCTTGTATGATGAATACTTCTAACTAAAAAATCGCCACCGAAAAGTGGAATTACCCAAGTAAACATTTTGGGTAACCACCAGGACGCCATATCGCCATATAAGGCAAAACCTGTTGCTATTTGAACTAAAGCTAAAACAAACATGACTAAATATGAAAGCGTGGCTACGCTGTTATGTCCAATACTAATTTTAGTAACATCTTCTACCTTCTCATTCATTAGCAGGATATCAATTTTCATAACATGCCAAAAATTATTCCAGTTCTTTTTAGTAAACGGCCAAAACGCTCTCCAACTTGCGAATCTGTTGCCCATAAATGACCAATAAACTCTCAATATTAAAACGAATAAAAATATGTAAGCCGCGGTAAAATGCAAAAATCTAATAATGCCAAAAGAATGTAAATTTGTTGCTTCTGAACTAGATAAAATAGCTGGTGGATTGGCAATAATAAAGCCTGTAACAACCAATACAAAAAGAGCTAAAACATTTAACCAATGAAAGATCCTGACTGGTAATTCCCAGACGTATACACGTTTAAAATTTGTTATTTTTTTCATGATCCTTTTTGTTTAGCTAAATTTCACAACTACCGGTATGTTGAACTCTAGAAATGTGATTACCATGTTCATCATATAAATGCACTGCACAAGCCAAACATGGATCAAATGAATGTATGGTTCTAATAATTTCTAATGGTAATTCTGGGTCTGCAACAGGAGTTCCAATTAAACAAGACTCATAAGCTGAACGTTCTCCTTTTGGATCTCTTGGAGAGGCATTCCAGGTTGTTGGTACCACTTGCTGATAGTTCTCAGTTTTTCCATCTTTAATTTTAATCCAATGTGCTAAAGCACCTCTTGGAGCTTCCATATAACCCACTCCTTTTGCTTCTGATGGCCAAGTGGAAGGTTCCCAATTTTCAGTGTTAGCCATTCTCTCATCACCATTTTTTATGTTACTAATTAAGGTATCATAAAATTCCATAGTCCAATTAGCAACTAATTGCGTTTCAATACCGCGAGCTGCTGTTCTTCCTAACGTAGAGAAAAGGGCATCCACAGGAACATTTAAATGTGCTAAAGCAGCATTTACGGCTTCTTGTATTTCCTTATTACCTCTTCCATAGCCTACTAAAAGTCTAGCTAAAGGACCCACTTCCATAGGCTTACCTTTCCATCTTGGTGTTTTTACAAAACTGTACTTTTCGTCAACATTCAAATGCTCATATGGTGGTTTTGGACCAGAATATTTAATATTGGTTTCTCCTTCCCATGGATGTCTTCCAGTATCTTTTCCCTCAGCATAATTATCATACCAGGAATTATTTACAAATTCCTCAATTTCATCACTACTTCTATGGTTAACATCCAGAACATTGGACAAGTCATTATTTAAAATAACACCTTGTGGGAATTTAAAATTAGATTGGTCAGCATAGCCATTAACTGGGAAATCACCATATGACATGTAATTACCAAAACCTTTTCCAATGGCGCCCCAATCTTTATAGAACGATGCAATAGCCAACAGATCAGGAATATATACTTGCTCAATAAAGCGTTTTCCTTCATCAAGAAGCGATTTAACCATGGCCAATCTTTCTGCATTAATACCTCCTGGGTTTTCAGTATTAATAGCGCAAGCCATTCCACCAACTAAATAATTTGGATGTGGATTTTTACCTCCAAATATGGTGTGGACTTTAACAATTTCTTTTTGCCATTCAAGTGCTTCCAAATAATGAGCCACTGCCATTAGATTGACCTCAGCAGGTAATTTCATTTGAGGATGACCCCAATAACCGTTTGCAAAAATTCCTAACTGCCCACTTTCAACAAATTTGGTGATGCGTTTTTTAATATCTGAAAAATATCCTGGTGAGCTTTTTGGCCAATTGGATATACTTTGTGCTAATTCTGATGTCTTTTGTGGATCAGCTTGTAAGGCATTTACAACATCAACCCAATCTAAAGCGTGCAAGTGATAAAAGTGAATGGTATGGTCATGCATATACAAAGCACCTTCCATAATATTTCTTACCATTTCGGCATTTGGTGGAACCGCAATACCTAAAGCGTCTTCTACCGCTCTTACTGATGTCAACGCATGTACAGTGGTACACACACCACAAGTTCTCTGCACAAAAGCCCAGACATCTCTAGGATCTCTTCCCTTAACAATTTCTTCAATGCCTCTTACCATGGTACTGGAGCTATAGGCATCTACTATGATTCCATCTTTAATTTCTGCTTCTATTCTTAAATGACCCTCAATTCTGGTAACAGGATCAACTACTATTCTATCTGCCATAATTCTAATTTTTAAGAGTCAATATTTTTTTCGTTTGATATACCTCGATTAATTCTGCTTGTTAATTCTTTCCTTTTAGAAATGTTGGCTGCAATAGCATGTACAGCTAAGCCACCCGCTAAAATACCTGCTCCAACTTTTCCTATATCATCGGCCAGTCCTTCCTCATGTAGCCCCGGAACTTTGGTTAATCTTTCATAGAATGGTCCATTATCCCAGAAATTTGCTTCACTACAACCAATACAACCATGTCCTGACTGAATTGGATAACTCACACCATTATTCCATTTAATGGTTCCACATGAATTGTAAGTCATAGGTCCTTTACATCCTAACTTATAAAGACAATACCCGTCTTTAGCATTTTTGTCATCAAATGTTTCAGCAAACAATCCGGCATCATAATATGGTCTTCTATAACAACTATCATGTACTCGTTTTGCATAAAATGCTTTTGGTCTTCCTAATCGATCTAATTCTGGTAATCTACCAAAAGTGACTAAATGCACAATAACTCCGGCCATCACTTCCCCAATTGGAGGGCAACCCGGAACTCGTATAATTGGTTTATTTTTTATGATTTTATGAATTGGTGTGGCGTTTGTAGGATTTGGTCTTGCTGCCTGTACACAACCATTAGTTGCACAACTACCCCAAGCAATAATAGCTTTAGCTCCTGCCGCAGATTCAATTAATAAATCTTTAGCTGATCTTCCTCCAATACAACAGTAATTACCATCATCGCCCATAGGCACAGAACCCTCAACACAAAGAATATACTCACCCTTGTATTTTTCCATGGTGGCTTGTTTAGCAGCTTCTGCTTGATGTCCTGAAGCAGCCATTAAGGTTAATGTATAATCTAAAGAAATTTTATCAAGAATAATATCTGCCACAATTGGGTGGTCAGAACGAATAAAAGATTCGCTGCAACAAGTACACTCTTGGAAATGTTCCCAAATTACTGGTACCCTGTGTGTAGTTTCAAGAGATTTTGCCACTTGACCAACCATAGAGTTTTCCAATCCCATATAGGCAGCAATATAGGTGGCAAACTTCATGAAATCTCTTCTACTATAGCCCTGTTTTATTATGCTCTCATAATAAGTTTCTCTTAATTCGTTGTTTTTAGCCATAATGAAAAATTAGATTAAAAAAAATGAGATATTCTATATTTTAAAAAGAATGAATTAAAACTAGAAAATCATTCTAAGAAAAAACATGACATTTGTCATATTATTAATTCTTGTAAATATTTATTATTGTTTTATATATCAATAAGTTAAACTCTAAAAAATATTAACTAAATGCATGAATTATCGATAGCGTTGGGTATAGTTGATATTGCTGAAAAAGAAATAAAAAAAGCTAGAAAAAATAAAGTTGAATTCATTGAACTTGAAATAGGCACTCTGGCAGGAATTGAATTTGATTCTTTAGAGTTTATTTGGCCAGTAGCGGTTAAAAACACCGTTTTAGAAGGTGCTGAAAAAAAAATTAATATTATAGAAGCGGAAGCAAAATGCGGAGAATGTAATCATATTTTTAAAGTTGAAAAAATTTATGATTCTTGTCCTGAATGCAACAGTTACCTTAAAGGCATCATTAAAGGTAAGGAGCTCAGAGTAAAATATTTAGAAGTGTCATAATTTCATCAAAACAATAAGTTAATCGTATTTATTAAAAAATTAAAATAAACTCTTATGTGTGGAACTTGCGGTTGTGGATCAGAAGAAAACGGTGTGACCATTCAAAATCCTAAAGATGTAAAAACTCATGAACATCACCATCACCATGATCACGACCATGACCATTCTCACAGCCATGACCATGAACATAGTCATTCTCATTCTGACAATCATCATCATAAAACGGTTATAGATCTTGAGCAAGATATTTTGCAACATAATGATGTTATGGCGGCCAGAAATAAAGGTTATTTTGAAGCTAAAAATATATTTGCCTTAAATTTAGTAAGTTCCCCTGGTTCGGGAAAAACATCCATTTTAGAAAGAACTTTAACCGATTTAAAAAATGAAAAATCATTTTATGTCATAGAAGGAGACCAGCAAACCTTGAATGATGCCAATAGAATTGATGCTTTAGATATTCCTGTGATTCAAATCAATACAGGAAAAGGTTGCCATTTAGAAAGTGATATGGTTTATGAGGCCGTTAAAAAATTAAATATAAAAGACAACTCTATTTTAATGATTGAAAATGTGGGCAACCTAGTTTGCCCATCTATGTTTAACTTAGGTGAAAATAAGCGTGTGGTAATAATCAGTACCACTGAAGGAGAAGACAAACCCATTAAATATCCTGACATGTTTCACACCTCAGATATTTGCATCATAAATAAAATAGATTTATTACCTTACTTAAATATTGATATTGAAAAGTTAAAGTCCTATGCTTTACAAGTGAATCCTAAATTGAAATTTTTTGAGGTTTCTGCGACTACGGGTGAAGGCATGGAAGCTTGGTATAAGTGGCTAAAAGAAAATTAATTCAAAACAAAGTAATCATGTGTCTTTCAATTCCAGGAAAATTAATAGAAATAACAGGTCAGTTAGATGAAACATTTAGAACAGGAAAAGTATCTTTTGATGGCGTTATTAAAGAAGTGAGTCTTACGCTTGTTCCGGAAGCAAAGGTAAATGACTATGTGATGGTGCACGTTGGCGCCGCTATTAGTGTTGTGGATGAAATTGAAGCTAAAAAAACTTTTGACTTATTAAAGCAATTAAATGAATTGCAGGATTTAGATCCCCCAGAACTAAATTGATACAGTAAAAAAAACATTTTCTGATATTTTCCATTTTACGAAGAATACAAAGAATTTTTCTTAATAAAAGCCTGAGCGTTTCAATTTCTCAGGCTTATTTGTTCTATATCATTAAAATTTTCTTTTCTTAATTCTTTTTAAGCAAATCTTAAGGTAACTTTAATAGTTTTTTGAAATTAAAAAATAATTTTTGCATCATGAAGATATTAATTGTTGAAGACGAAACAGGAATCTCCAATTTTCTAAAACAAGGCTTGGAAGAAGAATCATACTCTGTGGATGTTGCTGACAACGGAAAAACAGGCTTAGAACTTGCTTTGTCTGGTATTTATGATTTGCTACTATTAGACTGGATGCTCCCAGGTATGAGTGGTATTGAAATTTGTCATGAATTTAGAAAAACATTTAATGAAACACCCATAATATTTTTAACGGCAAAAGACACCGTGGATGAGACCATTTTCGGACTACAATCTGGTGCCAATGATTATATTAAAAAGCCCTTCCACTTTGATGAGCTTTTAGAACGTATTAAAGTACAGTTAAGAGCAAAATCCGTAGAACATTCTACATTTACAATTGGAAATATTACCTTGAATATTAAAACACATAGAGTTTTTAAAGCAGATGAAGAGATTATGCTAACTCAAAAAGAGTTTTCTTTATTAGAATATTTGTTAAAAAATAAAGGAGTCGTTTGCACCAGAACTAGTATTATTCAAAATGTTTGGGATATACATTTTGATTATAATACCAGTGTTATTGATGTATACATCAATGCGTTAAGAAAAAAACTGAAGTTAAATCCACAGGAAGATTTTATTCAAACCATAAGAGGTATTGGATATATTGCTGAAGAATTATGAAATTAAGTTTTAGAAATAGAATTGCTTTGAATTATATGATAGCTACTGCCGTCATTATGGCCATCATATTTAGTGTTGTTTTTTTTATAGTTCAAGAAACCATGTATCAAAATATAGATAATAATTTAAATTTTGAAGCATCAAAACATTCTGGTGAAATAAAAATAATTGGTGAGTCTATTCAATTTATTAATAAAGCAGAATGGGAAGAAGTTGAACATAAAGAGATTCAAATAAATCCCATTTTTATTCAGATAATTGATGTTAATGGCAAACTAATGGATAAATCACCCAACTTAAAAAGTGATGTTTTACCATTTAAAAACATCAACGAATACGGCACTCATTTTAATACCAATTTAAAGGACCAAACTATACGGCAAATTCAAAAACCTATTGAAAGCAATGGTGTAACTAAAGGTTATATGTTGGCCGCTATGACCCTGGAACCATCCATGATGGTTCTAAATAAATTAAGAAACACTTTATTAATTTCCTATTTAGTAATGCTTTGTGGTCTGTATTTTATTTCCAGATATCTTGCTGGAAGGAGTATTATACCTATTAAAAATATTACACAAACCACTAACAGAATTACCAAAAATAATTTAAATGAACGTGTTGAACTGCCGGTTTATAAAGACGAATTATATGATTTATCCTCGGGCATCAATCAACTTTTACAACGCATTGAAAATGCCATTGAAAGAGAACGTCAATTCACATCAGATGCTTCACATGAGTTACGAACGCCACTTGCTTCCTTAAGAGGCACATTAGAAGTATTAATTAGAAAGCCAAGAGAGATAAAGGAATATGAAGAAAAAATAACTTATAGCCTTACAGAAATAGATAGAATGACTGAGACCACAGAACAATTATTATTGTTAGCCAGATTAGATGCTAACAACAATGAATTGAATAAGATACTAATTTCACTACCTTCTCTTATTAATGAAATTTTAGTTAGATATGATAAGGATATTCTTATAAAGAATTTAAAAGTTGAACTCCAAATACAAAATAAAACTGAACTTTTAGTTCCAAAATACCATGCCAACCTCATATTGGATAATATTATTAACAATGCCATTAAATATTCAAAGCATAACCAATCTATTATCATCCAAATAATATCCATAGACAACAGCATTCTTTGTAAGATAAAAGATGAAGGCATTGGCATAAAACACGAAGACATTCCAAATGTCTTTAATCATTTTTTTAGATCTGAAGCATTAGAGCATAAACACATTTCAGGAAATGGTTTAGGACTTTCTATTGCACTGAAATCAGCTGAAGCCATTAATGCAATTATCAGCTTAGAAAGTGAACCCAATGCCGGAACTACTTTTAAAATTAATTTTTTAAGCAAATCTTAAGAAATAAATAATAATTTTAAAAAAAAATATTCTTTATTTGCATCATAATTTAAGAGATCATTAATTTTTTAATTAATTTAATTTCTTAAACGGTTGGTTAGGTTCGGGGTGGTTCCCGAACCTTTTTTTTGATTGTAAGTCAACTTCTCCATTTTAAGCAAATCTTAAGGCACTGATTGGATAAATCTTAGTTATACATTTTAAATTTGTAATGTAATTAAATACACCCAGAAATGTTAGAAAAAATTATCCAGTATAGCATTCACCATAAACTTATTGTTTTGCTTTTCACTGCAGGTATTATTGGTTTTGGTTTTTACTCACTAACAAATATTCCTATTGGTGCAGTGCCAGATGTTACTAATAATCAAGTTCAGGTCATTACTACTTCAAGAAATTTAGCTACTGAAGATGTTGAGAAGTTTTTAACCTATCCGGTAGAATTAGAAATGGCCAACTTACCAGGTGTAAAAGAAATTCGTTCAGTTTCAAAATTTGGCTTATCAGTTGTTACAGTGGTGTTTGAAGATAATATTGGGACTTACTTACCAAGACAACTTATTGCAGAAAAAATAAAAAATGCTGAAGAAAAAATTCCTACTGGATTTGGAACCCCTTTTATGGGTCCTGTTTCAACTGGACTTGGAGAAATTTATCAGTATATCATCAATGTTGACCCTAAATATAAAGACAAGTATTCATTAACCGACGTTCGCACCATTCAAGACTGGATTATAAAACGACAACTATCAGGCATTCCTGGAGTAGTTGAAGTAAATACTTGGGGAGGTCATTTAAAACAATATGAAGTCGCCTTAAACCCTGAACGATTAAGAGCCATGAATGTGTCTATTTTTGAAGCGTTTGAAGCGTTGGAGAAAAACAACAGTATCGCTGGTGGTGGTTATATAGAAAAATTAAATGAAAGTTATTTTATTCGTGGTGAAGGTTTAGTTAATTCTTTAGAAGATATTGAAAACATAGTAGTTACCACTAGAGAAAATGTACCAGTTTACATAAAAGATATCGCAAAAGTCGGGTTTGGTTATGCCAATCGTTTCGGTGCTATTACCGGGAATGGTGAAGGAGAAAAAGTGCTTGGTCAGGTAATGATGTTAAAAGACGCCAATTCAAATGCCGTCATCAATGCTGTTAAAGACCGTGTTAGTGAAATTCAATCTTCATTACCTCCGGGAATAAGTATCAATCCTTTTTTAGAACGAAGTGAATTGATTGCAAAAACAACTACCACCATTGCAGAAAACTTAATACTAGGTTGTTTAATCGTCATCTTTGTGGTGGTTTTACTGCTAGGAAATATACGCTCTGGCTTGGTGGTTGCATCGGTTATTCCATTATGTTTACTTTTTGCCTTATCACTCATGTACCTATTTGGCGTAGATGCAAACCTTATGAGTTTAGGTGCTATTGACTTTGGTATTATTATAGATGGCGCTGTAATTATTGTAGAATTCATTGCGTTTAAAATAACAAGTCAACGAGCTCAAGTTTTATCTCTTCCAGAAAATGAAAGACAAGGATTAATTGATAAAATCACCTATCAAGGTGCAACCAAAATGATGAAATCGGCAGTTTTTGGTCAGTTAATCATCATCATCGTTTTTATACCCATATTATCGCTAGTCAATGTTGAAGGAAAAATGTTTAGACCTATGGCCTTGGTGTTCTGTTTTGCACTAATTGGCGCCATGATTTTATGTTTTACATATATCCCTGTAATGGCCTCATTATTCATTAAACCTTCAAATCCAGAAAAGAAAACCATTTCTTCGAGACTCATTACATTTCTTGAAGAGAAATATCAACCCACCATTTCATGGGCTCTTCACAATAAAAATTTGGTACTAAGTCTGTCGGTATCATTGTTATTACTCACCGCATTTTTGTACTCTAAAATGGGTGGTGAATTTGTACCAACCTTAGATGAAGGCGATTTCGTGATTCAGCCTATCCTTAAAACAGGAACCTCTTTAACCAAAACAGTTGAAGCCACCACCAGAATGGAAAAAATACTGTTAAAATTCCCAGAAGTGGAACAAGTAGTAAGCCGCATTGGAGCTGCCGAAGTTCCTACTGACCCAATGTCTATGGAAGAAAGTGATGTGATTATTAAATTAAAACCAAAGGGCGAATGGGTCTCTGCTCAGACTAAAGATGAATTAGCTGACAAATTTAAAGAAGCTCTGTCTGAAATTCCCGGAGTGGACTACGAATTCACACAACCTATTGAGATGAGGTTTAATGAACTTATTACTGGGGTTCGTGCCGATTTAGCCATTAAAATTTTTGGTGAAGATCTAGATGTTCTCTACGAGAAAGCACTTGAAGTAGAAAAAGCGATTCAAAATGTAAAAGGTGCTGCTGATATATCAGTTGAAAAAACAGCTGGATTACCCCAAATGTCCGTTAAGTATAAAAGAAAAAACATTGCTAAATACGGTCTAAACATTCAAGATTTAAACAAAATAATTACAATGGGATTTGCCGGAATGCCTGCCGGTACTGTTTTTGAAGGCGAAAAACAATTTGATTTAGTTGTGAGATATGATGAAAAGCACCGAAAGGATATTCAAAATATTGAAACAGCATCAGTATTACTTCCAAATGGTTATAGCTTACCTTTAAGTGAATTTGCAGACATAAGCTATACTAAAGGACCGGCAAAAATTTCAAGAGACAATACAAAACGGCGTATCGTTGTTGGTGTAAATGTTAGAAATCGTGACTTAGAATCTGTTGTGAAAGATGTTCAAAACATTATTGATAAAGAAGTAAAACTTCCTGTAGGTTATACTGTAAGTTATGGTGGGCAATTTGAAAATCTTAGAACTGCTTCTGCGAGATTAAAAGTAGCCGTACCTATTGCTCTTATTTTAATATTTGTACTCTTATATTTCGCTTTTGATTCAGTGAAAGAAGCCTTAATTATATATAGCGCCATTCCACTATCAGCTATTGGTGGTGTACTACTTCTCTACTTTAGAGATTTACCATTTAGTATTTCTGCTGGTGTTGGTTTTATAGCGCTATTTGGTATCGCGGTTTTAAATGGCATTGTATTAATTGAAGAGTTTAAAGAACTTAAAGCACATGGAATTACCAACATTAATAAACGTATTCTTATGGGAACAAATAACAGATTAAGACCTGTTTTACTTACAGCCGCCGCCGCCGCACTAGGTTTTCTACCAATGGCTATTTCAACCTCAGCTGGTGCAGAAGTTCAACGTCCGTTAGCAACGGTAGTTGTTGGAGGACTTATTAGCGCAACCGCATTAACCCTTGTTGTCTTACCGGTTTTATACGCTATGTTTGACAGAAAAGGGCATGTACCAAAAATAAAAAACAAGGCCTTACCTTTATTAGTTCTTTTATTTTTACCCTTTTTCAGTATCTCTCAAACTAAAGAAATTACAGCAGAGCAAGCGATTGAAATAGCATTAGAAAACAATAACATGCTAAAAGCTTCTGCTAATAAAGTAACCCAATCTAAGCAATTAATGGGCACAGCTTATAATATTGATAAAACTCAGGTTTATTATCATTATGATGAAAATAATATTGCAGAAAACGGACAACCTTTAAAAGTATTTGGCGTGAGTCAGTCCATTCAATTTCCAACAATTTATGGTACACAAAGAAAGGCTGAAAAACAAAAAACAAAATTATCGTTTCAGGAATACAATATCAATGAACGTTTAGTCAAGAAGGAGGTCTATAAAGCCTACTACAATGTGGTTTATTCAAGTAATGTGGTAGAGCACTATAAATATTTGGACAGCCTTTATAATCAATTTTCTAAAGCAGCAAATAAACGTTATGAGGTAGGAGAAACCAATTTGCTTGAAAAACTAACTGCTGAAACCAAACAAAAAGAAATTTCCTTGCTTTTTTTACAAAGTAAAGAAAACGTAACCAAAGCTTACACCCTATTGAATGAATGGCTTCAATCTGATTCTACTTATATGATTTCACAACATCTATCTCCCTTGTTAGAACTTAAAACCTGGAATACCCCAGAACATCCTGGTTTACTTTATTATGAAACTGCAAAAGAGTTATCTCAAACAACCCTTTCATTAGAAAGACAACATCTTTTACCTGATTTAAATTTTTCGGTTTTCCAGGGTACAAATAATGGATTAAATGCTCAAAATTATTCAGGCTTTCAAGCTGGTATATCCATTCCTTTATGGTTTGGTGCCAATACATCAAAAATAAATGCTGCAAAAACACAGACCATGATTATTGACAATGAATATGAAAATTTTAAAATTCAGCTCAATTCAAAATATAAAAGTTTGCTATCAGATCTAAAAAAATATGAAGAGGCTGTTAATTATTATAACACAACTGGTCAAAATTTATCAAAACAACTAAACCTAAATGCCTCCAAAGCTTTCCTAAATGGTGAAGTTGATTTTCTGCAATATGTACAACTTTTAGAGAGCGCCACAAAAATTGAGATAAATTATTTACAGAATCTCTTTGATTATAATTCAACCATTTTAGAATTAAACTATTTAACTTATTAATCATGATAACCATGTTCAACAACTTTAAAAATATAATATCATTAATAGGATTCCTTATAATCGTCTCAGTAAGTCTTGTTTCTTGTAATTCAAAAAATAAAGAAGATGTTATTACTATTGAAACTTCTGAATCTTCAGAAAAAGATATGATAACCATTACAGATGCTCAATTTGTTTCGTCAGAAATGGAACTGGGTAAAATAACAAAACATGAATTTATCACGTCTGTAAAAGCTAACGGTATGTTTGATGTTCCACCAGAAAACAAAGCCACTGTAAGTGCTTATTTTGCGGGTTATGTTAAAAATATTTCTCTATTACCCGGAGATATTGTTAAAAAAGGACAGGTCTTATTTACACTGGAAAACCCTGAATACATTCAAATTCAGCAAGATTTTTTAGAAGCTAAATCCAAATTAAATTATTTGAAAGCCGACTATGAAAGACAAAAAACCTTAGTAGCCGATAATGTTACCTCACAAAAAAATTATTTGAAAGCTGAATCAGACTATAAGGTAACTCTAGCTCAATATCAGTCTTTACAAAAGAAATTAAGTTTGATGAATATTAACTCAAATACTTTAACAGGTGATTCCATTAGGTCTATCATGAATGTAATGTCCCCTATTTCGGGTATTGTAACCTCTATTGAAGTTTCAAAAGGAATGTTTTTAAACCCGTCAGATATTGCAATGACCGTAACTAACACAGACCACTTACATTTAGAATTAAAAATTTTTGAGAATGATCTTCCGTTTGTCAAAGTAGAACAACCTATTAAAATACATCTTCAAAATAACTCAAGCCAAGTATATAATGGAAGCGTTCATTTAATCAATAGAGCTATTAATCCAACAGAAAGAACTATTGATATTCATGGTGATTTAGAAAATCCAGATGATGCTAAACTATTTGCCCCAGGCATGTATTTAGAAGCAGATATTATAACTTCAAGTAATGTATTTGATGCGCTACCAACCGAAGCAGTCATTAATTTTGAGAACACTAATTATGCAATATTAAAACAAAATGTTACCTCATTTAAAAAAGTACCTGTTCAAATAGGGCAATCTTCAAATGGATTTATTCAAATTTTAAATGCTAACGACTTTGATCCTAATTCTGAGTTTATTACAAAAGGTGCATTTAACTTAATAACAGAATAGTCATTTAACCCCATAAGTATTAATAAAAAAACCAAACATTAATATGTTTGGTTTTTTTGTAAGGTTGACAATATTTGTTAAATCAATATCTTATTTGGTTAGACTTCCGCTAAGTGCTATTTTTTCACGCTTATCCTCGATGACCTGAGAGACATATTTTCCGCGGATAGCGTGTATCCAATTTTTTGCCCGGGCATTGAGTTTAAAATCATCAGTCATCATACGACCTCTTGACACTAAAATACCCATATCGGCCCCTTCATAAATATAATCCCCTTTCTTGGAAATATGTAAAAAGAAGGCCTCATTTTCAGTCTCAACGGCTCTTCTATGGGTATCCATTCGGTCAAATTGTATGTGTCCGTTATCGAACATTTTATAAATACCGGAAGCTGGAGCTTCTGAGACATACTCTATAGTATCTTCAGTATGTTTAACAATCAATTGGCTCCATCCATCTATGTTTTCTTGTCTTGCCCATCTCTCATTTAACTCTTTAATGTTTAAGTCATAATCTACATCCATCCATTCTAAAATGTGGAATACAAAAAGAGGTGCATCTGCTAAAGCAAAAACAGCATGGTTAGTTATAGAACTTGCTCCCGTTACCCTAGGATTTAATTCTCCTAAATATACTTCTCCATTATCCTGATCGATTAAAAAATCCAGTTCAAAATACCCCTTGTAGCCTTCTTTTCTTAATTGATTACCGAAAAGTTGCGTGTATTTTATGGCTTTTTCACGTATTTCAGGATTAAATGCATTAGGATAAATTTCATTACCACACCAACCGCCTTTGTAAGGAGTCAATTCTTTAAAACCAACAAGTTCTGTCATTAAAGGAGCTACAATGGTACCATGTCTTGTAACGCAGGCCTCAATAGCCGAGCCTTTGCAATTGATGCGTTTCATTACTTTAACTTCCTTCTCTTTGACAATTTCCTCTTCATATTTTTTAAACTCTTCTTCGTTGGAAATAAAAAAAGTGGTATGACCGGAATCTCCGAAGGGTGTCTGAATCACTAAATCGGTTCCGAGTGATTTTGACACTTTATTCAAGTGAGTATAATCTGTTACAGGAGTTAATACATAGGGCACACAAGGTACACCTGCTTTTTCAGCAATACGGTTGGTATTTACTTTGTTGTCCATTAACGTACGCATCTTGGCTGTAGGGAACATGATCTGTAATCCTAATTTTTTTGCCAGCTTCTCAGTCTTTTCGTCAAACATTAGAAACATGGCTTTACCTGTATTCTTACCTTTTTTTCTTGTTTTTAAATAGTCTTGAACTTCTGGGTGTTGAAGTAGGTAGTTGTTTATATCTTCAATACAAGTAAACTCATCATGGGGAATTTCTTCTTTTGGTGAGAAAACATTAGGATGCTGACCATCAAAACATTCGATATGACAGATAAATTTAAAGCCCTTAATCCATTCATCTGCACCTAACATATTGAAATTGGTAGCACTAATAAAATATAAAGGCACTTCGTTTTTATAAAAATATCTTCTTATATCTGGGACGCCATTAAGTGCTTCGGTTTTTGATGCCTTTTTTACAGGCGTTATTTTTTTGCTAATTGGTTTTGCGGTTTTTTTTGTGTCTATTGTTTTTTTAGTAGTCATGTAAATATTTTTCAATGATTAAATTAATTAATTTTTCTTTTTCCCAATGGACATGCCACCCATTGCAGTGGTAATCTTATGTCTGTTCAATACCTTTTCACTGAATACTCTAAGACCCAAATCGGAACGGTAGCCATGAATTTCACTTACATCGAGTACTGTCATAAAATTGATAATTTCTTCGCTTACCACCTGTCCAGGGACTAATACTGGAAAACCTGGTGGATAGGGAATTACGAATGTTGAAGCAACCAGATTTCTTCCTGTTTCCATTTTAGATAAACATTCCTTTAAGGGTATATATTCATAATTTTCTTCATCGTACGCCAGGAAATAGGCTTCTCGCAAATCACCTCCAGGAACTCCTGGTACAGCTTGAAAGGAATGATGGAAATAGCTAAAATCCGGTAATGGTGGAACCTCTTTTGTTAAAGAATGTATTCTATTATCCCGAATTTCCCTTTCCTTGTTGTTCAAGGCCCTGAACTCATCATCCAATTCATCTGTAATTTTTAAAAGGGCATTAATAAGATAAGTGATACTACCTCTGGTAGTTCCAATATTCGTCATAAATAATACCGTGTTACGAGATGTTTTGTTAATCTGGATATTGAATTTATCCATTAAATATTTGTTTTTGAAAGTATCACCATCAACACCTGTTTTTCCTATATATAAGGTGATTTTGGTAGGGTCTAAAACAAATTCATCTTTCTCCCAAGCTTCGTCCATACGGTTCCAACCTTCATGTTTGGTATAGTATTCTTTAAGTCCGGTTTGACGAAATTTATTTGGAATAAAATCTTTCACCGTCAAAACATCAAAGTATTTACTCAATTGAGGATTATCGTTTACCTTGGCGCGAAGCACCATGGCCATTTCAATACTCTTTTCAACCAGCTCAAATCCTTCAAGTTGCACTTGCCGTCTGCCTACATCTAATGATGCTAACATTTGGTAGTTTGGCGACGTAGACGTGTGCGTCATGTAGGCTTCAAGAAAGGTGTTTTCTGTTTTTCTACGAAAATCTTCATCCCAAATATGAATCATAGAGCCTTGTCTAAAACTACTTAAAGTCTTATGGGTACTTTGGGTGGCATAGACACGTACTCGAACCTTATCAGGATCAGGTAATGAGGATTGGTCTCCATTTTTCAATCCTTTTATATGCTCATTGTACTGCTTTCTATAATGGGTACTTTTATATTTTTCATAAAGCTTGTTTGCAGTGAACATGCCGGTTCGTTGCCTATAATTATATGCAAATCCTGCAAAAGCAAACCAAGCTTCATCCCATAAAAAAACCATATCTGGTTTAATGGCAAGAACTTCTTCCATAACACGCTCCACATTATATACAAGACCGTCAAAAGTACAGTTGGTTAACAGTAACATCTTCACCTTGTCCAGTCTTCCTGCTTCTTTTAATTTTAGTAGTTTGGTTTTAATCTGTTCTAAAGGAACTGCCCCATACATAGAATATTCTTCAATAGGGTAGGAATCCAAATATACTGGATAAGCACCTGCCAAAACCAATCCGTAGTGATGTGACTTATGACAATCTCTATCAACAAGTACCACATCATGAGGTTTAACCAAGGCTTGCATAACTATTTTATTGGCTGTTGATGTTCCGTTGGTCACGAAATAGGTGTATTGAGAACCATAGGCATCGCTTGCCATCTCTTGGGCTTTTTTAATTGGCCCAGTGGGTTGTAACAAGGAATCAAGTCCACCTGTTGTAGCCGATGTTTCCGCCAAAAACATATTGCGACCGTAAAAATCGCCAAAATCATGGATCCATCTTGATTTGAAAACAGAATTTCCACGAGATATAGGCATCGCGTGAAATACTCCTGTTGGCTTTTGACTATATTCAACCAAGGCAGAAAAAAAAGGAGTATTATATCGTTCGGTGATACCATGCATGATAGTTAGATGAAGTTCCTGTATATCTTCTGATTGATAAAAGATACGTCTGAAACCTGTAATGGTATTGTCTTTTAGATGTCCAAGGGAAGAATCAGTAACATAATAGGTGTCTAACTCGGGCCGCAGTTGTTTTGCCAACTCACCAATGATTGGACCGAGATCGGTTTCCGGTTTTGATGAAAAATCATGCTTATTAATTTCTTCGATATATGGTTTTATAAGCGGTGTAATTAGCTCTGAGTGGTAAGGCGGGGCATAACGCACTACAACTGCTTGGATATTATGATTAAAAAGTAAAGTAATCATGGCATCCTGAAAAGAACGTTGCACTACAACCCCATAACTGAACTTGTCGTTTGGAGTCTGTAGGTTTCTTAAATTATGCTTCAATTTATATTCCTCCTCTTTGGAAATATTGTCCACAAACAAAACCTCAAAATGATTTTTTCTAATATTAGTATGTTGCTCATAATCCTCTGCAGTCTCCGCATTTTGTTCATCAAAATCAATCAAGTCAGGTTTGCTTTTATAACTGTCTCCTAACAATTGTCTTGTAGTTTGGGCTACTAAATGAGATAGAGAGGCAAATTCATGACTAGAAAAGGCATTTTCGAGTTTCTGTAACCGCTCTTTTCCTGGGAATGCGAAAAAGCACTCCACTACTTTTAGATCCTTTATTAACTCCTTAATATTTATTTTATGTGCTTTTTCATTCGTAGACCCTTTATAGCAACGGGTTAGTTCAGAGGTTTCCATCTTCAGTTTGTTCCAAAAATCAACCCGAAGCTGTCCGATGTTATAATAAGGAGCACTTTTTGTTTTATTTTTAATCACGTTTAATTTTTTGAGTGTAAAGCCAGTTTGTTTCCTTGAGAATCGATAAAAATGGCAAAATAGCCAGCATCTATACTAATGAGGGTTTTTGGCATTACTATGCGTCCGCCTACCTCTTCAACTTTATTTAACACGTTGTTGAGATCTTTCCCTCCGTTTAAATAGATCAATGGGCCTGTATCAGAAGGAATTGATCCAGGAGCTACAATTACGGCTCCGCCAATACCTGATGTCACTGGAAAAAAGGCCATAGCATTTACATCGGTTATCTTTTGAGCCATATCAATCCCAAATATATGGTTATAGAAATGTACTGCTTGTTTAAAATCAATCGCAGGTATTTCGAACCAACTCACATAATCTTTAATTGCTGTTCCGTTCTTATTTTTACTCATTGGAATTCCACCCATATTTTTTGTTTTAAATTATACCATCCCCTTTATAGTGGATGGGCGTGCTTTGATGCTCTAAAGCGTTTTCTTTGATTTTTAATTCTGTAATTTTATCAAGTCGCGAAGGCTTGATTAGAGGGCCTAAAGAATCTAGATAAGGAGTGGGAATATTGGGTTGATAGATACCAAAATGACTTGATTTCAAATGGTCTCTAAAACTTTTTAAAGGTTGTCCCAAACGAAGTATCCCTAATTCGCGACTTCTTTTTGCTCTTTCAATATTCAATTCAAGCGGAATAATTTCCTCGGTCCCTTCAGACTGGTGCAATATCCGTCCATCAGGTCCGCAAACAATTGAACGTCCGCAACCTCCTGTATCCAAACCATTAACATCAAAGAAATAGCATTGGTTAATTGAAGCCATGGCTCTTACAATTGAAAGTTCAATCTCTCTATCGATAGTTCCTGACATAGTAGGATGCATAATCACTTCCGCACCCATTGTGGCTAACGTACGAATGGTTTCAGGAAACCACATATCATAACAGATAGATACTCCAAATCTTGCTACATTAGGTACGTCAAACACGCAGTAATGCTCTCCCGGTGTCACACCTGTTTCATAAGGATAAAAAGGAAACATTTTGCGGTAACGAGTTACTATTTCTCCTTTGGGATTGATAACCGTAGCCGTATTGTAAATTTTGTCCTCACTTTTTTCAAAAATGGAGCCAGGGAGCAGCCATATTCCATACTCTTTGGCTTTGGCTTGCATTTCTGCTTCAAAATTATTAGGAATGGGTTGTGCTGTATGGGTTAATGGCCCGAAAGCACAAAGTTCACTAAACATAATCATCTCTATCCATGGATAGAGATTCATGGTTATATCAATTTTCAGTTTCATCATTTCCACGTTGGAAGCGACAGCTGATACTTTCATTTGTATTCCTGCAATTGCGAATGGTCTCATAATTATTTTTTTGTAGCTTTTTTAATTTCGTTTTCTAAAATTGTCATTCCCTTATCTAATTGCTGTTGGGTTATTACGAGGGGTGAAAGTATTCTAATAATATTTTTATGCGTTCCTGCACTCAACATGATCAAGCCGTTTTCAAAACAGCCCTCTACCACTCTTGAACATAAATCAGCATCCGGTTGACTAGGATCATTATTTTTTACAAACTCGATTGCGATCATGGCGCCAATGCCTCTGACATCACCAATTTCAGGACAGACCTTCTTCAAATTTTTCAAACGCCCCTTAATAGTCGCTCCTAACACCTTGGCTTTTTGATTAAGATGAATCTTTTTCATGTATTTGATGGTAGCCAAAGCGGCAGCACAACAAACAGGGCTACCTATATAGGTACCGCCAATAGAGCCTGGAGCCGCAGTGTCCATTACCTCTGCACGACCTACGACAGCTGCAATGGGAAGACCCGACCCCATAGATTTAGCATAGGTACTTATATCAGGCTGTACCCCATAATGTTGCCAGCTGGCCCAGTGTCCTGTTCTACAGAAACCACTTTGTACTTCATCCATAATGAGCATAATTCCATGCTCGTCGCAGAATGCTCGCAGTCCTTCTAAATATTTTTGAGGTATGGGGTTAAACCCGCCCTCCCCTTGTATAGGTTCTACAATAATAGCGGCAACACTTTTTACATCGACCAAATTAAGGGCACTTTCATGCAGTCGTTTGAGTTCATCCTTGACAAAGGCCGATCCTCCCCTAGCCCCTTTATAACGGTATACATTTGGAAAAGGAAGCCTATACACTTCAGGAGCAAATGGACCACAATCGTATTTATAGCCTATCTTGCTAGTCAATGTCATGGCCATCATAGTACGCCCGTGATAAGCTCCTGTATAACAAATAACAGCAGGTCGTTTCGTTGCTTGCCTTGCTATTTTTATAGCATTCTCTATTGCTTCTGCCCCGGTACTAACCAGCATTACCTTTGTTTTTTCACCGTGGGGCAAAATTTTAGCCAATTCCTCACATAATTCAATGTACGGTTCATAGGTAACCACATTAAAACTAGTATGCAGATACTTTCCTGCCTGTTCCCTAATCGCCGCAACAACAGGTTCCGGGCAATGTCCGGCATTTACTACTCCAATCCCACCGGCAAAATCGATAAGTTCTCGCCCATCAGCATCAATAATAAGTGCTCCTTTGGCTTCCTTTACTGTAGCAGTGTTAAATACACCCACACCATTGGCCACAGACTCCTTTCTTCGATTAAGAAGTTCCTGTGATTTAGTTAATTTTTCTGTCATTTAAAAAAATCTGTTTTTTTATAGGTTAACTTAAATAATATGGGTTTATGTCTATTTACCCGATTTATAAAAATTATTATCCTTTTTTACAATATTAATAGACTCACAATTTTTTCAGAACCTCCTATAGGATTTAAAAAATGGATCTCAATATTTGGGATTATTCCCAATAAGAAAATACATTAACCACAGGCTTTATTGTCTTGGTTCTTTTTTTTTTATAGATTTATAGAGATGGATATCTATGTAAGTTGTGAATAATAAATGTGATAATGTAACTTACTTCTAGGTCTCAATATAAGTAATTATATATGTTAGAACAGCTACCTAGGTACCACATGGATTAAATTGATCACAAATTATAGCAATGATTTTCAAAAATTAAGAAAGGTATTTTTCTTCAGCGATGGAAATTAGTATTTTTAGATTCTTTACCTTTATTTTTTTTCTGCTCACTGAAATAGCACCACAACGTTTCATTTCTTGAATATGCCTGCTAACAACCGATCTGGTAGTACCAATAAGGCTTGCAATCTCATCATTTGGCAAGTTGTTTATTAATTGCAATTTATTTGTTTTTCCATTGATATTTTTAAGTAGCAAGTTGGCCAAACGCACCAGGGTGCTGTGCAAAGTAACATCAGTAGCGACGTCCATAAGTTGTCGCATGCGCTCACCTAAATAATACAAAATTGTCTTGTGCATGACAGGATATTCATTAATCCATAGCCTCATTTGTTCCATTGGGATTTTTAATACTTCCAATTTCTCTAAAGCTTCCCAATAAACATCGTGTGGTTTAGAATCTAATAAGGAAAGCACATCAAAAACATCTCCATTAGACAAAATAAATACAGTATGCTCTCTGCCTGTTTCGGCATTGGACTTGAACACTTTTAGCTTACCAGAAACAATAAAATAAAAGGTGGTCCCGACTTCTATACTACTTTTAAAGTTTTTTGTTTTCCAATGCTCATTCGTCATTTGGCTTAAAAGTTTTTGCAGAGACTCCATACTGGAATCCTTTAAAAAAGAGGAATTTGTAAGGGCTATTAAATATTTTTGGTAATGAATATCTTGAGGTGTCATTAAATCGAATAAAACCAAAGATACTTAAATTTAACAAGAACCATAAATTATGTAAATAATGAGGAAAATATTAAATAAACTTAGAGTCCTAAAAACAAAAAACACTGCTAATTATATCTTTAACAGTGTTTCACTTTAATCTTAAAGTTAGTATGTCGGGGTGGCAGGATTCGAACCTGCGACCTCCTGCTCCCAAAGCAGGCGCGATAACCGGGCTACGCTACACCCCGATTAAAAAAACGCTCATTTTATAATAACAAAACGTTCTCTTAAACAGAGTGCAAATATAATTTTTTTATATTATTGAAACCTACATATTTCAGTTATTTTTCAATAAAAATCACTTTACTTGTTATTAAATATTTAACAATATTTTTGTTCTAATTGAACCTTTTAAATATTAAAAAATAAGTTTTAAACGATTTAATTAACTTTCCAATTAACTAACTTTGTAAAGTAGATAAAAAATGTTTTTATGCTCATTATAGGAATTGCTGGTGGCACAGGTTGCGGAAAAACAACCGTTGTAAACAAAATAATAAACGAACTTCCCGAAGGTGAAGTTGGGGTGATCTCACAAGATTCCTATTACAAGGACACATCACATTTAAATTATGACGAACGAATAAAAATTAATTTTGACCATCCTAGATCTATTGATTTTGAACTTTTAGTAGAGCATTTGAAAGCATTAAAAATAAATACGCCGGTAAACCAACCCGTATATTCTTTCGTTAAACATAATAGAACCGGAGATACCGTTTTAACACATCCAAGAAAAGTTATGATAGTTGAAGGTATTTTAATTTTTACAAATCCTGAATTAAGGGAAATGTTTGATATCAAATTATTTGTGCATGCTGATACTGATGAGCGTTTAATCAGACGATTAAAGCGCGATATTTCAGAACGCGGCAGAGATCTTGACGAAGTTTTATCACGATATCAAATGACACTCAAACCAATGCATGACCAGTTTATTGAACCCATGAAAGAATATGCAGATATGATCATACCTAATAACAAGCATAATACAGTGGCTATTGATATTGTGAGATCTATTATAACTCAAAAACTATAAATGTCCATTTTTAATTATAAATCAAGGTTTTTAAAACCGTTCAAAAATGTGTTTATCCTCATTTTATTTGTTTTTATTGTTTGGATGCTTTTTTTTGACGCCAATTCCTATCTCATTCATCATGAATTAAATTCAGATATTGATGCTTTGGAAACCGAAAAAGAGTATTATCATAAAGAAATTGAAAAAGACAAAAAAGCAATAAAAAAATTAAGTACAGAAGAAGGACTTGAAAAATTTGCACGCGAAGAATATTACATGAAGCGTGACAGTGAAGAAATCTTTATTATTGAATATGAAGACAGTTTAAAAACAAAAGATAATGAGTAAATTATTATTTAATGAATTTGAAGCTGTGACATCAAAACAGTGGAAACAAAAAATACAATTTGACTTAAAAGGCGCTGACTATAATGAAAATCTCATATGGAAAACCAATGAGGATATTGATGTAAAACCGTTTTATCATTCAGATGAGTTCAAAGAGCTGCCTGCCATTTCAAATACCAAAGCTACCCAATGGCACATTTGTCAGTCAATCTTTGTTGCTGATGCCAATAAATCAAATAAAAAGGCCATCAATGCCATTGGACGAGGTGCTGAAAGCATCAAATTTATCATCCCAAGTGAGACCATTTCCCTTACACAACTCATTCAAAATATTGATACTACATCAATCTCTCTTTATTTTGAATTACAATTTCTGTCAGACAAATACCTCCTGCAGTTTAAAGATCTTATAAATAATGAAAACCTGTTTTTTTATATCGATATTATTGGAAATCTGGCAAAAAATGGCAATTGGTTTAGTTCCTTACAAGAAGATCATCAAAAATTTGAAACAATAGTCAATCAAATTAACACAATTAGTGTTGATATGTCTCTGTATCAAAATGCAGGAGCAAATATGGTACAACAATTGGCTTATGGGTTATCACAAGCCAATGAATACTTAAATCACTTTGATTCCAAACTTGGGAAAGACAAGAAACAGTCTATAAAAATACTTTTTAAAGTTTCTGTGGGTACTAATTATTTTTTTGAGATTGCAAAACTGAAAGCTTTAAGAATTTTGTGGAACACTTTAGCCCCAGAATATGGGTTTAACTCACAATGCCATATTGTAGTTACGCCAACTAAACGCAATAAAACGCTCTATGATTACAACACAAATATGTTGCGCACTACCACAGAATGCATGAGTGCCATTTTAGGTGGCGCCAATACTGTTTGTAACTTAGCATATGATGCCGTTTATCATAAAGACAATGAATTTGGAGAGCGAATAGCACGTAATCAGTTATTAATTTTAAAACACGAAAGTTATTTTGATAAAGTCAATAACCCATCTGATGGTACTTATTATATAGAAAGCTTAACAAATCAATTAGCAGAAAAATCTTTAGAACTTTTTAAAAATATTGAAGCAAATGGTGGCTTTCTTAACCAGCTTAAAGAAGGCACCATACAAAGAAAAATAAAAGAGTATGCCGCTAAAGAACAACAGCAGTTTGATGAAGGGAAAGAAATATTGTTAGGAAGTAATAAATACCCAAATCCCAAGGATACAATGAAGCAGGAACTCGAACTCTATCCTTTTGTAAAAATAAATCAAAGAAAAACCTTGATTGAGCCAATCATTGAAAAAAGACTAGCTGAAAAACTAGAACAAGAACGATTAAAAAAAGAAGATTAAAATGACAACAAAATTTTATTTTATTATTTTATTTATTCTATGTTTTGCAACCAGTTGCAAAAAGGAAAACACCTTCAAAGAATACGAGTTTGCTGACAAGCCAGCTGTTTTAGAATGCAACAACTTAAACTCAAAACTATATAATGAAGCACTTTATAGTTTTGAAAATGACATCTTAAACTTTTATGGTAAAGACAAAAAAAGTTTATTATTGGCCTATTCGCAGTTTATTAGATTATCTGTTTATGGTAGAGTTAATTATAAAAACATAGTTTCAGAACACACATTAAAAGTATTTGAAGCTTTAAAAAACGAATCTGAATTGTGGAATTTGAACAACGCTTCTAGTCATTTAAATTACAATAGTGCTTTAATGAATTGTATTGCTCAAAACATAACCAATCCTAACTTAAAAACGACCCTAAACGCTCTGCTTTCTACTAACAGCATGAGCCCTAAATTATTTGGAGTTCCTTTATCTACTAATTATAGCACAACATTAAGCGATAAATATTTAGCCTCATATGTTGCTTTTGAATTGTTTTATGCCAAACTTTTTGATGTCGATTTTTCACAGGTTGAGAAAGAAAAACAAAAAGTAGATTTCAATATAACTCAGTAAAAAAGCGCCTTAAAAGATGTCAAGAAAAAATCTTCAACATATTACTTTAAAACATCAAACAAAAAAAGGAAAGAGTTTAACACAAAACGCCTTTTTAACTGCTGAAACTATCAATTTAAAGTCTACATATACTCCTGAAGATTTAAAACCAGTGGAGCATTTAAATTTTGGAGCTGGTATTCCGCCATTTCTTCGTGGGCCTTATGCCACTATGTATGTGCAAAGACCCTGGACCATTCGTCAATACGCAGGCTTTTCAACTGCTGAAGACAGTAATGCCTTTTATAGAAGAAATTTGGCTGCCGGGCAGAAAGGATTATCTGTGGCTTTTGATTTAGCCACTCATAGAGGTTATGATAGTGATCACGAACGTGTTGTTGGTGACGTTGGAAAAGCGGGCGTTGCGATTGATTCTTTGGAAGACATGAAAATTCTTTTTGATCAAATTCCACTGGATAAAATGTCTGTTTCTATGACTATGAATGGGGCCGTTCTGCCAATCATGGCTTTTTATATTGTTGCAGCAGAAGAACAAGGTGCAAAACAAATAGATTTATCAGGTACGATTCAAAATGATATTCTAAAGGAATTTATGGTGCGTAACACTTACATCTATCCGCCTACTCCTTCAATGAAAATTATTTCAGATATTTTTGAATATACCAGTAAAAACATGCCGAAATTTAATAGTATTAGTATTTCCGGTTACCATATGCAAGAAGCTGGTGCTACCTGTGACATTGAGTTAGCTTATACTTTGGCAGATGGATTGGAGTATATTAGAAAAGGGCTCGATGCCGGTATGGATATTGACACCTTTGCACCGCGCTTATCTTTCTTTTGGGCCATAGGAATGAATCATTTTATGGAAATTGCCAAAATGCGGGCAGCGCGCATGCTTTGGGCTAAGATCGTGAAGCAATTTAATCCCAAAAATGAAAAATCTCTTATTCTTCGAACCCATTGTCAAACCAGTGGCTGGAGTTTAACAGAACAAGATCCGTTTAATAATGTTTCAAGAACCTGTATTGAAGCTGCTGCTGCGGCTTTTGGAGGCACTCAAAGTTTACACACCAATGCATTAGATGAAGCTATTGCTTTACCTACTGATTTTTCAGCCCGAATAGCAAGAAATACTCAAATTTATTTACAAGAAGAAACTAAAATTACTAAAACGGCTGACCCTTGGGCTGGAAGTTATTATTTAGAAACCTTAACGCATGAAATTGCTCAGAAAGCCTGGTCCCTTTTAGAAGAAGTAGAAGAATTAGGTGGCATGACCAAAGCCATTGAAGCAGGTATCCCCAAATTACGTATTGAAGAAGCTGCTGCCCGAAAACAAGCCAGAATAGATTCTAATCAAGACATTATTGTAGGCGTCAATAAATACAGGCTTGAACAAGAAGACCCCATACAAACG
The DNA here is from genome assembly GCF_044003965.1 of Gaetbulibacter aquiaggeris. Lineage (NCBI taxonomy): Bacteria > Pseudomonadati > Bacteroidota > Flavobacteriia > Flavobacteriales > Flavobacteriaceae > Gaetbulibacter > Gaetbulibacter aquiaggeris. The sequence goes on from NZ_JBAWKC010000005.1 coordinate 227,879, forward strand.
CTTGAAGTAGACAATCAAACAGTGAGAGCACAACAAATAGAACGGTTAAAAAGCATAAAGGCTCTTCGTAATACTGATAAAGTAAATGCTGCCCTGGCAAAATTAACTGAAGCAGCTCGTTCAGGAAACCAAAATTTATTAGCTTTAGCTATTGAAGCAGCTAGAGAAAGGGCCACTCTTGGTGAAATTAGTGATGCCCTTGAAGTTGTATTTGGTAGATATAAAGCACAAATTAAATCATTTAGTGGCGTGTATAGTAAAGAAATAAAAGACGATGCATCCTTTCAAAAAGCGAGAGCACTTGCTGATGTTTTTGCAGAGCAAGAAGGCAGAAGACCTCGTATTATGATTGCTAAAATGGGGCAAGATGGCCATGACCGGGGTGCCAAAGTAGTAGCTACAGGTTATGCCGATGTTGGCTTTGATGTTGATATTGGTCCGTTATTCCAAACACCACAAGAAGCTGCCAAACAAGCAGTGGAAAATGACGTACATATTTTAGGAGTTTCCTCTTTGGCCGCAGGTCATAAAACTTTGGTGCCACAAGTTATAAAGGAACTTAAAAAATACGGTAGAGATGATATTATGGTCATAGTGGGTGGTGTCATTCCAAAACAAGACTACCAGTTTTTATTTGATGCCGGAGCAATTGCTGTATTTGGCCCTGGTACTAAAATTAGTGAGGCAGCTATAAAAATACTGAAAATCTTAATAGATTAAATAAAAACTAAAAAGGCCAGTTTGCTGCAGCAAACTGGCCTTTTATATTAAGATTAGATTTACTGTAATTAATCTTTTTTTAACTCTTGTTAAATTCAAAATTTTCAAAATATCTAACATTTAGTTACTATAAAAAAACAACTTTAATGTTAACAAGTTGGATTTTTATTCCTCATAAATAATTGTATTTTTACCAATCATAAAACCAAATCATTAATGGGTAAAATCATTGCAATTGCCAACCAAAAAGGTGGTGTAGGAAAAACAACAACATCCATCAATTTAGCCGCCTCATTAGGCGTTCTTGAAAAAAAAGTCTTATTAATAGATGCTGACCCTCAGGCAAATGCAACTTCCGGATTAGGAATAAATGTTGACACCGTTGAATTAGGAACTTATCAGCTTCTAGAGCATTCCAATACAGCAAGAGAAGCTATAATAACTACCGATACTCCTAACTTAGATATCATTCCGTCTCATATTGACCTAGTCGCTATTGAAATTGAATTAGTTGATAAAGATGAAAGAGAATATATGCTAAAAAAAGCATTAACTGAAGTGAAAAATGACTATGATTTTATTATCATAGACTGTGCGCCTTCTTTAGGATTGCTTACTTTAAATGCTTTAACGGCTGCTGATGCCGTTATTATTCCCATACAATGTGAGTATTTTGCTCTGGAGGGTTTAGGAAAACTTTTGAATACCATAAAAAGTGTGCAAAAAATTCATAATCCTGATTTAGATATTGAAGGTTTATTGTTAACGATGTATGACTCCAGATTACGATTATCAAATCAAGTGGTTGAAGAAGTTCAAAAACATTTCAACAACATGGTATTTCAAACTATTATACAACGAAACGTGCGTTTAAGTGAAGCTCCTAGTTATGGTGAAAACATAATTAAATATGACGCGAGTAGCAAAGGTGCTACAAATTACTTAAGTTTGGCAAAAGAAATTATCAATAAAAACTCTTAAGAGATTATGGCTAAAGCAAATAAGAAACAGGCTTTAGGTAGAGGCTTATCAGCACTATTAAAAGACCCTAGTAACGACATTCAATCTGTACAAGACAAGAATGCCGATAAGGTGATTGGTAATATTGTTGAATTAGATATTGATTCTATTGAGGTTAACCCGTTTCAACCAAGAACCAATTTTAATGAAGAAACTTTACGGGAATTAGCTTCATCTATAAAAGAACTTGGTGTTATACAACCTATTACTGTTCGAAAATCAGGATTTAACAGGTACCAATTAGTATCTGGCGAAAGACGATATAGAGCCTCAAAGCTTATTGGTTTAGAAACAATTCCTTCATATATAAGAATTGCAAACGACCAAGAGTCTTTGGAAATGGCCTTGGTTGAAAATATACAACGCCAAGATCTAGATCCAATTGAAATTGCACTGTCTTATGAGCGTTTAATTGAAGAAATTAAGCTGACTCAAGAACAAATGAGTGAACGAGTAGGTAAAAAACGCTCAACAATATCAAACTATCTGCGTCTTTTAAAATTAGACCCTATTATTCAAACAGGGATGCGGGATGGCTTTATTTCTATGGGGCATGGCCGTGCTATCATTACTATTGAAGACCAATCTGTACAACTTGATATTTATGAAAATATTCTATCGAATAAACTTTCTGTCAGAGAAACCGAAGAATTAGTCAGAAACATTAATAATCCTGGAGAAGCTAAGACTGCTCCAAAAAGAGAAACTGTTTTAAAAGTACCAAATTATATTCAAGAAGGGATAAAAGAATTTTCCGATTACTTTGGACATAAAATAGACGTTAAAGTTTCTAAAAATGGCAAAGGCAAAATCTCCATTCCATTTCATTCAGAAGAAGATTTTAATCGTCTCAAAAAATTAGTGGAAGGTGCTAAATAAATTATTCATAGTCAATGTATTGTGTTTTCTTTGTTGTGTTTCCATTTATGGCCAAGACGATGAACAAGAAAAAAAAAGTGATACATTAACTGCTGAGATAATAACTGAGGTTTCTGAACCAATTAATCCATTATCTCCGGCAAAAGCGGCGTTTTATTCAGCCGTCTTGCCTGGTTTAGGGCAAGCCTATAATAAGAAATATTGGAAAATACCAATTGTATATGCTGCCTTAGGTTCTGGTATTTATTTTTATACTTCTAACAACAAAGAATACAACCGATACAGAGATGCCTATAAAAGGAGACTTGCTGGTTTTGAAGATGATGAATTTTTTAACAGAGTAACTTTAGACGGATTGCAGCGTGCCCAAAAATTTTATAGAAAAAATAAAGAAATATCGCTATTAGTAACCATTGGTTTATATGCACTAAACATCATTGATGCCAATGTGGATGCCCATCTACTTCAATATAATGTAAACGATAATTTAACCTTAGTACCTCATTTTAAAGTAAATGAACTCGATGCTAAAAGTGATGTTGGATTAACGCTAAATTTTAAATTTTAAATAATGAAAATTGCTTTACTTGGTTACGGAAAAATGGGTAAAACCATTGAACAAATAGCGATACAACGCGGGCATCAAATTGTTCTCAAAGTAGATAAAGATGACCGTGATTATGACATTACAAAGGCAGATGTTGCTATTGATTTTAGTATTCCTTCAGTAGCATTTAGTAATATATCCAATTGTATAAATAATCAAATACCTGTTATTTCAGGAACTACGGGATGGTTAGAAGATTATAACAAAGCCGTTACTCTTTGTAAAGAAAAACAAGGTGCTTTCATTTATGCTTCAAATTTTAGTCTGGGAGTGAACATTTTTTTTGAGCTGAATAAAACCTTAGCACGTATGATGTCTAACCTTAAACAATATAAAGTAAGTGTGGAGGAGATTCATCATACTCAAAAATTAGATGCTCCAAGTGGTACGGCCATTACGTTGGCTAATGATATTATTAAAGAACATTCAAATTACAAAGAATGGAAACTTGAAGAAAGCGATAAAGATGCGATCAATATTACAGCCAAACGCATAGATGATGTTCCCGGTACGCATGCTATTACTTATGAGAGCGAAGTAGATACCATAACTATTGAGCACGTAGCTCATAACAGACAAGGTTTTGCCTTAGGAGCTGTTGTAGCTGCTGAATGGATTATGGGTAAAACAGGCGTTTTTACAATGAATGATGTGTTAAATATTGGTTAAGTTTTTTATAGAACGTAACATTTAATGGCAAGAGACCTCTAACAATAAAAAATTATAATTATGACACTAATACAATGGTTTATATTTTTCTTGGTAATCCAAGGCATTCATGGTTTAGGAACTTGGAAATTATACACAAAAGCGGGTAGACAAGCCTGGGAGGCATTTATTCCAGTTTACAATGCGGTCATACTGATGAAAATAATAAATAGACCTTGGTGGTGGACCATTTTATTATTTCTTCCAATTGTAAACCTTATTATGTTTGCAGTTGTTTGGGTTGAAACAGCAAGAAGCTTTGGGAAAACCTCAAATATTGATACTATTTTAGCAGTAGTAACTTTAGGTTTTTATAATTTCTACCTTAATTATGTAGCAGATTTAAAATATGTAGACAACAGAAGCTTACATCCTAGAACAGGTTTAGGAGATTGGATCAGTTCTATATTATTTGCTATTGTAGCGGCGACAATTGTACACACCTATTTTATTCAACCATTTACCATTCCCACCTCTTCTCTAGAAAAAACCTTATTGGTTGGCGATTTCTTATTTGTCAGTAAGTTTCATTACGGAGCCAGAATACCTATGACAACCATTGCTGCTCCTATGGTCCATGATACCATTCCTGGATTAAAAATAAAATCATATGTATCTGAATATGAATTCCCCTATACTAGGATTCCTGGTTTTCAAAAAATTAAACACAATGACATCGTTGTTTTCAATTGGCCAGTTGATACCATGCTAGATATGAGACATACCGATAAATTTTACTATAAACCTATTGATAAAAAAACCAACTATGTTAAGCGTTGTGTCGGACTTCCAGGAGATTCTTTAGAAGTCAGAAATGGTTATGTATATATTAATGGTAAACAAAATGTTTTACCCGAAAGGGCTAAACTTCAGTTCTCCTATATGATTGAGACAAGAAATGGTCCTTTTAATAATTATCAATTGGCAAGCAGATATAATATTACCGATTTCCCGCAGTATAACCAAGATAGATCTGTAAGCTATTTTCCAGCGATTACTGATGACGATTTAAATAAGTTCAAAAATCACCCAAACATTAAAAGTATTACACCTTTAAAGGAAGAAAAAGGAAAAAGAGATCCAAATATTTTTCCACAGAATCCTGATTATGATTGGAACAATGACTTCTTCGGACCTCTTTATATTCCACAATCAGGCAAGACCATTGACATTAATTTAAATGTATTACCACTTTATAAACGCGTCTTAACAGCTTATGAAGGTAACACCTTAGATATCCAAGGAAATCAAATTTTAATTAATGGGAAAGTTACAACCACTTATACTTTTAAAAAAGATTATTACTGGATGATGGGTGATAACCGTCATAACTCTCAAGACGCACGAGCCTGGGGGTTTGTGCCGTTTGACCATGTTGTTGGTAAACCCGTTTTTGTTTGGATGAGTTGGAACACCAACGGTAAAGGATTTGACAAAATACGTTGGGAACGATTATTTACAACGGTAGGTGGCAGCGGACAACCGGTTTCGTACTTAATTCCCTTTTTAATTGTTGTTGCAGGATGGACTGGCTTTAATAAATGGAGAAAATATAAAAAAGAAAACGCTTAAGTGGCAAATGATTCTTAGAGAAGAAAGTAAGAAGATTAATTAATAAATGAATATTTTAATACATCCAACATACTTTCCTAATATTGCTCATTTTGTGGCTATTGTAAAGGCTGATAAGTTAACTTTTGAGTATGATGATAATTTTGTAAAGCAAACTTACAGAAACAGAACCTACATTTATGCGGCTAACGGAAAATTGCTGTTAAATATTCCTGTGGTTCATTCCCAGAAAGACCGAAAGAAATATAAAGATGTGAAAATTTCACAAGAGACCAGTTGGCAAAGTCACCATTGGAAATCATTACTTTCAGCCTATAGCACCTCCCCGTTTTTTGAATATTATCAAGATGAACTTATTTATTTATTCAAAACCAAAACAAAGTATCTTTTAGATTTTAATTTAAATTGTTTTGAAGCGATTTGTGATTGTTTACAGTTTGATTCAGGGTATTCAAAAACGGACGATTATCAAAAAATAGTTAAAGATACAACTGACTTCAGATATTTAGTTAATGCAAAAATTGAAGACCCTCAATTTGAACCTTACTCACAAGTTTTTGATGACAAACATGGTTTTATAAATAACTTAAGTGTTTTAGATTTGTTGTTTAATGAAGGTCCTAATGCCCTTAGCTATTTAGAATCACAATCTACCTCCATTATTTAATGTTTCAAACGATACTTCATTATGGTAGCCATGCTTTAATTCCTTTAGCAGTCGCTTTGATTGCCTATAAAAATATCTGGTTTAAAGCTTCTTTAATAATGCTTTCAGGTTTATGGATAGATCTGGATCATCTTCTTGCAAATCCCATGTTTGATCCCAACAGATGTAGTATTAATTTTCATCCACTACATACTTATACAGCCATCACTGTTTATATATTGCTTTTGCTTCCTAAAAAAACAAGGCTTATTGGATTAGGCTTAGTAATTCATATTCTGGCCGATACTATTGATTGTTCTTTAATGTGAAAAATATATTACTCCAAACTAAGTGAAGTCATGATGGGATAATGATCAGACAAATGATCATCATAAGTCTTAAATTTATTTACAACGAAGGAATCATCGGCAAAAATAAAGTCGATTCTTACCGGGAAAAACTTAAAATCATAAGTCCTGCCAAAACCAGCACCTGCTTCTTTGAAGGTGTCATTTAAATTACCTTTAATTTTTCTATAAACATAAGAATAGGCCGTATTATTAAAGTCGCCGCAAATAATCATCTTATACGGGCATTGTCTTTTATGAAGCAGAAATAATTCAGACTGAAATTGTTGTCTTTTAAAGGTGGTTCCTGCCAGCTTTAAAAGACGTTCAGAGCCTTCTTCTTTGAGCTTTTCAACGTCAGTATCAATTTTCAAAGATTCCAAATGGATATTATAAATTCTAAAAGTATCTTTATTTTTTACTACATCTGCATATATAGCATTGTTAGCTGTGTTAGGAAATTCAATAGATCCTGAATTTATGATAGGATAGTGTGATAAAATAACCTGACCGTGTCTTGTTGATTTACCGGAGAGCTTTTCATATCGGTATTTAAAAAAGGAGAAATCAATTCTAGAATTTGGATGGTATTCCTGAATACATAAAATATCTGGATTTTCAGATTTAACAAAATTAACTATCTTGAAATCAATATCTTTTTCTTTGATCCAATCATATAAATTAAATAATCTCACATTAAAGTTCATCACCGTAATAGGGTTATCAATCTTAATGTCATTTGAAGTTGAAAACTTATATAAAGAACCATGAAAAACATACCCAATAAAGAGAACTAAAAGAGACAACAACAATTGCCTTTTTATTTTGATTAACCAATATAAAAAAAACAGAACATTGAGCAGAATAAGCAAGGGAACACCCAGACTTAGAACGGAAAGAAAAGAAAATGTTTTTGGCGGTAAGAAAGGCAAAATTAAAGATAAAAGAAGCACTGTAGCAATTATTGCATTAAAAACAAATACAATCTTATCAAATAAATGCAGCTTCTTCATATAATTTATTTACCAGCCCTAAATAAAAATTCCTTTTCTTCAGAAGACAAACTATCATAACCACTTTTACTTATTTTATCTAAAATGATATCAATTTTCTTTTGGTTATTAAAGGTGTCAAAATCTTGTTTGGTATATCCGCCAACTTTTGACTTATTTTTATGTACTGTTTTTAACGGTGCCTTTTTTGACGACTTAAAAAATCCTACAAACGCGTCCATCCAACGTTCAAACCCTTTTCCAATATCATTCCCTTTTCTAAATTGAATAGCATAAAAATACCCTAAGGCCGCACCTCCAATATGAGCTAGATTTCCACCTGCATTGTTTCCAAAAAGGCCTAAAACATCCAATATAACAATACCTAATCCAAAATACCAAAGTTTTAAATTAAAAGTAAAAAACCGAATTTCCTTATTAGGCAAATAGGCACATATAAAAATTAACAAAGCTCTAACAGAAGCCGAAGCACCCACCAATCTATTGCCTGTCAAAAACACTTGAGGAAACAAACTGTAGCAAAGCATAAACAAAAGCCCACCACTTATCGCGCCTAAAAAATAAACGTTTAATGCTAGTTTTGGACTGAATAAATTAAGAAATAATTGTCCGATAACATAAAGCCACAGCATATTAAATAAAATATGCAGAAAATCATAATGCACAAATGCATAGGTTATTAAAGACCATGGTTTAAAAATGAAATCAGAAAACTCACTTGGTAATTCAAACCACATTAAACTAGATTGCTTGACAACTTCTTGAGGTAATTGCAATAATAGTCCTAACAGAAATACTACGACATTAACAACAATAATCTTTTCAAGGACATTAAGTTGTGATAATTTTGATTTTATATCTTGAGTAAGGGTCATTAATACCAACGATTTTTGTTAAACTGGTTCTTTTTCCAGTACCACATGATAAAAAATCCAGTCAATGCTCCTCCAACATGCGCCATATAGGCCGTATTGCTTGGACTGAAGAATGATTGACCTGTAATACCGGAAATTAAATCTAATATAATGATACCTGGAATAAAATATTTTGCCTTTATAGGGATTGGCAAAAAGATCATCATCAATTTAGCTTCAGGATTCATCATCCCAAAAGCCACTAATATACCCATAATACATCCTGAGGCCCCAACCATAGTGGCATTAAATATGGGGAAAATCTTTTGAAGATCTGCAAACTGAGCTTGAGTGACGCCTTTTACAACCTCATTATTAGAAAGCATATGAGTTATTTCATCTGCTGTAATTCCAGAACTTATAAGGTTTTCATAAGAAGGTAAAAAATTAAAATAATAATAAGCCACCTGCAAAGCTACTGCTCCTAACCCTGCAGAGATATAGATAAATAAGAACTTCTTCCCTCCTAAATACTGCTCAACAGGTGTACCAAACATCCAAAGAGCGAACATATTGAACAGGATATGTGTTACACCACCATGCATAAACATATGTGTGATGATCTGCCAGAATTCAAAGGCTGGATTTTTAGGAAAATGAAGGGCGAATAAATCATAAAACAAAGTGCCATTTCCTATAGCCAATGTTCCTATAAACATTAGCACATTAATAATTAATAAATGCTTAACTGTATCTGATATTCTCATCATATCTAAATAAATTTTTTATCTAATTCATCAACACTCATGGTCACAAAGGTGGTTCTATTAGCAGGAGACACATTGGGTTCTTTACATGCAAACAACCTATTAACTAAATGCTCTTGCTCACTTTTTTTTAAAGCTTGACCATTTTTTATTGCCAAACTTTTAGCCAATGATTTTGCTAATAAATCAGTAATACTAAAATTACTATCGGGCACTTCATTTTCAACATCACAAATCAATTGTTCCAAAATAATTGAAACTTCACTTTCGGGTATACTTATTGGTACGCCAGAAATTTCAACAGTTTCATCAGTTAGGTTGGAAAATATAAATCCTGTATATTCCAAATCCTCTTTTAACTGCTTAATTATTTCAATCTCCTGTATTGAAAAATGAAGTTGCAAAGGAAATAATAATTGTTGGCTTGAGGCCCCTTTTACAGTCAAATTCTCCAAAAAATCTTCATATAAAATTCGTTGATGCGCTCGATGCTGATCCATAATCAACATGCCTGATTTAATAGTGCTTACAATATACTTATTATGAAGCTGATACGTTGTTTGCCCGCTATCTATGCTTTTGTCATCCACAAATAATGATTCCGAATGATGATCACTTTCAAAATGGACTTCACTAAAATCATGTTGTGTTTTTGTGCCTTTTGATTCTAAACCTACATATAAGCTTTCCCAACTTGACGTTGGTTCCTTCCTATAAGATGAAGGTTTTACCAAGGTGTTTCTTTCTTCATGAAAAGGGTTAAAACTCCTGTCTACTTCAATAACAGGTGTATCACTTTCTTTTTGATTGTAATTATAAGGTGTATCAAGATTCGGATCGCGCTCAAAATCCAAAACAGGTGCTATATTAAATTGCCCTAAACTATGTTTAACGGCTGAACGCAATAAAGCATATAATGTATGTTCATCATCAAACTTAATTTCAGTTTTTGTAGGATGTATATTGATATCAATACTTTGTGGATCTACATTTAAGTTTAAAAAATAGCTGGGATACCATCCGTTTTTTAACAACCCATCAAAAGCCGAAGCAACCGCATGATTTAAATAGGCACTTTTTATAAAACGATCATTCACAAAAAAATACTGTTCACCCCGTGTTTTCTTAGCAAATTCAGGTTTCCCAACAAATCCTGATATTTTCAATACCTCCGTGTCTTCCATAACAGGCACCAATTTTTCATTGGTCTTGTTTCCAAACAGATTAACTATACGTTGTCTTTGATTACTAACTGGCAAATTAAAAGATTCACTCCCATTATTATAAAAAACAAATGAAATATTAGGATGTGCCAAAGAGACTCTGTGAAATTCATCAATAACATGACGTAATTCTACAGTATTTGATTTTAAAAAATTTCGTCTAGCCGGTATATTAAAAAATAAATTTTTTACAGAAATAGAGGTGCCTTTGGGCGTAACCACTACTTCTTGCGATACAATCTCGCTTCCTTCAATAACTATGCTGGTTCCTACTTCTTCCTGTGGCTGTTTTGTTTTTAATTCCACATGGGCAATAGCAGCAATACTTGCCAATGCCTCCCCACGAAATCCTTTGGTGTGTAAATGAAATAAATCTTCAGCATTTCTAATCTTTGAAGTGGCATGCCGTTCAAAACTCAACCTTGCATCAGTAGAACTCATACCCTTCCCATTATCAATCACTTGAACCAACGTTTTACCGGCATCTTTAATAATCAGCTTAATAACTGTAGCTTCAGCATCAATGGCATTTTCAAGTAATTCCTTAACTACAGAGGAAGGTCTTTGTACAACCTCTCCAGCTGCAATTTGATTTGCTACATGATCTGGTAATAATTGTATAATGTCAGCCATTTATTGTTTTGAAAAGAAAATTGACAAATCAAAATCAATGATAAATAGAAACACTAAAATAAGAATGCATATTATAAAAAGAATTCTTCTATTAGCGGCATAATCAGGGTTACCTTTCAAATCATCAAGCGCATTATTTATTTTAGTTTTTAATCCGTTATTGCTACCAACTGTTTTTCTGAAATCATCAAACTTATGTTTAATTTCAAACGGATTCCCTTCTCCTTTATCATCAAAATGACGAGGTGTATAGCTGAATTTTTTATTTTTTCTTAATTTGAATAGTCCCATAATAACACGTATTAAGTTAATTAAACTTAATATCCAAAATATACATGCATATTAGAATTAAGGCCAAAATTAAAATCAAAAAGGGTAAGGAAAGCCCTTTTTTTATTTTGCGATTACTTAGCCCTTGATTACTCCTCCATTTTGAACCAAAATCTCTATTCTTAGCAAATTCCTTATCCTCAGCATTTAATTCTGTGTCTTTAGAAAATCTAGGTCTATAACTAAATGATTTATTTTTTCGAGGTTTAAACAAAATCTATCTATTGCATATCTTTCAAAAATACTTAAAAATAGACAGAAAGCGCAAAATGAATTGCCAAAAATTGTTAACAAACACTACGAATAATTGGAGATTGAAGGGAGCCTTCAAATCAATTTTAACTACATGTTTTTACGTAATTCAGCCATTTTTATGGCAGCAACAGCAGCTTCAGTTCCCTTATTACCATGCTTTCCTCCAGAACGGTCAATAGCTTGCTGAAGATTATCATCTGTTAGTACACAAAAAATAACAGGTGTTGGATCTAAAACATTGAGATCCTTAATGCCTTGAGAAACGGCTTCACAAACAAAATCAAAATGCTTAGTTTCACCTTGAATCACACTACCTATAGCTATCACGGCATTCACCATTTGCTTTTGCATTTTCTTGCACCCATAAACAAGTTCAAAGCTACCAGGAACATTCCAGCGAACTATATTGCTTGGTAAGACACCATGTTGAATTAAGGTTTGATAAGCACCGTTATAGAGTCCTTCTGTTATGGATGGGTTCCATTCTGAAACAACAATCCCAAACCGAAATTTATTCGCGTTTGGGATTGTTGTTTTATCATAGTCTGATAAATTATGATTTGCCGTAGCCATATATATTAATACTTATTAGCCAATACTTTTGCTTTACCTAATAAGACTTCTACCATGTCCATTTCTGACGCATTTGGATATTTTTCCTTTATAGTTTCAAAATAAGTCAATGCCTTTTCTGCTTTACCTAACTCTAAAGCTAAGGTTCCTGCCTTATACAAATACATAGGTGTTGTATAGTCGTTATCACGCATTTTAGCCGCTTGTTCATAATAATCTAAAGCATCATCCAATTGATTTAATTGCACAAATGCATCTCCAATATTTCCTTTAGCCAATGGTGCCAATATTTCATCATCACTAGAAAATTTATTCAAATGCTCAATAGCTTTTTTATAATCTTTCAATCTTAAATAAGCAGTTCCAGCATAATAATTAGCTAAATTTGCCGCTGGTGTCCCACCGTATTCATCAATAATGTCTAACATACCGAATTTACCTTCTCCCCCATTTAAAGACAATGTAAATAAGGAGTCCTTTTCAACGCCGTTAACTGCTTGATCAAAATATTTCTGGGCTTGAAACATATCATTCATTGCATTTGCCTGTTTTGGTTTTGCAATAAATTCTGAATATCCTAAATATCCCAGAACAACCGCTGCAACCAAACCAATAATAACAAAAATGTATTTTTGATTCTTTTCAACAAAAGCTTCTGTTCTTGAAGCGGATTCATCAAGTTTATTAAAAACTTCAGCAGTAGTTGAACCTGTTTCAATATTATGTTCCTTTTCTCCTTTATTTTTTCCTTTGTATCCTCTTTTATTATAAGTGGCCATATATTCTTTATTAATGCGGTGCAAAAATATAATTTTTCTTCATAAATTAAAGGTTATTTATTTGTTATTTTTGAATAATTTGCACGGTCTTTTATTTCAATTACAATTAAAAAAGACTTTAAGTTACTTTTTGTATGATTTTAAAATCACTTTCATTACTTAATTATAAAAATTTTGATAGTAAAATATTCACTTTCAATGATAAAATAAACTGTATTGTCGGAAATAATGGTATTGGAAAAACCAATGTACTTGACGCTATTTACCATTTATCTTTCGGGAAAAGCTATTTTAATCCGGTTGCTACACAAAACATAAAACATGACGCTGACTTTTTTGTGATTAATGGTGATTATTTAAAACATAATCATCCAGAAAAAATTATCATTAGTCTAAAACGCGGACAAAAAAAAATAATTAAGCGCAATGGTAAAGAATATGAAAAATTTAGTGAACATATTGGTTTTTTGCCCTTAGTAATAATATCACCTGCCGACAGAGATTTAATTATTGAAGGGAGTGATACCCGGAGAAAATTTATTGATAATGTGATTTCACAAAGTAATAAAGCATATTTAATAGATTTAATTAATTACAATAAGATTCTTGCACAGCGCAATGCGTTATTGAAATATTTTGCTTTGAATCACACCTTTAATGCGGATACCTTAGAAATTTATAATAATCAATTAACCGATTATGGAACTAAAATCTTTAAAAAGCGTGAAGACTTTTTAAAAGAATTTATTCCCATTTTTAAATCTCGTTACAAAGCAATAAGCAATGGCTATGAAGATGTAAGTTTAGTGTATCAAAGTGATTTATTTGATAACAGTTTAGATATTCTGCTTAAGAATCAAATCAATAAAGATAAAGCCTTGCAATATACTAGTGTGGGTATCCATAAAGATGATTTACATTTTAATATTGAGGAACATCCAATAAAAAAGTTTGGTAGTCAAGGACAGCAAAAATCATTTTTAATTGCACTCAAATTCGCTCAGTTTGATTTTATTAAGCAGCAAAGTGGAGATGACCCTATATTGCTTTTAGATGATATTTTTGACAAATTAGACGAACAACGTGTTTCGCAAATCATTAAATTAGTAGATGATGAAAATTTTGGACAAATTTTTATCAGTGACACGCATGCCGACAGAACTGAAAATGCTATTAAACAAGTACTTCAATCCTATGAAATTTTTAAACTTGAATAATTATGAAGCGACTGTTAATCTTTCTGTTTATTATTATAAACATAGGCTGTCAAAAGAATAATGAAAGTTATATTAAACACTTAAACGGTTATTGGGAAATTGAAAAAGTCCTATTACCTTCTGGAGAAGAACATGTTTATAATTACAATGAATTTATTGATTATTTTAATGTTAGTGATAGTTTAAAGGGCTTTAGAAAGAAATTAAAACCTGCTTTAAATGGTACTTTTGAAGGCTCAAATGATTCTGAAGAGTTTGTTATCAAAATAGAACAGGATAGTTTAAATATTTATTATCAAACCAACTTTTCAAATTGGAAAGAAACTATTTTATTCGCTAATGAAAAAGAATTAAAAATTATTAATGCTGATAGGAATATTTATATTTATAAATCATATAAGCCTATAAACTTAAACTAATGGCAAAACGCAATAACGATCATGTAAGTATTTCTGATGCTCTTAAAGAATTTGTTCAAACCAATAAATTAGAAACCGGGTTAAATAAAGTTAACGTTGCTGATGCTTGGGCTAAACTAATGGGAAATGGTGTAAACCATTATACAACTGCTGTGCAGCTGGAGAGAAATACATTATACGTGCAGCTTAGTTCAAGTGTACTTAGAGAAGAATTAAGCTATGGTAAAGAAAAAATCATTACCCTATTAAATGAAGAATTAGGAAAAGAAATTATTAAAAAACTGATATTGCGATAATTACTAATAAAAATAAAAATCTAATTATTATAAATATCTTAATAAATAGTTTATCTTTGTCACTTAATTTTTATAATATTTAAACAATGAGTAAAGGTACAGTAAAATTCTTCAACGATTCAAAAGGTTTTGGATTCATTATTGAAGATGGCAACAACAAAGAACATTTTGTACACATTTCTGGATTAATCGATGAAATTCGTGAAGGTGATGCAGTAGAATTCGATTTGCAAGAAGGCAAAAAAGGACTGAACGCAGTAAACGTAAAAGTAATCTAATATATACTTTGACATTTTACAAGTTAGAAGCCTATCCAAGTGATAGGCTTTTTTTTTGGTTCTAATTTTACAAAATAGAAAAGCCTGCAACTACGTTACAGGCTTTTTATAAGTTTTAAAGTTTAAAAATTAAAACATCTCTCTTCCTGAGAAATGAAAAGCACCTTCTATAGCGGCATTGTCATTACTATCACTTCCATGTACTGCGTTCTCACTGATTGAATTTGCAAATAATTTACGAATAGTTCCTTCAGCTGCATCAGCTGGATTTGTTGCTCCTATTAAGGTTCTAAAATCTTCAACAGCATTTTCCTTTTCCAAAACGGCAGCTACAATTGGTCCTCTTGTCATATATTCAACTAATTCTCCAAAAAACGGACGCTCTTTATGAATAGCATAAAATGCTTCTGCATCATGTTTTGTCATTTGAGTTAGTTTCATTGCAACAATTCTAAATCCTGAAACTGAAATTTTTTCTAATATAGCACCAATGTGTCCTTTTTCAACAGCATCTGGTTTTAGCATCGTAAATGTTCTATTTGTTACCATGTGTAATTTTTAATTTAATCTATTTTTTAATAACGTATTCTATGCTTTTAAGAAAACTAAGAAATCAACCCTTTGTTAATTTTCGTGCAAAAGTAATGTATTTCTTATTATAAACAAGTTTATCCAATTTTAAAAAATTGTATATTCGCTACCTATGACACAGACAGAAATTGAAAAAATAAAAAAATTATTAGCTTCTCCAAAAAACATTGTAATTGTTCCTCATAAAAATCCAGATGGTGATGCAATGGGTTCAACTGTAGGATTATATCATTATTTAAAACAACACAACCATGATGCCACGGTAATAAGTCCCAATGACTATCCAAGTTTTTTAAAATGGATTCCAGGCAACAACCAGGTATTAATTCATGATTATCAAACAGAAACAAGTAATGATTTAATAGAAAAAGCAGACCTTATTTTTACTCTTGATTTTAATGCTTTACATAGAACTGGCAACATGGAAGCCGTTTTAGAAAAAAGTAAGGCCATTAAAATCTTAATAGACCATCATCAAGCTCCAGATAATTATGCCCAATACATCTATTCTGATGTGGGTATGAGCTCGACATGTCAAATGGTTTACCAATTTATTCATATGCTGGGAGATACCCATCTCATTGATTCAAATATAGCAACCTGCTTATACTTAGGGATTATGACAGATACTGGTTCTTTTAGATTTCCGTGCACCACAAGTAATACCCATATTATTGTGGCCGATTTAATTGAAAAAGGAGCCAACAGTGCATATATACATAATCAAGTTTACGACACCAACAGCTATGAAAGACTCCAACTGTTAGGTTGTGCCTTAAATAATTTAAAGGTTATTTATGAATTAAGAACTGCCTATATTACATTATCTCAAGATGAATTAAATAAGTATAATTTCAAAAAAGGTGATACTGAAGGTGTTGTAAATTACGGCCTATCCTTGGAAAATATAGTTTTTGCTGCTATTTTTATTGAAGATAAACAAGAAGGTATTATTAAAATTTCATTGCGTTCAAAAGGCAACTTTTCAGTAAATGATTTTTCTAGATTGCATTTTAACGGAGGTGGCCATATTAATGCCGCCGGAGGAAGAAGTGATCTATCATTAAATGATACTGTTAATAAATTTATTACTATATTACCCGACTATTCAAATGCCCTGAATGATGAATAAGATATTTTTATTAGTATTAGCAATGCTATTTTTTGTTGGCTGTAAGTCTCCTGAAGCCAGAAAACCTATTTCAGTTAAAACAGGTTCTTTTATTGATGCTTCAGTAGAACGTAATAAAAAACTTAATGCTAGAGAACAAGCTGAAATTCAAAAAATTCTATCTGAAAAAAAGATAGATTACTTATCATCACAAAGTGGTTTTTGGTATTATTATAATATTAAAACTGATGTTGACTCGTTAAAAACACCTTCATTTGGTAATATTATAAATTTTAATTATGATGTTAAAACCTTAGATGGTGCAACCATCTACTCCAAGGAGGACTTAAAGACTCAGTCTTATGCGATGGATCAGGAAGAAATCTTCACAGGCTTGCGCGAAGGTTTAAAGCTTATGAAAACAGGTGAAACGGTTACTTTTCTTTTTCCATCACAAAAAGCCTATGGTTATTATGGTGACCAAAATAAAATAGGCACGAATGTTCCCCTTATTTGTGAAGTAACTGTTAACTCCATTTCTGAAAAATAGATTCTATTTTATATGGATACAAAAAAATACACATATAAGATTATTCCATTTTTATTTTTAATATTATGCCTTTCATGCCAGAATAAATACCCCGATCTTCCAGATGGCATTTATGCCGAATTTGTAACCTCAAAGGGAGTAATGGTGGCTAGATTATATTATAAAAAAGCGCCTAATACTGTTGCTAATTTTGTGTCTCTTGCAGATGGTACCAACACCTTGGTGGATAGTTTATACCGAGGCAAAAAGTTTTTTGATGGCACTATTTTTCACGTAGTTATTGATAGTTTTATTATACAGGGCGGTGATCCAACTGGCACAGGAAATGGCAATCCTGGGTACTGGTTTGACGATGAATTTGTGCCGGATTTAAAACATGATAAACCAGGAATTTTAGGAATGGCTAATGATGGCCCAAAAACTAATGGTAGTCAATTTTATATTACCGAAATTGCAGATCCTAACTTGGATAATGTTCATTCTGTTTTTGGCGAACTCATTTTAGGTATTGATATTCTAGATTCTATTTCTAAGGTTAAAACTTCAGAGGATGATGACAGACCAATTGAAGATGTGACCTTAAAGGAAGTCAATATTATTAAAGTAGGCGTCCAAGCCAAAGCCTTTGATGCAGCTAATGTTTTTATAAATCATTTTGCTGAATTAGAACGATTAGAAAAAAAACGTCTTCAAAAGGAACAAGCCCTGTTGAAGGCCACAAAGAAAAAATTTAATGCACAGCAAAAGCAATCTACTTTACTTTCCTCTGGTTTACAATTTTTAGTAACTGAAAAAGGAACTGGAAAAAAATTAACGGAAAACTCCAAAGTTTTAATTAATTATACGGTTTATTTTGAAGATGGAAAATTGCTACAAACCAGCAAATTAGACATTGCTGAAACCTTAGATTCAGTCGATGAAGAAAGACAAGCGAATAATGATTATCAGCCCATAAGAGCAGACTTAAGTGCTAATGCCAAAATGATAACAGGATTTAAGGAAGGATTACAAGAGCTATCAGTTGGTGATAAAGCCACCTTATTCATTCCATTTTATTTAGCTTACGGAGAAACCGGAAATGCCATAGTTCCACCAAAATCAAACTTGATTTTTGAAGTTGAAATATTAGAACTTACAAAATAAAAGGATTAATCATTTCTTTAAAACGCATATATGGCGTTTCTAATATATTCAATTTATTATAGGAAACATTCTATAAGTAATACCAATCTATTATCTTTACATAGAAAAATTTAGAACCTATGTATTTATTAAAGTTTGACTGGAATCCGCTAACAGGAATTGAAATTTTAGGTAATTTTAAGCTTCACTTCTATAGCGTCATGTGGATAGTCGCTTTTATGATTGGTTGGTACATTATGAAACGTATTTTCACCAAAGAAAAGGTTTCATTAGAATATTTAGATCCATTATTCATATACACCGTTTTGGCCACTATGATTGGTGCCAGATTAGGCCATGTTATATTTTATCAATCAGAATTAATAACCCAAGACTTCTGGAGCATTTTTCTGCCTATTAGAACGAATCCAAGATTTGAATTTACAGGTTTTCAAGGCTTAGCTAGTCATGGTGCAGCTATAGGTATTATTGTTGGGATGTATTTATACCGAAAAAAGTATAACTACAAATCCTTATTATGGATATTGGATAGAGTAGTTATTTCTGTAGCCTCTGGAGCGGTTTTTATCAGAATAGGGAATTTTATCAATTCAGAAATTATTGGAAAAGTCACCGATTCCAATTTTGGTGTACGTTTTATTCAAGACTACTATTATAAAAGTGAAATTGTTAGGCTTACTGGTATTAAAAATGTGCAAAAAGCCTATAATGCCGTAACTGATAATCCTCAGTTTCAAAATCTTCTGGATGCCGTGCCTTACCGTCATCCGGCGCAACTTTATGAATCTTTTTGTTACATCTTTGTATTCTTAATTCTTTGGTATGTGTATTCAAAGACGAATTTAAAAGACAAAACAGGTTTCCTTTTTGGTTTGTTTTTAATTTTACTTTGGACCATCCGGTTTTTTGTTGAATATGTTAAAGAACCGCAAGGCGATGAATATATTAATTGGTTTGGTTTTAATACGGGACAATGGTTGAGCATTCCTTTTATTATTATTGGACTCTATTTTATGTTTATTTATAAGTCAAAAGCAGAACTTAAATAAAATGTCCATTGACTATTCCATCAAGTTTTTTTTCTTAGTCTTAAGTTGTATCTCTTTGAGTTTTACGTCATGCAAAAAAAAAGTGAAAGCCATCAAACATTCTGAAGTGATTTTTAAAAAAGAAGGTGAATTAACTATTATTAAAAAAACCTCCGATTCAACCAAATTAAACTTAGATATTGAAATTGCTGACAATGACTATGAAATTCAAACTGGCTTGATGTATAGAACTTCTATGAAATCAAATCAGGGTATGCTTTTTATTTTTGATGATATTAGAGAACGGTTTTTTTATATGAAGAACACGAAAATCCCATTGGATGTAATATATATCAATGAAAATAAACACATAGTGAGCTTTCATAAAAATGCCAAGCCCTATGATGAAAGTTCTTTGCCTTCTAAATTACCTGCTAAATACGTGTTGGAAATTAATGCCGGTTTAGTAGATTCCTGGCACTTAAATGTTGGAGACAGTATCTATTATTCTAATTGAATAATTACATTAAACCCTTAGGATCAAACACATAAAGCCATTCTTCCTGATCTTCATTAAAAAGTGATTTTACTTTCCTAAAATCATTTTTTACATAAAAACTATCTAATTTAAGATCTTCAATAGTTAACCAATACTTTTGATTTGGAAACTTTGCTTTTAAATGGTTTAACCAAATGGATCCCAAATTTTGATGTCGCTTTTCTTCGATAACAAAAATAAAACCTAAATACAGATACCCCTTTTCAAACCATTTGTTCGATTCATTGATAGCATAAAACATATCTGGTGGACATTTTGAAAATACCAAGCCACCGGCAATCACCTTTTTATCTTCAATTAATACATAGCATGCCGTAGTTGATTTAAAATCTTTCCAAAAAGTTAGAATATATTCCTTCCAATCTTCTGGTAATATTTTTAAAAACTGCTCATTATTTAAACAAGGTTCAAAAGTCATTTGAATGTAGAAATTTGTAATTTATAATAAACCCCAAGACCAAAGTTTGTCTGAGTCTTCACTCCATCTATCGCCAATATCCGTTCTATAATAGCCGTTATTAATAATCACATTACTGATTCTATTGTACATCATTTTCTGTGCATCCTTCATAGTTTGACCATTCCCAGTTACCAATACAGCAATACCCGTATTACCCGTTATAAGCCATTCATCATTCACCTTCTTTAAATGCATAGGATGCACGCCTTCCCTTCCATTCTTTTTAAAAACTACCACGGCGTCCTTAGAAAACAAATTGAATGTTTTTTTGTCATCATAAGGAAATGGAGGTACTACAATAAACGCCCCCACTTGAAATCCCTTTTTAACGTTAATTTTAAAATTTTGCTTGGAAGCTATTTTTATAAAAAATTCTCCCATGGGTTCATTTATTCCAGCACGTTGAATAAATATTTGAGGATAACCAAATCTAGAAGTGAATTCTAAAGGATATATCCCATTTCCATTCACAATACAATTAATATCGATATGTCCCACAAAATTATCTTTGGCTAATGTGCTTTGAAATTTTAATAAGGTAGCATCAAAAATTGGGGAATCTTTAGTCCAGAACATACTTGTTCCCATTTCACCAGTAGAAACACCCAATTCCTTAGGGAACAGTTTTTTATGTTCAAAAGTAATATTGATAGGATAGATAAATTCTTTTCCGTTAAAAAATGCCGCAATTGAAATTTCAACCCCTTTTACCTTACGTTGCAATTGAAAATTACCAAAATCATTACCCCATGATTTTTCATAGGCTTTAAGTACGCGAATCACATCCAGACCTTCATCATCACTGCCTACAAATAATAACTGCTTTAGTTCTTGAGTTTCACCACAGGGCTTAATAACATAGGTGTTAGGATTGTTTTCAATATATTTTATG
This sequence comes from Gaetbulibacter aquiaggeris, assembly GCF_044003965.1. Taxonomy (NCBI): domain Bacteria; kingdom Pseudomonadati; phylum Bacteroidota; class Flavobacteriia; order Flavobacteriales; family Flavobacteriaceae; genus Gaetbulibacter; species Gaetbulibacter aquiaggeris. The sequence goes on from NZ_JBAWKC010000005.1 coordinate 249,349, forward strand.
GCATCATGAAAAGTTGTAAATTCCTTTGATGGGATGACTTTAATTTTATGTTTTTGTAATTCAGACTGACCAAAATTTCTATCTAATTCTAGTCTATCCGTATACTCTGTTCCTCCAATAACTAATTTACCAGAACTTCTTAATTGACTTGCAATTTTACCATATCCGGTATAATCAAAAATAATAATATCGGCCCAATCAATAAATTTCTCCCAATGAGTTACTTTATCCACAAAACCATAACCTATTTCTTTTGAAGGTTTATCTTCAATATAAAGCTTCACTTCATTCCCTTCTGCGTTAATGGAATTTACAATATCTAATGATTCGCCCCAGCGAGATACAAAAAGAAATTTTCTAGTTTGAGTTTGTTTTTCTTTCAATTGGAAAGTATTATTTAATTACAATTTGTTTGTTGTTGTAAAGTATACAACAAATGTATATAAATAAGAGTTTTGTTGTATACAAGACCTTTCGTATAATTTAATAAAAAAAGCCTATTGATATAAATCAACAGGCTTTATTAAATATTACTTTATAAAGTTATTTTAAAACTTCTTTCTTTTGTGTTTTGCTTGCTTCTCTTCCTTTTCTTTTTTCTGCGCTACTTATAGTGTCATACATCAATGGTGTTGCTATAAATAATGAGGAATAAGTACCAACTACAATACCTACTATTAAGGCGAACATAAATCCTCTTATAGAATCTCCCCCAAAAATAAATATTGCTAATAATACCACTAAAGTTGTTGAAGAGGTATTTAAGGTTCTACCCAAAGTACTACTTAAAGACACATTTATGACTTTACCAAAATTCCAGGACGAATGTTCATTCAGATACTCTCTAATTCTATCAAAAACAATTACGGTATCATTTAATGAATAACCAATTACAGTTAAGATGGCTGCAATAAAAGCTTGATCAATTTCCATACTAAATGGTAAGAACTTATAAGTCAATGAGAACACCCCAAGAACAATTAACACATCATGGAAAACTGCCAATACGGCTCCTAATGAGAATTGCCACTTTTTAAAACGCATTAATATGTAAAGGAACACCACAATTAACGAACCTAAAATTGCCCAGAATGACGCTTGTTTAATATCATCAGCAATGGTAGGTGTCACCTTATAATACTTCATTAAACCAACTGTTTTAGTGTCTGCATCACTTATGAAATCTTCATATGATAAACCGTCTAAATGAGGTTGTAATGCTTTGTATAATTCAATTCTCATTTCTTCATCAACCTCAGCTCCAGTTTCATTAACTTTATACTTAGTAGTTATTTTTAACTGATTGGCATCTCCAAAAGTTTTAGCATCAGCACTACCAAAAGCGTTTGACAATGTTGCGGTAATTTCTGTTGGATTTACATCTTGTGCAAATCGAACCTGATACGTTCTACCCCCAACAAAATCAACACCTTGATCTAAACCTTCAGTTAATAATGAGCCTAAACTAATTAATAAAAATACTCCTGACACGATATAAGCTATCTTACGTTTTTGAAGGAATTCTATATTCAGGTTTCTGAAAAGATTTTTTGTTAATGCTGTTGAAAAAACCAGTTTACCTCCTCTGTTAACATACCAGTCTATTAATAATCTGGTAATAAAAATAGCTGTAAACAATGAGGTTCCAATACCTATTAATAAGGTAGTTGCAAATCCTTTAATTGGACCTGTTCCAAATATGAATAATATTAAAGCTGTTAAACCAGTAGTAATGTTAGCATCTAAAATAGAAGATAACGCATTATTGAAACCATCTTGAATGGCTTCTTTTAATGCTTTTCCTTTAGCAATCTCTTCTCGAATACGCTCATAAATAATAACGTTCGCATCTACCGACATACCAATTGTAAGAACAATACCCGCAATACCAGGCAGCGTTAATACAGCACCTAATCCAGAGAGGATACCAAAAATTAAAAGGATGTTCAATGCCATAGCAATATCAGCAAAACCACCCGCTTTTCCATAATAAATGATCATCCAAACCAAAACTAAGGCTAAGGCAATCATAAATGACAATTTACCATTATCAATAGCTTCTTGACCTAATGATGGTCCTACTACTTCACTTTGAATAATATCTGCTCTTGCCGGTAATTTACCTGCACGCAAAACGTTTGCTAAATCCACCGCTTCATTTAAAGTAAAACTTCCTGAAATAGATGAATTTCCCCCTGCAATTGGACCTGAAGTTACTCCTGGAGCAGAATACACAATATTATCTAAAACAATAGCAATTTGAGTTCCTTGGCTGTATGCACGACCCGTCATTTCTTCCCAAATTTTAGCACCTTTGGCATTCATTTGCATAGAAACCTCTGGCTTACCTGTTGGTCCAAAAGCATTTCTGGCATCGGTTACAACGGCACCACTTAACTCAGGTGTATTATCTCTGTTTCCTATTAAGGCATATAAATCAATTAATTCACTATCTTTTTCTGGTTTACCGAATGCAAATTTTACATATCGCTGTTCTACCGGAAGCAATGCTCTTACTTGAGGCATGTTCAAATATTCGTCTACCTTTGCTTTATCTTTAATTTCAAATTTAGCGATTACTGGTCCTCCAGGATATCCTTGACCTCTTATTAAGTCGAATAAAGGATTAGCCGCTACAGCAGTTGAATCTGTAGTTGTATCTCCTAAAAGTTCGTCGATCTTAGAATCTGTAGCATTTTCCTCATCATCCCCTTCCGCTTTTTGAACTTCTGGTTTTGGATTTACAATCCCCTTTAAAACTTCATTAGCTTGAGATAAAAATGTGAAATAATCCTCTCCTTTATAAGCATCCCAAAATTCTAATTGAGCGGTACTTTGTAATAAACCTGTTGCACGTTCTATATCTTTAACACCTGGCAATTCAACAAGAATTCTACCTGATGTACCCAAACGTTGGATGTTTGGAGAAGTAACCCCAAATTCATCAATACGTTTACGCAATACTTCAAATGCAGAAATAATGGATTCATCAATTTTTGTCTGAATCACCTGTTTTACCTCATCGTCAGACATACTACCATCTATTTCACCATCTAATGCCTTGGTATAAAATATATCAGGAGACGCCAATTTAGTATCACCTTTAATGGCATCAAATGCTTTAAAGAAATCCTCTAAATAAGTATTTTGACTGTTTTTTTGAAGTTCAGAAGCATCGTCTAAAGCCTTATTGAAAATAGGATTTTTGCTATTATTTGCTAATCCTTTTAAAATGTCTTTTACTGATACTTGCAGTATTACATTGATACCACCTTTCAAGTCCAAACCAAGATTCATTGCTTTTTCTTTCACTTCATTATAAGTGAATTTTGCAATACCTAAATTAAAAACAGTATCTGTAGCAATTGATTCTAAATAATTTGCCTCTTCATTACTTCTTTTAGCTCTGTAATCAACTTCAGTGTCGGAAACTTTACTGATAGCAATTTCTTTTGCATTTCTTTCTATTTGATTTGCTTTAAACGTAAAAGACAATTGATAAATACTTACCAATCCAAACAAAACTGCAAATAGCTTTACTAATCCTTTATTCTGCATTATTTATTAAATTAATTAATTTTATTCCTTGATTTTTTTAAAACGAGCAAATATATGATTTACCCATAGAATTGACAATATAATTACGAGATTTATAAAAAAAAAGAGCAACTATTATGCTGCTCTCATTTATTATTATAATTTACGTACTTGTCAATCCGTTTTTGAGCATCTCAAAGTTTGTAATTTTAATCTTTTGCACTGTTATAATTCTAATAGATCATTAACAGCTTTAACAGCTTCGGCGCTCGTTTTCATATTATCCATTTCCGCCTTATTAAGCTCAATGTTTACAATCTTTTCAATACCATTTTTTCCTAAAATTACGGGAACGCCAAGACAAATATCGTTTAAACCATATTCTCCGTCAAGCATTACTGAACAAGGAAACATTTTTTTCTGATCACAAGCAATGGCCTGAACCAAAGAAGAAACTGCCGCACCAGGTGCATACCAAGCTGAAGTACCTAATAATTTAGTAAGTGTTGCCCCTCCAACTTTCGTATCTTCCTTCACTGTATTTAATCGGTCAGCAGATAAAAATTCAGAAACAGGCACTCCATTTCTTGTTGCCATACGCGTTAATGGAATCATACCCGTATCACTATGTCCGCCAAGAACCATACCATCAACATCACTTATTGGTCCGCCTAATGCCTCAGCCAATCTGTATTTAAAACGCGCAGAGTCTAAGGCGCCACCCATGCCTATAATCTTACTTTTAGGCAAACTTGTAGTTTTATGAACCAAATAGGCCATAGTATCCATTGGATTACTAACCACTATAATAATAGTATTTGGTGAATGCTTTATTAAACTTGAAGAGACCGTTTTTACAATTCCCGCATTGATACCAATTAACTCTTCACGAGTCATTCCTGGTTTACGAGGAATTCCAGAGGTAATCACACAAATATCACTATTTACTGTTTTACTGTAGTCATTAGTGATACCGGTTATTTTTGTATCGAATCCGTTCAATGAAGCAGTTTGCATTAAATCCATCGCCTTTCCTTCTGCATAGCCTTCTTTAATGTCTAATAAAACAACTTCTGAAGCGAAATTTTTAATGGCAATATATTCAGCACAACTTGCACCGACTGCTCCTGCTCCAACTACTGTTACTTTCATAATATTTTATATTTAATTTTATTTATTTGAATCCTGTAAAATTACAAATAATAATGCTGTAAATGAAAAAAGTGCAAGATAAAACTTGCACTTTTCACGACTAATTCAAATAAATAAAACTAACTAAAACTAAACACTAAATATATTTTTTAAAAAAGACTAAGCTTCTTAATTTTTATCTAAACCCAAAGTTTACACCAACTGAAAATGCATTAAATTCTGCAAAATGATATTCGGCATTAAGCCTAAAAAATCCTAATTTCAATTTTGTTCCTAGCGTTGCTCTTACTCCAGACACTTCACTAGATACTGAGAAGGGATCTATTATATTTTCAGAGGTTATGATACCATTTGAAACCCTGTAGGTTCCTAATAAATCTGAATCTGCTGTTCCTTTTATATAACCAACACCACCGTAAAAATTAATGACAGGCAATTTAGTTGATGCAATTAATTGAAACAGCCATGTACTAGTAGAAGATTCTAATCTCTGATTTTCACCGCTTATACCTAACGAATTGGTTAGGTCATAAGTGGCATCTAGATGCGTGTAAGCTACCAAACCTGATATTGCCACCGGCCATAATTTATCTGCAGGTAACCATTTAGTAAACTCATGTTGTAATCCAACACCATACATATTTAAAGAAACCTCATCTGTCTTTATTTTTGGTATAAATCGCGCTTTTAATTCTGTTCCTTTAACTAACCCAACAGCTCCTTGAACAAATGCTGTTGGCAGCATATTCACACTAGTACTTCCAATCCCGTTTGGTAATGTTATTTCTTCCGTCTGTTGTCCAAATATTGGATCATCATAGGTTAATTCCACAATAATATCAGGGTTATTTTCTCCTAAGACAGTAGATACTAATTGAGGGTTGCCACCCTGTACGAACGACACATTATTATATAAATCGGTATTCATTAAAAACGATTTGTTTTCAGTACCGACTGTAGCTGCATTAGCAATCAATGAAATTTCAAATCCACCAAGTGGTTTTGCATCAGCTGTATTGAACCAGTTAGCATTCATACTATACATTAACCCATTGGTTCCAGGTGCTAAGTAATCATTAGCAAATCTTTGAGCATCATCAACACCAGCAGCAAGAAGTACATCTAAATCATTTTGAGCCTTTGCAATAATTGTACTTAAGCAAATCAATAATATAATGGTGATTCTTTTCATATATTGATAAATTTGGTTTAACAAATATAGAAAAATATTTTAATAAATTACTTTTTATCGGTAAAAAATTACACTTTAACTGATTTTTAGTGCTTTTTTGTAATAAAAAACCCTGATACTGTTGAGATATCAGGGTTATTAAAATATTTTTGAAATTTTTATTTATGCATCAATATTTGCATAGATTGCATTCTTTTCTATAAACTCTCTACGAGGCGGTACATCATCTCCCATTAGCATTGAGAAAATTCTATCTGCTTCAGAACCATTATCAATTTGAACTTGTCTTAAAATTCTAAAATCAGGATTCATGGTGGTGTCCCATAATTGTTCTGCATTCATTTCTCCAAGACCTTTATATCTCTGAATACCAGCACTTCCTCCCATGCTTTCAACAATTTCATCACGTTCCTTTTCTGACCAAGCATATTGCTTCTTAGCTCCTTTTTTAACTAAATACAATGGCGGTGTTGCTATGTATATATGGCCATTTTCTATAAGCTCCTTCATAAATCTAAAGAAGAAAGTTAATATTAATGTTGCAATGTGGCTACCATCAATATCGGCATCACACATAATAACCACTTTATGGTAGCGCAATTTGGAAAGATTCAATGCCTTACTATCTTCTTCAGTCCCGATAGTAACACCTAATGCCGTAAAAATATTTTTGATCTCTTCATTTTCAAAAACCTTATGCACCATCGCTTTTTCAACATTCAGAATTTTTCCTCTTAATGGAAGAATCGCCTGAAAGGCTCTATCGCGTCCTTGTTTTGCCGTACCACCTGCAGAATCTCCCTCAACCAAGAACACCTCACATTTTGCAGGATCTTCCTCAGAGCAATCACTTAATTTACCAGGTAGACCACCCATACTCATGACTGTTTTACGCTGAACCATTTCACGAGCCTTTTGAGCCGCATGCCTTGCCTGTGCCGCTAAAACAACTTTTTGGACAATAATTCTGGCGTCATCTGGATGTTCTTCTAAGTAATCAGTTAACATTTCAGAAACTGCCTGACTTACAGAAGCAGAAACTTCACGGTTACCCAATTTAGTTTTAGTCTGACCCTCAAATTGTGGCTCTTGAACTTTTACTGAAATAATGGCCGTTAGTCCTTCACGAAAATCGTCGCCGGCTATATCAAACTTTAATTTATCTGTTAAACCAGATGAATCCGCATATTTTTTTAAGGTCATGGTTAAACCACGTCTAAAACCAGAAAGATGCGTTCCGCCTTCATGCGTATTGATATTATTTACATAGGAATGCAAATTTTCAGCATAAGACGTATTATAAATCATGGCAACCTCAACAGGAACCCCATTTTTTTCACCTTCAAAAGAGATGACCGTTCTCATTAAAGGTTCTCTGTTTCCATCCAAAAATCGAATAAATTCCGGTAAGCCTTCATCAGAATAAAAAACTTCTCCTTCGTACTCACCATTTTCCTTCTTACTTCGTTTATCTATTAAATTGATGGTTATTCCTTTATTCAGAAAAGATAATTCACGCATTCTGCTCGCAAGGGTGTCATAACTATATTCAACTGTCTGAGTGAAAATTGTTTTGTCAGGAGTAAATGTTACGGTAGTTCCTCTTTTATCCGATGTTCCAATGGCTTTAACTGGATACATGGCTTTCCCTCTCTCATACTCCTGTTCCCATATTTGACCATCTCTGTAAACGGTTGCTCTTAAATGTTGTGATAAGGCATTTACACAACTCACACCAACGCCATGCAAACCTCCAGAAACCTTATAAGAATCTTTATCAAACTTACCACCGGCACCAATTTTAGTCATTACAACTTCCAGAGCAGAAATCCCCTCTTTCTTATGCATATCAACAGGGATACCACGACCATTATCTTCAGTAGTTATAGAATTATCTTCATTTATAATTACGGTAATAGTATCACAATGTCCAGCCAAAGCCTCATCAATAGAGTTATCTACCACTTCATACACTAAATGATGTAAACCTCTTGTGCCAACATCACCTATATACATGGATGGACGCATACGTACATGCTCCATGCCTTCTAATGCCTGAATATTATCTGCTGAATAATCTTGTTTTTTAATTTCGTCGCTCATACTTTTCAATACTTTTATTTTAATGTTTTCACATAAAAAAATGATGCAGATTGCACCATTTCAGGATACTTACAAAGATAACTATTTATCAATCCATTTAAAAGTATTTTATCGATTAAACCTTAAAATTATCAACATTTGTTAATTAATTAAAAGTGTCTTAAATCGCTTAAAAATAACCTTAAAATTGATTTTAAGTGTTTTTTTTTCTTTCTAAAAATCAAAAAAAGAAATAATTCCTTATACCTCATATTATTACATGAAAAATTATTTTAAAGAACTAAAAAAGGGGCTCAAAATTGATTTTATAATTCCTGTTTTCTTTTTTTAAATTGATTCAGATTCAATTATTTAAACAGACCTTTTATAATTTGATATTATTTTTTCTCTACCTTTATACAAACCAACTAAATAAATAACACATGAAAAAAATTAATTTATTAGTCATTACACTGCTGTTTACAAGTGTATCATTTTCGCAAATTTCTTATTTACAGTATCGACATGTTCCTCAAAGTGAAGACGCAAAATTCGTTGAGAGAGAGACCAAACACTGGTCTAAAGTAGCAAAAGCTGCGATTGATAAAGGTCAACTTGCCGGATGGACCTTATGGCGAAAAATAGGCGTTACCAAAGTTGATGCGCCTAATTATGTTTTTGTAAATTCTTATAACAATTTAAAACAATTAGACGATAACGATGCATGGGGTGATAATTTAAGCGCTTTAGGCGCAGTAAAACCAGGCGAAGTAGAAACGAATTCTTTTACCACGCTCACTTTTGATTATTATATTCAATTGGAAGACTTTGTGGAAGGCGATTACAAGTACTGCATTGTTAATTATGCCAAACCAACTAACGTTGGTGCGTTTATTGAAGAAAACAAAACCCTTTGGAAACCTTTTCATGCCAATAATATTAAAAACGGCAATGGAATGACTGCCTGGGGTATGGCCTCTGTAATATATCCTTCAGGAAATCAAGACAGATTTACAGTAATGACCTGGGATGGCTTTAATAAACTTTCTGATGCTATGGAACAACTTAGATTTATGCCTATGGATGCAACTAATTCTGATAACCCTTGGGCAGACATTTTATCAAAATCTAAGATGAATGACATTCTTCCAAACGGATTTGAATACCGTATTTTATACGAACGCGTGATGACTGTGGAATAAACCATTTTTGTTTTATATAAAATAAAAAAGCCTGTACAAAACAGGCTTTTTTATTTCATAAGTATTAGTTTAAGACTTTACATAAGCATCAGAATGTACTTTTGCAACAGCTCTTCCACTTGGGTCATTCATGTTTTTAAAACTTTCATCCCACTCTAATGCTATTTTTGTGCTACAAGCAACACTGGCTTCCTGCGGCACACATAAGGCCGCTGCATCACTGGGGAAATGCTCATTAAAAATAGAACGATAATAAAATTCTTCTTTACTTGTTGGTGTTTGTAATGGGAATTTATATTTGGCATTTGCTAATTGTTCATCACTCACTTCGTTCGCCACCATTAATTTGAGAGTATCAATCCAGCTATAGCCCACACCGTCACTAAATTGCTCCTTTTGTCTCCAGGTTACACTTTCTGGCAACATATCTTCAAAGGCTTTTCTAACTACCCATTTCTCCATACGCTCCCCATTAATCATTTTATCTTGTGGGTTCATTCTCATGGCCACGTCCATAAACTCCTTATCTAAAAAGGGTACACGCCCTTCAATACCCCAAGCCGCTAAACTTTTATTGGCACGCAAACAGTCATACATATGAAGTTTACTTAATTTACGCACCGTTTCTTCATGAAACTCTCTGGCATTTGGTGCCTTGTGGAAGTATAAATACCCTCCAAATAATTCATCGGCGCCTTCGCCAGATAACACCATTTTAATTCCCATGGACTTAATCACTCTGGCCATTAAATACATAGGCGTGCTAGCACGAATGGTTGTTATATCATAGGTCTCCAGATTATAAATAACATCTCTAATAGCATCCAAACCTTCCTGAATGGTAAACTTAATTTCATGATGTACCGTTCCAATATGGTCAGCTACCTTTCGGGCAGCAGCTAAATCTGGTGAGCCTTCCAATCCTACTGAAAAGGAATGTAATTGAGGCCACCAAGCAGCCTGCGTATCATCAGATTCTATACGTTTTTCTGCATATTTTTTCGCAATAGCTGAAGTTACAGAAGAATCTAATCCACCAGATAATAACACGCCATAAGGCACGTCACTCATTAACTGTCTGTGCACCGCAGCTTCCAATGCGTCTTTTATGGCTTTTATACTGGTTTCATTGTCTTTTACAGCATCAAATTCAGTCCAGTCCCGCACATACCATTTTACAAATTGTCCATCTTTACTTGACATATAATGCCCAGGAGGAAACAATTGTATTTTAGTACAAACCCCTTCTAAGGCCTTTAATTCTGAAGCCACATAAAAAGTACCGTTCTGGTCCCAGCCAATATATAAGGGAATGATCCCCATATGGTCTCGTGCAATAAAATACTCGTCTTTTTCAACATCATAAATAGCAAAGCCAAAAATGCCATTCATTTCATCAATAAAATGAACCCCTTTTTCTTTGTACAAGGCTAAGATAACTTCACAATCACTTTCTGTTTGAAAGTTGTATTTACCCGCGAATTGTTTACGTAATTCACGATGGTTATAGATTTCACCATTGGCTGCTAAGATCAATTTTTTGTCCTCGCTAAAAAGCGGTTGTTTCCCGGAGGCCGGATCCACAATAGCTAAACGCTCATGCGCTAATATGGCTTTTTCATTACTATAAATGCCACTCCAATCCGGCCCTCTATGACGAATCCTTTTTGACATTTCCAATAATTGAGGACGCAAATCTTCCGACTTCTGCTTTAAATCAAATGCGCATACAATTCCACACATAACAATAATTTTTATTTTAATTAGTGATGCAAATGTGCATATATGATAATCATTTAAAAACATTAAAACGTAAAATGATTACATATTATAACTATATTTTTATAATATATTATATTATGTAATCTATATATAAAATCACATTACAAATTCATATAAATTTTAAATTTTTCCTTTTGAATTACTTTTAATAAAACATTAAGAAATTTAAACAAGATTTCATTTAACTTTATCTCTTATAAAAATAAAATCTTATGAAGAAATTTAAACTAATTACAACCATTACATGTGCTTTTTTAATGCTTTTAACTTTGAACGTTAATGCACAAAATTTTAAAGGTTTGGACAAAAGCCCCATGGATGCAGCCTCTTTCCCGTCAGACTATAAAGTATCTGACAAACTCATCAAAATAGTTTATAGCAGACCTCAACTTAACGGAAGAGCCTTAAATGAATTGGCTCCAAATGGAAAAGTATGGCGCACAGGTGCCAATGAAGCCGCCGAATTAACTTTGTATACTGACATGAAATTAGGTGACACTAATGTAAAAGCTGGAACCTATACGTTTTACGTAATTCCTGGAGACACAGAATGGACTGCTATCATTAGTAAGGACTTGAATGTTTGGGGTTCTTATTTTTATAATGAAGCGAATGATGTGGCCAGACTATCTGTACCTGTGCAAAGCGGTGAACCACTGGAAGCCTTTTCAATTGCTTTTGAAGAAGCTGAAGGAGGCTTGCATATGCATTTAGGATGGGGAACTACTAGAATTGCAGTTCCTTTTACGAAATAAATCTGCCTTATTATTAAAAATAAAAACGCCTTGAAATTCAAGGCGTTTTTTATTACGGTATATTTAAATATTTGTGGGTTTGCAGGAATCAATGAAATAGTTGAAATGTCCAAAACATTAGGTGGCAAAAAGAAATTATCAAAAAAAAATATTTGCTAGTAAGTATGCACTCCTGCCGACGTAGCTTTTGCACTAATGCCATTTTAACTAAAGCAACACCATCAGAAGTCATGTTAATATCAGGTCATTCTAGTGTTAAGGTTTTTAATAATTATTAAAAGCTTCAAAATTAGAATTAGTCTAAACTGTGCTTAATAACGACATGTTTAGAACCTAATAAAACAATTTATTAAAGTTGTCCTATTAAAAAGAGACCATTTAAGGTCTCTTTTTAATTTTGCTTACTACGAAGAATAATAAATCGAATATTTTTTATTCTTTAACTACTTTATAAGTTGAAACAATACGTGCCCCGGTAACTATTCTCATTGCTTGATAAACCGGGTAGTCCTGACCGAAACCCCTGAAACTATCTTAACAAAATAAATTCCAGAAGAGTACTCTTTCACGGTAAACTTTGCATAATTGCCGCTTACTTCCTGCCGGTCCAACTGTACTCCGGTCAATCCATATATAGTTACAATTTTATTTCCAGGATTATTACCGAATGATACCGTGAATGCATCAGAAACAGGATTGGGATATAATCGAAAATCCAGAGAGTTAAAATCAACTGTTGTACCTAAACTAGAAACAATATAGGCAATTGAGGCTTCACTCACACAGCCGTATTCTGAGAGCGCAACCACGGTGTAGGATCCTAACTCGGAAACTTCCAGGCTTTTAAAAGTTGCCCCGGTAATGGGTTCTCCATCCTTATACCACTGGTAGCCATAGGCAAAAGCGCTGTCAGCGGTAAGAATCTGCAGATCCGGATCACTCCCTTCTGAGCTGATTACTGGCTGTGCCGGGGTTGAGGACTCATCCAGTATTACCGTAATATTTGCAGTGCAACCTTCCGGGCTTTTAATAACGATATTATAATCCCCTGCAATTAAGCCTGACATGGAATTACCAGCCTGGAAAGTGGCTCCATTGTCAAAACTATAAGTTTCGTTCTCATTTATTACGCCTATCTCGATTGACCCTGCTTCGTTGTCGCAACCTGGCTGTATTACTGTAAGGGGATGAGTTATATCCTCCACAATTACAGCTATGGCTAGCGATGATGTGTTTCCGGAATTATCGGTAACGGTAAATATAACCGTATTGGCCCCAATATTACTACAATCAAAATCCGACTGGCTAAGCGACATTGACTTGATCCCGCAATTGTCAGAACTTCCATTATCTATATCTTCTGTTGAAATGGATGCATGGCCTGTGTTGTCTAAGCGCAGAGTTAAAAATTCGGACTTGCTTATGATCACAGGTGAAAAATAATCTTCCACAAACACAACAAATGAATCCGTTGCCAGGTTTCCGGAATTATCAGTAACACTTAAAATGACCGTGTTAGGGCCCACATTGGAACAATCAAAAACAGTCTGGCTTAACGACATGGAATCAATCCCGCAATTGTCACTGCTCCCGTTATCTATATCCAGTGATGAGATGGGTTCAGAATTACCGGTGGAATCCAGCAGGATAGTAAAATCATTTGCAATGGCAACCGGGGGAATACTTTCCGGGAAGGCTTCATAAATAACGCCAAATGGGATGATATTTTCAATTACACCGCCACATTGATTTACAAAATAACCCAAGCCTTCGACTCCTCCATTATAATCATATACGTTCCGGAAAATTCCGTTATTTCTTAGATTACCCTCGTTTACTAGGACAGGCCCAAAATCAGAATCAAGCTGCATAATGAATTCACCATAATTAATAATATCCGCATCCAAGGTGTTAATTATTCTATTGCTGTTTAAAATATTGCCATAATTTACAATACTGCCCTCGTTGGTAAGGATTCCATCTCCTCTTATCGAATAGGTTACGCCCGGGTTAATAGTAAGGGTCGTCCCGAAAAGAATTGTTGGATTGCCGTCCAGTGTGCACGTCTGTGTAACTTCGTTCCACTGACCACCCAACTGTTGACATGTGGCTTGCTCTTCACTCTCTAAGCAGACAAGAGGCAATGAGTTCGGGTCGCTCGGGTCAATTCCCTTGTATTCTCCACACTGGTTGATGGTGCCATTATCGTTGTTAATGGTGCCACGGTTGTCAATACGTCCATTGTTAAACAGTGTGCTATTTATTTTAAGTGTTACTCCCTCATTCACTATCAGTGAGCGGTCTTCCTTGATTAAGAAATTATCTATGGTGCAGGTATTGGTCGCAGAACTCCAAACACCTCCCCCGTAGATTCCCTCAGTTTTCAGCCAATCCTCGCAAATAGATTGTCCGCCTTCGATATCAGTCCCAAGAAAAAAAGCTGTTTCTACGGGATTAATAAGTGTCTGTTTTCCACCCTTTCCTCTGCCATAATATCCTATTGGGCTGTAAATTGCCCCTTCATTCAGGGTCTCTCCAATGTTAATATACAAACCGGGACTGTTAATAATACCTGCCGGCTTATTTTCAGCAGTAGCATTTTCTCTAATTAATATCTGGCCAAGGTTTACGATCGTTCCAAAGTTTGTGAGGCTGCTTTTTGACTCGATTGTTAACACCATTCCCCGGGGTATGGTCAGCACTACTCCGCTATTTACAATCATCCTGTTACCCATGGAAAGGGTATAGCTGGCTGTGAGGGTTGTGTCTTTTTCAAAAATAACCGGCGGAGCGTTTGGACCACAATATGCTACCGGGAATGGCCGGATAGAAGGTTGATTTTTGACAGTAAATACCTGCTCTTCCAAAGGGAAACAACCCTGGGTATAATAATTGAGTTCTTCTGTAAATGTTGCGGGAGCAGAACTATTACCTTGATGCGTTGCGCCACCCGAAAAAAACGACCAGGACTTACGACAGGCTCCGGATGCGGCATTAGACCCATATTCATTATCGCCATCAACTCCAACGCACCAGACACCTCCTGCATCTACTCCCCATGTTTCAAACAAATCGTCTGGAACTCCACCATCATAACAATTCAGACCGTAACGGGTCTGGCTGATGTATATTTCATCAACCCCAAAACCGTCCCCTTCATCCGGGTTTAGATTTTCCACAATAAAGTGTGTATAGTCCTGGGGCATAGCCCGCATTACTTTCTTAATCTGGAAATATGAGTCTCCCAAACCATTACATCCGGGAACTTTATCAACCTCGCCCATTAGGAATCCTCCATTGTAAAGTTTTACATTAATACGACTGCCTGTTGCGCCACCCTCCCAAACGCTATGGTAACAGTCAATTCCGACCGTTAAATCCACCAGCTTTTCATAAACGAAATTTGTTTTAATAATGCGGTAAATTAATCCTTCACCCGGAAAATCCATAACAATTGTTCCCACAGGTCTGTTACTTCCCAATTCATTTAATGCGTGAAAAGTTCTTTTATTAACCCAGCTAGCTACGTCGTTTGGAACAGGTGCTGCTGGTACAGTTAAATTTATTCCATTTGTCCAATTTTGTACCCAAGACCCGTTTGAAATATGTGTTGGAGCCTCCTTAATGGCTGCAACAACTGCATCTCCTAAATTTGATGCACTTTCTTCATAGGCGTTTTGAAGTTTTACTCTTCCATTCGTAGGGGAATATTGTTGTATAGGAGTTCTTGCATTATCGGCTCCTAATACTCTATCAATCCAAATCTTGCCTCTAAGGTCTTTCAAATCAGGTAGTACGGTTCCAAAGTAATGTTGTCCCGGCGGTATTATATTATAAATAGGAAATAATAGTTGGTCACTATTAGCTCCATTTATTTGAATCTCATCTATACCATTGGTTTCTTTAAAAAGAATTTTTTCAAGTATCTCTGAAAATTTCGTTTTTTGTGCATCAGTTGGATTACTATCAGTTAGACCAACTTCATATAAAATTCTCATAAGTATGGCTTCATCTTTATTGATAGCTAAAAAATCTTTCATCCATGTAAGAATCTGAGTTAATGTAAGTCGGTCACAACTCACCCCTACCGCTCCATAACAATCTGTATCATATCCTTGAGGGTAGTCTCCATGATAAACAGCCAAACTATTATTGGGGTCATCTGGATTGGGCTTTAATCGGATATCAAAATACCGAATTCCTCCATCAAGTTGTTGAAAGATATCCCAACTTTGTGTTTCAGCAGGAGGTCCGCCCCATTGTGCCCCTGAGTCATGTGTACCGGGAATTGACATTTCTCTAATATTGATATCGGGTTTAATTTGCAATAATTTACCCATCCAGCCTCTTACACTATTTTCAAGAGTACTACTTGGAGAACTAAGATTTGCCGATAGACTATTTTCCATATAGGAATTGGTACAATACCCATAGCAACCTGCATCATCACAATGGTGTCCTTCTAATTCATCATTATATTGAAATACGCCATTAGATTGTTGCGCTTTAAGGATATTATTCCCCAGCAGGCTAAACATTATTATTGCAATACATACGTATGTTAGCCTATTATTTTTTATTCTCATCCTTTTTGTATTAGATTATTTATGATAAGTAGTTTCTTTAAATCAACCCGATATAGGATATAGGATAAGAGAGAAATAGACAACTTTAGGTTATAGTAGGTAAATAAAAACAAAATATTTAATATTTCTATATATTTTGTTTCAAATGACATTTTACAAAGACGAAATAACCTTTTTAAAGGTTGCTTTGTAATTTATTGTGAAGTTTCAAATATGGGCATAGTCTTGATAAGTATACAAAAGACCTAAGAATATGACTTTTTTAACATGGTTGACTAAAGGAGAAATAAAAAAAAACCGTAACACTTGGTAAATAAAGTAATTACGGTTTTATTAGGTATATCCTTTAAGGAATATTTAAATACTTATGTGTTTGTAATGACACTTTCCATTTGGGGTGTTTCATCACATAATCAACAATTTCAGGAATGACTTTATCGCGCTTACTCCACTCGGGCTGTAAATACAAAATACAGTCTATATTTACTTTGGCCGCTTGTTCTTCCGCGAAGCGAAAATCATCTTTATTATAAACAATAACCTTAAGTTCATGCGCTTTTTCATAAACTTCTTTTGTAGGTAATTTTAATTTTTTAGGAGACAGACAAATCCAATCCCAAGTTCCGGTGAGTTGATAAGCTCCAGAAGTTTCAATATGAACCTTCATGCCTTCTGCTTTTAATTTAGAAGTCAGAGAGGTCATATCCCACATTAAAGGTTCTCCTCCAGTAATTACTATAGTATCACTGTATTTCTTTGCATTCTCAACAATCTTTGCAACCTCAGTTGGTGGATGCAAATCAGCATTCCAACTTTCTTTAACGTCACACCAATGGCATCCCACATCACAACCCCCTAACCTTATAAAATAGGCCGCCGTTCCTTTATGAAAACCCTCCCCTTGGATGGTGTAAAACTCTTCCATTAACGGAAGCATTTCACCTTTATCAACTAATTCTTTAATCTCTTTATTCATAAGTTTGCAAAGATACTATTTTGCTTACTAAATGTTGATAGTTTTATATATCTTGTTTGTTTGGATTCGTTTGGAATAGTTATTTTTATAAAAATTATGATGATATGGATAAAAAGGAAACATTTTTAAATTATATAAATGAAGGAAATATCACAAAAGGTGACTTTATACCTGTAGGCGCTGCCATGTTAGATGGCGAAACAATTACAGGAGCCATTGTAAAAATTCCTTTAAAAACCTTAAACCGTCATGGCTTAATTGCTGGAGCTACCGGCACCGGAAAAACAAAATCTCTGCAGGTATTGGCAGAAAATTTAAGTGATAAGGGCATCCCTGTTTTACTTATGGATATTAAAGGCGACTTAAGTGGTTTAGCGCAACCAAGTCCTGGTCATCCAAAAATTGACGAACGTCATGCAAAAATTGGGTTACCCTTTGAATCAAAAAGCTTCCCGGTTGAAGTTTTAACCTTATCAGAACAGGATGGCGTAAGATTAAGAGCCACCGTCAGTGAATTTGGCCCTGTGTTATTATCAAGAATATTAGATTTATCGGATGCGCAATCAGGTGTTGTGGCTGTTATTTTTAAATATTGTGACGACAATAAAATGCCGCTTCTTGATTTAAAAGATTTCAAAAAAATATTGCAGTATACCACTCAGGAAGGAAAAGAAGAGTTTGGAGATGATTACGGCCATATTTCAACGGCCTCAACAGGTTCTATTTTGCGTAAAGTGGTAGAATTAGAACAACAGGGTGCTGATTTGTTTTTTGGAGAAACCTCATTTGAAGTCAATGATTTATTACGAATAGACGAAGATGGAAGAGGCTACATAAACATTATTAGATTAACAGATATTCAAGACAGACCAAAACTGTTTTCAACCTTTATGCTGAGCTTATTGGCCGAAATTTATTCAACTTTTCCTGAGCAAGGTGACAGTGAACGTCCTGAGTTAATTATATTTATTGATGAAGCACATTTAATATTTAATGAGGCATCAAAAGCGCTGCTTAATCAAATAGAAAGTATTGTAAAATTAATAAGAAGTAAAGGGGTTGGATTGTACTTTGTCACTCAAAACCCAACGGATGTTCCTGAAGCTGTATTAAGTCAATTAGGTTTAAAAATACAGCATGCCTTGCGTGCTTTTACAGCCAATGACAGAAAAGCTATTAAGCTTGCTGCACAAAACTATCCAGATTCAGAATATTATGATACCACAAAAGTACTAACCTCCTTAGGTACTGGAGAAGCCTTAGTTTCTGCTCTTGATGAGAAAGGAAGACCAACGCCATTGGCCGCCACCATGATGCGGGCTCCTATGAGCAGAATGGATATTTTAACAGATGCAGAATTAAATGCCCTGCTTACCAGATCAAAATTGGTGAAAAAATATAATCAAACTATTGACAGAGAAAGTGCCTATGAAATGCTAAATGAAAAAATAGACCGCGCTGAAGCTGAAGATGCCAAAGAAAAAGCCAGACTAGAAAAAGAAGCCCTTGAAAAGGCAGAATCAAAAGAAAGAACATCTGTATCAGGCTCAAGACGACGAAGTACTGCTATGAATCCTGTAGTTAAGGTTCTTACAAGCGCCACCTTTATTAGAAGTGTCTTTGGTATTTTAACCAAAGTGATGAAGAAATAACCAAATAATATCAATTTTAAACACACCTGATTTTTATATGAATAAATCAATTTTATATCTAACTATTTTATCTTTATTAATTGCAAGTTGCAATAAAGAACAAGACCCATTTCAAATAGACAAACAACATATTGGCTTATTAACCGATTCCACACAAGTGAAGGATCTTGAAGCTATTTATGTGAAAGACTCTATTGCCAAAGGCTTTGACGATACTGAATTTACAAGAAATTTTAATGATATTGAAATTTTTGAAAAGGGTGGAAAAAAATTGTTGAGTATTAGCCCAAGAAACCCATCAGATTCAACTTCATACATTCAAAGTGTCCGCATTTTTGACCCAAGATTTAAAACAGATAAAAAACTTTCTACTGAAAGCAGCTTTAAAGACATTGCTGACAATTATAAAATAACGAGAATAGACAATTTAATAAATTCAGTAGTTGTAACTGTAAATGAAATCAATGCTTCATTTACTATTGACAAAAAAGAATTACCTGCTAATTTACGTTTTGACAGAAACTTAGAAATTGAAGCTACCCATATCCCTGATAACGCCAAAATCAAGTTCTTTTTTATTAACTGGAATAAAACAAATTAATAACTAACAAATGAATCCATTCATCTCAAAAATATTAGTGGATGTTGCCCGCAAAAGGTTAAAAACCAAACAGGGTTCCACTACTATTAGCAAAGACCAAATTGACCCGTTAGTTAACTTAATGCAAGTTGAATTAACGCACGTTATTAAGGATTATATTTATGTTATTATTGGTGTTTTTGCTGCTGGTTTTGGATTAAAAGGCTTTTTACTTCCAAACCATTTTATTGATGGTGGCGCCACCGGTATTTCTCTTTTATTAAGAAACATAACCAATATAGACTTAAGTTATTTATTAATTTTTGTGAATATCCCGTTTTTAATTCTTGCCTCAAAAACTATCAATTTAAAATTTGCCATTAGAAGTATCATTGCCATTTCACTATTGGCTATTGTGGTTCATTATATAGACTATCCCATTATAACTGAAGACAAACTACTGATAGCTGTTTTTGGTGGTTTCTTTTTAGGTTTAGGTATAGGAATGTCCATGCGGGGTGGAAGTGTTATTGATGGCACCGAAGTTTTGGCTATTTATTTAAGTAGAAAATTATCTTTAACCGTAGGAGATGTTTTGCTGCTTATCAATATTATTATATTTTCCTTTGGGGCCTATGTTTTATCCATAGAAACAGCATTGTATGCTATTTTAACTTATTTAGCCGCTGCAAAAACGGTTGATTTTGTGGTGGATGGTGTTGAAGAATATGTTGGTGTCACTATTATATCCAATCACCATGAAGCCATGAGAATGATGCTCATTGAAAAATTGAGAAGAGCTTGTACTATTTATGCTGGAAAAGGAGGCTATGGCGCGCATGGTAATAGCTATGATAAAGATATTATCTACACGGTTGTCACTCGTTTAGAAATTGCAAAATTACAAACAGAAATAGATAAAATAGACAAGAATGCCTTTGTGACTATGGGAACCGTTAAAGATTTAAAAGGCGGCATGATTAAACGTAAACCCATGCAAAATTAAATATGAAAAAATATACCATTCAGAACAATCCATTTATAGTACCGACTAATGATGGAAAAATAATAAAAGAACATTTTGGTTTAGCCACAGACGGCAATTCCAATATTAGCATCGCCCATATGACTGCGCCAGCAGGCTGGAGCGAACCCTTTCAAACCCCAGAATTTGATGAGTTCACCTTCATCATAAAAGGTAAAAAACAATTTATTATAGATGGTGAACAAATTGTTTTAGAAGCCGGACAATCTATTAAAATTGAAAAAAACACGCGGGTTCAATATTCCAATCCCTTTACAGAACCTTGTGAATATTTAGCCATTTGCACTCCTGCTTTTTCTATAAACAGCGTTAACCGAGAAGATTAATGCGAAATATTTTAGTGAAGCTTGTTGGAAAATCCCTTAATAGTATAAGCTACCTCTCAAAATCCTACGCAACGGACAAAGCTTTGTTATTATTTTCAAAACCAAGAAAAGGCCAAATTTCTGGTACTCAATCTACCTTTTTAAAAACAGCTGTTCATGAAACGGTTGTTTATGAATCATTTGAAATCAGGACTTATAAATGGTCTGGTAATAAGCAAACTATATTGTTGGTTCATGGCTGGGAGAGTAATTCAGGAAGATGGATGTCTCTAATCAATCACTTAAAAAAGAATGACTACAATATCATAGCATTAGATGCACCGGCACATGGTAACTCAGGAAGCCCTTATTTTAATGCTCTTTTATATGCAGAGTTTATCTATGAAGTTGCAAAAATACATTGCCCTGAAATCATCATTGGCCATTCTGTTGGTGGTATGGCTTCTGTGTTTTTTCAAAACAAATACCAGTTGGCTTCTATAAAAAAAATGGTATTGTTGGGGGCTCCATCTGATTTTAAAGATGTATTAAAACGCTATACTGATCTGTTAGGTTATAATAGCAGGATTTCAAATCATTTAAATCATATTATTAAAGAACGTTTTGGATCTGAACCAGAAACATTTTCAACAGCCAGTTATGTGAAAACACTGAATGCTCAAGGGCTTATTATTCATGATGAAGACGACCCTGTTATCCCATATAGTGATGCCGTGCTAATCCAATTAAATTTTAAAAATAGCGCATTAATTACAACCAAAGGATTAGGAC
The DNA here is from genome assembly GCF_044003965.1 of Gaetbulibacter aquiaggeris. Taxonomy (NCBI): domain Bacteria; kingdom Pseudomonadati; phylum Bacteroidota; class Flavobacteriia; order Flavobacteriales; family Flavobacteriaceae; genus Gaetbulibacter; species Gaetbulibacter aquiaggeris. The sequence goes on from NZ_JBAWKC010000005.1 coordinate 270,987, forward strand.
ATTCACTAAATCATAAAAATGTGACATTACATATTTCAGAATTTATTGAGAACTAAAGTTCTTATCTTTGCACAATATGGAAGAACAATTAAAAAGAATCAATAAATATTTAAGTGAAGTTGGATTTTGTTCGCGACGAGAAGCTGATAAATTGATTGAAGCCGGACGCGTTACCATTAATGGCGTAATCCCTGAAATGGGTACAAAAATAAGTACTAGCGACATTATTGAAGTTGACGGAAAACCAATTATTGACTCAAAAGAACCATTTGTTTATCTAGCATTCAATAAACCTATTGGTATTGTCTGCACTACAGACACCAATGTTGAAAAAGACAATATTATCGATTTTATTAAGTATCCAAAACGAATTTTCCCAATTGGGCGATTAGATAAGCCCAGTGAAGGCCTCATTCTTCTTACCGATGACGGTGACATTGTCAATAAAATATTGAGAGCAAGTAATAATCACGAAAAAGAATATATAGTAAAAGTTGATAAACCAATCTCTCAAACCTTCGTTGAACGCATGTCTGGCGGCATTCCTATTTTAGATAGAGTCACCAAAAAGTGCAAGGTTGAAAAATTAAGCACTTATGAATTCAGAATCATTTTAACTCAAGGTCTCAACAGACAAATCAGGCGTATGTGTGAGTATTTAAATTATGAAGTAGAAACGCTTAAGCGGGTTAGAATCATGAATATAAAACTTGATATGCCCGTTGGAGAATATCGTGAATTGAGCACGGAAGAACTCAAAGATCTAAATGCTTTAATTCAGGATTCTACCAAGACATTTAAAGCATCGAATCCTAAACAACAACATCGTAAAAATTAATTAACTATGGCAACAGTTTCTCCTTTTCATTTAGCAATTCCAGTTCACAATTTAGAAGCATCCAGAAAATTTTACAGAGATGTTTTAGGTTGTGAAGAAGGCAGAAGTAGTGATCACTGGGTTGATTTTAATTTCTTTGGGCATCAACTGGTGATACATTACAAGCCAAAATCTGACGAAGTTTTGCATACGAATCCTGTAGACGGTAAAGATGTTCCAGTCCCTCATTTTGGAGTGGTATTACCTTGGGATGATTTTCAAACCTTTTCAGAAGCTTTAAAAACTAAAAACATCTCATTTGTCATTGAACCTTATATTCGTTTCAAAGGATTAGTGGGCGAACAGGCTACTATGTTTTTTTATGACCCTGCCGGGAATGCCTTAGAATTTAAAGCTTTTAAAGATTTATCTCAACTGTTTGCGAAATAGTGTTTTGTTAAAAAAGAACTTGTATTAAGCTCTTACAAATAGATTTTAACTTTATGTGTGAATTGTGGTATTTTCATTTATAATCTTATAACATCAATTCTTAGGATAAATCTAATTTAGCATCATAATTCTAAAAATATGATACGAATATTAGCAATAATTTTAACTATTGGTGGCATGGTAGCCTTAATATTAGGTGTTTTAGGCATCTTTGGAAATAATTTGGTCACTCTAAGCCCATGGGCTTTAACCATTTTAGGTGGGATTTTTTTTGTTTCTGGTGTATCCATGCTAAAATACAGAAAAGACGTACCTCCTACAACAGATTAAAAATCATCAAAACTCACGGAGTTATTTTAAAATTTTTAAACCTTTAAAGATTCGTCTCTACTATAGCAAAATAAATTATTTATAACGCCAACTTGTGAGATCAGCGCCAATAGGTGCTGATTCCAATATGCGTTTCATAATTTTAGGAACATACATGCTGTTATACCGCAATCTGGAAATAGCATTTGGGTTTTCATGGTCTCCATTCCAGCAATGCTCTGCTCTGTCACCATAATCTACTTCTCCATCATAATAAGGATCTGTAGTACTTTCTAAAAAATCCTCCATTAAATAGACAGCATTATTTAAATAATAATTATCCATGTCGCCACAATATATATGTATTTTTCCTTTTAATTTTTCTCCTAATTTATCCCAATCTCGTTCCAGAATGTGTCTTAAATCATAATTCTCTAACCAGTATTGGGCAACATCATGATTTATTTTACCAGACATTTTATCCCATAGCCTGACCGGATAACCATCCTCACCTTGTGGCGAATAGGTTGCTTCCCAAATATCAAACTGACCTCCAGACCTTGATTTATCACCAAGCACTAGTTCTAAATGATTAGACTCTCTTACCGTTGAAGACACATTTCCTAAATAATCTCGATGTGCCGGAACCTCAATTATTTTATGATTACTCTTGGCATAATAAGCATTCTCGTCCTGATAAATATTGGTTAAACAATAAGCTCTAAAATCTATAGGATCCGGACAGGCTGCAAAACAACCATTGTACTCATCAGGATATTTTACCTGTACCGCCAGAGACTCCCAACCACCAGTGGAGCCTCCGTATAAAAAACGAGACCAGCCCGCCCCTTGTCCTCTGAACATTTTTTCAATATAAGGAATCAACTCATAGGTCAATGCATCTCCGTATGGACCTTGACTGGCTGAATTAACCGCATAAGAATCATCATAATAAGGTGTTGGATGTTGAATTTCAATAATTAAAAACCTGGGGAAATCTGGCTCATTCCATCTTTTATAAAAATTATAGGCTTCTTGCTGTTCAGTGATATTGTATCCATCCACATGAAACCTTTCTGAATATTCAGGCTTCAGGTTTTCGTCTGGTGGCGTTGTTCTAAATCCTCCGAAATCTGAAGGAAAATGCCCTTGAAATACCATTAATGGATATTTTGCTTCGGGGTGTTCATCAAATCCTTTAGGCAGTAGAATATGAGCGCCAAGATAGATGTCTCTTCCCCAAAATTCAGAAAGTAATTCTGATTTCATTTTTATATGTTTGATCCACTCCGTATCCTGAGGCTCTTCAATTGCTGCAATAACCTCATCTAAAACAATATCAAAAGATTGCGTTTCTGTTGCTGAAACAGAAATTTTTATTGGTTTTGAATATAAATTCCCAGGTGAGATATTCCAGTGTTGCCCTTCACCGTTATCCATAGGCAACTTTACTTCCTGACCCGTTGATAATTTAAAAGTTTCATATACATGCAACACCGCCTGAATATAATAATCTCCAGGCTTTATTTTTGATAACTGATCATATGGAAACCCAAAAACGGAATCATCAAAAGAAAATTCCCTTTCGCCTGACCAATTTTCCACATTTATTCCAAAAATTGGTTGTGCATTTAAACCTTCACCAACTTGAAAACGTGGTTCCGAATCATTATTATCAGAAAAAATGAGCAACAACCTACCATCTAATTGTTTGGCAGATAAGCTATCAGACAAAACAACATTAACAGTAAGTTTAAGCTTTGTTTCTGTCTTACAGTTATAAAGTGACAGACAAAAAAATAGTAATACCAATTTTAAATATTTCATAAGATGGAAATTTTTAAAAAAGGTAATTAAATAAAACGAATTAAAAAACTCTATTTAAATCTACTGATTAATTAGTGGAGTTTTGGCGTTCTCTGACAAGTAAAGTATTTTTAAGCAACATAGCAATGGTCATAGGTCCAACACCACCAGGAACTGGTGTAATATAACTTGCTTTTTTACTCACGCTTTCAAAATCGACATCACCAGCCAGTCTGTAACCTCGCGTTTTGGTGACATCAGGTACACGTGTAATCCCTACATCAATCACTACCACGCCGTCTTTAACCATGTCACCCGTTAAGAATTCAGAAATACCAATAGCAGCCACAATAATATCGGCCCTACGGGTAATTTCAGGAAGATTTTCGGTACGACTATGAACAACAGTCACAGTCGCGTTTCCAGCCTTTCGTTTCTGGCTCATTAAAATACTCATAGGACGACCAACAATGTGGCTTCTTCCCATAACAACCACATTTTTTCCAGACGTTTCAATATGGTAACGTTCCAGTAATTCTAAAATTCCAAAAGGCGTTGCAGGTAAAAATGAAGGTAAATCAAGTGTCATTCTACCCACATTCGTTGGATGAAATCCATCCACATCTTTATCTGGGTTTATTGCCATTAAAACCTTTTGATCATCAATATGTTTTGGTAAAGGGAGTTGCACAATGAATCCATCAATAGCTTCATCATTATTCAGATTATGAATGTGATTTAGTAATTCTTCTTCAGTTGTATCCTCTGATAAATCAATTAAGGTTGAATGGAACCCGACAAGTTCACAGGCTTTCACTTTTGCAGCAACATAGGTCATACTGGCGCCATCAGATCCCACTAAAACGGCCGCAAGATGTGGTACTTTTTCGCCTTTAGATTTCATTATTTCTACCCGAGCAGCAATTTCTTGTTTTATATCATTACTGATTTTTTTTCCGTCTAAAATTGTCATGTGCCTATTGGTTTTTAATTGAAATAATTTATCTAATGATCATTTTAACGCATATTTTGCATCATTTGCATCATCTTTTTTCCGCCGCCACCTTGCATCATTTTCATCATTTTGCTCATTTGATTAAACTGCTTCATCAGCTGATTTACTTGTTGTACAGAGGTTCCCGAACCTTTACCAATTCTAATTTTTCTGCTAGAATTTATAATGGACGGATTACTTCTCTCTTTGGGGGTCATAGAATGAATAATCGCTTCAATGCCTTTAAAGGCATCATCATCAATATCGACATCTTTAAGCATTTTTCCTGCACCTGGAATCATACCCATAAGATCTTTCATATTACCCATTTTCTTAATCTGCTGTATTTGCTTTAAGAAATCATCAAATCCAAATTGGTTTTTGGCTATTTTCTTTTGAAGTTTTCGGGCTTCCTCTTCATCAAATTGTTCCTGTGCTCTTTCCACTAAAGACACCACATCACCCATTCCAAGAATACGGTCTGCCATACGTGCCGGATAGAAGACATCAATAGCTTCCATCTTTTCACCAGTACCAATAAATTTAATCGGCTTATTAACTACTGATTTGATTGAAATGGCAGCACCACCGCGTGTATCACCATCTAATTTGGTAAGAATAACACCATCAAAATTTAAAACATCATTGAATGTCTTTGCCGTATTAACGGCATCTTGACCGGTCATAGAATCTACTACAAACAAGGTTTCTTGTGGTTGAATAGCTTTATGGATGTTTGATATTTCGGTCATCATAACCTCATCTACCGCTAATCGACCAGCTGTATCTATGATAACCACATTATAGCCATTAGCCTTTGCATGTGCTATACCTGCTTTAGCAATAGCAACAGGATCATTATTTCCTTTGTCGCTAAATACCTCCACATTAATTTGTTCTCCAACAATATGTAATTGATCAATAGCCGCGGGACGATACACATCACAGGCTACTAATAAGGGCTTTTTTGCTTTTTTGGTTTTTAGATAATTTGCTAGTTTACCAGAAAACGTGGTTTTACCGGAACCTTGTAAACCAGACATCAGAATGATACTTGGCGTTCCGGATAAATTGATACCTTCGGCGTCACCACCCATCAGTTCAGTCAACTCGTCTTTAACAATTTTAACCATTAATTGACCTGGCTGTAAAGTTGTTAACACATTTTGACCTAGTGCTTTCTCTTTTACTTTTGTAGTAAAATCCTTTGCAATTTTAAAGTTAACATCGGCATCTAACAATGCGCGCCTTACTTCTTTTAAAGTTTCAGCAACATTGACTTCAGTAATACTTCCATGTCCTTTTAGGACGTGTAGTGCTTTATCTAACTTTTCGCTTAAATTATTAAACATAGTTCCTCTTCAATTTTAAGATGCGCAAATTTAAGGATTTGAAGTTTATTATTGAAGTAAGAAACTATAAAAAAACGCACATAAAAAAAGGCTGCCAAATCAAATGATTTGACAGCCTATACAAAGGAAACTTAAATAACTAACCTAACCAACCGAATTTACCAAAATCCTCCTTTATTTTTTATTGTCTTTCAAGTACTAAGATTCTTTCGACAGTACCTGTATTACTTAAATCTTTCAATTCAATTCTTGTTTCCTTTACAGAAACAATTTTCCATCTATGATTTAATACCTCAAATGGTGGTTCTAATCCAAAATTTAATCCAAGGAATAAACCATTGTTTCTAAAGGACAACCATGATCCATCGATGATACCATTATTAGGATCGGTTACTTTTACCCAACCATTTTCTAAGAAATCTATATTGTACAAATAATAATTCTCAGTTTTATTAACATCACCTTCTTGATACAGAGCTACATTCCAAATGCCTGAATTTAGTATTTGATCAATGTCAAATAAATCACCATCTCCATCTGGGCAATGTCTTTCTAAAACCATTTGACTATTACTAGACTGAAGCTTAATTAAGCCTGATTGTAAGAATGTAACTAACCATTCTAACTGCAGATTAGGTCTGCCTTCAAGATTAATTTGTAAAATAAAACCTGCATTTCTAACACCAATTTCATAAGTACCTTCAACTAATTCACCATTGACTCGAATTTTAACGATATTATTCGGGAAGAATTTTAAAGGCGTACCAATATAATCACCTTCATTATCGGTTCCATTAATATTTAATCTCGCTACTCTCCAGAAACATTCTTGTAAATAACTTTCAATACGTTCTTTGGTTATATCAACAACAATATCACAGTTTTTCTTTAAAATAATTCGGTTTCCTCCTTCTTGATATAGCTTTATTCTACCTGGTTCTAAATCATAAACAAACCATTCCAAAGCAAAATCAACTAAGGTGTCAAACTCTAATTTAATTAAAGCACCACGATCAGTAACTCTAGTAGTCCATCTTCCCGTTAACAGGTCACCATTTCTAGAATGAACTTTAACTACATTATCAGCTTTAAACACCATCACATATTCACGATAAAAATCATTTAAATTATCCTGATTTCTCTCCATTTCATAAACAACCCATGGACAAGTCATAAGAAGCGCATCTAAACGTTCTTTAGTGAAATCATCATCATGGTAATCATTATTATCATCTTCATTACAGGCATCTTTAGCCTCTTCAATGGTTGATTGCAATTCTTGATTATTATTAACAACAATAGTTGTTCCATCAGCTAAAACCATAGTTACCGGGAAATTAATGCTTGCAAAAACTTCACCTTGTCTCACGCGTCTTATAAAACGATGCAATTGCGCGTCATTCTCTATTGTAACTACATCAATTACCTGAAATTGTGTGTTATAGATTGAAAATGAAATAGGATATTGAAAATCAATACATTCAATATCATCATCTTGTTCATTCTCTCCATTACATTGCTGAGCCAGTTCAATCAGTTCTTGACGGTTATTAATAACCATTTCTGTATAATCTGATAATATAATTTTTATAGGAAATATTATTTCCAAATTATCATTATCATGATCAAACTCATTAAAAATAGCTTCAATAACAGCAAAATCTTCTTTTGAATCTATTATAATTTCAACACCGTTTACAACTACGGTAACAGGCAAATCAACTGATAAACAATTGGCTTTATCAATGATATTGTCTGCAGATCCATCTTTTATAGATGTTGAGGCCACTAAACTTGTCAAGGTTGAAGAGGCAACTAAGGCTTCTGCTTCTGCAGGTGCCGTTACATCAACAACTTCCTGCTGACAAGACATTAGCATTAAAAGGGCAAAAAAAGGAAGTAATAATAATTTTTTCATAACTTTTTAATTTAGTTTAACATGAGGCAATTTGAATATAAAACAATTTAGCTTAAGAAATTCCTACCCATTGTTTCCTTTTTTTTTATTTTAGTAGCCAAATCACCAATAATAATGGGGAAAAAACTTCATGATAATATTTGCGAAGAACCAATTTTCTCTTCCTTATTTAATAAATACTCCAAAGACTTGCACAACTTTTTATATTATAAGTTTGGTGAATTATTAAATCCGAAAGATAAAGTTCAGGAAGCTTTTATTAAGCTGTGGGAAAACTGCAGCAACATTTCTCCAGATAAAGCGAAAAGTTTTTTGTTTACTACCGCTAATAATTTAATGTTAAATGAAGCCGCTCATCAAAAAGTGGTTTTAAAACATCAACAAATAAAGCCTAAATCATATACCAATGAAAATCCTGAATTTTTGATGCAGGAAGCTGAGTATCTGCAAAAACTTCAAACAGCCCTTTCTAATTTAACAGAAGCACAACGGGAAGCTTTTATGATGAACAGGGTTGAAGGAAAACGATTTAAAGAAATCGCTGAAATTTTAGATATATCAACCAAAGCCGTAGAAAAAAGAATTTATGGCGCTCTTGAAAAATTAAGACAAGATATTAAAGAATTGTAACGGCCTCAAAATATTTTTTTAAGTGCGGGTAGGAAAAATTAAGTATTAACTGTTATATAGTTGTATTAAAACATCATGGAAAGAGAAACATTAATATCAAAATGGTTAGACAACAATCTAAATGACGAAGAACTTAAGGCTTTTAAAAAGCTTGAGGACTATGATGATTTAGTGAAGTTAGACAGGAATTTGAAAGGTTTTAAAGCAGAAAGTTTTGACCCTGCTGTAGAATTAGAAAGTGTCTTGTCATCTATTAGAAGCAAAAAACAAACATCTGTTCATTGGTTGAAACCTTTTATGAAAATTGCGGCTATTCTTGCCATCTGTTTTAGTTTATATTATTATACAACTACTTTAGACACGACCATAACAACAGCATTCGCTCAAAAAACAACTATAGAATTGCCAGATAATTCAAGCGTTTCTTTGAATGCAAAATCACTGTTGATATTCAATAAAAAAGATTGGAAAAAAGAACGTGATGTAGAACTTGAAGGGGAAGCCTTTTTTAAAGTATCCAAAGGTTCTTCATTTAATGTAATTACAAAAACCGGAACTGTTACGGTTTACGGAACTCAATTTAATGTTAAACAACGGGATACATATTTTGAAGTTATTTGCTACGAAGGTATTGTTGGCGTTACCTATAACTCGCAACTCACAAAACTAAAAGCTGGAGACAGTTTTTTGATTATTGATGGGAAATTGATTGTTACAGAAAAAGAAAATAGCGCAACACCTTCGTGGTTAAATAACGAAAGTCAGTTTAAAAGTTTACCGTACAGTGAAGTTCTTGCTGAGTTTGAAAGACAGTATGGAGTAAGTATTGTAGCTGAAAATATTGACGAAAATCAATTATTTACAGGAAGTTTTTCTCATAAAAACATAGATATTGCTTTAAAATCTATCACATTACCGTTACATATAAAGTATAGTAAAACCAACAATACTATTACGCTGAAACGTGATTAGAAAAGGACTCCTTTTTATTTACACTTTATTATTTTTTTTGAACTTTTCAGCTATCAAAGCTCAAAGTCTTCAAAAAGAAAAGCAACCACTTATTGATATATTAAAAGTCCTCGAAACTAAATATAACATCAGTTTTTCTTTTGCCGATACTACTATAAAAGATAAAACTGTTGCTTTACCTGCGTCCAACTTGAATATTGAAGAAGCCCTAAACTATTTAAAAACTGAAACAGGATTAGATTTTGAAATATTAGACTCCCGTTTTGTGGTTATAAAAAAAGTTGAAGACGTTATTTTTCCTGTGATAACTCAACGATTAGAAGAAGTTGTCATTACAAATTATTTAACCAAAGGTATCATCAAATTAAATGATGGAAGTACTACCATAAAACCAGAAGCTTTTGGCATTCTTCCCGGTTTAATTGAGCCAGATATTTTACAAACTATTCAAGCCTTACCGGGTGTTTTAAGTATTGATGAAACGGTTTCAAATATAAATATAAGAGGTGGTACCCATGATCAAAATTTATTTCTTTGGGACGGCATCAAAATGTACCAATCTGGTCATTTCTTTGGGCTTATTTCAGCGTTTAACCCCTATACTACCAAGCAAGTAAAGGTGTCAAAAAACGGAACCAGTGCCAAATATGGCGATGGCATTTCAAGTGTTATTGATATGCAACTCTCAAATACTATAGATAATAAGTTTAAGACAGGTGCCGGATTTAACCTAATTAATGCCGATGCTTATGCTAAAATCCCATTGTCAAGAAAAACTGAGCTGCAGCTTGCCACCAGGCGCTCTATTACCGATTTAATTGTTACACCTACTTACAACCAATATTTCAAACGTATTTTTCAAGATTCAGACTTAACGAATACTATTGATGATCGTTCTTCCATTTCTCAAAATGAAGATTTTTATTTTTATGATATTACGGCTAAGTTTTTATATGATATTACTACAAAAGATAAAATCAGGATCAATTTTTTAAATGTAAATAACGCTTTAAAATATGATGAGCAGTCTACCATCAATAATAACAACGAGGCTTTAAAAAGTAATTTATCTCAGAAAAATCTGGCTTTAGGTATTACCTATACCAAAGATTGGAATGAACGCTTATCAACTACAGGACAAGTCTATTTATCAAAATATGATTTAAATGCCACCAATTTTGATATCCTAAACAATCAACGTCTTATTCAAGAAAATGAAGTTACTGATGGTTCTGTAAAATTTGATTTGAATTACAACGCCAATCATACCGTTAAAATTAATGGCGGTTATCAATTTTCAGAAATTGGTATCAGTAATCTTGAAGATGTTAACAACCCTGTTTTTAAAAGTTATATAAAAGAAGTTGTTAGAAGTCATGCTATTTATGCTGAAAGTTCTATTCTAACAAATAACGCTTTCACTAATCTGAAAGTAGGGGCACGCCTTAATTATCATGAAAAATTTAATATGCTTTTGTTTGAACCAAGATTAAGCTTTAGTCAACGGTTCTTAAATTATTTCAGGTTAGAAATTCAAGGTGAAATAAAAAGTCAAACCACTTCTCAAATAATCGATTTACAAAATGACTTTTTAGGTATTGAAAAACGACGTTGGATCTTATCAAATAATAAAAACGTACCGGTTATAAAAAGTAAACAAATCTCAACTGGTATTCAATTCAACAAAAATAATCTATTAATAAGTGCCGAAATTTATTTAAAAGATGTGGATGGTATTACCACAAGAAGCCAAGGGTTTCAAAACCAATATCAATTTGTAAATGATATTGGTAGCTATCAAATAAAAGGAATTGATTTATTAATGAATAAACAATTCAATAATGTGATAAGTTCATGGATCGGTTATTCTTTTAGTAAAAACGATTATACATTTGATACTTTAAATAATGGAGCATCGTTTCCTAATAATGCCGATATACGTCATGCCCTTACTGTAGCTGGCACTTATACCTATAACCAGTTTAAATTGGCTTTAGGACTCAATTGGCATTCAGGAAAGCCAGCCACGAATCCAGTGGTTGAGAATGAAGTTGTTGATGAGGCCATTAATTATGAAGCGCCTAACAGTTCTCATTTAAGAGATTATTTGAGAGCAGATTGTTCAGCGACTTATGATTTTAATATCTCCGAAAAAACACATGCCATAATAGGTGCGTCTGTTTGGAACCTTAGTAACAAAAAAAATATCATTAACACCTATTACACTTTAGATAATCAGAATAAGGTAACTAAAGTGGAAAATCAATCCCTTGGGATTACCCCTAATGTGAGTTTCAGATTGCGATTTTAATCTAATATCTTTATATTTATAGAGTTACATAGATTATTATTAACCAACCAATACTTCTTATTATGAAAACTCAATCAAATCTGATTAGATTTAAAACCATCTTTTTACTATTAGTAAACTTAGCAATTGCAGTTAGTTTGCATTCCTGTAAATCTGACAAAAAACAGAATAAAATTGATGATTCTGTCATTGCGAAAGAGAATGTTATTAATATTCTTACTGAGAATATGGATTTTCAAATGGCTGATACCATACCTTCAGGATGGAACACCTTCAAATACAAAAATGCATCAGCGCAGACACACTTTTTTCTTATTGATAAATATCCTGAAGCCATCACTTTAGATAGCGTTAAAGCTAGTGTTTTACCTCCTTTTGATAAGGGTATGAAGTTAATTAATGAAGGCAAAACCGAAGAAGGCTTTGCTGAATTCGGAAAACTCCCCGCTTGGTTTATGGAGTTGAAAAATTTAGGAGGATCCGGTTTAATATCTCCAGGTCTTATTGCTGAAACAACGGTAAAGTTGGATCCCGGATATTATATTATAGAGTGTTATGTAAAAATGAGTAATGGTGTTTGGCATACATCCATGGGAATGGCAAAAGAAGTAATCGTTTCTGAAACTAATTCTGGAAATGTAGAGCCTAAAGCTCAAACTGAAATTACTATTTCAAGTACCGATGGTATCACATTCAATGATACCATAAGTAAAGGGCAACATTGCTTTTCTGTTTTTTACAAAGATCAGATTGCTCATGAAAACTTTATAGGTCATGATATTAATCTGGCTAAATTAGGAGAAAATGCTGATTTAGATGAATTAAATGATTGGATGGATTGGTCTAACCCCGAAGGCCTCATTGAACCAGCTCCAACAGGAGTCACTTTTTTAGGAGGTGTGAATAATATGTCTGAAGGTCAAAAAGGGTATTTTACTGTAAATCTGGAACCAGGTCGCTACATTTTGATATCAGAAGTGCCAAATCCAGCAAGTAAGAATATGCTGAAAACATTTGTAGTTCCAGAGTAATTAAATATTTATTATATGAAACCATTAAAAAAAGAAGATATTAATCAAGACGTTTTTGATTTATACGATGATTATGCGCACAACAAAATAGACAGACGCCAATTTGTAGAAAAACTATCACTTTATGCTATTGGTGGTTTAACTGTTTCCTCGCTCTTAAGTTTTATGTCCCCCAATTATGCAGATAGTATTTTAGTAAAACCAGATGATGAGCGCATAGAATCAGACTACATTACTTATGAATCTCCAAAAGGCGGAGGCACCATTAAAGGATTATTAAGTACCCCAAGTAATACTAGTAAAAAGTTACCCGGCATTGTGGTAGTTCACGAAAACCGCGGTTTAAACCCATATATTGAAGACGTAGGAAGGCGAGCCGCTTTGGACGGTTTTATTACTTTGGCACCAGATGCTTTAACGCCTCTTGGTGGCTATCCGGGAAATGATGATGACGGACGCGCCTTACAACGTCAACGTGACCGTAATGAGATGCTGGAAGATTTTATTGCCGCTTATGATTATTTAAAAACTCATGAAAATTGCGATGGCAATATAGGTGTAGTTGGTTTTTGTTTTGGTGGCTGGATTGCCAATATGATGGCTGTAAGAATTCCAGAGCTTAAAGCTGCGGTTCCTTTTTATGGCGGACAACCAACTGCTGAAGAAGCGGCTCAAATTAAAGCGCACTTATTATTACAATACGCCGGTTTAGACACACGAGTTAATGAAGGCTGGCCAGCTTATGAAGCCGCTCTCAAAGAAAACAATATTGAATATACGGTTCATTTTTATCCTTATGTCAATCATGGGTTTCACAACAATACCACTCCCCGATTTGATAAAGCAGCGGCTGATTTAGCCTGGAGCAGAACCATTTCATTTTTTAAGGAAAAATTGAAATAATCTAATTAAACCTTTTAATAATTATTATCAACTTGATATGCTTAATTTTGAATAAAAGGTGGGGTTATTTTAAAATCCTGTTAAGAAACAAACATGAAGCATGTCGATAGAAAAAAATGAACTCATAAAAACAAGGCTGCATTCTCGAAATAAAAACCGAGAACCCTATGATTTAAGTGCCTTATCTAAAATTTCACCTGAATTGGCAACCTATGTGAAGCCTAATAAATTTGGAGCAGATTCGGTAGATTTTTCAGATCCTGTTGTTGTAAAACTTCTAAACAAAGCCTTGCTGCACCATTATTATGGCATTAAGAACTGGGAATTTCCAGATAATAATCTATGCCCTCCAATACCGGGAAGAGCTGATTACATTCACCATATGGCTGATTTGTTAAGTGAAAACAATTTTGGCAGGGTGCCAACAGGAGATAAAATCACTTGTTTTGATATTGGTGTTGGCGCCAATTGTATTTACCCAATCATTGGCGTTACAGAATATGGCTGGAAATTTATCGGGTCAGATATTGATGCAAAATCAATTACATCAGCACAGAACATTGTCAATGCTAATGCATCGCTTCAAGGTAAAATTGAATGCCGGTTACAAGAAAACAAAAAAGATGCTTTTTACGGTATTATAGGCAGAGAAGAATTGATTGATGTATCCATTTGTAATCCTCCTTTCCATGCTTCAGCTGAAGAGGCTCAAAAAGGAACGCTGAGAAAAATAAAAAATCTATCGGGGAAAACAGAAAAAACACCTCAACTCAATTTCGCTGGTATGAGCAATGAATTGATATGTGATGGAGGCGAACATAAGTTTATTCATAATATCATCAGAGAAAGTAAAAAATTCTCTAAAAACTGTTATTGGTTTTCAACACTTGTATCCAAACAATCCAATTTAAAAGGCATTTACAAATCATTAGAAAAAGAAAGTGCACTAGATGTTAAAACCATTCCTATGGGCACCGGAAATAAATCCAGCCGCATTGTGGCCTGGACCTTCCTGAATAAAGAAGAACAAAAAGTGTGGATAGAAACCAGATGGAAACTCTAGAAAGTTGAATAAAGTTCTACTTAACACCTTCAATCTAAAAGATTAAATTTGTAAGAAAATTTTACTAACTTCGTTTAACTGCTGATATAAACAATTTAAAAAGTTCATATCAATGCATTGTGCTTCATTTTGACCAACCAATAAACATGATAAAATTCTTTAGAAAAATTAGACAAAAGTTAGTAACTGAAAATAAGTTCAGTAAATATCTACTTTATGCCATTGGTGAAATTGTGCTCGTGGTTATTGGGATATTAATTGCGCTTCAGTTAAATAATTTGAATGAGATTGACAAGGTTAAGGATACAGAAATATTATATATAAATGCCCTTCATGATGAATTCTCAAACAACCTCATAGAAGTAGAACGAGTAATGAAACTAAATGCGATAGGTTTGGCGCACGCGAATGCACTTTTAGATAAAATGGGAACTTCTGATCTAGATTTGACTGAAAAGGTATTTGATTCTTTAATGTATCGCACAATTATAGCCGAAATTCAATACCGTCCTAGCCCAGGCACTCTTATTGAGTTGGTCAACTCTGGTAAATTAAGTATTATTTCTAATAGGGAGCTGCGACTAAAACTGGCCTCATGGGATGGAATTCTTGTCAGCGTCTTGTTTCAGGAAGAAGAGCATTCCAAACCTCGGTATAAATTGATTGATTTAATGAACGAATGGGGTAATGGTAGAAAGTCCTTAATAAATGCATTAGCAAATAACAGATTTGTTTTGGAGATTCCTAACAGCCCTTTTAAGTTATCTAGTAAAGTACTACTAAATAATATTGAATTTGACAATCAACTAACCTTCTTTTTTATTACCGGATCTTTTCTGAATGCATCTTTTTATTCTGATTTGAAGAATAATATTGAAAATACGCTGAAACTACTCCAAAGTGAGCTTGATCAAAGAACTAACTGATGCTATTAATTGTGATTTAAACTAATAACGAAAGCACAACACTGTATACAAAAAATTGCTAGTTTTAACTAAACCAAAGTTAGTTGCTCATTTGCTAGCTTCTGATTTTCCTTCGGAAAATGCTCGCACACAAAACGGCACTATTGTTATACATAAACTTAAACAAAATATAAAAATCACTTGAATAATGCTTTAACTTCATCAAAATCCAAACCACCATAGTTACCAGAACTCATTAGTAACAGGGCTTTGTTATTAAAATCTTGAGAGAATAAAAAGTGTTTAAAATCGTCTGGATCAGTATAAATAATTAAATCATCACGTTCAAACGCATGGGCTATTTGCTCATGAGTCACTTTCTCCAATTTCTTAATTTCAACAGCATGTGGGGAATAAAATACCACGGCCAGGTCAGCCGCATCTAATGCGCCTTTGTATTCCTTTAAAAACGCTGCATTTAAACTACTATAGGTATGTAATTCCAAACAAGCCACCAGAGACCTGTTTTCATATTGCTCTTTAACAGCTTTGGTTGTTGCTTCTACTTTACTGGGAGAATGGGCAAAATCTTTATAGGCTACACTAGTTTTACTTTCAGCAATTTTCTCTAAACGTTTGCTGGCTCCTTTAAACGTGGCAATAGCCTCATAAAAATCATCTTCATCAATACCCATATGCTGGCATATCCATTTAGCACCTGCCAGATTATTCAAATTATGAGCACCAAACACTTCAATTGGCAAAGGTCCTTCTGGTGTTTCCAATAGTGTTTGTCCGTTTTCAACGGTATATTGCGGCGTTTGGTAAGGGAGTTTTCTAATGGTGTTTTCAGAGGCCTCTACAACACCTTTAACCTCTAGATCTTCTTCATTATAAGTTATACTACCACCTTTAACAATGGAATCTACAAATAGGCTAAACTGTTCTACATAATTGTCATAAGTTGGAAACACATTAATATGATCCCAGGCAATACCACTTAATAAGGCTATATTGGGTTTATACAAATGAAATTTTGGGCGTCTGTCAATGGGTGAGCTTAAATATTCATCACCTTCCAGTACCATAAAATCATTGTCCTCTGTTAATTTTACCATCACATCAAAACCTTCTAACTGCGCCCCCACCATATAATCAACATCTCTGTCATGATAATGCATCACATGCAAAATCATAGAAGTAATAGTCGTTTTCCCATGACTTCCACCTATCACTACCCGTGTTTTGTTTTTTGATTGTTCATACAAAAATTCTGGATAGCTATAAATTTTCACCCCTAATTCCTGAGCTTTTAATAGCTCTGGATTATCCGCCTTAGCATGCATCCCCAAAACTACAGCGTCTAACGGCTCTGTTATCTTTTCAGGAAACCACCCAAAAGAATCCGGCAGTAACCCTTTTGCCGATAACCTTGATTTTGAGGGTTCAAAAATTTCGTCATCACTGCCTGTGACTTGATATCCTTTATTGTGTAAAGCAATGGCTAAATTGTGCATAGCACTTCCTCCAATAGCTATAAAATGTACATTCATAAACCTGTATTGTAAAGGATAAAGATAAGTATTGAAATCGGAAGTTGAAACCCGAAATTACATAAACTGTATGGTATTTTTTTCTTTTTTAAAAGACTTCGTTTCCGGAGACTCTTTTAAAGCCAAATCAATATACTTTAAAGCCTGGTTTTTATTTCCTTTCAGCTTATAAATTTGAGCTAATCTATAGTTTGCCCAAGCTATAGGCACATCATCTGCCGTAGAATAGTTTTTAATATAAGTCTGCAAGTATTGCTCTCCTTTATTAAGTTCAATATTATATTCGGCTGCCACTTTACCAATTTGATAATGCAGGGCATTTCGTTTGTGTTTCTCCTTAGCCACTTCAATGGTTTCAATCGCTTTTTCAGGTTGCTTTTGCTTTTCGTAAAAGGTAGTCAGTTTATCATAGCAAAACAGGGAACCTCCTTCAGTAATGGCCATTTTATAATATTTTTCAGCAAGTTCAGGTTCTTTATCGTATTCATAAATATACCCTTTCGCTAAATAGCCATCAACTTTTGATAAGTATTGAAGTTCATTAGCATAGTGTAATGCTTTGCTTTTACTACCACCAACAAAGCCGGGCAACTGCATATAGAGTTCTACTAAAGCCCAACGGGTATTGATATGTTTTGGATCTAATTCAGCTGCTTTAGTAAAAGCTTCTTTTACATCACCAATAATTCCCAATGCTTGAATTTTGTTTACAGCCAGTGCTTTCATACCCAAAACACCGCCATATTTAAACTGGTAATTGGCATTATTTGGATTGATATCAACCAGTTTTTTGTAATTATTTATGGCGTCATCCCATTTTTTTTGATGCCCATAAGTATCTCCTAAAAGTTCAACACCCTTTAGGTCATTAGGTGATTTTTTTAAATACTTGATTAATTGAAGTTCCGCTTTATCGAACTGCTTATTTTTTAAAAAATAATCTATACTATCTAACTGAGTTTGACTAAAAGCCAGAACAGGAAAAAGTAGTAGATAAATAAATTTTCTCATAACTCAATTTGTTAATAAATAGCAAAACACTTATTAATTTAAAATAACTAATTTCACCTTGCAAGTAAACTATTCCCTTATTTATTATTTTTTGGAACAACTTTTGAAAGTAAATTAGGTACAAATTTAATCAAATGAAACAATCCCTATTTTTTTTAACAATACTTTTGGTTTCTAGCTTAGGCTATGCTCAAAATACTGATTATAATAGACTTTGGAATCAAGTTGAAAGCTATGAATTAAAAGGTTTGCCAAAATCGGCATTAAATGTGGTTGGAGACATTTCTAATCTTGCCAAAAAAGACAAAAACACCGCGCAACAAATCAAAACACTGCTTTTTAAAAGCAAATTCGCTTTAATTTTAGAAGAAAATGCTCAACTAAGTATTATTAATGAATTTAAAAATGAAATTTCTTTAAGCGATTTTCCAAAGAAAAATATTCTGGAAAATATGCTAGCCAATTTATACTGGCAATATTTTAATCAGAACCGATATACATTTTATAACAGAACAAAAACGGCTGAGAAAGTTGATTCTGAAGATTTTAGAACCTGGGATTTAGAAACTTTGTTTGAGGAAATTCATATTCATTATCAAAATTCTTTAGAAAATGGATTGATGCTTCAATTGGAAACTTTAGGAAAGTATGACAATATTCTTATTATTGCTAAGGATTCAAAGCAATTAAGACCAACCTTGTTTGATTTTTTAAGTCACAATGCTTTAGACTTTTACAAAACCAATGAAACCAGCATCACAAAACCCGCATATAAGTTTGAAATAGATAATCCCGAGTTTTTAAGGGATGCCAAAACATTTTCATTGTTACCTATTGCATCAAAAGACACGACTTCATTACAATTACATGCTTTAAAAATTTATCAAAATTTAATTCAGTTTCACTTAAAAGATAAGGATCCATTAGCTTTAACAGATGTCAATATTGAACGCCTTCAATTTGTAAAGCAACAAGCAACTTTTAATGATAAAGACACCTTACTTTATAAAACACTTGAAACAGAAAGAGATCTAATTAACAAACACGAGGCTTCTGGTTTATATGACTTTGAAACAGCTTCTTTAGGGCATCAACAAGGACTGACCTATCAACCAAAAACAAACATAGAACACCGTTGGAAAACCAAAGAAGCCTTTGATATTTGCAACAATGTTATTACAAAATTTCCAAAAAGTAAAGCTGCCGAGAAATGTGCTGTTTTAAAGCAACAAATTGAGCAACTGTCACTTCAAGTTACGACAGAAGATTTTTTACCTATTAAGCTAGACAGCCGATTATTGATTCGTTATAAAAATATAAACGAACTCAATTTTAAAGTTTTTAAATTAACCCAAAAGGAGTTTAAAACATTCCTTTCTATTTATAACGAAGTTGAACAATTTGCCTTCATAAAAGCGCTTAAAAATCCATTAGAATGGACAAGTACTTTAAAAAATGAAAAGGATTATCAAACGCATACTACTGAAGTTTTACTGCCCAAAATAGACAATGGCAGATACTTGATTTTTGCAACACCAGAAAAAGAAAAGGAAGAAACCTTTGCCTTCAGCACAATACAAGTCACCAATCTAGCTTTGGTTGAAAAAGACAATCTGACAAATCATATTTTTCAAATTATTGATAGAACGAACGGTAAGCCCATAGCAAACACAAAGACTACTTTAAGGTTTTACCAAAACAATTCCAAAAATTATGCTTCAGAAGATTATATTAGCAATTCAAGAGGTGAAATTATCATTGAAAAAGGTAATGAATACTTTAGAGATCTAAGTATTGAAGTGAGTGCCCATAATGACAAGGCCTTTTTTGGTAATTATTATATCAATCGATTAAATAAAACAGAGGAAGAAAAGGCTAACTATAAATCCTTTTTATTTACAGACAGAAGCATTTACCGGCCCGGTCAAACGGTTTATTTTAAAGCCATTGCCATGAAAACCCTTGATGGAAAATCTAAAGTCCTTGAAAAAGAAAACGTAATTATAAACCTACTTAATGTAAACAAGGAAGAAATTTCTAAAATTGAACTTACAACAAATGATTTTGGATCTATTTCAGGAATGTTTATACTTCCTAATGAAATTTTGACAGGAGAATTTAGTATTGAATTTTTGTCTCAATCCAATAAATTTAGAATGTTTAAATATTTCTCCGTTGAAGAATACAAACGTCCAAAATTTGAGACCAAGTTCAGTCCGGTAACTGCTACCCTTAAGGTGAATGATTCCGTCACTGTAAAAGGAAGCGCCTTAGCCTATGCCGGAAGCCAAATCACAGATGCTAAAGTGGTGTATCGCGTGCACCGAAAAATAGAATATCCACGTTGGTATTTTTGGTATCACCCTTGGGTTTATTCCGAACCACAAGAAATCACCCATGGCGAAACGGTTACGGATGATTCTGGTAATTTTGAAATTATTTTTAAAGCCATACCTGACCAAAGTGTCGACATAAATAGTCTACCCGTTTTTAATTATGAAATCACGGCAGATGTTACCGATCTTAATGGTGAAACCCGCAGTGCCATAACGGTTGTGAATGTTGGCTATCATGCCTTAGTAGCGAACCTGTCTGTTGAAAATCAATTGGATAAAACTAAAAAAGACCATAAACTCAGTATAGATACCAAAAACTTAAATGGCGAATTTGTGCCAGCCAATGGTGTTGTTAAAATATACAAATTACAGGCACCTAAGGACGTACTAAGAATCAGACCTTGGGCTGCGCCGGATTATCAAGCATTCTCAGAGCAAGAATTTAAATCACGCTTTCCTCATGATGCTTATGATGATGAGGACAAACCCGATCAGTGGAAAAAAGGCAACTTAGTTTTTGAGCACCCTTTTGATACCGAAAAATCAAAAACACTTGAGCTTGGAAACATTAAAAAATGGGAATCTGGCCAATACACTATTATGCTGGAAACCAAAGATAAATTTGGACAAACGGTTAAAGATGAAATTAAATCAACCTTATATAGTGATGAAGACAAAACCTTAGCAGACCATCAATTATTCAGCATCACAACAAATAAATCGAACTACAAAGCCGGAGAAACGGCCCTTTTAACTTTGGCTTCAGCAGCTCAAAATATGATGGTTACCGTTACCGTTGAAAAAAATCATAAAACAATAAACACGTATATCATTCAACTTAACAATAACAAAAAAACCATTTCCGTTCCTGTTACTAAAGAAGATGTTGGTGGCTTTGGAGTAAACTACAGTTTTGCGGCTTTTAATAGTTATCAATCGGGTACCGAACTTATTTCTGTCCCTTATCTTAATACAGAACTTAATATTGAAACCACCACGTTTCGTGATAAACTGCAACCGGGACAAGATGAAACATGGAGTTTTAAAATTAAAGGACCGCAAGGCGACAAAGTAAGTGCTGAATTATTAGCAAGTATGTATGATGCGTCTTTAGACCAGTTTAAACCACATTCCTGGGATTTCAATCCTATAAACAAACCTGTTTATTATAGCTATAATCAAAGTAATGCCAGCAGAAGCTTTGGAACCAAAAACTTCAGAGTTTACAATGAACCACAGAATAGTGTTTATTATCCTCAACAAAATTATGATCAGTTAAATTGGTTTGGGTTTTATTTTAACAATGGCAGACGATATAATGTATTAAAGGCTTTACAAGGAAGAGTTGCTGATGTACAAATTGTTGAAGATCATAGGGAACTTGAAGAAGTTGCATTTGCTATGAATGACAGCGCAGCATTAGATGAAGTTGTTACTGTTAGTCATGGAATAAAAAAAGATAAAAATCCAGAAGAAGAAAGCAATGAAGAAAATCAAGACTTCAATACTGTACAAATTAGAAAAAACCTTGAAGAAACAGCCTTTTTCTTTCCACAATTGCAAACTGATGAAAATGGCAATATCAGTTTTAGCTTCACAACACCTGAGGCCTTAACACTATGGAAACTGCAATTATTAGCTCATACAAAAAACTTAGAAAGCGCCAATAAAACACTCACTGCAGTAACCCAAAAAGATTTGATGGTGATTCCCAACGCACCACGTTTTTTACGTCAGGGCGATCACATTACCATTAGCTCTAAAATTGCAAATCTCACAGAAAACCCATTATCCGGGCAAGCCATTTTATTATTAACAGATGCTATTTCCGGAAATGCGATTGATTCAAAACTAGACAATACTAATAACACAAAATCCTTTACCGTTGATGCTAAAGGAAATACACAGGTTTTCTGGAGTTTGCAAATTCCGGATGATGTCGATGCTGTTCAGTATAAAGTTATAGCAAAAGCAGGAGATTTTAGTGATGGTGAGCAAAATGCTCTGCCCGTTTTAAGCAACAGATTGTTAGTGACAGAGACTTTACCTATGTGGATTCGCTCCAACCAAACCAGAACTTTTACCCTAGATAAATTAAAAACCAATACCTCAACAACACTTAAAAACCATAAATTAACGTTGGAAATGACTTCCAATCCAGCTTGGTATGCGGTACAGGCACTACCCTATTTAATGGAATATCCATATGAATGCAACGAACAAACCTTTTCACGTTATTATGCCAACGCTTTAGCCAGTCATATAGCCAATTCAAACCCAAGAATTCAAGAGGTTTTTGATCAGTGGAAATCTCAAGATGCATTGATTTCAAATCTTGAAAAAAATGAAGAATTAAAATCCATTTTAATCCAAGAAACCCCTTGGTTACGCGATGCACAAAGTGAAACTGAGCAGAAAAAACGTATGGCTTTATTGTTCGATTTAAATAAAATGACTTATGAATTACAGTCTGCCATCCGTAAACTAGAAAACAATCAAATGGGTTCTGGTGCCTGGTCTTGGTTTAATGGAGGATCCGACAGCAGATATATTACACAACATATCATTAATGGCTTTGGACACCTGAATAAACTGAATGTTGATACTTCTTTAAACTCTAAAATGATTGAACGAGCCATCAAATATCTGGATGATGAATTTATAAAGGAATATAAAGATCTTAAAAAATACAACCCTAAGGTTGACTGGAGTAAAGATCATTTAAGCTACACACAATTGCATTATTTATATATGCGCAGTTTCTATCCAGAGATTAAAAAATCTAAAGAAGTAGAAGATATCATCACATATTATCATTCTCAGATTAAAAAATATTGGTTAAGCCGTTCTCTGTATGCTAAAGGGTTAATGGCCATAATTTCTGAACGATTAGGTGATAAAACGACCTCCACAAAAATTATAAAGTCACTAAAAGAAACCAGCATCACTTCAGATGAATTAGGTATGTACTGGAAAGAAAATGCCAATTCCTGGTATTGGTATCAGGCAGCTATAGAAACTCAAGCCTTATTAATTGAAGCATTTCAGGAAATTGAAAATGACACTAAAACCATCGATAATTTAAAAATATGGTTACTTAAAAACAAGCAGACCAACCAATGGAAAACGACCAAAGCTACCACAGAGGCGGTATATGCTTTATTGCTGCAAGGAAGTGGTTGGTTATCTGTTACTGATATGGTTGATGTGCTTATTGGTGGCCAAAAAATAGAGCCTTCTAAATTAGAGGACGTGAAAATTGAAGCTGGAACTGGTTATTATAAAACGTCTTGGTCTGGATCAGATATCAAGCCAGAAATGGCAAATGTAACGCTCACTAAAAAAGGTGATGGTATTGCATGGGGAAGTTTATATTGGCAATATTTTGAAGATTTAGATAAAATCACTTTAGCAGAAACACCACTCAAGTTGCAGAAAAAACTATTCCTTAAAAAAAACACGGATACCGGTGAACAAATTTCAGAGATAACAACTGAAACCAAATTAAAAGTTGGTGATTTAGTGCGGGTTCGGATTGAATTAAAAAGCAACAGAGCCATGGAATTTATACATATGAAGGATATGCGGGCTTCTGGTTTAGAACCTATCAATGTATTATCACAATACAAATGGCAGGATGGCTTAGGCTACTATGAAAGTACTAAAGATGCCTCTACCAACTTCTTTTTTGACTATTTACCAAAAGGTGTTTTTATTTTTGAATATGATTTACGCGTGAACAATGTTGGAGATATGAGCAACGGGATTACCACTATTCAAAGCATGTATGCTCCAGAATTTAGCAGTCATAGTGACGGAAAACGTATTGTTGTAGAATAAAAAATAAATCCCGCTTTTGCGGGATTTATTTTATTTTGTTGGTGGCATGGTTGGCCTTACCTCAATTTTACTTGGTAAGGTTCTTGGATTCATCTTAATTAAATCAACAACTAATTCACCAATATCTTCACTTTGTATTTTCCAGGCATCACTATCATTTGGTGTATGATTATTAAAATGCGTCGCAACAGAACCCGGCATAATGGTGCTCACTTTAATATCATGTTTGCGCAAATCTAACATCACAGCTTGAGTAAAACCTGTAACACCAAACTTACTGGCATTATATGCCGAACCATTTTCGAAAAAATTAGTACCGGCTAAACTTGAGATTGTGATAAAATATCCCTTTGATGCCTTTAAAGCATCAACACTTGATTTTATGGTATAAAAGGCCCCTGTTAAATTAGTGTCTATAGTTTCTTGCCATTGTTCTACAGTCAAGTCTTCAACACTTGCAAAATGCCCTAAACCTGCATTTGCAATGACAATATCTAATTGTTTAAAATGTTTTAATACGTTTTGAACAGCTTGTTTCTGACTTTCATAATCTCTTACATCTGCTTCAACACCAATAGCCTTTGCACCTGCCTTTGAATTATAATTAAGGGCATCAGCTGCTTTTAGAGCACTCGTTATGTTTCTGCTTGTAACAGCAACATTAATTCCCTGATTGAGGAGTGCATGAGCAATTCCGTATCCAATTCCTTTGGTTCCGCCAGTTATTAATGCGACTTTATTTTGTAATGAATTCATAAATTTAAGTTTTCCCAAAATTACAAAAACTAAACGCAATCACAGAAAACAGACTGTTATGAAAACTATAAAATTTGAAGGATTATTTTTTTGGAGGAAACCCCGAAAACACTTTATCTACAATAGCTATTAATTGTGCTTCTCGCTCTTTCGGTATTCTATTTGGACTGTAATTAGATTCACACACCGCTTGCCAAAATAACTGTTTCAAATTTTCATCAACAAAATCAATTGTAATCTGTCTAATTATACTTGATTGCCCAATAGGAATTCCAAAAGAAACACCGCCACCCATATTCCTTCCAGTACCACCTACTCCAACACCAACCGAACTTTGTTGGTTAGACTGAAATGCCGCACTTTTTATATCAATAAAAAAATCTGGAGTCTCTGAATAAGTAATCCCTAAGGTTTCTAATTTGGCGTCTAATGCTTCTAAAAAACGCTTTGTATCTAATTCGCTTAGACCCGTTTTCATATCACTGTAATAGTTGTAAGTTTTGTATTCAGAAAAATTGGTTTCCCGATCGTAATCATAATTAACTCTAATGGGGGCACAGGAGATGACACCAAAAAGAAAGATTATTATTAATACTCTTTTCATGTTTATTATTTTGATTAAAGTTAATTAAAAAAATAATGACATGACCTCTATTTGACTTTAAGAAATTAATTCTAGATTCAAGTTGATCCTATAGAAAATACTTAATTTAAGTATTAAGCATTTTCCAAAGAGCGTCTTTCAACTCTGTTAAACCTTGCTGAGCAACAGATGAAATAAATAAATAAGGAATAGGTAATTCATTATCGAGTTCGGCTTTCAATTCTGCTTTCAATTCATCATCCAGCATGTCGCATTTAGAAATAGCAATCATGCGATCTTTATCAAGCATTTCCGGATTATAACGACGCAGCTCGTCTAAAAGAATATCATATTGTTTTTTAATATCGACTGCGTCGGCAGGAATTAAAAACAAAAGAATAGAATTTCGTTCAATATGCCTTAAAAAATAATGTCCAAGTCCTCTTCCTTCAGCTGCACCTTCAATAATTCCAGGAATATCTGCCACTACAAAAGTTTGAAAATCACGATATTGAACAATACCCAGATTAGGCTTAAGCGTAGTAAACTCATAATCAGCAATTTTTGGTTTTGCTGATGTGATAACTGATAAAAGTGTTGATTTTCCAGCATTTGGAAATCCAACTAAACCAACGTCTGCTAAAACTTTTAACTCTAAAGTAATATGTCTTTCTTCAAGTGGAATACCCGGTTGGGCATAGCGTGGCGTTTGATTGGTAGACGTTCTGAAATGCCAGTTCCCAAGACCTCCTTTTCCACCTTTCGCAATAATTTTTTCTTCATTATGTTCAGTAATCTCAAAGAGTATTTCATTACTCTCTGTATCTCTTACTACTGTTCCTAGCGGCACTTCAACATAAACATCTTCACCATCAGCCCCAAAACTTCGGCTACTCCCACCATGATCACCATGACCTGCTTTGATATGCTTTTTAAACTTTAAATGAAGTAGGGTCCATAAGTTTGAATTACCCTTAATAATAACATGGCCACCACGACCACCATCGCCACCATCTGGCCCTCCTTTTTCAATAAATTTTTCACGATGTAGATGCGACGAACCTTTACCTCCGTTACCAGAGGAAACAAACATCTTTACGTAATCAACAAAATTTCCTTCGGTCATAATTGAGTTTAAAATTTTAAAGTTTAAAGTATAAAGTTTAAACTCTTTGAAGTATTATAATTTATCAATAACTGCGCTTAAACGCTCAGTAATTTCTTTAATACTACCAACACCATCAACACCATAATATTTTCCCTGTGCAGAATAGTAGTCTTTTAGAATAGCTGTTTTATTATAATATTCAGTAATTCTATTTCTAATGATAGATTCATCAGCATCATCAGGTCTTCCACTGGTTTTTCCGCGCTCTAGTAAGCGTTTCACTAAAACATCATCTTCCACTTCTAACGCAATCATGGCACTGATAGAGGAATCCTTACTTTCCATTAATCTACCTAAAGCATCAGCCTGTGCATTGGTTCTTGGAAATCCGTCAAAAATAAATCCATTAGCATCTGCGTTCTTTTCTACTTCAGCATTTAACATATCAATGGTTACCTGGTCTGGCACTAAGTCGCCTTTATCCATATAAGATTTGGCAAGCATCCCTAAAGCTGTTTCATTTTTTATATTAAATCTAAAGACATCACCAGTAGAGATGTGCACTAAATTATATTTTTCTTTCAAAAAATTAGCTTGAGTTCCCTTTCCTGCACCCGGAGGACCAAATAGCACTAAATTTGTCATATGCTGCGTTTCTTTTATTTGATAAATTTCTGGTAGGTTTCTTCCCAATCCGTCATAATCAAGACCATAACCTACAATGAATTTGTTTGGAATTTCCATACCAACATAATGTAATTTATAGTCTTTTTTATAGGCATCGGGTTTATAAAATAAAGTCGCAATTTTAAGCGATTTAACCTCTTCATTTTTAAATATTCTATAAATTTCAGAAAGGGTATTACCCGTATCAATAATATCTTCTAAAACAATCACTGTCCTACCCTTCAAATCTTGAGTTAATCCAATTAAGCGTTGAATATCTTCAGTAGATTTAACCCCTTCATAAGAAGCCAATTTAATAAATGTCACTTCACAAGGTTTAGGATATTTCTTAACAAAATCACTCACCAACATAAATGAGCCATTCAAAACGCCTACAAATACAGGGATTTCATCGCCTATATCCTGGTAAATATTATTAACCATATGTTCAATAGCCCTATCTATTTCTTGCGCAGAAATAAATGGTTTGAAATATTTGTCGTGAAGTTTAATTTCCATTGTTGTTTTTTTGAAAGTTGCAAAGTTAAGGAATTGAATGACTAATACCGATTTTTTGATTTAGGAATTAGGAAGTAATTTCATATTTAAATGTATTTTTGCATATCCTTAATTGATTTTAGTAAAAAAAGCATGAATTATTTTTCATCAAATTTTAAATTAGGTATTCTTGGCGGTGGTCAGTTAGGCAAAATGTTGCTTTATGACACTAGAAAATTTGATATACACACCTGTATATTAGAAGCTAGTAATGAGGCTCCTTGCAAAATAGCTTGTGATGAATTCCATCTTGGAGATTTAATGAATTATGAAGATGTCTATAACTTTGGAAAACAAGTAGATGTTCTTACTATTGAAATTGAAAACGTTAATGTAGACGCTTTGGAAGATCTTGAAAAAGAAGGTATAAAAGTATACCCCGCCTCAAAAACATTGCGAACTATTCAAAATAAGGCCAAACAGAAATTATTTTATATTGATAATAATTTACCAACGGCCGCATTTTCTCGTTTTGCTTATACGTCTGAAATTAAGGAAACTATAAATCACGGAGGATTAAACTTTCCTTTTGTGTGGAAAAGTGCCCAGTTTGGTTATGATGGTACTGGCGTAAAAGTTGTCAAGTCCTTTGAAGACTTAAAAGGTTTGCCAAACGTAGAATGCATTGCTGAAGATTTGGTTCCTTTTAAAAATGAATTAGCCGTTATTGTTGCCAGAAATGTTTCCGGAGAAACAAAAACCTATCCGGTTGTTGAAATGGAATTTCATCCGGAAGCCAATCAAGTGGAATATGTAATTTGTCCTGCACGGATTTCTGAAGAAGTAGCAAAAAAAGCAGAAGCCATTGCTTTAAAAACTTCTGCAGCCTTTCAACATGTTGGTCTTTTAGCGGTTGAAATGTTTCAAACCGAGAATGATGAGATTCTTATCAATGAAGTCGCCCCAAGACCTCATAATTCCGGACACCATACTATAGAATCAAATTATACTTCTCAATTTGAGCAGCATATTCGTGCCATTTTAGATTTACCTTTAGGTGTCACAGATAGTAAAGTGGGTGGTGTTATGGTAAATCTTGTGGGGGCAGAAGGCTATAGTGGTGATGTGGTTTATCAAAATATAGAAACTATTATGCATATGGATGGTGTAACACCACATATTTATGGCAAAAAACAAACCAGACCTTTTAGGAAAATGGGGCATGTAACCATCGTTCATAAAGATTTAAATGAAGCAAGAAAAATTGCTGAAGAAGTTAAAAATACTATTAAAGTTATTTCAAAATAAAAATTAAATTATGAGTAAAGTAGGAGTTATTATGGGAAGCAAAAGTGATCTTCCAGTGATGCAAGACGCTATAGATATATTAAAAGGTTTTGACATTATTGTTGAAGTTGATATTGTTTCGGCCCACAGAACACCGGAAAAATTATTTGATTACGGTAAAAACGCACATACCAAAGGCTTTTCTGTAATCATTGCCGGTGCCGGAGGTGCTGCTCATTTACCAGGAATGATAGCCTCCTTATCTCCGCTTCCTGTTATTGGTGTTCCAATAAAAAGCAGTAATTCTATTGATGGATGGGATTCTGTGCTTTCTATACTACAAATGCCCGGAGGTGTGCCAGTTGCTACCGTTGCTCTAAATGGTGCTAAAAATGCGGGTATACTTGCCGCTCAAATTATAGGCTCACATGATTCTTGTGTTTTGGATAAAATTCTTATTTATAAAGAAGGCTTAAAACAAATGGTGATTAAATCTTCCGAAAACTTGAAATAAAAAAACCCCGAATAAATTCGAGGTTTCTTTGGCTATTAATTTGAATTAGTCACTTTTCAAAAACAATATTGACAAACATACAAAAAAAAAGTTATGCGCGCATAGCAGATTTAAATTTCTTAAAAAATGATGCAAAATATTTTAGCAAAACCATTTAAAACACCCTTTGGTACTGCCCCGTTTTCAAAAATAAAGAACACCCATTTTCTTCCTGCGTTTAAATCGGCTATTGAAGAAGCTAAAAAAGAGATTGATACTATTGTTAATAATTCAGACGGTCCTACTTTTCAAAACACTATTGAAGCCCTAGATTTTTCAGGAGCACAATTAGATAGAATTTCAAGCGTTTTTTTTAATCTCAATTCTGCAGAAACGAATGATGAAATTCAAAAAATTGCTCAAGAAGTATCGCCACTACTGTCAGAATTCAGTAACGACATTGCCTTGAATGAAACCTTGTTTAAACGTGTCAAATCAGTTTATGACTTAAAGGAATCGTTAAATTTAACTATAGAACAAGCGACTCTTCTGGATAAAAAATATAAAAGTTTTTCCAGAAACGGTGCTAATTTGCCCGAAGACAAAAAATTAAAACTTAGAGAAATTGACAAGAAATTAAGTCAACTAAAACTTAAGTTTGGGGAAAATGTGTTGGCTGAAACCAATAAGTTTGAAATGCTAATAACAGACAAAAGGGAATTGTCTGGGTTACCCGAAGGTACTGTTGAAGCAGCTAAACAACTGGCTGAATCAAAAAATAAAGAAGGCTGGTTATTCACCCTTGATTACCCTAGTTACATTCCGTTTATGACCTATGCTGATAACAGAAAATTACGTAAAAAATTAGCGATAGCATCGGGTAAAAAAGGATTTCATAAGGATGCACTAGATAATCAGGAAAATGTTTTAAATATCGCTAAACTACGTTTTGAAAGAGCGCAACTTTTAGGATATAAAACCCATGCCCATTTTGTTTTGGAAGAGCGCATGGCAAAAACACCAGAAAAAGTAGAATCTTTTTTAAATGAGCTATTAGAAAAAGCAAAACCAGCGGCCTTAACTGAATTTATAGAGTTGGAATCCTTTGCAAAAGAATTGGATGCAATAGATCATTTAGAAAAATGGGATGGTGCTTATTATGCTGAAAAACTAAAGCAAAAGTTGTTTGATTTAGATGATGAAAAATTAAAACCCTATTTTAAATTAGAAAATGTGATAAATGGTGTGTTTAATGTTTCGCAAAAATTGTATGGTTTACAGTTTGAAGAAATTCATAACATTGACAAATACCATGAAGATGTCTTAACATATAAGGTAAGCAATGAAAATGGCGATTTAGTTTCCATATTTTATGCAGATTTTTTCCCAAGACCCGGAAAACGTAACGGGGCATGGATGACTTCTTTTAAGCCACAAAGCATTAAAAATGGCCTAAATGAACGCCCACATATCTCCATTGTATGCAACTTTACCAAGCCAACAAAAAGCAAACCCTCTTTGCTGACTTTTAACGAAGTAACTACGTTATTCCATGAGTTTGGGCATGCTCTTCATGGCATGTTGGCTAATACTACCTACCCTAGTATATCTGGTACCAGCGTATATTGGGATTTTGTAGAATTACCCAGTCAAGTATTAGAAAACTGGTGTTATGAAAAAGAAGCCTTGGAATTATTTGCCACACATTATGAAACAGAGGAAGTTATTCCAATGGATCTAGTTAAAAAGATTAAAGATTCAGCTACTTTTCATGAGGGCATGCAAACCCTTCGTCAAATAAGTTTTGGCTTGTTAGATATGAGCTGGCACGGATTAAATCCTTCAAAAATTAAGGATGTAAAAACGCATGAATTAGAAGCTTTTGAGAATACTAAACTCTATCCGGATGTAGCCGAGAATTGCATGAGCACCTCGTTTTCTCATATTTTTCAAGGAGGTTATTCTTCCGGTTATTACAGCTATAAATGGGCTGAAGTATTGGATGCTGATGCGTTTGAATATTTTAAAGAAGCAGGTATTTTTAATAAAGAAGTAGCAAATAAGTTTAAGGATATCATTCTTTCTCAAGGTGGAACTGAAGATCCTATGGTGCTTTATAAACGATTTAGAGGACATGAGCCACAACCGGAAGCCTTATTAAAACGAGCAGGTTTATTGAAATAATTCATTTTGGTGATAGATGCCTTTTATGCCTTTAAACTTATTGATTATCAAGAATTAATAAGCTATTTTTATAAAAAATTGTTATTTCATGCCAGAACACCTTTTAAATCCTAATAAGTGGATTGACTTATATGCCGATTACTTATTCAACTATACTATTTCTCGTGTTAATGACCGTGAAATGGCTCAGGATTTGGTTCAAGAGACATTTTTGGCTGGTTTAAAATCGATGAAAAACTATAAAGGTGAAGCAAGTGAACGCACTTGGCTGATTTCCATTTTAAAGCGAAAAATCATAGATCACTACAGAAAAATAAATTCTAACAAAGGAAAAGCTGAAGTAAGAATCACGTCGAATAACGAATCTGAAACAGAAGGTGATTGGCTAGAAGAGCATGTGGCAGATCCTTTTGACAAGACTGCTGAAGACACCATGCAAAATACCGAATTAGGTGAAGCCATCCTTAACTGTTTATCTAAATTACCAGAAAAACAAGCTATAGTTTTTAGAATGAAAACCATTGAAGGTGTTGAAACGGAAGATATTTGTAATGAATTAAACATCACTGCGTCTAATCTTTGGGTTATCATACATAGAGCCAGAACTGCAATGGCATTATGTCTTAAAGAAAATTGGTTTTAATTATGAGCAAAAAACTTAAAATAGGGATTCCATGCAGTGAAGCCAGTCTTGTTTGTGATAAATCACAATATAACGAATCTTCTTTCTGGGAAAAAGTTAAGCTAAATTTACATATGTTGTATTGTAAAGCCTGCAGGAACTATGCAAAAACCAACAACAAACTCTCTTCCATAATAGCGCAATCTAAAGTGAAATGCATGGATAAAAAAAACAAGGAGTCACTTAAGAAGACATTCAATAAAGTTTTGAAAGAAGAAAATTTCAATTGACAACAAGCATCAAAAGCAACCATAAAATAGGAATTCCTTCTACCCAGAAAGCAGCATAATATCTGCCTTGTTTTTCTCTCGAAAACCATATTAATAAAACTGTCAAAACAAGGATTGTTAATAACACTAAAACTCTATTTATACACACCTCTTGCTTTAAGAATTCTAAAATCAACATCCCTAAGCCAAGAAAAAAACCTAATATTTTAGTGCGTTTTACACCCAGATTTTGAGGTATGGTATACAATTTCAGGCTATCAAATTGCAAGTCTCTGATTTCAAAAGGCAACATCAGCATAATCACCAGTAGAAAACGCTGGACACTTACTATTACAACCATAGTATCCATTGAAAAATGATTATTTTGCAGTGGAATAAAAACAGTCACACCCACCCAAACAAGCGCAATTAAAAAAACTTTTAATCCACTAATATTTCGTAGGTTACTTTGTTTATTTAAAAATTTTCTTTTCGGTATAAAAGGAATGGTATAAAGAAATGTCAATATGGCAAAAACTGCAATGTATATGATAGTAATTTTTTCAAGATTAAAACTATAATAGCCCATAAAAACAAAACAAATAAGTGAAAAAATTTGTATTAACCTTAGCCATTTTGATAAGCTGCGATGCTGAAATTTTGCGACTTCAAAATATTTAACAAAATTATAGCCTGTTATAGTAGCATAAAAAATAAAATAGAGAACCGCCTTATCATAAGAAATATTAAATTCTAGTAGTGTCATATATGACAATGAAAACACCGCTATAGCAACATGAATACTGCTGTTTATATAAAAATTTAATATATGTTTCAAGCAAATCATCATACAAAAGTAACCAAAGTGTTAATAACGTCATTTTTTGGTTAAAAACTTTCACTTCTATAGCTAAATAAGGTCTAATTATTACGTAATTTTGTGCCTCAATTTCAATAGCATTATACATGAATACAAACGCTTTTGCACTGCGTCATATTGGTCCTAGAGAAGACGACCAAAACCTTATGTTGAAAACTATAGGGGTAGATTCCTTAGACCAATTAATTTATGAAACCGTACCCGATGATATCAGGTTAAAAAAGCCATTAAAACTTGATGAACCTATGTCTGAACATGACTATTTAGTTCATATTCAGGAATTATCAAAAAAAAATAAAGTATACAAAACATACATAGGACTGGGGTATCATCCAACTATTTTACCTGCAGTTATTCAAAGAAATATTCTTGAAAATCCAGGATGGTATACGGCTTATACCCCATATCAAGCTGAAATTGCTCAGGGTAGACTTGAAGCTTTATTAAATTTCCAAACTATGATTACCGATTTAACAGGTATGGAAATTGCCAACGCCTCCCTTTTAGATGAAAGCACAGCAGCTGCTGAAGCCATGAGTTTGATATTTGCAGTACGTGAACGTGATCAAAAGAAAAATAATATTAATAAATTTTTTGTTTCAGATAATATTTTACCTCAAACATTGTCATTGTTGCAAACCAGAGCCAATCCAATTGGTATAGAATTGGTTGTTGGCAATGAAAATACGTTTAATTTTTCATCTGATTTTTTTGGTGCCATCATACAATATCCAGGTAAAGACGGACAAATAGTTGATATCAAAACATTTATAAGTAAAGCCAATGAATCTCAAATCAAGGTGGCAGTTGCTGCAGATATTTTGAGTTTAATAAAATTAGAAGCTCCGGGTAAATTTGGTGCAGATGTGGTTGTGGGCACCACGCAAAGATTTGGAATCCCTATGGGATATGGCGGACCGCATGCGGCGTATTTCGCCACTAAAGAAGCCTACAAACGTGACCTGCCAGGAAGAATTATTGGGGTCACAAAAGATACTAATGGCAACAGAGCCTTACGTATGGCATTACAAACGCGTGAGCAGCATATTAAGCGAGATAAAGCAACTTCAAATATTTGTACTGCACAAGTTTTATTGGCAGTTATGGCTGGCATGTATAGTGTTTATCATGGCCCAAAAGGTTTAAAGTTTATTGCTGACAAAGTACACAATACGGCTTCAACACTTTCTGAATATTTGTCTAAATTAGGTTTTAATCAAGTGAATACGTCTTTTTTTGACACGCTTCAAATTAAAACAGACGCAAAAAAAATTAAAAAAATAGCCAAAGAGAAAAATATCAATTTCTTCTATCCTGATGATGAAACAGTCACTATTTCCATCAATGAAACAACTTCTATAAGAGATATTAATGACATTCTTTCAGTGTTTGCTGAATCGGCTGAAAAGATAACTTTAGTGATTCCTTCTCTTTCAGAATCCAATAATATTTCGAAAAGTATTCAAAGAACTACTGACTTTTTAACACTGGATGTCTTTAACACTTATCATTCTGAAACAGAATTGATGCGTTATATAAAATCACTTGAACGTAAAGATTTATCATTGAATCATTCCATGATTTCTTTAGGGTCTTGTACAATGAAATTGAATGCTGCTTCAGAAATGTTGCCGTTAAGCTCTCCTAACTGGGGAAATATGCACCCATTTGTTCCAGTAGATCAAGCTGAAGGTTATTTGACAGTATTAAAGGAATTAGAAGATCAATTAACTATAATCACTGGTTTTTCGGCCACATCTTTACAACCAAATTCTGGCGCTCAAGGGGAGTATGCGGGTTTAATGGTTATAAAAGCATATCACGATTCTAGAGGTGATCATCATAGAAATATCTGCTTAATTCCTTCATCAGCACACGGTACGAATCCGGCGAGTGCTGTTATGGCAGGAATGACTGTAATTGTTACCAAGTCAACTCATGAAGGTAACATTGATGTGGATGATTTACGTGAAAAAGCAGAATTATATAAAGATAATTTGTCATGTTTAATGGTAACTTACCCATCCACTCATGGCGTTTACGAATCTGCTATTAAAGAAATTACTCAAATAATTCATGATAATGGTGGTCAGGTATATATGGACGGCGCCAATATGAATGCCCAAGTAGGATTAACAAATCCCGGAAATATTGGAGCAGATGTTTGTCATCTTAATTTACATAAAACTTTCGCTATTCCTCATGGTGGTGGTGGCCCGGGCGTTGGACCTATTTGTGTTGCAAAACAACTGGTTCCGTTTTTACCAGGAAATCCATTGGTTAAAACTGGTGGAGAAAAAGCGATTACAGCTATTTCAGCAGCACCTTATGGTTCTGCATTAGCCTGTTTGATTTCTTATGGCTATATAAAAATGTTAGGCGCTGAAGGCTTAACACAATCTACTAAAATTGCTATTCTAAATGCCAATTATATCAAACATCGTTTACAAGGTAGTTTTGATACTTTATATTCTGGTGAGCGTGGCAGAGCTGCTCATGAAATGATTGTTGATTGCAGAGCTTTTAAAGCTAATGGTATTGAAGTAACTGATATTGCAAAACGCTTAATGGACTATGGCTTTCATGCGCCTACGGTTTCCTTTCCGGTAGCTGGAACCCTGATGATTGAGCCCACAGAAAGCGAAAGCAAACAGGAAATTGATCGTTTCTGTGACGCTATGATTTCTATCAAAAAGGAAATTGATCAAGTGTCAAAAGAGGATGAAAATAACGTTTTAAAAAATGCACCACACACCTTAGAAATGGTAACCGCGAGTGAGTGGAAATTTCCTTACTCACGCGAAACCGCAGCATTCCCTTTAGACTATGTAAAAAACAATAAGTTTTGGCCATCTGTCAGAAGAGTTGATGATGCTTATGGTGACAGAAATTTAATATGTACTTGTGCTCCAATAGAGGCTTATATGGAGGCGTAAATGGGGTGTTGAACATCGTAATAATTTTTACAAAATAATTTGCCTTTAATTTATAGTCAGTATTTTTGTAAGAAGACTAAATTAAAGGCTTAATTTTTATTTATGAATATTAAAATTACCGGTACTGGAAGCTATATTCCTGGTACTATAGAGAAAAATGAAAATTTTAACTCACATCACTTTTTAAATACAGACGGCTCACCCATTAATAGTGAAAATACCGTAATCATTGAAAAATTCAAAGCTATTACAGGAATTCACGAACGTCGGTATGCCGAAGAGCATTTAACCTCGTCAGATTTAGGTTTTTTCGCAGCTAAAAAAGCTATTTCAGATGCTAAAATCAACCCAGAAGAATTAGACTATATTATAGTGGCTCATAATTTTGGTGACGTAAAACATAATACCTTACAAAGTGATCTTTTACCTTGTTTAGCTTCTAGAATAAAACATAGTTTACGTATAAAAAACCCGAAATGTGTAGCCTATGACATTTTATTTGGTTGCCCGGGTTGGATTGAAGGCGTTATTCAAGCCCAAGCTTTTATTAAGGCAGGTATGGCCAAAAAGTGCTTAGTTATTGGAACTGAAACCCTATCAAGGGTGGTTGATAAGTACGACAGGGATTCCATGATTTATTCAGACGGCGCTGGTGCAACCGTTATTGAAGCAACAGAGGAAGAAGGAGGTATTTTAGCACATGAAACAGCTAGCTATACTTATGATGAAGCTTACTATTTATTTTTTGGGAATTCTAATAATCAGGAACTTTGCAAAGACACAAGATACATTAAAATGGATGGGCGTAAAATCTATGAATTTGCCTTAACCAATGTGCCAAACGCCATGAAAAGCTGTCTAGAAAAAAGTGGTACATCAATAAACGATATTAAAAAAATTCTTATCCATCAGGCCAACGAAAAAATGGATGAAGCCATTATAAAACGCTTTTACAAGCTATACAAAATGAATCCACCCACAGATATTATGCCTATGAGTATTGATA
The DNA here is from genome assembly GCF_044003965.1 of Gaetbulibacter aquiaggeris. Lineage (NCBI taxonomy): Bacteria > Pseudomonadati > Bacteroidota > Flavobacteriia > Flavobacteriales > Flavobacteriaceae > Gaetbulibacter > Gaetbulibacter aquiaggeris. Next base: position 308,476 of record NZ_JBAWKC010000005.1, read on the forward strand.
AACTTGGCAATAGTTCAGTAGCGACCGTTCCTACCTTATTTGATTTAATAAAAAACAATAAATTGGAAAATCATAGCCTTACAAAAGGCGATGTTATTATATTTGCCAGTGTTGGTTCAGGAATGAGCATCAACGCCATTGTTTACAAATATTAATAGTACCGCTTTTGCGGAATTTCATAAAAATGTACGACAAAAGCTATCCAAATAAAAGATATAAACACACGATCCAGTTTTTAAAAAAGCATGTTCCAGAATCTGCAACTATTTTAGACTTAGGTGTTGAAAATCCATTTTCTAACATCATGTCTTCAGAAGGGTTTAAAGTTAAAAACACCAAAGGCGAAGATTTAGATGTAGACACTTCAGCAATTAAAAATTCTCAAGCAGAAATCGTCACAGCCTTTGAAATTTTTGAACATCTTCTTTCTCCTTTTACGGTTTTAAAAGCGATTCAATCGAATAAATTAGTAGCAAGCGTACCATTGCGTTTATGGTTTTCTTCAGCATATAAAAGTAAAACAGATATGCGAGACAGACATTATCATGAATTTGAAGATTGGCAGTTTGACTGGTTATTAGAAAAGACCGGCTGGGAAATTAAAGCGCGTCAAAAATGGACCAATCCAACAAAAAAGATTGGTATCAGACCATTACTGCGCTGGATTACACCAAGATATTATATTGTTTATGCTGAGCGTATCAATAATTAAATTCTAAACTCAAAAACGGTATAAATAGATTAACTTTGAGTATTAAACTTAAAGCTTTGAATTTTTATATTGTTATACCAGCTCATAATGAACAAGATTCTATTGGCCTTACTTTAGATTCTTTAGTTAGACAAACACTTTTACCAAAAAAAATTGTGCTTGTTAATGATAATTCAACAGATAGAACCCAAGATATCATAGAAAGTTACACCAGTAAATACTCCTGGATTCAATTAGTAAATACAAAATCTTCGAATGAGCATTTACCCGGAGCAAAGATTATCAATGCGTTTTATAAAGGTTTTGAAGTTTTAGATAACAACTATGATGTCATCTGTAAATTTGATGCCGATTTAATTTTTCCTCCTAATTATTTAGAACAAATTTCTAAACATTTTAACTCAAATACGCGTTTAGGAATGGTTTCCGGGCATTGTTTTATCGAAAAAAACAATCAATGGGTTTTGGAAAATTTAACAAATAAAGACCATATAAGAGGAGCCCTTAAAACTTACAGAAAAGATTGCTTTATTCAAATAGGAAAATTGAAACCTTCTATGGGTTGGGATACCGTTGATGAGCTTCTGGCAAGATATTACAAATGGACTATTTTAACAGATGAAACGCTTCATGTGAAACATTTAAAACCAACCGGCATCAGCTATAACGAAGCCTCAAAACATTTACAAGGAGAAGCCATGTATAAAATGCGTTATGGCTTTAGAATCACCTTGATTTCTGCTATAAAACTGGCATTCAAAAAACGGAGATTTTCCTTATTTAAAGATTATATAGCTGGCTATTTTGAAGCTAAAAAGAATAAATCACCCTTTTTAGTCACAGAAGATCAAGGCCTCTTTATACGAAGGTTACGATGGAAAGGGATGTTGAATAAATTCAATTGAAACTCCAGTTTTTATAACTGCTAGATGCTTCTAATTGAGATTCTAATGAATCGCCCAATTCTGGAAAAAAATCGATTCCAGTGAGTACTTCAATATCATCAACTGAAACCACAAATTCATAAAGTGCTTTATCAGAATTTTTGTTGGGCATTAAAAAAGCAAGCATTTTCATTTTCCCCTTATTATTATCCAAAATAATTTTATAAAACTGATTGGGTACCGCAACATGCTCTTCACCAATCGTTTTTAGATCTTTTTCAAGCACGCCGCCAGTAACCACAAAAACACCCTCATATTTCACTGCCCAATAGCGCACTTTTTGTTCTAGTGTATTCCAAATGCCTGCATTAAATTCATGTTCTTGGGGACTTATATTACTGGTTAAGAAAGTTTCTTTATAGACCGCTTTACTATAATTCCTATCACCTGCCGGACATAAATGCCCGCGATCATATCCCGAGTTTTTATAGTTGCGCCAATGGGCCGCACCGGTTTTGACAGCTCTATCAATTTCGAAATAAGGTCTTTCAAAATTATAATTAGAAAGCTGCCCTTTTTTTAATTCATAAGCAACCCATTCAGCTTGTTCAAAGAGTTCACTATAGGATAACGAATACCCTTCATGGTGCACAATTTGCCCTGTTGTACTAGTAGGCAAGAAGTACTCGTTTGTTCTAGCTTTTGGATTTTTACCCTCAGTTACAATTTCAGTTTTTTCTTCTTCCTTCAGAAAATGTTCATAACCATAAATACTAAATACAAGAAGTACAGCAATTATTGAATATATGAGTCTTTTATTCAAATTAATCTAACACAAATTCTAAAGGTTGCCCTGCGTTACCATTAGGATAACTTATATTTAATAAGGCAGCCATCGTAGGAGCAATATCTGTTATTTCTGTTTTCTGGAAGGTCTCACCCTGACTTATACCCTTACCAAAAAACAATAGAGGCACATGGGTGTCATAACTATAGGCTGACCCATGGGTTGAACCTGTTTTACCATAAGAAATAACCGCAGGATCTAAAATAAAAACAACATCACCGGAACGCTTTTGACTATAACCATTTTGAATTAATTGCTCTATTCCAAAAGAAAATGAAGTAGTCGACATTATAGTTGCTGTATAGGCCTTATCTATGAATTGATAATCAATAATCTCATTAACTATTGCTTCCTGCACATCATCTAAATCTAAATCTAATTCCTTTATTTTTTTTCTATTTAAAAATATTTGATCATTACTAATGCTTTCTATCAAATTTGAAGATTTATAGGTGTCTTCCATAAAACCGATAATTTTCCTACTAAATTCTCTTGAATTAAAATATCCTGCAGGTATTTTTACACTTTGCAAATAAGAAGGCACATTAATAGCTGCATGGTCAGCTGTTAAAAAAACAGTGTAATTATCCTTACCTATTTTATCATCTAAAGCTTTTAAGAGTCTTTCAATATCCAAATCTAAACGCAAATAAGTATCTTGAATTTCTTTGGAATTAACACCAAAATTGTGACCTATATAATCTGTACTTGAAAAACTTACTGTTAATATATCAGTGATACTATCATATCCTAATTGTTCCGCTTCAATGGCTTCAATGGCAAAATCAGCAGTTAAACTGTTTCCATAAGCGGTTGTTTTTAAAATATCATAACCTCCATTGTCATCTTTTAATTTAGATAAATCATAAGGAAATGTTGCCGTTTCTTTACCATTAAATCCACCTTCAAAATTATTTAAATCCGGACCACTTTCTTGATAACTAGATATATCATACAACGTATTCCAAACCTTTAAATAAGAATCAACAGAATGCTTTTTATTAAAATCCTTTACCCATTTAGGAAGCTCATTCATATAAAATGTACTTGATATCCAATTACCTTCATCTTGTCCTTGAAACCAATATGCTGCATTAGCCGTATGCCCTGCTGGCAAAATAGCGCCTCTATCTTTAATAGCTATTCCAATAGTCTTTCCTTGCATTTGGGTAAACAATCTATTTTCATCAGTAAATGTTGTTGTTTTCATTCTATGTGGAGACATTTGACCTGCGCTTCCAGAGGTACCAACAGATTGTACCGAATCGTCCTGAACACAGTAAACACCCTTTTTTATTTCTTTATCGTACCAATCATTCGAAATGATTCCGTGATATTTTGGTGTAGTACCGGTATAAATTGATGTGTGACCCGGACCCGTATAGGTTGGAATGTAGTTAAAGTGATTATTTTTACAATTAAAACCTTCATTCATCAACCGTTTAAAACCGCCTTCACCATATCTACTATAAAAACGTGTTAAATAATCATACCGCATCTGATCAACTACAATGCCCACTACTAATTTTGGACGTTCATTTAAGTCGAATTTGTTATTAATTGGACTGGTTGAATTACTGTTTTGAGCGTTGCATGAACTTATTGCAATAAAGAATAAGAAAAAGTAAATTAAATGTTTCATTGATGTATGAATATGTGATAAAACAAAAATACTGATTTAAAAACATCTTAATTTAAAATTTAGGTTAAATACCTTTAACTTTTTTTTACTTTAGCGTTAATAAATTTAAACATGACATACCTTAATTATATTGGCGCTTATTTCTTGATGATAGCCGAAATGTTTCGTAAACCAACCAAATGGTCCGTTATGAAACAGTTGATACTAAAAGATATTGACGACTTAATTATTGGTTCATTAGGTATCGTGGCTTTTATCTCCTTTTTTGTTGGAGGTGTTGTAACCATTCAAACGGCCTTGAATATTGATAATCCATTAATTCCTAAATACTTAGTAGGTTTTGCAACCAGACAATCTGTAATTCTAGAATTTGCCCCTACATTTATTTCCATTATTATGGCTGGTAAAGTAGGTTCCTTCATTACGTCTAGTATTGGAACTATGCGGGTAACAGAACAAATAGACGCTTTAGAGGTGATGGGAATCAACTCTCTTAACTATTTGGTGTTTCCCAAATTTATTGCCTTGTTACTATACCCTTTTGTCATTTCCATTGCTATGTTTTTAGGAATTCTTGGTGGGATGGCAGCCTGTGTTTATGGAGGATTTAGTTCACTTGATGATTATATTATTGGCATTCAAACAGATTTTACGCCTTTTCATATCACATACGCATTTATTAAAACCTTGGTATTTGCTTTTATTTTAGCAACTATTCCATCTTATCACGGGTATTATATGAAAGGCGGTGCACTTGAAGTTGGAAAAGCAAGCACCACATCCTTTGTATGGACCAGTGTAGTTATTATCCTTTTAAATTATATTTTAACCCAAATGCTATTGAGCTAATGATAGAAGTTAAAAACATACATAAATCGTTTGATGGCGTTGAAGTTTTAAAAGGAATTACCACCACTTTTGATAAAGGAAAAACCAATCTCATTATTGGACAAAGTGGATCGGGAAAGACCGTTTTTATAAAATGCTTGCTTGGTTTATTTGATTATGAAGAAGGATGTATTTCTTATGATGGTAAGATATTTTCTCAACTGAGTGAGGACGAAAAAAGAAATTTACGTGCTGATATTGGTATGGTATTTCAGGGCAGTGCATTATTTGACTCTATGACCATTGCTGAAAATGTGATGTTTCCATTAAAAATGTTTACAAAACAAAGCAAAAGCGAAATGGAAGATCGGGTTGATTTTGTTTTAAAACGTGTGAATTTAATTGACGCCCATCATAAAATGCCAAGCGAAGCCTCTGGTGGCATGCAAAAACGTGTAGCCATAGCTAGAGCGATTGTAAATAAACCTATGTACCTGTTTTGTGATGAACCTAATTCTGGTCTAGATCCAAAAACAGCCATCATTATTGATAATTTAATTAGGGAAATTACGGATGAATATGATATTACTACCGTGATTAACTCTCATGATATGAATTCAGTCATGGAAATTGGTGAAAAAATAGTATTTTTAAAAGACGGTTTAAAAGCATGGGAAGGATCAAAAGAGACTATATTTAAAACCGACAATGAGGTGGTTACTGATTTTGTTTATTCTTCTGAACTGATGAAAAAAGTACGTCAAATGTATATTGAGGAAAAGCAATAGCCCCTTTAAATCAAGTTATTTTATTTGAAGACTTTATAGAATTATCTTGATAACCCTCAAATTCTAATTTAAATAGCGTATCTTTAAAATTGGATTATTTATCCGTGGATATCAATTATCTCTTCGCAAAAGTCTAGAAGTCAACTTAATGCCTGAGTACTAGAAAATAACCCAAAAATAAAATGTAATATAACGCTTTACTTAACTCATTAATATGTGATTCGTTTTAATTCAAAATAGAATCATATGGCTTTACTTAAAATGGGCGTTATTGGAACTTCAAAAAAAGAAGACGAAAGACGGGTCCCTATACATCCAGAACATTTAAAAAGGCTTCCAGAACATATACGCAGACAACTTATTTTTGAAAAAGGCTATGGCAAACCTTTTAATATTGAAGATGAAGAAATCATTGAGTTGACCGGAGGCATGGCTACACGACATGAAATATTATCTGATATTGGATCAGTCATAATAGCCAAACCAATCCTCTCTGATTTAGAAGAATTAAAAACAGGAGGCATTTTATGGGGCTATCCACACTGTGCCCAGCAAAAGCAGATTACACAAACAGCCATTAACAAAAAATTGACCTTAATAGCTTTTGAAGATATGTATGTGTGGAACCCCAATGGACAAATTGGTAGGCACACCTTTTACAAAAATAATGAAATGGCCGGTTATTGCGCCGTTATACATGCGCTCCAGCTAAAGGGAATAGATGGCCATTATGGAAACCAAAGAAAAGCAATCATATTCAGTTTTGGTGCTGTTAGCAGAGGCGCTATCTATGCATTGAAAGCGCATGGGTTTAGAGATATTACGATCTGCATTCAAAGACCAGATCATGAAGTACGAGAAGAAGTTTTAGATGCGCATTATACCAGAGTTAGAAAAGGAAAAGAAAATGAACCGCGACTGGTTGTTGTAGAACATGATGGCTCCGAAAGACCTTTATTGGATTTAATTCAAGAATCTGAAATCATCATTAATGGTACCTATCAAGATACAGATGACCCCATCAATTATGTCAACGAAAACGAAAAATCGATGCTCAAGCCAGGCACCTTAATTATTGATGTAAGTTGTGATGAAGGCATGGGCTTTTATTTTGCTAAGCCTACTACTTTTAAAAATCCCATTATATCGGTTGATAAAATAGATTACTACGCCGTAGATCATACGCCCAGTTATTTTTGGGAAAGTGCTTCAAGATCCATTTCTGCAGCTATGATTGTGCATTTACCATCTGTAATTGCCGGTCGCGAAAGTTGGCAAGAAAACAAAACTATTGAAAATGCCATCAATGTTAATAAGGGGGTCATTGTAAAAGATACTATTCTTAGATTTCAGAACCGTGAAAAAGCATATCCTCACAAAGTGAAATAATTGGTTTATTTCTGTGATTTTTAGAGGATTCGTTTGACGGTTTGACTATGAGTAGTTGCGTGTTAGCAATTAATTGGCAGGCAGGGTTTACAAGTAATACCAAACTATAAAATCCATTATTAAGTTATTCATAATTATTTAACTTCAAGAGTCTCAGATTCCAACTCTACAATAATCTCATTTTTACGATTAAAAAATTCAAAAGGAGGATTATATCCTAAAAAGTAAAATCGGTTTTTATAAGTTATTCCCTCGGTATCTAAAGCTGATTTTAATTTCTGTTTATACTTTTCTATTTTTTCATCATTAGCCCAACCACCAAATGTTATGGCAGCAACAATTTTTGCCGGTTCTTCCCGAAATTTGATCTGTGATTGGTTAGGTTGTGGAAGCGTTTCTTTTTTAAATTTCTTTGGAACCATAAACATCATAGTCATAGAGTCTTCCAAAGACATGGCCACTGGCGAAGTCATCGCTATTTTTTCATTCTTTTCATTTCCACCAAAAATGTATCCTGCTAAAATCGAGAACCCTTTACTCGAAGCATCTTTATATTTATTACCTGTGAGTTGGACGGAAGTAAACAAACGTGCTTCGTAGCTGCGTATTTCAAACGCATCATGTTTTTTATTGACTGCATAAGGATAGGTTTCAATATTTCTTTGCCCACTTATAGCAAAAAGTTGCACAATTATGAAGGCTATTAAGATTACTCCGATTAAGATGAATAGTGTTTTCATTGCTTAAATTTAAGTATAAAGCTATTTTAGTTTTTAATGACTTATATCAGACGTTAAACGAAATGAGTCTCTTTTTTGTACAAAACGAAACCTTAATTAGCCCGCTTCACCACTAAAGTATCCAATTTCAGCTTTAGTTTTAACCACTGTTCCAGTTTTTTACTATCCTTTTCTCTTCCTTTTTCATTGCTCAAGGAATCGTTCCATTTAACTGTAAATACATTAATAGTATCCATTTTTTTGAAATTGGTATTTATTAAACTGGCATAAGAAAATTGTTCTAAATTTTCATAATTGATTTTCACTTCCTGAGTTAATTCTTCAAATGGAATATAATGGCGCTCTAATTTTGAAAGTTGTTTTACCTTTCCTTCTAGGAAATCTATTTTTTGGGTTTGAGACAATAAATCGAGAGAATCCCTGTAACGTAACTCTTCCATATATCTGAAATTGTCTAAATTTTTTGATATATTTTGATTGAAATTTAAAGTTGTCTCCGTTAAGGAACTATAATCTTTCATTCTACCTTTTAAAATATTTATGGTAGACTCCGGAATTTCATCCAGCCCGAAAGTGTTGATGTCAATTGAAGAAGTCTTGCGGTCAGTATAATTATAAATGGCATTCTTTTTTATGTATTCAAAATGAGGTAATTGAACACATTCATTAGCGACAAATGCCTTAGCATCTCTGCTAAAATTACTTTCCTGTAACACATTAACAAACGTCCAAATAGCAGGGATCATAACCACAATAGCCAACACAGAAGCAATCCTCCCAATGCGTTTACGTTTCGCAGAATTGACATATTTCAACATTGGAAAGCGAAGTACTTTTAAAATTATAAAAGTTGCTAATGCTATAAAAATAGTATTGATGGTAAACAAATACATGGCACCGCCAAAATACATCCAATTACCTTTAGCCAAACCGTAACCAGCGGTACAAAGTGGTGGCATTAAGGCTGTGGCTATGGCAACCCCGAAAATTGCAGACGCAATGGTTCCTTTTTTCGTTCTGGCAATTAATAAAGCTGAACCCCCAAAAAAGGCAATTAGTACATCACGAATATCTGGCTTCACTCTACCTAAAAGCTCTGAAGTATCTTCACTTAAAGGAAATAAATAGAAAAACAAAAAGGCGGTTAATAAACTTAAAACAATCATAATCCCTAAGTTTATTAAAGATCGCTTTAAAGTATCAACATCATTAATGGCAATTGATAGACCTACTCCAAGAATAGGGCCCATAAGTGGCGAAATTAACATGGCTCCTATAACAACAGCCGTAGAATTGGCATTTAAACCAATGGAGGCTACAAAAATGGAACAGACTAATATCCATGCCGTTGCTCCTTTAAAGCCTATATCGTTTTTAATGGCCTCTACAGTCGCATCTCTATCTGTGTCTTCTCTAAAATCTAATAACTCCCGTAAAAACCTTTTAAGACTAACAAACAGCCCTTGAGCTTCCTTTTTTATATCATCTTTAGTCTGATCTACAGCAGATCCCTTTTTGATTTCTTCTTCAGAAGAGTTAGATTTATTTTCGTCCATATCTTTTAAAATAACTTATTGTAAAATCAGCTTTAACTACCTGAAATTTTATGACTTTAAGTAACAAGTTTTCAGCTACAGACTAAGATATAAAATAAATATCTACAATTATATTTCTGTACTATAAATAAAATCATTTCATATTTTAACCGTATTGTTCTCCAAATTTTCCCTTAACTTTTTGAAGGACCTTTTTAATATCTTGTTCCTTCGACTTAGGGTAAATAAGTAAAACATCTTCTTTATCAACAATAATATAATCTTGCAATCCGTCAACAACTACAATTTTATTGTTAGCCGTTCTTATCATATTACCGGAGGCATCTTCTGTTAAGGTTCTGGTATTAACGACCGCATTACCATTAGTATCTTTATCTAGTTTATCATATAAACTTCCCCAGGTACCCAGATCATTCCAGTCAAATTCAGCGGCTATCACATATACATTTATTGAGGTTTCCATAATGGCATAATCCACTGAAATATTTTCAGATTTGGCATAATTTTCTTGAATAAAATCATACTCAAGATCCGTATTATATTTAGGTAGACCAGATTTAAACAACTCATACAATACCGGTTGATTATTTTGAAAAGCAGCAACCACACTTTTTACACTCCACATAAAGATACCGGCATTCCAAAGGAAATTTCCTTGTGATATAAACTCTTTAGCGGTTTCATAGTCTGGTTTTTCTCTGAACTGATTTACCGATTTAATGTCGTTGGAAGTTGTTTTATCAAATTCAATATACCCATAACCAGTGTTTGGAAAGGTGGGCTGAATACCAAGCGTCATAAGTGCATCATTGCTTGAACAAAAATCAAAGGCTTGTTTTACATTATTTGAAAAGGTAGTTTCATCTTCAATCCAATGATCACTTGGCGCTACGATCATAATAGCATCCGGGTTTTCTTTTTGAATTTTTAAGGAGGCATATAAAATACATGGCGCTGTATTTCGCATGGCCGGTTCTAAAACCACTTGTCGTTTTGTAACTGTAGGCAATTGTTCAAAAACCAAATCATTATAGCGTTCATTAGTTAAAATGAAAATGTTTTCCCGCGGAATCAATTTAGCAAGTCTGTTAAAGGTTTTTTGTATAAGGGTATCACCCGTTCCCAACATATCATGAAATTGTTTCGGAAATTCTTCAGTACTTACTGGCCAAAATCTTGAGCCCACGCCTCCTGCCATTAAAATGGCATAATAATTTTTATTCATAATTAAATTAATTCTACTTCAACATTAGGATTGAAAAGATACAACTTTCCTGTTTTTATTTCTATGCACTCATAACGTTTTACCCGTTTGTGCATTTTTTTAAATACTTTACCATTGTATAATTTAAAAGTACCACCCAAAGGTAATTCAAAAACATAGGTTTTATTAGTAGTATCGTCAAATTGCTTAAGGGCATAGGCCAATGCTACGTCAGTATCGCTGGATGCTTTTGGGTTTTTAAAATGCTTAGCCAAAAGTGGCAATAGCTCATTAGGAAAAACTTCCGGATTTAAAAAGGGCAACATGAGGTGCTGAAACGTGCGCTTCCATTCCAACCCATGTGGTTTTATAAATCTTCCAAAGGCTTTATAAGCTTCAAAATGAGCGATTTCATGAATAAGTGTAATTAAAAACCTGTAGTGATTAAGATTTGAATTTACCGTAATTTGATGCTTCCCATTAGGCAAGCGCATATAATCACCATGACGCGTTTTGCGTTCATTTTTAATTTTAACTGTTAAATGGTCATGCTTTAAAAGATTTAAAACCATAGGTATGGCTTGTTGCGGAATATACTCTTGAAGCGTGTTTTGCATCTCACAAAAATAAGAGAATTATTGTAAGTAAAAAGAATTGATTTTTTCCTCTAAAATCGCTAACTTAGGTTGAAATAGAAAATCACCACATTAAATTTCAAATTATCTTTTAATTTGAATTCAAAATGGAACTATTAAATACAATTAGAGATTGGTTTATTGAGCATCCCACCGCTTTAAATATTGTTAAATACCTCATCTGGCTATTCTGTATTTTAATAGTACTTCAATTTATTAAAAAACAATTAAAAAAAAATGTTGCCCATACACCCGCAAGATATAAGTCACAAAAGATAATTGAAATTGTAGGTTATGTTTTGGTGTTTTTAATGACCATCTCTTATTTTACAGGTAACATTAAAGATTTTACCCTGGCCATTGGCTTATTAACTGCCGGCATAACTATTACATTACAAGAACTTATTTTAAGTCTTGCCGGTTCCGTTTTTATATTTTTTGTAAAAGTTTACAAACCTGGTGACCGGATTGAAATAAATGGTATAAAAGGCGATGTTATTGATATTGACAGTCTTTACACAACTATGATGGAAATTGGACAATGGGTGACTAGTGATAATTATAGTGGCAGGATTGTAAAACTAAGCAACGCCTTTGTTTTTAAAGGACCCGTCTATAATTATTCACAAGACTTTCCTTTTATATGGGATGAATTTAATTTACCCATTAGATACGGCTCTGATATAGAATTAGCAAAAACCATTGTCTCAAAAATTGCTTCTGAAACACTTTCTGAATTTGTTGCAGCATCCATTGCTAAATGGAAAGAAGTGGTGGATAAATATTATATTGAAAATGCCCAAGTGGATCCTTCTATAGCTATTAAAATGACTGATAACTGGATTGAATTTAACTTAAGATACATAGTAGATTATAAAAAAAGAAGGCTTACAAAGCATACCTTAAATGAATTAATTGGAAAAGCTTTTGAAAAAACTAATGGCAAGGTTGTTTTAGCATCTGCAACGTTTGAAATTGTTCAGATCCCTACCGTTCATGTTAAAAAGGAAATAGAAAACTTCGATAAAAAGGATTAAATGCTTTTCAAAAAAATCATAAAATCATCCCTAATAAATCATTCATATTATCAAAAGTTTTGGTACACAATCCCTCTAATTCATTATTAGAATCATGTGCGGTAAACCCAAACACATCAAAACCTCCTTTTAGAGCGCCTTTTACACCTATAACACTATCTTCAATAACCACACATTCATGAGGCTCAAAACCCATCGTTTTGGCGGCCCATAAAAATACATCGGGTTCTGGTTTAAATTTTTGAATGGTATAACAGCTAAATAGTTTGTTTTCAAAATGGGGTAATAAACCCACCAGATTTAAATTAAATTTCATCTTAGATTCCATACCACTAGAAGCCACACAAAAAGGCAGTTGTAATTGTTCAATAACTTGGGTAACACCATCTATAGGTTTTAAATGTTTTTCAAATGCCTCTAAACTTCGGCTTCTGTATTCCGCTTCAAAAACTTCTGGAATGGGTTGGGTAACTAATTTTGAAATAATAGCAAGACATTCTTTAAAATGGCTGCCTTTAAAATGGTTCATAGCAAAAGTCAAATCTATGTCAGCGCCAAGATGGTTCGCCATATCCACTAAAATTTGATTACCTATAGGTTCACTATCTACCAAAACACCATCACAATCAAAAATCACACACTTGTATTGACTCATAGATTAAGGCGTAGAGTTTGAAACTTGGAGCAGTTTTCCATTGTAGTATTTATTTCCATTTAATGAAAAATCGAAGATATATTGTGCCATTTCTATAGCTGTAGTTGGCGCTTTATAGCCAGGAAAAGCCTCTTCAAGCATTTCCGTCTGTACAGCTCCCAATGCTAATACATTAAATGACGGCCCTGTTTCTTTATACTCTTCCGCCAACAATTCAGTCAGTGTAATAACAGCCGCTTTACTGGAGCTGTAGGCCGCCAGTCCCGGAAATTTCATACTCCCCTGAACACCACCCATAGAACTTATGGTCACCACATGACTTTCCTTTTTCATGTAAGGCAAAACCACGCGGGTTAACTCTGAAACTCCAAAAACATTGGTTTTATAAATGGTTTCAAAATTATCCATGGTTGTTTCGGCAAATGGTTTGTTCAATAATGCGCCCGCATTATTAATTAATACATCTACCTGTTGCCATTCTGATTTAATGAAGTCTTCAACTTTTTTGTAATCATTTTTATTACTTAAATCAAATGAAAATGCCGTGACGTTTTTAAGTTTCAGGTTATGAATTGGCTTCTCATTACGAGAAAGCGCTAATACCTTGTGTCCTGAATTTGCAAATAACTGTACTAATTCAAAACCAATACCTCTACTCGTTCCTGTTATAATAATATGCTTACTCATGAGTCATTTTTATTTCTTTAGTAGCCGAATTACAAATATTTTGTATTGCTGGAATCATTTTGTTAATCAATTTTGTCATGTGCTCATAATCTAACTTATCAGCTTCATCATCCACATGATGGTAATAATCATAATTTGATAAATCGCAACTTGAAATTGTTTGGCTTGGCACTCTAAAAACTTGATAAAACGCGTAATTATCTGATTGCTTAAATAAATTGTATCTAATTGCAACTTCTGATCTTCCAATATAATTTGAGCCTATAGAGTTATTCATAACCTGAGCCATATTTGATAAATCATATCCCGTTACAAAAGCTTCATAATCTCTATCCTTAAAAGGCACGCCGATCATTTCAAAATTAAGCATGGTATACAGATTTAAATTCCTCTTATTTAACTTTTCAGCCAAATGTTCAGAACCTACAAGCCCCAATTCTTCACCAGAAAATAAAGCAATAATAATACTGCGCTTGTTCATTTTTTCTTTTGCCAAATATTTAGCTAATGCTAAAACAGCAGTAGTTCCCGCAGCATTATCATTAGCGCCATTAGCAATGGAATCATTATCAACTTTAGTTTTAAAGCCTATATGATCATAATGGGCCCCAATAATTACATATTCATCTTTTAACTTTGGGTCATTGCCTTCAATAATTCCAACAATATTATAACCAACAATATCTTTTATATTGAAGGTGTCCCTAAAAGTTTCAAAATAGGGTTTAATATTATTTTTAGTAAATACATTTTCAATATATCGCGCTGCCATTTCAATTCCTGTGGTTCCTGTATTGCGACCTTGCAATGCATCAGATGTCAAAAATTCAACATGTTCTTTCACTTGATCAATAGAAATTTCATTTCTTTTAATTGGGTTATCAACAGATATTTTGCAGCTAATACAAATTATCAAACACAAAACAGCTCCTATTCTCTTCATATAATATTTTTGAGCTTAAAGATAAAAAAAACAAAACGCTACACATTACTTTTATTCTACAATCAAAGATCATTACATTTCAGCAATTCCTTTTTTTTGAATAATACACTAATAATCATTAACTTGTGTAAAAATAGATACTATGCCACTTTACATGGACCGTCATGAAATACCTGAAGGAGTTACTGCAGAACATGTAGCACAAATGCATCAAGAGGACTTGAAAGTGCAACATTTATATGGTTGCAAAGGCATGACTTATTGGTGTGATGAACAGAGAAGAACTGCTTTTTGTTTGATTGAGGCACCAAACAAAAAGGCGCTTCAGGATATGCACAATCATGCCCATGGTGAGTACCCACATAGTATTATAGAAGTTAACGAAACGATAGTAGAATCTTTCTTGGGGCGTATTGAAGACCCGGAAAAATCCCAAAATACGGAGTTAAATATAATAAACGATCCGGCATTTAGAGTTTTAATGGTTATTGAAACGAGTAATTATCTGGACAGACTGGAAGCTAATCAGTTTACAATTTTCACTCAAAAGTTTCATAATAGCGTCGCCAAAAGATTAAATAAATTTAATGGCCGTATTATAAAAAAAGATAATAATAATTATTTAGTGTCTTTTAAATCGGTTACTGATGCCGTTTTATGTGCTCAAAAAATTCATTTTCAATTTAAATATGTCACGCCTAAATTTGACCCTTCAAGTAGAAAACTTAACATTGCATTAAGTTCGGGTACACCTGTAACCACTAAGGAAAATATTTTTGAAGAGGCTATAACTTTAGCAACCCGTATGTGTGATATTATAAAAGAACCCTTTGTAATCACAAATGAAGTTAATGCGCTTTATGAAAGTGAAAACAGAAATGCAACGGTTGATAGAGCGTCTGTAAGAATTTTAAGAGCTACTGATGAAAAATTTCTAACACAGTTAATGGATTTTATAGAAGATAAATGGCATAAATCAGATTTTAATGTCAATTATTTTAGTAAGGCCTTAGGGTATAGCAAATCACAATTGAACAGAAAATTAAAAAATCTTACGGGTCAATCTCCTAATAATTTTTTAAAAGAATTCAGATTACATAAAGCTTTAAAATTATTGTATAAACAACATGGAAACATTTCAGAAATTGCCTTTGAATCAGGTTTCAATAGTCCGGCCTATTTCTCAAAATGCTTTTTTGAAAAATACCACATTCTGCCTTCTAAATATATTCAACAGCACACTATCTAGATTTCATTTATTAAAAATGGCTCAAATTTATAATTGTTTGAATTAAATTTAGCTGTCGTTTCCCCTATTAGTTAATAGCTTTGGTTTATAACCAATACTATAAATAAAATGACTAAAACACTATTTGAAAGACTTGGCGGTCGTGAAGGGATTTCAACAATCGTTGATGATACCGTTGAAAACCATATGAACAACACAGCAGTAAATGCACGATTTCTTCCTTTAAAAGAGCAACCTGAGCGATTGGCTATTATAAAAAACCACACGATTGATTTTTTTGTTGCCGGTAGTGGAGGACCAAATAATTATAAAGGAAAAGATATGGTAACTGCCCATACGGGTATGAATATAAGTCCTACAGAATACATGCACGTAATGGATGATATTTTTATGGCTCTTGATAAAAATAAAATTGATGAAGACTCTAAAAAAGATGTCTTAGCTATTCTATGGTCATTAAAAGGAATGATGATTAGAAAATAAGTAATTGTAACCAACTAAAACCAACCAAATGAAAACATTAGTTAAAAATTTAAAGCCTGACATAATTGAAGGCCTAGCCTCAAAATTAAGAGGTGAACTTATAAAACCATCTGATTCTAAATATAACGAAACCCGAAAAGTGTATAACGGGATGATCAGTAAACATCCCGGACTTTTTGTTATGTGTGTGGATGTAGCCGATGTCATAGCTGCTGTCAATTTTGGAAGAGATAATGACTTATTAATAGCTGTAAGAGGTGGCGGCCATAATGGTGGCGGCTTAGGATTGTGTGACGATGGATTAGTTATTGATTTATCTGGATTAAAATTTGTAAGAGTAGACCTTTCAAATAATACAGTTAGAGTTGGTGGCGGGAATCTTTGGGGTGAAGTTGATCATGCAACCCATCCCTTTGGACTGGCAGTACCTGCCGGTATTATCTCTACAACTGGAGTTGGCGGCCTTACTTTAGGTGGTGGCGTTGGACATTTATCCAGGAAATATGGGTTAACCATTGATAATTTATTAGAAGCCGATATGGTTTTAGCCGATGGTTCCTTTGTCACCGTAAATAAAGATCAAAATACCGATTTGTTTTGGGCCATTCGCGGTGGCGGGGGCAACTTCGGCATTGTAACTTCCTTTAAATTTCAAGCACATCCAGTAAAAACAGTTATTGGAGGTCCAACGTTGTGGCCCATTGAAAAAACTGAAGAAATTATGGCCTGGTATCATAAATTCGTCCATAATGCTCCAGACGAGTTAAATGGATTTATCGCTACTATGGTTATTCCTGGCCCTCCTTTTCCAGATTTTTTACATGGAAACCAATATTGCGGCATTGTATGGTGTTATACTGGTAGCCAAGATAAATTTGATAAGTTAATTAAACCAGCAATGGACTTAGAACCTGTTTTTGCTCACGTTGGAGAAATGCCTTATCCATCTATTCAAACGCTTTTTGATGGATTATTGCCGCCAGGTTTACAATGGTATTGGAGAGCAGATTTCTTTAATGAATTAGGTCCAGAAGTTAGAAAACAACATTTAAAATTTGGCTCTAGTATACCTACACCATTATCTCAAATGCATTTATACCCCATTAGTGGCGCAGCAAGTAGAGTAAAAACGGAAGATACCCCTTGGGCATATCGAGATGCTAAATATGCTGGCGTTATTGTAGGCGTAGATCCGGATCCAAAAAAAGCAGATAAAATTACAGACTGGTGTAAAGCATATTGGGAAGCTCTACATCCTTATTCCTCTGGAGGTGCTTATTCAAATTTTATGATGGATGAAGGACAAGAACGTGTACAAGCTAGTTATAGAAATAACTATGCTCGATTAGTGAAAATAAAAAAGCAATATGATCCAACTAATTTATTTAGAGTTAACCAAAATATCAAACCATAACATTATAATTATGATTACAATATCTAGCTATTTTAATGAAAGAATAGGACTTATAATACTCCTATTTTTATTTTCGTCATTATGTATTGCTCAAAACAATAATGAGCAAATACCAGAGCCATCGGAAATCAAAACAGTCAATAATAAAGACTTAATTTGGCATCCCGCACCAGATTTTTTACCAAGTTGCACATTCACCGTTTTACATGGTGATATGAGTCAACCTAATTTGGATGTCTTTTTTAAAGTTCCTGCAAATACAGAAGTACCCGAGCATTGGCACCATTCTCAAGAACGCATGATCTTAATCTCTGGTGAAATGGAAGTTCAATACGAAGGAGAACCATCCCAACTTATGAAAATGGGTTCTTACGCTTATGGTCCTGCTAAAAAACCACATTCAGCTAAATGTCTTGACAAAGGTGATTGTGTTCTATTTATTGCACTTGTAGAGCCTTTTGATGCCTTCCCCATTGCAATAACAGATTAAACCTAATTTAAACTCCTCAAAAACAAAAAAGCCACTACAAAAATGTAGTGGCTTTTTTTAGTATTATATAAATTACTTAAACCAGCATAGTAACAGGATTTTCAATATACCCTTTTAATGTTTGAAGGAATTGAGCTCCAGTAGCACCATCAACGGTTCTGTGATCACATGCTAAACTAAGCTTCATTGTATTTCCTACAACTATCTGACCATTTTTAACTACCGGCTTCTCAACAATATTTCCCACTGAAAGAATAGCCGAATTTGGCTGATTTATAATAGATGTAAAACTTTCAATTCCAAACATTCCTAAGTTAGAAACTGTAAAAGTACTTCCTTCCATTTCTGCAGGCGTTAGCTTCTTACTTCTTGCTCTACCAGCAAAATCTTTGACTGCAGCACCTATTTGAGGTAAGCTTTGTTCATTAGCAAACTTAACCACAGGTACCACTAAGCCATCTTCAACAGCAACAGCAACCCCAATATGCACATGATTGTTTAAACGCATTTTATCTGCAAACCATTGTGAGTTTACTTGTGGGTGTTGTTTTAAAGCTAAAGCACAGGCTTTAACAACCATATCATTATAAGATATTTTAGTGTCCGGAATGGTATTAAACTGATTACGGAAGGCGATCGCGTTTTCCATATCAAACTCTACATTTAAATAATAATGAGGCGCTGTGAATTTAGACTCTGCCAAGCGCTTAGCTATTACCTTTCGCATTTGTGAGTTTGGTTTCTCATCAAAATCTTCTTGACCAGTAGCTACAAATTTACCCACTGAAGCCACTGAAGAAGCTGCAACCGGCTTAAAATTCTCTACATCACGCTTCACAATTCTTCCTTTCTCTCCAGAACCCACTACTTGTGATAAGTTAATACCTTTCTCCTCTGCCATTTTTTTGGCCAGTGGAGATACATATAATCTTCCATTAGAAGAGGTTTGGACCGGAGTTGATACCACAGTTTTAACTTCCTGCTGAACAATTTCTTGTTTGGGAGATTCTTCTACCTTAACTGTTTCTGGTGCTGCTACAGAGTCAGAATTTACAGAAAAATTAGCTGCAATATTTGAAACATCTGTTCCTGCCGGACCAATGATGGCAAGTAAAGAATCTATTTTTGCCGATTCTCCAGGTTGTATACCAATATATAATAAAGTGCCCGATTGGAATGATTCAAATTCCATAGTAGCCTTATCTGTTTCAATTTCTGCTAATATTTCTCCTTCATTTACCTGATCACCAACTTTTTTTAACCAAGAAGCTACGGTACCTTCTTCCATCGTGTCACTTAGTCGTGGCATAGTTACAACCGTCACACCTTCAGGTATATTTACTTCACTTTTTGTTATAGTTGCTTCAGTTTTTACCTCTTTATCAGATTCTTTTACATCCGCTTTTTCAGTTGAACCCGTCCCTTTTAAAAGGCCAGAAATATCTTCACCTTTTTCGCCTATAATAGCCAACAAAGTATCCACTTTGGTGGTTTCACCTTCTTGAACACCAATATGAAGTAAGGTGCCTTCATGAAAGGATTCAAATTCCATGGTAGCCTTATCGGTTTCAATTTCAGCCAAAATATCTCCTTCACTTATTTTATCTCCCACTTTTTTCAACCAAGTAGCCACAGTACCTTCTTCCATGGTATCGCTTAATCGAGGCATATTTATTATTTCTGCCATAGCTTATAATTTATGTTGTATAAATGGATAGTTTTCTTGCTCATATACCACATCATACATGACATTTTTATCCGGATATGGAGATTCATCAGCAAATTTTTCACACTCATCTACCAAATCTTTAACACGTTTATCAATAATTTTTATATCCGCTTCTGAAGCGTAATTTTTTTCTAAAATTATTTTCTTTACTTGCGTGATAGGATCAATTTTTTTATACTCTTCAACCTCATCTTTAGTACGATAATGTTGTGCATCACTCATAGAATGTCCTCTGTAACGGTATGTTTTCAACTCTAAAAATGTTGGTCCGTCACCACGTCTTGCTCTCTGAATAGCTTCATCAAAAGCTTCTGCTACTTTTATTGGATTCATACCATCTACTGGTCCACATGGCATTTCATAGCCTTTACCTAACTTCCAAATATCGGTATGACTTGCAGTACGCGCCACTGAAGTACCCATTGCATACCCATTGTTTTCACAAACAAAAACCACTGGTAACTTCCACAACATAGCTAAGTTAAAGGTTTCATGTAATGAACCCTGACGAGCTGCACCATCACCAAAACAACATAAAGTAACAGCATCACTACCATGGTATTTATCACCAAATGCAATACCTGCACCTAAAGGAATTTGTCCTCCTACAATACCATGACCTCCGTAAAAACGGTGTTCTTTCGAAAATATGTGCATGGAACCACCTAATCCTTGAGAGGTCCCCGTTGCTTTTCCATATAATTCAGCCATAACACGTCTAGGGTCCACACCCATACCTATTGGTTGAACGTGATTTCTATAGGCTGTTATCATCTTATCTTTGGTTAAATCCATTGCATGTAATGCCCCAGCTAATATAGCCTCTTGTCCATTATACAAATGAAGAAAACCTCTTACTTTTTGTTGGATATAAACGGCTGCCAGCTTATCCTCAAATTTTCTCCAGAAAAGCATGTCTTCATACCATTTTAGGTATGTATTTTTAGTGATTTTTTGCATCGACTAATATTGTGTTTTAATTATGCGAATGACAAAAGTAATACATTGCTTTCTATTGCAAAAACCTAAACTCAAATTAAGTATCAAAAAAATGCAAAAAAGTCTCTAAAATCAATAGAATTGAACTCAAATATCCGTTTTGAAAATAAACTAAGATTTACTTTTTATTACGAAAACGTTATAGCACCGATTTATCAAAAATGAAGGGAAGCAAATTAGCTAAAGAATCTGATTTTGCGATTTTACCTATTTCACCCATAAAATAAATTTCTATTGGCGATTCTTGTTTTACTTCATATTCAGCAATTGCCTGTCGGCAGGCACCGCATGGTGGTATTGGATCCGTAGTTTTATTTTTTTTGGACCCAGCAGTAATGGCCATTCTAACAATTTTATTGTTTGGATACTGCGAGTTGGCATAATAAATAGCGGTGCGCTCTGCACATAATCCTGAGGGATAAGAAGCATTTTCCTGATTACTACCCGTAATAATTTCATTATTGTCTAAAAGCAAAGCAGCGCCTACACTAAAATTAGAATAAGGCGCGTATGCTTTCTCTCTTGCTTCAATTGCCTTATTCATCAACAATATAACTTCTTTTGGTAATTCTTCTAAACTATCAAAAACATAAATAGTTGATTCTATTTTTATTTCTTTCATATAATATTTCCTTAATTAAAGTTAAGAAACAATTTGAAACTAAAAAACTATTGCTCCTTGATAGAACAATAGTTTTTATATTTATTTACATTATAAATTAATACTCGTTATAAGTTCCTGCCCCAATATTAAATGTTAATGAAAAACGCAAGGTATTCTCTAATGGGCTTTGAACCTTAGAAGCAGAGAATAAGTAGGATAAATCAATATTGACAACATTATATTTAAATCCTGCTCCTAATGCTAAAAATTTTCTAGCTCCTTTTTCTTCACTTTCGTTAAAATAACCTGCTCTAAAAGCAAAGGAGTCCTGATATAAATATTCAGCACCTAAAGACCATGTAAATTCCTTCAACTCTTCACTAAATCCACCTGGGGCATCTCCAAAAGATTGAAAAATACCTGATAAAAAATCAACATTTGGATCTTGTCCTTTGTAGATAACACCATTAACTTGAGATATTTGCTCTCCTAGTGTATCAACATTCTCATCATATTGTCCATTACCATTTTCGTCTGTATAGTTAAACTCGGTACCATAAATTGGAGGAGTTGGAACCAATAGCTTAGCCACTTCAGCGGTCACTGATACTTTATTATATTGATCAAAAATAAAATCAAAACCAGCTCCTAACCTCAGGTTTGTAGGTTGAAAATTCTCTTGACCACCTTGATCGTATTTAAATTTAGGACCTAAATTTTGAATGGCGAATCCCATTCTCCATCGGCCATTAAAATCGCCATAAGCATTTTCTTCACTCTGATAATATCCTGAAATATCCACACCAAAAGTACTGGCCGGTGTTGCATCACCATCTACGCCATCTAGTCTTAAATCAGATCGCAAATAACGCATAGCCACAGACATAGCAAATTGATCTGACAATCTTAATGCATAAGAACCGTCAATAGTAAGTTCATTAGGTCGTTGAATCAGGGCTGTTGAAAATTCATCAGACACAAATTCAATATCTCCTAAAGAAAAATACCTTAAGCTCGCTGCAAAAGCACTTCTTTCATCGATCCTATTGAAATAAGTGATATTTCCCAAGAAAATATCATTTACCAATTTACTTAGATATGGGGTATAACTGACCCCAATACCTGACTTGGTTTCAGAAAACACATATTTGGATGAATTCCATTGTTGAGAATACGCATCTACAGAGGTTGCGACACCCATGTCTCCCAAGGAAGCAGCCCGTGCATCAGAAGCTATTAATACAAAAGGAATTCCCGTTGTAATAACTCTACTATCATTTGCATTCGGAATTATGGTTGTTTGAGCATTTACTTTAATAATCAGTAAAAATATAGAAATGGATAATATTAATTTTTTCATGAAGCTAATTTAATTTAAAAATATAAATTTTATTTACAGTATGACAAGTTTCTCAATTTTTTCAACTTTTTTATTTAACAAAGGCGACCTTACTGTTAACTTATATATATAAACACCTTTGCCAATTTTATCCCCAAAATCATCTCTTCCATCCCATACTATGTCTCTTGATAAGCTACTAGTATTATATATTCCCCCATTAGTTTGTCCATTTAAGGTCCTCACCAATTTTCCCGATACAGTAAATATCTGAATAGAAACGTCTAAAACATCAGAACTATTGTGATTAAACCAAAATTCTGTGTAATTCACAAAAGGATTCGGGTAATTTAATACATTATTTATAACCAGCTCTTGATTTTGGTCATATACAATAAATTGAATTTCTGCAGTTGACGAATTGTTATAAACATCCCAGGCTTTAATTGTTAAGGTATGAAGCCCCGGTGCTAAGTCTCTAAAAGGAAAACTTACCACGCCTTTTTGGTAATTATCTAACTCTGTTTGATAATAATCATTTAGGATGAATGGATTTGTTTCATCACCATCTAAAATAGCAACAATATCATGACCAATTCCACTAGCCGTATTGATACCATTGAGGTCCTCTAGTTTAACAAGTAATATTGGCGACTCATTCGTGATGCCTCCTGAAACAAAACTCTCATCATTCATATAAAGCGTTATTAACGGACCAGTATCATCTGCAGGGGCATTTTCATTGACACCTCCAATTTTAACGGTATTAATGCTTGAGCCCGTTTGGTCCTCAAGAGTCACCCCATTTTCAGCATAAAAACTCACTTTTCCAAAGCCAACCGGAACTCCAATATCTTTTGGTACTACAAAATCAAATTCGAACAATCCGTTTGAAACAGTTGCTTTGCCTCTAAAAATAATTTCTCCAAGCGTTGTAAAATCAAGCTTTACCAGTTGACCATTTAACCTTATGCCGTCATTTGCTAAAGTTTGTCTATTGATTTCTTTATCATAAATAGTTGTTGAAAGTGTACCATTATAATTTGTGAGGATATTACCTGAAATATCAGTTACTTCTCCAGCAAGTTTAATATAACTTAAAGCTTTGAGTGTATCAGTAGCCTGCCCAATTGGTATGTCATTAATTTTTGTTAATCTAACATTCGGACTAGGAAATTTCAATTTCATGGCCGGGTCACCAATAAAAAAAACTAATCTCCTTTGGCTTATACTCGAAACCGCCGGATCAATTTTTGTCAACCTTAAAGCTTCAGCCATTGTAGGGTATTCATAATCTTCATAATCATCATCAGGATTATACGAAAATAAATATTTTCCCAATTCATTATTTAATGTGACTCCAGTGGTTACAAAAATTTGTCTTGTTGTTGTTATAAGTCCAATGGACCCGAGATCTTTAAGCCAATAAGCAAATTCACCGGCCGTCTGTCTTAAAGGATTGTCAAATCTTGTAAATTCACAGGTAACTGTTATAAAACAATTCAATTTTAAATAATTTCTAAAACCTAATATGTCTGGTTTTAACAAGATACGTTCACTTGCCAATCCTTCTTCACCTCCATGACCAAAATAATCTATCACCAGTGTACCATTATCTATTGCATTGGCTATTTCCGTATTCACTTTAGGATAGGTATTTCCTCCCGCTGAAGACTCTTGTTTAAAGGAGTCTGAATGAATTTTAACAACATTCATAAAAGGTTTTGATTGTGTCACTTCATTACCAACCTTATCGGTTGTTTCTTGCAATATCCCTTCCCAATCCTGATCTACATCATCTGATACCACAACAAAGTTATTTCTCCAACTACCAAAAGCTTCCTTTACATGATAGGAAGCAATTTTATCAACGAGTTCTTTTGCTCTTTGTGGGGTATCAGCAAGAATTCTTCCAACGGCGATATCCAACTTATCACTATTGGCCATGGTTCCTTCATTGATATCCATCATACCATAAAAATCATCTGAAACATATGAACTTGTAAGACTAAAACTGTTATAAGCGTGCCATGATGGCACAATATTGGTGTTATTGGCTATCCTATCTTTATAATCAAAAGAACCATCACCAAACAAACATAAATACTTAATTCTTTTATCTGAAGAACTGGCATTATCATAAACATATTTGACAAAATTCCTTATGGCACCTACATCCTGATTACCCGTACTAAACTCATTATAAATTTCATTTAAGCTAACTACTTTTACATTTAAGTTGTATTGAACTCTATCAATCTGTGCTAATCTTTCGGCATCATTTAGCATATTATTTGGAGCAACAATAATGTAATCAATATCTTGGAACTGTCCTTGATTATTTAAAAAGATAGTTCCTTTAAGGTCTTGATTATTCAATACCGTATTGGCATCACTTTTAGGTTCAAAATAATCTGATGATGCCACTGCTACATATTCTTTAAGCGTTCCCAGAGCTGAAGTAAAAGTAAAATTAGCCTGACTATCAGTATTTACAGCATTAGTAACATTGTAAATATCAGTCACATCCCAAACTTCAGAAAGTTGTGAAGCATTTGAAATCATATATTCACCAATCCCAGCAGATAATGCAGTTGCTCTATTTTTAAATTGGAACTGTTTTCCATTAAAATTTAATCCCCTAGTAGCTTCGATAGATATATAGTCTAAATAGGCCAGTGCACTCGGATTTCCTGAATTATCATAATTTAGATTTACTGAAATTGTTGAGGATGCCACATTTAAATTTCCATTATATGACGCTTCACTAGCAACACTTGGCTTTGAAGACCCGGAAAGAGACAATGTACTTACAGCATTTCCGTTAACACTTAATTGCATAGAAGATTGTGAGGCAGACACTGCAGCCACATAAACTTTTAAATTAATTGGCTCAGTGGTTTCTAATCCCGGAAAATCAAAACTAAAGGTTTTATTATTTTCAATATCAAATCGATCACCAAACCAGCGCCTGCCCAGAGAAGCAATATTGTAATTGTCTTTTTCATGAAACTGGTATTCTTGATATGAATTAATAGTCATATCAATATTTCCACTTGGCTGAGAGAAAGTTTGAATTCGTTTACCGGAACCAGGACTTATATTAATAAAGTAATAGGTTTTATCTGTATAACAGTTAATATTGGTATTGCTTTCAGCTTGGTATCCTTTAGGGCCCACGGCATAAAATAAAATATAGTCCTCAGTATTAAAAACGCCATCATCTTCACCAACAATTTTAATAGCATTTTCTTGTATGTCTAGAGAGTAAGAAATACTATTGGAATATGGAATCATCTCACCTCCATTTCCATAAAGCTTTAAATTTCTAGGGTCTATGCTATTCACATTAACTCCTAGTTGCTGTAAAAAACTTCTAGAAATTTTAAAAACACCTGTAGTATCTACATAAAACTTATACCATTCACCAGAATTTAAAACTGAATTAGTCAAAACCTTGCTCATTTTATTTACATAGGCTGCATTACTTGGCTTTGTATTATATATAATGGTAAATGAGGTTACTTTTTTAAATATACCATTCTCTTTAATAATAGGAGATAGTTGAAAAAATGCAAATTGTTCATTTCTAGCTTTCGCATTTTTAAGTTTATAAACTAATTTGTTTGGAATCTTGGTAAG
The DNA here is from genome assembly GCF_044003965.1 of Gaetbulibacter aquiaggeris. NCBI lineage: Bacteria > Pseudomonadati > Bacteroidota > Flavobacteriia > Flavobacteriales > Flavobacteriaceae > Gaetbulibacter > Gaetbulibacter aquiaggeris. Next base: position 334,972 of record NZ_JBAWKC010000005.1, read on the forward strand.
GTCTAAATCTTTTAGATCTCTTGCTGACATTACTGAATAAGATACGTTTGTTAAAACGACATTAGTTTCATCAATAGTTGTACCCGATTTCCATTGGGCAACAAATTGTAATCCTTCTTCTAAATCAAAACTAAAATTTTCTTTATTGAAAGCCGGAATGTTAATAGAATAGTTTCCTATTGATAAGTTTTGAAAACCATCCCAGTTAATTTTGTAACTTTTTTGCTGTGAAAAGACAAATAGGCTAATAAAAAATGTAAACAGTAATAATTTCTCTTTCATTGCTAAATAAACGCTATTAATTACTTGTTATTATCAAATAACCAGCAATTTTAATTATTGGCTCAAAAATACAATAATATTTTAGCAAAATAAACGTTATTACATAGCAAAACAACAGCAAAAAACAATAAAAACATCGTTGTAATGTATCAAAAATAGGGTGAAATACACATTTTTTTCGTTAAAATGTGAAAAATCGCTTGCAGTATTCGGTTTAATTCTTATATTGCAGCACCAAAATTTATTAGCTTACTTAAACATATGGATATGAAAAGAGTATTAGCATTCAAGACTTTGTTAGTTTTGACGTTATCTTTAGCCACCGTTAGTTGTAAAAAATCTAGCAGTTCTAAGAACAGTTCTAGAGCAACAGGATGGCAAATAAACAACCGTGAAGGTGGTTTTCAATACAACACAGATTTCAAAGAACAGGAAACCTCTCCAGGACTAGTTTTTGTAGAAGGTGGAACTTTTACAAAAGGTAAGGTTCAGGACGATGTGATGCATGATTGGAATAATACTCCAAATCAGCAACATGTTCAGTCATTCTATATGGATGAAACTGAAGTTACAAACATGATGTATCTTGAGTATTTAGACTGGATAAAAAGAGTATATCCTCCAACGGATGAAAATTTCAGAGCTATTTACCTAGGTGCTTTACCAGACACACTAGTTTGGAGAAACCGTTTAGGTTATAACGAAGTTATGACCGAAAATTATTTACGTCACCCAGGTTATGCCGAATATCCTGTAGTGGGAGTGAGTTGGATTCAGGCAGTTGAATTTGCCAATTGGCGCTCTGATCGTGTAAATGAAGCTAATTTAACAGAAGCCGGTTACATTAAAAGAGATGCCATGATAACAGATGTTAGTGCTGAATCAAATTTCAACACAGACACCTATATCAACGCGCCAACATTAACTTATGGCGGTAATGAAGAGATTATAAATGCCGATGGACGTGGCAGAAGAAACGTAAGAGTAGATGCTGATGGCAACGAAAGTAACATTTACGCCACTCTTGAAACCGGAATCATTTCTCCTAAATACAGACTACCAACAGAAACTGAATGGGAATATGCTGCATTAGGACTTTCTGAAATCCGTAGTTACAACTTATACCGTGGTCGTAAAAAATATCCATGGGATGGGCAGTACACGCGCGCTGATAAAAGAAAAATAAGAGGAGACCAATTGGCTAACTTTAAACAAGGAAAAGGTGACTATGGCGGCATCGCAGGATGGTCTGACGATGGTGCAGATATCACTAATAAAGTAAAATCATATGATCCTAATGATTATGGTTTATATGATATGGCCGGAAATGTCGCAGAATGGGTTGCCGATGTTTACAGACCAATAATTGATGATGAATTTAATGATTTCAACTATTACCGTGGAAACGTTTATACGAAAAATGCATTAAATGATGATGGTACTGTAAAAATAGTAACACCAGAAGATATTGTTTATGATACCTTATCAAATGGTAAAATTATTGCAAGAAACCTACCAGGTGAAATTTTACAAGTTCCAGTGGACGAAAATGAAACCTATTTAAGAACTAATTTTGATAAAAGTGATGAAATAAACTTTAGAGATGGTGACAGACGATCATCTAGAAGATTTGACCAAAGTTTTGGCGACGATGATGAATCAGTTGATAAAAAGGAATCTGAAACTAAAGACATGTATAATTCTCCAAGACACTCAGTTACAAGAGATTCTTTAGGAAATCTTATTAGAGAATATGATAAGAGTAATGAGAGAACTTCCTTAATAAATGATAAAGTGAGAGTTTATAAAGGTGGCTCTTGGAAAGACAGAGAATATTGGTTAGATCCAGCTCAAAGACGTTATTTCCCTCAAGATATGGCAACAGATTATATTGGATTTAGATGCGCCATGTCTAGAGTAGGCTTAAAATCAAAATCAAAAAACAAAACAAAGAATTAAATAATTCTTGATATTATAAAAAAGTCCTAGCAAATGTTAGGACTTTTTTTATACATTTAATTTATGGAAATAAATGAACTACATGCTCTTTTTCTGGAATGTTCTTCAGCCTCAACTGACACCAGAAAAATAACAAAAAACGCCATGTTTTTTGCACTTAAAGGCGATAACTTTAATGGTAATGTATATGCAAAACAAGCACTTCAACAAGGTGCTAAGTATGCCATAATTGATGACGCATCCTATGTGCGCTCCTCTCAAACTATTTTAGTTAAAGATGTTTTAACAACCCTGCAACAATTAGCTTCATTTCATAGATTGTATTTAAAAACTCCCATTATTGCCTTAACAGGCAGCAACGGCAAAACAACCACCAAAGAACTTATCAATGCAACACTTTCAAAAAAGTATCAGACTGTTGCTACTAAAGGAAATTTAAACAACCATATAGGTGTGCCGCTAACCTTGCTTTTAATGGATAAATTTACCGAAATTGGCATTGTTGAAATGGGAGCAAATCACCAAAAAGAAATTGAATTTTTATGTAGTATTGCCAAACCAGATTATGGCCTTATTACTAATTTTGGAAAGGCTCATTTAGAAGGATTTGGAGGTATTGAGGGTGTGATAAAAGGAAAAAGCGAAATTTATGAATTTTTAATCACAAACAACAAAACCATTTTTGTAAATTCTAACGACCCCATTCAGGTAGAAAAAACAAAACAAGCCAATATATTTACTTTTGGAAAGGAAGCTAATGTTGATGTTCAAATTGGCTTTATTGAAGCGCAACCTAATGTAAAGGTACAATACAACCACTTAATTATTAACACCCAATTAATTGGAGAATACAACTTTACCAATATTGCAATAGCCATTGCTATTGCAAATTATTTTAAAGTGGATGACAACTTCATAAAAGAGGCTATTGAAGCCTATATTCCTTCAAACAATCGTTCACAGGTTATACAAACAGGCACTCATAAAATAATCATGGATGCTTATAATGCCAACCCAACAAGTATGCGGGCTGCCTTATTGAATTTTGAAAAACTTAATGACAAAATAAAAGTAGCCATTTTAGGAGACATGTTTGAATTAGGACATGAGGCAGAAAAAGAACATCAAAACATAGTTGATTTAGCTTCTACTCAACTTTTAGATAAAATTATTTTAATTGGCGCTAATTTTTACAAAACCAAAATTGTTTCACCAAAAGTAACAACATTTGAATCTTTTGATGATTTTAAAAATAACTTCAACCTATCAGAATTAGAATTTGCAACGCTTCTCATTAAAGGATCAAGAGGCATGGCACTAGAGAGGGTTTTAGAACTTTTATAAAATAATTTGGACCAAAAAAAAAGTGCCTAACAGGAATTTCTTCCTATTAGACACAATTTAAATTCTCCCTAAGAATTAATTAATAGCATTACAAACATCGAAATAAAAAGTACATTTCACAATACTCAAATTGAGTATTTTTTATTATACTTTTCTATTATAACAACCAATTATAAGACCAGTGAGTTATTGGTTTTTATCATACCTATGAGTTCTCCGGTTGAAGAGATATTTAGCTTTTTTAATATGTTTCGTCTATGCGTGTCTACGGTATTGGAACTAATATTTAATTTTTCTGCAATGTCTTTACTTGAATAGTTTAAAACCAATAACCTGACAATATCCCGCTCTCTGTTACTTATTCCATTGGAAAGTAATTTTTGCGAAAAATTATTAAAATACTTAGTCTCATATTCCTTGTTTGCATTCAACAATTTGGCGGTAGCTGAAACCTGCATATGTATTTTTGAATCTAAAACCGTGTAATGTGCTAATCCTATAATCGGTTTATCGTTTACATCAAATTCTAAAGGGGTGGTGTTTTGTATAACATTAACATAAACACCTTTGGCGTTTTTAATACGATAATTCCAGGTATAGCTCATATTATGCCTGTCTTCCACCTGAAGATTGTTAAGCGTAAAGTTCATTAACTCATTTAAAGCTTGAAGCCAATACTCAACATCATCTGGATGCATTCTGCTCCAAAAATACCGCATGCCTTGAGTTTTCATGATTCCCATATCTAAACCTAAGCAAGAAAACATGTTTTTACTAATGTATTCGAAGGTTAGGTTTTGAGTATTAGTTATACAAAAAAAGGTGGAACTATAAGGCAGATAGGCATCTAGTTCAATAATCTTATTGATATGTTCTTCTAACGAAGGTTTATCATAAGATTTAAAAATATCTTTGTAAACACTTTTAATATCTTTAACAACCATAGCAATTAATTAAACTTGCTGGCAAGATAAAAAAAATATTAAAAAAACAAATTAAAAGTGGGTCATACTTGATTACTAAAGTGATTCAGTGAAAACCACTCCTGCAAATACATTCGCATACACTTTCAGCGTAGCAGGTATTTTTGTTTAGCAAAATTTAAAAGCACTCTTTGAATTTCACTAAACAAAAATCCCAATGCCATGCATTGGGATTGTAATTGATGTGGGTCATACTGGATTCGAACCAGTGACTTCCACGTTGTCGACGTGACACTCTGAACCAACTGAGTTAATGACCCTAATATTCAGTAAATATATTATTTTTTTGTCATGAATAAACTTATATTAAAAAAACAAAAAAGAATCAACCCCTATTTAATTAAACTCATTACTATGAGCAGAATTAATTATATAAAAAACACATAATTAAATAAAAAAACTAATCAACTTCAGCTTTTTCATTTAAATAGTCCAACTTGAGGTGTCGCAAATAATTTATAACAGCAATTCTATTTTTATATTCTGGATTCAAACAATCAGCCATTTCAGCATCCAGAATAGTTATTACAAAATACCAATGACCATATCTGTCAGTTTCTACCTGTGCACCTTCATCATCTGAATTAGCACCAATCAAGGCTTCAAAAATTACGGGAGTAAAATTTAGATATTTTTCTTCAATCACAACTTCATCATATGAAAGGTAATAATCCTCATCTTCAATTGAAAAAGGTATAAATTTTCCAACATTTCCAGAAATCAAGTCATATTTATGATTCATAAAATTATAAAACGCACCCTCCTCTTTAAGGTCTTCAAAAATAAAAGCATACGTTTTAGGGAGTTTTCTCTTGAACTTTTCAGCAACCTTAATCTCATAATCGTCAATTTTGGGTGCTATTCTTGTCGGGATACAGGAACAAAAAATAAAAAACAGAAAAATTACAGCTACTTGCTTCATCTTTTTTCTTTTAATTATTATTTACAATGAATATACCAATAATTTAATCTATTTAAATGTAATCTAAATTTAAGAGATTCTATATTTTTATATAAAGATTTTAGCAATAAAAAAAAGCTTCCTAAATTGGAAGCTTTTTTATTCTTAAGTGGGCAATGAGGAAATCCTTTTTCACACTAATAATAATACAAAAACATACCAAAAATATTTCTTTTATATGTTTTTACTATTTATTTTATATATATCCAGTGTTATTTATATACATTGATATATGCCATTTCGGAAACATGTCGTAAAAAAATAAGTGTCTAAAAATTTGAATTAAAAGAAAATTATATTTGATTTTTCTTATCCGCCTTCTCTGTTAATATCATCTCAATATAGGCATCTAATCTTTTCTCGTTTTGAATATCATCTTTAAGTAGATATTCTTCAATTCTTTGAATCCTTTTTGTATCCAAAGAATAGAATTCCAAAATATGTATTAAAATGTTATTGGTGACTTCTTTTGCATTGAAAGGTTTTGTAGAAATTACATCAATATCTGTGATTGCTTTTAATGGCTCTTCTCTAACTCGCATAATTTTGAACCCTTCAAATTCTAACTTTTCTGTTTTGAGTTTATCCAAATCACGTTTGTCTTTATGCCAATAACTTCCATCAAATTCAATTCCTAATTTAAGTTCTCTAATATAGATGTCTATTGTCCATAATTTACCTTTTACTCTGGTTTTAAACCCTTTTGGGTTTATCTGAAAAAACTTAATCAATTCAAATGTAATAGAAAGTTCTTGTTTAGATTGAGGGGTAAGTGTACAATATGGACACCCTGTTCCGCTTGATCTATGACCAACACTACACTTCCATTCATGGTCATCACCTTTATTACATTTCCACCATACTTTTTTGTTAGTTCCCAGAACTACATCAAAAGGTGTTAAGTCTCCGTTCTTTGTTGGATGCCACTCTTTTGCTAACTCAGGTTTAATTGTTGCTAAACAATTAGATAAAACTATCTTTTGACCTAAGCAAACGGGACATCCTACACCTTTTGATCTGTGAACAATTCTTGAACACCATTCATGGTCATCACCTTTATTACATTTCCACCATACTTTTTTATTTGAACCAGGCGTTACATTATTAGGAGTTAAATCCCCATTCTTTGTTAAATGCCATTCTTTTGCTAATTTAGGTTTAAGTGTTGCTAAACAATTAGATAGCACAACTTTTAAACTCCTACAAACAGGACATCCTACACCTTTTGATCTATTACTGACTGTAGTATTCCACTCATGGTCATTACCTTTATTACATTTCCACCATACTTTTTTGTTGGAACCAGGGACAACATTATAAGGAGTTAACTTGCCGTTTTTAGTTGGATGCCATTCCTTAGCCAATTCAGGTTTAAGTGTTGCTAAACAATTAGATAACACAACTTTTTGGCCTAAACAAATAGGACACCTATTACCCCTTGATCTATCGCTAACAATAGATAACCATTCATGGTCATTGCCCATATCACATTTCCACCATACTTTTTTTCCGCTGCTTACTGTTATATCATTAGGAGTTAAATCTCCATTTTTAGTTGGATGCCATTCCTTAGCCAATTCAGGTTTAAGTGTTGCTAAACAATTTGACAATACAACCTTTCTGCCAATACAAACCGGGCAACCTTTTAATCTTGATCTATTTTTAACCGACGATTCCCATTCATGATCATTACCCATATCACATTTCCACCATACTTTTTTATGTGTACCCAATGAAACTTCAAAAGGAGTTAAATTTCCATTTTTAGTTGGATGCCATTCTAATGCAAGTTCTGGGTTTACTTCAGCGAGTGAATTTCCTTTAATTGGTTTTCTTGTCATTGAAATTACATAGAGAAGTTAGTGGTGCTGTTTACCCCATAGAACCAAATATAAATGTTTTAATAGTTCTGAAAGGTGACTTTTGTCATAAAATACTTTCAATGAGATAGTTATATTAGGTTTTTAATTACATATTAACTAATTAATATAAACAGTGGAATTTTACAATAAACTAAAATATTATAAAGCTACTAAAAAGATATCCTGGAAAGAGATAGGTGCGGTTATTGATAAAGAGGAGGCTACTATTAGGATTGCGGTTAAAAGAGAATCTTTAAGTGATTTAGAAAAGAAAGAATTAGTAAAAATGCTCTCTTTAGAAAAGGTAGGGGAAATTAATAATACTAAATCTGAATTAGAACTATATAATAGTATTTATAAAAAATTTGAAGCGCGTTTTGAAGTACAGGAAGATAAAATACAGAGTCTTAAGGAAAACTTTAAAATGTTGTATGATCAATTAACTTTTTTACAGAACAGTATTCTGGCAGAAAAAAGACGCGATGGTAATATTGATTAAAAATAATCATACCTTTTAATTTAAATTCCCTCGAATATTTTACAATTAAGATGAGTTTTAATATTAAAATATATGATATTACCTACAAATGCTTCTTATTAAAAAATAAAGATGTCGGGAAAATGTCGGGAAAATGTCGGACAGACCTAAAATAAAAACGACCTAACTTATTGATAATCAATAATTTAAGTCGTTAATTAGTGGGCAATGAGGGATTCGAACCCCCGACCCTCTCGGTGTAAACGAGATGCTCTGAACCAACTGAGCTAATTGCCCTCATAATTGGATTGCAAATATAAAGTAGTTTTTATTATTGCAAAAACTTTTTATGTAAAAAATTAAATTATTTCAGCCACCACAAAAGTACTGCCTCCCACAAATATAAAATCAGTAGGTTTGGCATGAGCCAATGCCGCCTTATATGCTTCATCTACTGAGCCATAAGCACTCCCCTGAAGCCCAAAACTAGTTAAAGTTTGCTTTAATATATTAGCATCCAAACCTCTTGGTATGTCTGGTTTACAAAAATAATAAGTGGCCTTTTGGGGTAATATATCAATTATGCTGTTTAAATCTTTATCATTTACTACACCAAAAACGATATGTAAATTCTCAAAAGCTTCATTTGAGATCTGGTTCATCACATAAGTCAATCCCTCTTTGTTATGGCCCGTATCACAAATGACTTTGGGATTTAAATTTAATTCCTGCCAGCGCCCCATTAAACCAGTATTCCTTTTTACAGTTAGCAAACCTCTCTTTAATTGATTTTGAGAAATGTGATATCCCATTTTCTTTAGTTCTTTAATGGTCTGCACAACTGTTATAATATTTTTTAATTGATAATAACCCTGTAAATCGCTACTATATTTTTCTGACGGGTTCTGATCTGCAAAAATTATTTTAGCCCTATTTTTCTGAGCAGTAGCTCTAAAAACAGGCTCCGTTTCAACTTGTGTTTCACCAATAACTACTGGAACAGAAGGCTTTATAATTCCTGCTTTTTCTTTTGCGATGGCCTCTAAGGTAGACCCCAATAATTGCATATGATCAAATCCTATATTAGTAATTACAGAAATTTCCGGAGTAATAATATTTGTAGAATCCAAGCGTCCTCCAAGCCCCACTTCAATAACCGCAATATCTACTTTTTGTTTTGAAAAATATTCGAATGCCATGCCAACGGTCATCTCAAAAAAAGATAAGGTATTAGCCTCAAAAAATGATTTATTTCTGGTTATAAATCCGATAACAAATTGTTTGCTTACAACCTGTCCATTAATCTTAATACGCTCTCTGAAATCTTTTAAATGCGGTGAGGTGTATAATCCAACTTTATAACCCGCTTCTTGTAAAACAGAGGCTAGCATATGACTGGTAGAACCCTTTCCATTGGTACCGGCTACATGAACCGATTTAAATTTTTTTTCAGGAAAATGTAAATGCTCTGATAACTTTAAAGTATTTGATAAGTCCTTTTTAAAGGCTGAATTACCCTGTCGTTGATACATTGGCAGTTGAGAAAACATCCAATCAAGGGTGTCTTGATAAGTCATTCTAGTTGCTTAATTCAAAATTGACGCTAACAAAACCAATTTGTCGGGTAGGTGCTTTAGAATCAGCTGGCCATTTGTGTGACAAAGCAATTTTCTTTGCTGGCTCTAATAGACATGGTGCTGTATTAGTGGTTCCTCTCACTCCAGGTTCGGCACTTACAACCGAACCATTTTTATCGACCTCAATCTTTACTACAACCATTCCAGATTCATTACACTCCTGTTTAAATATTCTCCTAGTTGGTTGCCCTCTTCCATTTAAACCATAACCTACACCACCGCTTCCTGAACCACCAGAACCAAAATAACTTGGCGCATAGGGATCTCCATCCAATTGGCCTTTATCACCGGCCTTATTGTCATTACCTTCCCCTCCGGTAGCCGTACCTTCAGATTTACTAACGCCTCCAATTAAAGCATCCAGTTTTCTTTTCTTCTCCTCCTGCTCCTGTTTTTCTTTAGCAATTCTATCCGCTTCTGCTTTGGCTTTTGCATCAGCAATGGCTTTGGCATTAGCCTCTACCTGTTTTTGCTTTTTTATAGCAATGGCTTCTTCATTTTCTTGTGTTAAAACTGCTTCTTTTGCTTCGGCAGCTTTTGTAGGTTCTGTTTTGGAAACTTCAGGTTGATATGGTTCATTAATTTCCTTTGGCTCTGATTTTATTGGTTTTAATGGCTGAACATCTCCTTTACCAAAGTCCGTGGTTCCAAAATTTACTGCAACCCCATATTCTATTGGTGGATCCATATAAGGAGCGCCGATCACAAATAATAACAGCACCAGTATAACTGTTATTAATGCTGTTAATTTAGCAGAATTCCTTTCATGTTTCGTTTCTAAAAATTTCATCTAACCTTTAATCATTAGGTTTCACTGCCAGAATAACTTTGAATTTATTTCTATTGGCAATATCCATCACCTTCACAACATTTTCAACCGGCACTGATTTTTCGGCACGCAGAATAACGGTCGGTTTTTCTTCTGAAGAAAGTGCAGCGATCAATTCAGATTCTAAAACACTTTCACCCACGCGTTTTTGATCAATATAATAAGTTAAATCTTTCTTGATACTCACAGCAATTGATTTCTTGTTTTCAGTTTTACCACTGGCCTTTGGCAATAAAATATCAATAGCACTCGTTGAAACCAAAGTAGAAGCAATCATAAAAAAGATCAGTAACAAAAAAACAATATCTGTCATAGAAGACATATTGAATTCCGGTGATACTTTATTTCTTCCTCTAATATTCATACTATGATGGTTCGTTTAAATGATCTAAAAACTCTAAAGAATTTGCTTCCATCTGATACACTACTTTATCTGTTTTTACAACCAAGTGATTGAATGCCATAAAGGCAACAATTCCAACTATTAAACCAGCAACAGTAGTAGTCATAGCGGTGTAGAGTCCACTTGCTAAAACATCCATTTGGATGGTACCTCCAGCATTTGCCAATTCAAATATGGCTAATATCATTCCTATTACTGTACCAAGAAACCCAATCATTGGACCAGCCCCAGAAATGGTAGCCAATATACTTACATTTTTTTCAAGCTGATAGATCTCTAATCTTCCAGCATTTTCCAAAGCGGTGTTAATATCTGCTAATGGTTTCCCAATTCTGGAAATGCCCTTCCCAATTAATCTGGAAACAGGTGAATTCGCCTGTGCACATAAAATTTGAGCCGCATCAATTTTACCATGACTCACATGATCTTTGATTTGATTCATAAAATTTGAGTCAATTTGGGTAGCTGCTTTAATTGCAAACAATCGTTCAAAATAAATATAAATAGCCAAAACAAGCATTAAAAACAACACGCCTATAATCAGCTGCCCTGCAAGACCGCCACTACTAATTAATTCAATTATTGAAAGTGTTTTTTCTACTGATTCTCCCTCTTGAAGTATATCAATGCCTTCTTGAGCATTTTGTATTAATGTATTTAACATATAGTATTTAATTTCTTACCGATTATATAACGTCTTAATTATTTTTAAAGTATATTAAAATAATGTTCTTGTAAACATAAATGCTGCGGCACCTACTAAAAACCCTATTAAGGCTAACCAGGAAATCTTTTTTAAATACCAGAAAAAATCAATTTTCTCCATTCCCATAGCAACAACACCTGCAGCTGAGCCTATAATTAACATACTACCTCCTGTACCTGCTGAATATGCTACAAAATGCCATAATTCATTATCCATTGGTTCTGAGAACATCCCTAAACTGGCAGCCACTAAAGGCACATTATCAATAACAGCAGAACCAACCCCTAATAAGAGAATGACTAAATCTGAAACTCCTGAATGATGCAATTCTGTTCCTAACATCGGCATATTTTCTTTTAAAGAATTGGCAAACTCAAACAATATGCCTAAAGATTCCAGAGCGGCAACCGCCATTAATATCCCTAAGAAGAATAAGATACTCGGTAGTTCAATTTTTGATAATGAATGATGCACAGGACTGTGCAATGCATGCGCATCACTTTCTTCTGAATCAAACACAGTCAAACTAAATTTAGAACTGGTATACATTTCAGCAAATATAGCTACTACACCTAAGGAAAGCATCATGCCAACATATGGAGGCAAATGCGTTATCATTTTAAATATTGGAACAAATACAATAGCACCTAAACCTAAATAAAGCATAGTACTACTGAATCTCGATTTCTTTTTTTCTTCAACTTCTTCTCCATGCTCCAATTCCCCTCTGAAAATTGGAAGAAAAGAGGCAATAACTGTTGGTACTGCCATACATAAAAAAGAGGGTACAAATAAATATCCGATTAAATGTCCTGTACTTACTTTTTTACCAATCCACAACATAGTAGTAGTGACATCTCCTATAGGAGACCATGCCCCACCTGCATTGGCGGCAATAATAATTAACCCGGCATAATAAAGACGAACATCTCTGTCTTTTACTATTTTTTGTAGAATTGAAATAAGAACTATAGTCGCTGTTAAGTTATCTATAATGGCTGATAAAATAAAGGCCAGAATTGAAAAAATCCATAAAATTTTTGTTTTCTTTTTGGTTTTAACAAAGTCTTTTATAGTTGAAAAACCATCAAAATAATCAATGATTTCAACAATAGTCATGGCTCCTAATAAGAAGACCAAAATCTCGGCTGTTTTACCTAAATGGTGCAACAAGGTTTCCTCCATGAGATGCAATTTCTCTTCTCCTGACAGGAGACCAAACCCTTCGAGCATGGTATGTTTAGCAGAATCAAACCATTGTGGAAAAGTTTCAATCCCCAACGAAATTAAAGCCCAACAAATAGCCATCATGACCAACGCCGGTATTAGTTTATCTATTTTTAAACTATGCTCTAAAGTAATGGCTAAATAGCCCATTACAAATACCAAAATAATTGCTGCTTCCATAAATTATACTTAAATGAGTTGGTCTAATGCGATTTCAAATGCGGTCTCGCTAATTCCTGTTTTACTATGTTTTTTATTATATACGTTTTCCAATGCTTCTTTGATTCTATTTGAAGTATCATTAAAAATAGCTTCATCTGTCATTTGTACTTTTCGCTCCATAAAATAAGCAAAAACTCTGGCCATTCCACAATTGGAAATAAAGTCTGGTATTAAACTGACTCTATTATCTGTATGCTCCATTATAGGCCCAAAGAAAATTTCCTTATCAGCAAAAGGCACATTAGCACCGCATGAAATTACTTCTAAACCACTATCAATGAGCTCATCAATCTGATTAATAGTAATCAATCTTGAAGCGGCACAAGGTGCAAATATTTCAGCTTCAAGGGACCATATTTTTTTATTTATTTCTTCAAATGAAATTAAATTCTTACTGACTAATGTATTGCCTGTTTTTGCTAAAAATAAACTTTTTATTTCTTCAAATGAAAATCCTTCTTCATTTATTAAGCCGCCCACGGCATCTATAATTCCAACAATTTTAACGCCCATTTGAGACAGGTAAAAAGCTGCAGCTGCTCCAACATTACCAAATCCTTGAACTATTGCGCGTTTTCCTTCTACATTTCCACCATATATAACATAAAATTGCTTTACTGCCTCTGCTACTCCAAACCCGGTAATCATATCAGCCACCGTGTATTTTCTTGAGACACTTGGCGAATATATTGGGTTCTCAATAACTTTTATAACGCCCTGACGTAATTGTCCTATTCTATTTATTTTATCCGCTTCAGTGGGTTTAAAATGCCCGTTAAAGACCCCTTCTTGCGGATGCCAAACACCACTGGCTTCAGTAATTGGAATTACTTCGTGTATTTCATCAACATTTAAATCGCCTCCAGTACCATAATAACTTTTTAATAATGGAGACACCACTTTATACCAGCGCTCTAAAACCTCTTTCTTTCTTGGATCATTAGGATCAAAATTAATTCCCGATTTAGCACCACCAATGGCCGGACCTGAAACGGTAAATTTAATTTCCATGGTTTTAGCCAGTGATAAAACTTCGTTCATATCAAGACCTTTACGCATCCTAGTTCCTCCACCAGCTGCCCCGCCTCTTAATGAATTTATAACTACCCATCCTTCGGCTTCACTTTCAGAATCCTTCCAGTTAAAAACTATCTCTGGACTCTTATTTTCATACTTTTTTAATAATTCTTTCATCAATTAATATTCAAAACAATTTTATTTAATAAGTTATAAGTTCTACACATTAAATATGAAAGGTCAAAGCTGAGTCATCTTGGAAAGTGATTTAATTATTAATATAACAAATATAAAAAACTATCAACCCTAATGGTTTAATTTTTAAAAAATTTTATTCGTGAAATATGTTGCCGGAACTATGATCATGCCGTGCTCCAGTGACTGATTGTAAACAATTATTTTCTCCTCTTAGTTTTAAAACACCTAAAAAACCAAAAATTAAAGCTTCTTTAAATTCAATGATTTCTTTTGAAGGTATCATAATGGTGTTTTTTGAAAAAGTTTTAATTCTTGACATTAAAAAATCATTGTACACACCACCACCAGTAACTAAGGCAGAAACATGAGTTCTTTTATTTATTTCTTTAGAAATTTGTAGCGCAATATGTTCAATAAAGGTTCTCAAAATATCTTTAAACTCCAGATTAAAAGAATCAATTAATGGAATTATAACCGATTTTACCCATTCTAAACCTAAAGATTTAGGAAAGGTTTTTTTATAATAATCCAGATTATTTAATTGCTCCAATAAATCATTATTCGTTTTTCCTGTCAAAGCAATCCTTCCACCATCATCAAAATCATAACCCAATTGCTTTACATAATAATTTAAAACAATATTAACCGGACATATGTCATATGCAATTCTTTGATTATCCATTTCATAAGAGATATTTGCAAACCCACCAAGATTTAAACAAAATTCGTACTGACAAAACAATAAGGCATCACCTATAGGAACTAATGGAGCACCTTGTCCACCCAACTCAACATCTTGAACTCTAAAATCACAAACAATGGTTTGTTCTAATAGAGAAGCTAAAATTGGTAAATTACCTATTTGATAGGTCATTTTTTTATGCGGTTGATGTAAAGCCGTATGACCATGAGTGCAAATAGCATCAATGTCATTAATATTATACCGAACAATAAAATCCTTTATTTTAGAAGCGAGATATCTTGTATAATCTTCATCTATTTGGCGCAATTCAATTTCTGATAATAACACCAAATCTTTAAGGGTAGTATTCCAATACGCACTGTAAGCGAGGGTCTCTGCATAAAGAATTTGAAAACTCCATTTGGTACCGAAATTAAAAGTGGTGTAAACCAGGTCTATACCATCAAGGGAAGTCCCAGACATCACGCCAATTACTTTATATTGAGATTTTATCATATTCAGTAAAATTAATAATACTCATTGAAAAATTCCTATTAAAAACATATATTTGTGTAGGTTTTTTATCAAATTAATAATTTATTTTTTACTTATGGATTTTAATCTTACCGAAGAGCATATGATGATTCGCGACGCCGCTCGTGATTTTGCACAAAACGAATTACTTCCTGGTGTTATAGAACGCGATGAAACTCAACATTTTCCTGATGAGTTAGTAAAAAAAATGGGGGCTCTAGGTTTTATGGGAATCATGGTAGATCCAAAATATGGAGGTAGTGGTATGGATGCTATTTCTTATGTCCTTATTATGGAAGAATTATCGAAAATAGATGCATCGGCATCAGTCATAGTCTCAGTAAATAATTCATTAGTGTGTTATGGCCTTGAGGCATTTGGAACGGAGGCTCAAAAACAAAAATATTTACCCAAATTAGCCACTGGTGAATTTATTGGAGCGTTTTGTTTAAGTGAACCTGAAGCAGGAAGTGATGCTACTTCACAAAAAACATCTGCTATTGATAAAGGAGATTATTATATCCTAAACGGCACAAAAAACTGGATTACTAATGGCGGCCGCTCCGATGTTTACCTAGTCATTGCTCAAACCGATAAAGACAAAGGGTCACATGGCATTAATGCTTTTATTGTTGAAAAAGGAATGGAAGGTTTTCACATTGGTCCAAAAGAAAATAAATTGGGAATAAGAGGTAGTGATACCCATACATTACAATTTAATGATGTTAAAGTACCCAAAGAAAACCGCATTGGTGATGATGGCTTTGGTTTTAGATTTGCAATGAAAACTTTGTCTGGCGGACGTATTGGTATTGCTGCACAAGCCTTAGGGATTGCACAAGGAGCATATGAACTGGCAAGAAAATATTCAAAGGAACGAAAAGCTTTTGGAACTGAAATTTCAAATCATCAGGCCATTGCCTTTAAGTTAGCCGATATGTATACGGATATTACTGCAGCACGTCATTTAGTGATGCAAGCAGCCTGGGATAAAGACCAAGGAAATAATTATGATGTCTCTAGTGCCGTTGCAAAATTATACGCTTCTAAAGTGGCGATGGAACATACCGTGGAAGCAGTACAAATACATGGTGGTAATGGTTTTGTAAAAGATTACCATGTTGAACGTTTAATGCGCGATGCCAAAATTACTCAGATTTATGAAGGTACTTCTGAAATTCAGAAAATAGTCATTTCAAGAAGTATACTAAGAGATTAATTAAATTGTTTTAAAATTAAATTAGTTCCAATTCATATTGGAATAATGCTTCGCTAGATACTCTTTTAAAATTGCAATATCTTCTTTTGAAGTAAGGTCCGGAACATGCTCTGAAATTGGGATGGCATGAACTGATTTTGAATTATCTTTCACCATATTTAATAAGGCAGTTGGAAGCTCTTTTTCATTTCTTATTTCATTAACAGGGCAATTTTCCACATAATCTGTAAACAGGTTTCCATCAAATTTAAAGATGTTCATACTTACCTGAAGCTTACCCAATTTATCTTTATAAAGCTCCGAATCTTCAATTGAAGGTTTTTCAATAATATCTTTCAAAAAGCCGTTTTCATCAATATATACCAAAGCAAATCTCGCTATTCGTTCCATATTAAATTGCAAGGCATCTCTATCGTAGCTCACGAGCGCATTGTTATGCCTAGAATTGCGTAATTTTTCTAAAGCAATCACAGAATACAAATTATCACTATTGCAAACGGTATATGTTTTAGTTCTTAACTCCGGATATTGTTTTATTGCCTGACTCAAAGCATCCGCTGTACCAAAAGGTTTTTCTCTGAACGCAGGAATATATTGAATGGCATAATTAATTATCAGTCCATGAAAATTATTCCCATTTGATTTATCTCCATAAAACTCCTTTATTAAATTTTCATTTTCACCTATTACAATATATATTCTTTTATAGCCTGCCCTTTTTGCGTTGAACAATAAATAATCCATCACAGGTCTCCCTGTAATGTCCAAACTAATAAGTGATTTGGCCCTAGTATTGGCTTGTATGGCCAAATCATCTCCTAACTCAACATCTGTTGAGTTTTTCATTCGTGATGAGGCACCACCAGCCAAAATAATTATAGTATCATGCATATTTACTAATCCATTAACCTTGCTCCCATATCCACATTCACCTTATATGCCGCCTTGCCTCCCGCATTATTTATAGCTTCTATGACTTTTTGTTCCTTTTCCAATGGCGCAACAGCCACAATACTTCCACCACCACCGGATCCTACAATCTTAACGCCATAAGCTCCCGCTTGAATGGCCTTTGATACCATTTGATCAATTAAAGGAACTGTTATTTTAAGAATATCTTTTAAAACCAAATGATGTTCATTCATTAAAGTTCCCAAATAGCGTAGATTGGGTTTTTCCTTTTTAAACTCATTAAAAGCTTTTAAAGTAATGGAATGGTTTTTAAGTGCTGCAAAAAAATAAGGTCTTAATTCAAAAGGAATATCTTTCTCATAATCTTTATATTCTTCAAGAATGGCGGATTTAATTTCAAATTCCGGATTTTTTAATTTTACATATTCAATCGCTTTTAAGGCATTATCCTTTCTGTTTCCTAAAGTATTTATTGTTTCCTTTTTAATACCAGATTCACCCACAATTAATCCATCCATATTTTTCTGAATTATTTCAAAAGAAGCTCTTTCACTAGTATTAATGAATAAAACATTACCCATACTTATGGTATATTGATCCATTATTCCGCCTGGCTCTTTATGCTCTAAAACTTCAGCTTCATAGGCCATTCTAGCAATTAATTCTACAGTTGTTTCATATGTCGACCCAAAAGCTTCCAATAAAAAACGAATCCAAGCAATTATTAATGCAGATGAGCTTGAAAGACCTGCATTTATGGGTAAATCTCCCGTTATTGTGATATCAAATCCTCTGTCCGGGATACAACCATATCGTTTTAATACTTTTAGTGAAGATGCAAAATAATCTCTTTTTTCTAAATGTTTAAAATCATCATAAATGTCGATGAGGCGTTCTTCTCCAATATCCGGCAACTGAATTTTAAACACAGAAAATGAATTTTCAAAAGCATTAAGACTTATATATTTATTTATTGCACAAGCAATTACGGGTAAACCTAGGTAATCCTGGTGATCACCAAATAAACAAGTTCTACCAGGGGATAATATTTTTATTATTTTGTTATTTTTTTTCACGAGATGTCTAGTAAAGATTCTTAAGTCACTTCAAAATTAATAAGTATCCTTAATCCAGTCATAAGGTTTGCGCTTCATCCACAACCCTCTTGTAAAATCCGGAAAATCCTGAGGTTCCCCGTTATTCTCAATGGAAATTTCAGATAAAGGCGTAATGGCGCTCCAGGCGGCTGCATCGTAAACATCCAATGGTGGCGCAATATTTTGTTTCGCGGATTCTATAAAAGCATTCATCACAAAAAAGTCCATCCCACCATGTCCAGCCCCCATAGCATGTTCACCAAACTTTTTCCATAAGGGATGATCATATTTTTCTAACCATTTATCCGCTTCATCCCATTTATGAGGCTCAGACATTCCTTCAATATACATTCTGTTTCCATCCACTTCCCATAAACCGTTTGCTCCCTGAACCCGAAACCCTAATGAATAAGGACGTGGTAAATTACAATCATGGGTTACAATAATGGTTTCTCCCATGGTTGTTTCAATCATTGAAGTTATAACATCCCCTTGCTTAAACTTGATATTAGCATTTGGATGATTAGCTCCACCATTTTTAACAATATAATTATGTAACCCTATACTTTTTGTTGCATTTGAAGTAATTGACGAGAAACGATTGCCTCTATTAATGTTACACATGGTTGCCATAGGACCAACCCCGTGGGTTGGATAAACATCTGCATTTCTTGCCACTGAATGTTGTGTACGCCATTTTGATTCAGAAATCCCATTTTCACCAAATTCTACGCCTTTTCCATAAGCACTTTTACCATCATTCAATTTAACAAAACGCAAATCATGTTGATATCCACATCTAAAATGTACCAATTCTCCAAACACATTTTGTTTAACCATGTTTAGAACAGCCATAATATCTCGTCGGTAATTAACATTTTCCAAGATCATCAGATGCGTTCCTGTCGATTCATGAGTATTCACTAAATCCCAGCATTCTTCCATAGTATTAGCTGCTGAAACTTCAACCCCTGTATACTTTCCGGCCAACATAGCATCTTTTGACATTCTTGTGTGCCATAACCACGGTGTGGAAATAATTACCGCATCAACATTATCTAAGTTTAATAAATTCCTATAATCAAGCTCATTTTTACCAAAAACTTCTGGTTTTGGTTTATTTAAATCCTTAATTAATTGTAAAGCGAAATCAATTCGTTGAGCATCAATATCACATAGCGCGGTGACTAAAACATCATCTCTTAAAAGCACATTACTCAAATGATTGGTTCCTCTTAAACCAACACCAATTAAGCCTAATTTGAGCTTTTCCTTTTTATTATATTCATTACTACCAAAAGTAAAGCTAGGATATACAGATATACCAGTTCCAACTATCGCTGTCTTTCTAATAAAGTTACGTCTTGAATTTTGTGTGCTCATCAGTCTAATTATTTGTTCCTAAAATTATATTTATTAAATATACTAGAAAAGTTGATAGACTTGAAAAGCCATTTATATCTTTTTCATATAAACCAATCAAATTTCAATAATTAGTTTAGAAAATCATTTATGTTTTTTAGAAAATAATCTGTTTTTTATAGTTTTTAGGAAAGTAAATAACAACAAAAAACCCTTCATAAATAAATATGAAGGGTTTCCAAAAAAGGCAACGACCTACTCTCCCA
>NZ_JBAWKC010000006.1:0-189742 GCF_044003965.1 Gaetbulibacter aquiaggeris
AGTAAAAGAGCAGGGATTCGCATTGTTGACGGAATCTAAAGTTCCTACGGCTATAATAACCTTACTCTGCTCTTTTGCTCTTTCTGATTAATAGGTCTAATTTAATTGAAAACAAACTTAGGATGGCTATAAGTAATTGCTTGTTCTCGCCTACTTCTGAAAATCCGCAAGGATTTTCAGTTTGGTGTGTACTTGCAAAGTTCCGTGCTAACCCATGCAACTACTCCTAGCCGAGACCGTTAGCCTCAATTACTAAAAAAATAAATTATATGATTAATAAGCCATTAATAATACTTATAACCTCACTAATAATGATTATTCATAATTCATTATTTTCTCAATCAAAAAAGGACCAACAATATTTATTTGAAATAGGGCTTGTTGATAGTTTATATTCAAAAACATTAGATGAATACAGAAAGATTTGGGTACATGTACCGGAAAGTGTAACATCTGACAAGAAAAAAAAATATCCGGTTCTCATCGTTTTAGATGGAGATACACAACTACTTAAAATTAGTGCAATTCTGCAGCAACTTGAAAGGGTTAAAGTACCCGAAATGATTATTATAGGAGTGGATAATAATACTAACAGACTAAGAGATTTAACACCAACAAAACCCCACAATCCAAGTCCGGCTTCCCCTTTACCTGGTGACGGGGAGAAGTTTACTCAGTTTATTCAAAATGAATTGCTTCCTTATGTAGATAGCAAATATCCTACAACACCTTATCGCACCTTTTTTGGACATTCTATTGGGGGGTTACTTGTATTAAATTCATTATTTTTAAATTCCGCTAGTTTTGATAACTATATAGCAATTGACCCCAGTCTATGGAGGGGTGGCGATTACGATTATTTAAAAGAGTATTCGACTTATTTAGAGAACAATCAATTTTTTCATAAATCACTTTTTGTAGGAGTTGCCAATACGATGTCAATATTAAATTTAAATCTTGACACGATTTCTGTTTTAAAAGATAACTCAAGAGCAACAGAACATATTCGTCATATTTTGACCTTTGCAAAGACAGCAAATGTAAATAGGCAAAATAAACTAAATTTTGATTGGAAGTATTATGACAATGAAGACCATAATAGTGTTGTTCTAAGATCAACCTATGATGCTTTATGTTTTCTCTTTAGTTGGTATCCGGAAAATAAAAATGATTTGATGAAAATTAAAAACGCTGATACGCCTGTTGATGAAGCGCTCAATATATTTAATAAACGATATAAAGAACAAAGTAGTCATTTTGGATATACAGTTATGCCGGAAGAACAAGTAATAAATCGACTTGGTTATCAATTATTATCGATGGGGGAGAGTGAAAAATCATATGCTTTCTTTAAAATGAATATTGACTATTATCCCAAAAGTCCTAATGTATATGATTCTATGGCAGATTATTTTGAATCTGAAAAAGACAAAGAAAACGCTTTAAAGTATGTAAGAATAGCATATGAAATTAGTGGCGAAGACTACTATAAGGATAGAATCAAAAAGCTTGAATCAAATAAATAATAGAGGCTAACAGCACCTAAGAAAACATGGGTCGGACAGTGGTTCCCGCAAGGTTCGTTCTTCGTGGCTTTCTTTGTCACAGACGAACAGGAAAGTACTCCGAAAAGCCCCACGTTTCTTAGCTGCAAACCGTTAGCCTTCATTATGAACAACCAATGACCAAATGATAAAATTTTTTAGAAAAATAAGACAAAACTTACTAATGGAAAACAACTCTGGAAAGTATTTCAAGTACGCAATTGGAGAAATTGTTTTGGTCGTCATTGGAATATTAATTGCACTTCAGATTAATCAATGGAATGAAAATCGAAAGGAAAATAATGCGTTAAAAACATTAACTGAAAATCTAAATAATGAATTCCAAAAGAATTTGAAAGAACTTGAGATTGACTTATCACGTGTTAAAAATTCAATTACTGCGAGTAATACTTTATTATCATATACCGGTATAAAAAATATTGAGGTGGATAACATAATAATTGATAGCTTAATTTATTATGCTGTCTCTAATCCTACTTGGAATCCAAGTTCTTATGTATTAAATGACATCAAAAATTCTGGTAAATTATCAACTTTGAAAAATGAAAACCTTAAACTTCTTTTATATGATTGGGATAGACTTTATGAAGATATCCTAGAATGGCATGCTGGCTCAACTAATAATACAAACCGACTAGTTTATTTTGTAAGTGAAAAAGGGTCTCTAGTTAATATTGACTACCATAATAATAAGAATAAAAAGGGCACAAAGTTCGACATTGAAAATATAGACTTATTACAAGAAATACGTTTTGAAAATGACCTAGAGAACAGTTTATATTCTTTAATAGAATTGGAGAAAAGGTATAATAAAGCAAGTGTTTTATTAAATAAAATTATAGAGCTCTCGAATAGTAATGATATTACAAAATAAAATAACGAAAGGCTAACACCATGTATAATTCATTGCTATGGCTAGTGCTCATCTGGAAAATTCCTTCGGAATTTCCTCTGGCTAGTATTTGTTTACTAAATTAGTTGCGGCACACGCAACTAACCATACACCAAACGCTGTAAACAATTTAAAACAAACATAACAAATGAAAAAAAAATGAAATTAACTTACGTGGTTTTAATTAAAAAAATTTTCGTTTATTTACATAAGAACATTTGATATAAAAAAAAGTGGTTACCCTATGAGTTACCCTATGGCAACTTAAAAAGCGGAACCCTTTGATATCACTGATAAAATTTAAAGGTCATCGGAGCCTCTTTTGCTTCCTGTAAATGAATCGTATCTAAAAACAAGGTTGGGTTAGGTAAATTAGTGAGCATACCATTAAGTTGTGCTAATGCTCTACTAGCATCAATAGTCTTTCGTAATACTTTAGTGGTTTCTAATGTTACCTTTGGTGGTAATAGTGGTAAGCTATTACAGGGTATATTTCTATTAAAATCTGTCATTTTGAACAAGGGTAATAATTACTTGCGTTATATAAACGAGGGTAAATATACTAAAAATCTACCTTTGTTTATACTATAAGGGTAAAACTTACGCTCGTTAATTCTTGTGTTGCCAGTACATAAATAACAACTTTCATCATAACTTGGTCTCACTTCTTTTGAAACGGTTTCATTTTGTCCTTGCCAGGGTCTTTTGGCGCGATGTGGTTATACCAAGACCCATTCTCCTGTTAAGATATTTAAACGTTTATGAGAATAATCTTGTAGGTCTGTGTTCATATTTAAATTAAATTGTCTTTTAATTCATTATTTCATTCTGTTCTGAACGAATATTTTGTTCCCATTTCCATGCAGAATCAATCATATTTTCCAAGTCTCTTTTTGCTATCCAACCTAATTTCTCTTTTGCCAAATTTATATCCGCATATAATTGAGGTACATCTCCCAACCTTCGGTCAGTAATGGTATAATTTATTTTTTTACCTATTATTTTTTCAAAAGTATTTAGGATGTCTAAAACAGAATAGCCATTTCCTGTACCCAAATTAAAAATTTCAAAAGGTGTTTCTTGATTATGATTTAAAAGCCTTTTTAAAGCGATTACATGTGCCTCTGCTAAATCTACAACATGAATGTAATCCCGAATTGGTGTTCCATCCTTAGTTGGATAATCATTACCAAATACCATCAACCTATCCCTTACTCCTGCTGCTGTTTGGGTTATATATGGCATTAAATTATTTGGGATGCCGTTAGGTAACTCGCCAATGTGTCCTGATTCATGAGCCCCAATTGGATTGAAATACCGTAAAGAAATAGCTGATAAATTTGAGTTTGAATTAATAACATCTTCAATGATTTCTTCAGCAATTTTTTTTGTGTTACCATAAGAAGAAAATGGTCGTTGTGTTTTATTGTCTTCAGTTAAAGGTAATGTTTCAGGATTACCATATACGGTAGCTGAGGAAGAAAAAATAAAATTACTTATATTATATTTTTCCATAGCCATTAACGTATTGATTAATGCATACAGATTATTATGATAATATTTTAAAGGCTTTTCTACAGATTCGGAAACAGCCTTGTGAGCTGCAAAGTGAATTACAGCATCTATATTTTTATGATAACAAAACATATTATCACACAAAAAACCATCCTTTAAGTCAACTTCTAAAAGTTTTGGCTTAACACCAGTTATTATCTTAATTCTATCAATTACATCCTTGTTTGAATTTGATAAATCATCAATTATCAGTACTTCGAAGTTATTCTCTATTAAAGCAACTACAGTATGCGACCCAATATAACCACATCCTCCTGTAACTAAAATCTTTTTTTTCATTGATATTCATTATTATTTATTTAACTCATTTTAATCTTTGGCTTTTGCATTCCATACTAACAAGGCTAATATTAATGAAAGAATTGCGGCACCTAACCAAAATATTTTAACTGTTGAAAAATCATAAGCATCTACACCATTTGTAATGGTATGATTATCTCCTATCAAAAAGCCACTAATGGTATCTTGAATACCTGCACCAATATAACTTGCTATACCAATAAGGCCTAAGGCAGCACCTGATGCTTTTTTTGAAGCAATATCAACAGCCATTAACCCTCCTAAAAAGGTTATTAAAATGCCAATTGCAAAGCCAAAAATCAGCATACTTGCTGTATCTACCCATGGATAACCGTCTGGATAAAAAAGAAATAATGAAATAGCTGTTACATTTAAAATACCTGCAATCAATACTGGGACATTCCTGCTTCCATTAAAAAATTTATCTGATATTATACCTGATATTATAGTGCCTACAATTCCACTAATGGCACTCACAGAAACAATAGAACTTGCCTCTAAAGTTGTATAGCCTTTTTGTGCTTCTAAATAGTAAATACCCCAACTTTCTATACCATATCTACTCACATACATTAAAGCACTAGCAAGAGCCAATATCCAGATGTATGGATTTTTTAATACTTCTTTCTGTAGGGCACCAACTGATTTTCCTTTTACAGAAATTGGGGCATGATCATTTTTATAATCCGCAATTGAAGGTAACCCTTTACTTTCTGGAGAATCGTATAAAAATAAGGCAACTATTATAGCTCCTACTAATCCAAGAAGACCTGCTCCCCAAAAACCCCATTGCCAACCTGAAATACTCACTATAAACGCAACTAATATAAACGTGATAGCTTTTCCTAACCCATGGCTAGCACTCCAAATACCGTAATATGTTCCTCTCTCTTTATTACTAAACCAACGTGACAAAGCAACTACGCTTGGGGCAGCACCCATAGATTGAAACCAACCACTAAAACCCCATAAAATAGCAAACGCCGTAAATGATGTAATAAAACCTAAAGCCAAATTTATGAGAGCGGTCAATAACAGACCTGTTGACATAAAACGGCGAATATTACTTCTGTCTGCTAAAAATCCATTTGTAAGTTTACCTATAGCATAGGCAAAAAATAGCGCAGAACCTATCATTCCAATTTCTGAATCACTTAATATACCTGAATCAACAATGGGTTTTTTTACTACACTTAAACTCAACCTGCAAACGTAAAACAGACTATAACCAATGGTTGCTGCCATAAAGACAGACCAACGAGAACGATTATATTTTTTCTTTATTTCATTAGGATTTTCTATAACTTCAACAGCTAATAACGCTGTGTAAAAACTTGTGATTTTTTTTATCATACGTAAATTTTAGTAAGTGATTTTTTAAAGAAAACAATGCTATTATTAGTGCCATTTAAAAAGGCACAGCAGGACACTACGCCAATTCAAATTCTACTAAACTAATAAAACAAGCTATTAATCATGGAGACCTTTTTCTCTTAAATATTTTAATAATAATGCTGGCCTGTCTGTCTGAATAATATCGATGTGATTATCTATAAACCAATTATAAATTTTTGGGTTCTGAACAGCTTTTTCGTCATCGTGCCCAGCGTTATGTTGAGGCCAAAGTGCATTAACCCAAATACTAGCGCCTTTTTCTCTAATTGTTTTGAATTGATTAATGAATTTAATAGTATCACTCTCAACAGTAAACTCAAATGCAACAGGTAATTTATTAGATGATAAATATTCATCAACTATTATATTAGCCTTACCATTTGGCAAGCTTATTATTGGCATAAAATGAACTTTCCCTAAATAGTTTCCAAACTCCTTTTCAACGGTTGATAATTTTTTTGAGCCTTTAATAACTACTTGATCTTGCGTTCCTGTTTCTTTTATAATCTCATAACATTTATCAAAAATTTCATAACTTTTGTCTAAGTTCACTAAAATTTTATCCTTAGATAGCTCAAGTGCCTGCCTTAATGTAGGCACTAAATGTTGAGTTGCTACACCTAACCCATCAACTAAACGCAAGGTTTTGAGTGAATCTAAAGTCCATTCACTTATAAGTCCTTTTCCAGTTGTAGTTCTATCTATAGTTTTGTCGTGCATTAAAACCAACTGGCCATCTTTAGTTTCTCGTATATCTATTTCAACCATATCGACCCCCATATCAATACAATTTTGGATGGCTTGAAGAGAATTTTCTGGTGCATTTCGCCAATCTCCGCGGTGTGAAACCACAATAACCTTATTATTCTTTGAATCTTCTAGGTTTGCTACTTTATCCTCAATAGAAGATTTTACTGTTGCTTTTGCATCGTTGGATTCAATTGAATCACACGGACACTCATTTTTACAACCAAAAAAAACGAGTAATAAAACTATAACTAGCGAATTTGATAATCTCATAATTTAAAATAGATTAATGAACTTAAAGTAAAGCAAACACAACATCTTTCAAACAATGCTGCATCTGCTTTATTTATATTCTTTTTAAATAATTACTTAATAACTAATTTAGTTGTTGCTAACTTATCGTCTTCTACTACCTTCAAAATATACACTCCAGTTCTCAAATTTGAAGTTGTAATTTTTTCATTTGCTTGGATATTTTTTGAAAAGAGTTGTTTACCTAGCATATCAAAAATTTGAACTGATTTAACTCCATTTGATACCGTTGATATGTAAAATTCCCCATTTTTAACAGGATTAGGATACACTTTAAAACCATTAATAGCAGATACTCTATTGGTTGATAAAGTGATGGCATTAACATTTGATGTATGCTTTGCGTTTTTACCATACATAGGCCAACCTCCTACTTGTAAACCTGCAGAAGATGTAGTTAAAGCACTTAATTTACCACCAGAAGCTGTCTCAACACCAACGTATATTTTACCATCTGAATCAATAGCTGCTGGAGATGTAATTTTAGTTCCTAAACTTAAAGGAGTGTAAGCTTCTGTCCCATCACTATTAAGGACATAAAACATGCCACTTGTATCACCAAAATAAAGTCTTCCTAAATTATCAATTGCTGGTACAACTTCAATTGCTACATTTCCAGATGTATTATAAGTCCATAATATTGTACCATTCGCAGGATTAAACGCTTGCATTTTCCCTCCAGCATTACCTAAATACACCGTACCATCTGCAGCTACAGCAGGACCTCCTTTTTCAGCATTTTCACCCGTAAAAGTTACAGACCACTTTTCAGTACCATCTGCTGGGTTATATGCTTTTAAAACACCATCTCCCGCGGCATTTAATTTGGCAGAAGCATAAATCGTTCCATCATTTGCAAGTGCTATTGCTGAACTCGCATACCCCCCTGATCCATAAGTTGCAGACCACTTTTGAGTTCCATCTGTATTAATGGCATAAATATTATCATTGGTCGCTATCGCATAAATAGTACCGTCTGATCCAATTGCTGGAACACTATTAAAATCTGTACCTATCCCAAAAACCCAATTTTGTACCGTTAAATCCAGAGAAAAGTTACGTAAACCTCTATCGTTATTATTACGAGTTAGTATATAAATTTCTCCATTGGTTGCAAATGCAGGAGCTGAATAACGTACTCTAGAGTCCATGTAAAAAGTACGTAAAGTATCTCCAGTTGCGGCATTAAATCTATGTACTCGTCTTCCAAAATGTCCACTTATATAAACAGATCCATCAGCATTTATTGAAGGGCTGGATATAATTTGATCTACTTTATCTTGTAAAGCACCTTCATTTACATGCCCTTGCCATTTTAAAGTGTTATTTGGATTTATAGCAAAAACATTTTGAGGAGAAGTGTCATAGGTTAGTGTATTTCGTGTTGCGTAATCACAGGCTATGTAAATGGTACCATCGTCTGCAATGGCTGGGCCCGAGTAAGATACTTTATCTGGTAATGTGTAAGACCAGCTTTCCACTAATTGACCATAAGTGGCCATAGATAATAATAATCCGAGTACTGTGTAAATTTTTTTCATAATGTTTAAGTTTAAAATGTTAGCTGTTAGGACGGTTCATTTTACGAACCGTCCGATATATAATTAAGTAATTGAATATAAAGTGTTATCTACCCGTATGCTTCGCGTCTTTAGAACGCATAGGCCAACCTGTTGTGGCTGGACCTGTAGCATTAGTTTTTAAAGCATAAAGCTTAGCCGTACCATCTCCTTGATCTGCTCCTACGTAAATGACACCCTCATTATCAATTGTAACTGAACTCCAAACTCTGGTACCTAATTCCTTTTCTTTCCATTTTTTATTTCCCTCAGAATCTATTACGTGTAAGAATCCAGATTCGTCTCCCACATAGATATTACCATCATTGTCTATTGCGGCAGTAACTAAAGAAGAGCCAAATAAGTCATAACTCCATTTAATTGAGCCATTTGTTCCATTATAAGCAATAAGTTTACCGTCTTCTCCTGCTAAGTAGATGGTGCCATCGGGTGCAATAACCGGACCTCCTCTTGAAACTTTTGCACTTCTTGCTACCCGCCATTTTTCAGTGCCATCAGGATTATAAGCTATTAATACCCCACCTGCAGTTGGGTCTAAATTATTACCTTCGCCAGAAAAGAATATTGTTCCATCTTCACCCAAAGCTGTTGCACATGCAGTCCAACTACCATATTGAGATTTCCATTTCTCAGTGCCATCAGGATTGATAGCATAGAAAAAATCATCAGTACTTCCAATAAATATTGTACCGTCTGTTCCAATAGCAGGTGTAGCATTTATATCACCCCCTGATAAAAAACTCCATTTTTCAGTGCCATCAGGATTTAGTGCAAATAATCTGTCAGATTGTGAACTGATATAAATAGTTCCATCTTGGGCAAAAACCGCTCCATTATAACGTGGGTTACTTCCTGTATCAAACTGAAAGCGTAAAGACCCATCTGGGTTAAATGAATACAAATTATCATCATAAGAACCTATATAGATATTCCCATTAGCATCAATAGAAGCAGTTGTTCTATTTATATCACCTGCTGCAAATCCCCATTTTTTTGTTCCTCCTGGATTTATGGCAAACATATTTTCTAAACCATTTTTAGCGCTACACGCCATATATACTGTACCATCATCACCTATAGCTGGAGAGGCACTTTCTAAAACACCTGGTAAATTAAAACTCCATAGTAAGGTAGGTTCTATGGTTGCTGTGGAGGGCTCTACAATTTCAATCGTTTTTGAAAACTCATTTCTGTTAATGTTACCGGTGTCATCGGTAACCGTTAATGCCACTACATATATACCAATAGGCAAAATAACTGATGGTGATTGTTCTGTAGAAGTTATTCCATTTCCAAAATTCCACGACCAACTAACAATAGTGCCATTTTGATCAAAGGACAAATCTGTAAAAATTGCTGGTTGCCCTTCATTAATTAACAATTCATTTACTTTGAATGCCGCTACCGGTGAAGTATCTATCGTTTCATCATCATTGTTACACGATAAAACAAAGAAAAAGATTAATATTGAACTGTATTTTAATATTCTTTTCATATTATTTTAGTTTAAGTTTTTTTGTTGTAAATAATTCTTAATATACTCAGGGTAATCGGTCTGTAAGACACGACCTTCAAGTAGAATGAACTTATCAATTAAACGATTACTATCTGATTGAGGTGTTGTACTAGTGTTCACATACACATTGGCATATACAGCCCAACCTTTGTTTTTTGCCTCTTGAATTAAGGTTTCATTAAATGAATTATCAGAATAATGCACAATACTTAAATTTGTGCTTGTATAGGCATTGAATTCTGAAACATTATCTATATATGGTAATACCACCAAATCTTGGTTTGTATTTAGCATGCTTCTAATTAAATTATTGTCTTTGGTGTAAAATTGTACTTGTTTTAACATGCCATATTGTTTTACTAATGCATACACTCTATTAAAAGGTGCTTTATCATTGATGTCTAAGTTTATATAAATTTTACCTCGTGCTTTTTCAAACACCTGATTTAATGTTGGTATCTTCTCATTGGTCAACGTACCATTTTCTTTATACAGATTGAATTGCTGTATTTCTTGTAATGTATAGTTACTAACATTTCCAGTGCCGTTTGTTGTTCTATCAATGGTAGCATCATGCATCAAAACTAATTCTCCGTCTTTGGTTTGCCTAACATCAATTTCAATCATACCTATATCGTTATTAATCGCCTTTTGAATACCGGCTAAAGAATTTTCAGGCGTATCAAGTTCTGTTGCTCTATGAGCACAAACCAAAATCTTATTATTAAGCATAATACCATTTAATTTTTCTTTTAGGGTACTTCTACCACTAATGTCGTTAGACAATGAGACAACAAATTCTTTGGAAGAAGTCTTTTCTTGGGTATCATTTTTTACTGTAAGATTTACAATATAATCTCCAAGTTCAGAATATGTATGTGATGGATTTTGAAGTGTAGATGTTGTTCCATCGCCAAAATCCCATACTATTTCATTAATAGTTCCTGTTGTCGTGTTATTGAACACAATGGACTCTCCCACTAAAACATCTTGAGTAATCACTGAAAAAGATACATTTAGAGACTCCTGTTTTACAGGAGCCTCATCTTTAGAACAAGAGACTAAAACAACTAAAGCAATACAATAACTTGCTATTCTTTTAAAGCTATATAACATACTTTGAGTTATCATCTTTTTAAATTGAATTAAATTTTATTACCAATTAGGATTTTGAGCTAAATTTGGATTTAGCTGTCTGTCACCCGATGGAATGGGATATAAATAATCTCTAGTCTCATCAAAGTTTTTTGATCTATCAGCAAATGGCACTAAATTTCCACTCGACCCATTTGACAAAGTAATAACTCCTCCTATTTCAACTTTTTGAGGCGCAGCTGTAGAAGGAGAGCCTGTATACAACTCTACATCAAGAGAACCATTACCATCTAAATCAAAAGCCCCTAACCCAGAGAAATACATACCATTAAAATGGTTTTCAAGAAGTTTTCCGTTTTTCCATCGCATCAAATCATCATATCTAAAGCCTTCAAGAACTAACTCTACTCTTCTTTCTCTTCTTATTTCTAAAATAACACCAGCATTTGCTCCAGAAACATTAGAATATCTAGCTTGTAAAACAGGATCTGGAGAAGCATTTGCTATACCTAAATTGAGTAAAGGCATTCCCACTCTGGCTCTTAACAATCCTATAGAATTATCGATGTCTTGCTGGGTTATCAAACCTAATTCTGCTTTAGCTTCTGCAAAATTTAATAACACCTCAGCAAATCTCAAAATAGGCAAATCTTGAAAACCAACTTGGAAACCATCTTGGGTTTCATCTGTCACATATTTGGCGATTTGATAACCACTAATAGCTGCTGAAAAATCTGGAAGTAAAGGAGATGCACCATCAATCCTAATATATCCAGGAGTTCTAACGGTTTGTGACATTCTAGGGTCTCTATTCTGAGACTCCTGAAGAAAAGTTTTAGTTTCATAATCTACTTGATTTGTAAAGGAATTACCATCATTCATCAAATAGGTGTCTACAATAGATTTTGTTAAACCTATGTCCTCTTGTGTTGGTGAGGTGAAGTAATAATTTACACTGTTAACAACATTTAAATCTTTACTATATCGTCTTGCCAGCATGATTTCTACCTCTTTAGCATCGTTAGATGCAAATAAATCTCTGTAGTCATCATTAGTATTGCCTGTTGAATACAAAGCGTAAGGCCCCTCAGTCATAACTTTTTGTGCTGCTTGAAAAGCTAGTGTTAAAAGTTCATCTGCTCCAGAAAGATTACGGTATTTTCTATAGGTACCTTCAAACAAGCAAATCCTTGATTTTAAAGCTAAGGCTGTCCAAATATTAACTCTATCAGATGATTGGTCAGTATTTAAGTTAGCAATCGCTCTATCTAGGTCCTCAATAATTTTTTCTGTTATAAATACTCTAGAGTCTCTTGGTTTTAATAACAGGTCTGTGTCCTGACTTCCAATCACTTGGTCGTACCAAGGTACATCTCCAAAGCGTTTTAATTTGTTATAGTAAAAATAGGCCCTAAAAAATGACGCTACTCCACTAAATTCCTTTTTTGCTGCTTCATCTTCACATTGCTCATAATATTTAAAAAAAGTATTAATTTTTCTTAAATCATCCCAACTCCATCCACTACTTCCTGCAGTAGAAGGTACAAGTCTTTCCCCTGACTGTTCTAAAGGCACACCATTGTATAATATATTATCTGAAAGTTTATCTAATCCAATAATACCATCAAATCCAGGTAAGTCATTGTAAAAACTGTTAGTGTATAATTCTAAATCCGAAGCTGTTTGAAATGAATTTTCAGGAGCAATTTCAGATAAAGGTGTTCTGTCAAGAAAATCATCGTTACAAGCAACCAATAAAATACTTATGAATAAAAGTTTAACTATATTTTTCATCTTTATCTTTTTAAAATTTAATATCTAATCCAAATGCGTAAGTCTTAGTAAAAGGATAAGCATTCCCATTACCCAATTGTTCCGGATCAACAGTTCTGTCAGGGTTATGGTCATATAATGGAGAAAACGTAAATAAATTAACTCCAGTAGCATACAATCTAATATTATCCACATGTAATTTACTCACCAATGTTTGAGGAATTGTATACCCCAAAGTGATATTCTTAATTCTTAAATAAGCAGCGTTTTGAAGGTATTTATCCGAATTAACTCGTAATTGAGCTCCTTCATAATCACCACCTCTTTCGGCATAAACAGCTAATCGAGGAAAATATGCATTAGGATTATCAGGAGACCAAGTCATACTCTCTATACTTTTAGGATAAAAGTTTTCATATTGTCGAGCGAAAGGACCCCAAAAGAAACCATTATCAGTGCCTGGATTCCAATCGCGCTGCATAATACCTTGAGCAAAAACATTTAAATCAAAACCAGCAAATTCTGCACCTAATGTGATACCGTAGTTGTATCTAGGATTCGTATTTCCAATTTTCTTTAAATCACCGGGATTTGATAAGGTCCTATCACCAGAAGATATTACGCCATCACCGTTTAAATCTGCAAACTTAATATCCCCAGCCACTGGATGATTTATTAGATAGTTATTGCGAATACGCTCATTTACTAATACTTGATCTGCGTGATTTAAATATTCATCATCTGTTTGAAAGAAGCCTTCCACAGTATAACCCCAAATTTCACCTACTTCTTGACCTACATAGAACTGTTGAATATCTCCATTAGGATTATCAAATTTTGTAATATGAGTTCTACTGTCGCCTAACGTAAAACCAATATTATAGCTTAATTGTTTTCCTGCTAATTTCAATTCATCTTTCCAGTTGATAGAAAGTTCAAATCCTTTAGTTCTTAAATCAGCTGCATTTTCCAATGGTTCATTAGCACCAAAAACAGAAGGCAATTGCTTCCCTTGGGTCAACATATCTTTAATATCTCTTTGATACCAATCATAGGTAATATTAAATCTGTTTTTAAATGCAGATACATCCACACCAAAATCTAACGTTTCAGACGTTTCCCATGTGAAGTTTGAAGATACTGGGTCAGGCGTCGTGAAGTAATTAGTTAAACTACCATTTGAAATATAACTCCCTTGTCGAACAGATAAGGTTGAGATATAATCATACGCTCCGATGTTTTGATTTCCTAATGACCCAAAAGATGCTCTTAATTTTAGATTACCTACATATGGCTTTATGCTTTCCCAAAAGGCTTCATTACTAAGCTTCCAAGCAACAGATGTAGAAGGGAAAAAACCAAGTCTGTTATCTACTGGAAATCTTGAAGACAAATCAAATCTACCGTTAAACTCAATCAAATATTTATCAAGCAAATTATACTTTACTCTATAAAATCCAGCTCGAATTGCCCACTCTTCTTCAACAGAATTCAAGAAGATATTATCTCCTGTAGCCAGATTAAACGAATTAAGATTTTCCGATAAATTTCCGTTTCTGCTAGCAATATTTCTTTTAAATGAGTTCCATTCTTGATTAAAACCCACTAAAGCAGAAAAGGTATGATTCTCTAATGGATGAAATTCAAAATCAGCATAAGCGTTTATAGCCTGATATAATTCATTGCGCTCTAATTCTTTATAAGTTTCAGTGTTGGTCTTATATAAGGAAACCCCTTCACCATTAGGTTGGTTAGTATAAGGGGCTGAAATTATTCTAACCCATTCGCTTTGCTGTCTTTTTCTAAAACTATAATCTCCGTGCAATTTGAGCCCTTCAGTTACATTAACCGTAAAAGATGAAGTATTGAAGACTTCAAAATCTTTTTCTTCTCCTTTACTTTTCCCATATATTAAGTCAGCAAAGGTTCCATCCGCTATGTCTCTATTATTTGTGTAAGCCCCTTTTATTATTAGAGAGCCATCTGGATTGGTTGGCAAATACAATGGTGCTGCATGAAATGTGTATTTCCTCCAGTCTTCACTATTACTTGCACCACTTAAATTTCTAGCATTGGTAGCTGGGTGGCTATAATTTTTACTAAAAACGTTAATTGAATTACCTATTTCTAACCATTCATAAGGCTTTGCATCAATTTTTGCCCGAACTGTATAGGTATCCAATACATCCTTATTTATTTTGTAAATTCCGTCTCTCGTATAAAACCTGCCTGATAGATAAACGTTTACTTTATCAGTTCCTCCGGAAAGGTTTAAATTATGTTCTGATGACGCCTGAGAATCACTAAACAATGTATTCCACCAATCTGTATTTCCATAATGAACATAACGTTCAACACCATTTACCGTTTTAATTAAAACGGAGGGTAAAGTGGGGTCTTGACGTCTAGCTTCTAAATAATCATAATCTTCTTGAGAATACCCTAAATAGGTACTTGAATTTTCTAACAAACTTAATTTATCGCTCAATCTTGCCCAATCTAAACCATCTGTAATAAAATTATCAGTTCTAATTGTTGGTGAGCTCCAGCTATAATTAGTATTGTAGTTAATCTTTAATTTACCTTCCTTCGCATTTTTTGTAGTAACTAAAATCACACCAAAAGCAGCACGGGCGCCATATATGGACGCAGAAGCGGCATCTTTTAATACAGAAATAGATTCTATATCTCTAGGGTTTATTCTATTGAGATTTCCTTGTACACCATCAATAAGAATCAATGGGTTACCACCATTTATTGAGCCAATCCCTCTGATATTAATATTAGCTTCTTCATTAATACCCCCATCATCAAGGGTTACATTTAAGTTAGGAGCAATCCCTTGAAGTAATTGTCCTGTATTGGGTCCTAAATTATTTTCTATTTGACGAGAGGTGATTTGCTCAACGGCCCCTGTTAAGTTCTCTTTTTTTACAGAACCATAACCAACTACCACAACCTCATCAAGTGCAGCCGTGTTTTCTAAAAGTTTAACCGTTATATTAGATTGCCCGTTCAATGGAATTTCTTGAGTAGTAAATCCAATATATGAGATTACTATTGTAGCATTTTTGTTGGTAACCTCAAAGGAGAATGCACCATCGAAATCAGTTTGTGTACCATTGTTCGTTCCTTTTTCTAAAATATTGGCTCCAGGTAATGGTTGTCCAGATTGATCAATAACAATTCCATTAATTAAATGTTGCTGAACCTTCTTATTCGGTATTTTCTCTTTTACTACAACCGTATTATCTGCTCCAACAGATACCACAAAATTACCGCTAGATAAACTTTTTTCTAATAACTCATTTGCTTGAATAATTCCCTTTTTAACTTCAACATTCGGAAAATCTTTAAAAATTCCTTCCTGATAAATAAACTTGTAATCTGTTTGTTGCATTATTAAATCAAAAACCTCATCAACCGTTAGAGTTTTATCTGATTCAATTTTGATTTTAGCATTTTGAGATAACACGTTACTAGGTGTAAAGCTAAAAACTGCAGTAAAGCAGAAGAAAATAAAGGTTCTCATCATGTTAATTAGTAACTTCCTTCTTATATAAAAAAGGACATAGTTTAGTTTAATTTTCATAAATTTGATTGTTATTAGTTAAGCATTTGATTAATTAGTAATTGTTAAAAAAGGGGATATAAGTTTTATACTTTCCACGGTCTAAACTTTGTTCCCTTTGTTTTTTATTTCAATATTATTTGTTTACCATTTATTTCATAGGTTTTTATTACACTTAAACTTTTGATTGTTTCAAGGATTTCCTTAATATCTTGATTTTTACCTAAGACGCCTTTGAATGTTATGTCTTCAAGTTTTTCGTTCTCAAAAGCAACATCTACGTCATACCATCTAGAAATCACTTTCATGATTTCTTTTAACGATTTACCTCTAAAACTAAAAATACCATTTCGCCATGATGTTTCTGCGTTTACATCGACTTTAGCGATTGTTATACTCTGATTTCCTAAATTTAAGTTTGATTGTTGACCAGGTATTAATTTATTATACTGACTACCAGAACTAATAGCCACTTCACCTTCAACCAGAGTAGTATAGATATTTGTTTCATCTTTGTAGGCTTTAATGTTAAACTCTGTGCCTAAAACCTCAACTTCTTGTGATCGATTAAATACTTTAAATTCAGCTCCTTGATGTTCTGTGCTTGGTGACACGTCAAAATAAGCTTCACCATAAACTAATTCTACAACACGCGCTTTTCCTTCAATAAAAGTAATAGGATATTTTAACTGGGATTCGGAATTTAACCATACCTGAGTACCATCTGATAATTTAATAAAAAATTGACCTCCTCTTGGAATGGTTAGGTAGTTGAATGCAATCTCTGATGTTTTTTTATCTCCTGCCTTATACACAATTTGTTGTCCGTTACTATTAACATTTTGTGATTGGTAGTCATTCCCTTTTTCTAAGATTACAACAGAACCATCTTCTAAAGTTAGCGTTGCTTTATCTGAACCAGGTAAAATAACCTTAACATCTTGCTTAACTATGATGGGTGTATTTTCAATAGGCTTATTAATTAAGGTTTCCTTTAATAAATAGGCAGTAGCTAAAATCCCAATAATTAGGGCAGCAGCAGCATATTGATACCATTTTTTATTGCTGATTTTGAAAACAGTTTTGTCTTTTATTTTTTGAGATTTCTTCTGAATAGACTCCCAAGCTTTTTCCTTATTAATAGCAGCATAGTCATCAATGTTATCAACTAAATCTTCAATTTTAATGTTTTTTGAAAAGGGATATTGTTTATTGAATTTCTTTAATTGCAATTCTTCAGAAAGCGTTAAGATTTTTAATCTTTTCTTGATTAAAAGTTTTGATATATGAAAAATATCGTTCATTCTATTTGTAGTATTTATATATAGAACAACTAAGCTTTAATAAGGTACTATTAAAAAGTATCTTTTTTTATGAAATATGGAAAATATTTAGGAATAACTCCCGGAATCCCAATTTTAAAATAAAATCGAATTGGTTTTAAATAGCTATTGAATACTACAAATACCTAAGTTTTAATTGAGGCAAGAAAGAAAATTATGCCAATAAAAAGAAGATAATGGTGCTTAAATCTTTAAACTGTTCCCTTAATATTTTATAAGATTGAGATTTTAACGTTTTAACGGTTTGTAGTTTTATATTTAGTTCATCAGCTATCTCACTATTTTTAAGCCCTTTAAGGCTTAATTTAATAATTTGCTTTTTCCTTTCGGGAAGGACTTCAATAGCATGGTATAATTGGCGAACAATTTCTTCCTCAAGAATTTGTTTTAAAAATAAATTATCGTCTTCTATTGACTGAATTGTAATTTCAGCGTATTTATTTTTTACTTTATTATGTTTAATCACATTGTAGCATTTATTGCGTACAGTTTTATATAGATAAACCTTCAATGATACCTCATCAGGAAATATGTTTTCCTTTTCCCAAAGACTAACAAAAACATCTTGAACCAAATCCTCGCATTCAGCTTTTGTATGCAAAAATCGATTAGCATATTGTACGAGTGCTTCGTAATATGCATCAAATATTTGCTTCAAATTACTTTTACTGCTTTTATTGTCTTCTGTAACCAATATATTATTTAATATGGATTCAATAATTCGCAAATTAAGTAAAATAATAGGAATTACTTAATAATTAAAACATCAACATTATATAAATTGAACAAATATGTATAGATTATATAATCACTAAATATTTACTTTTTTAAATTTTACAACCTATTACCATATTAAAAAAAAGAAAATCATCTTAAATAATTAAAAACGAAACATATTTTTAAGATTTTTTTACTAAAAGTTTGCTGCAAACAAAAAAACCCCAACCAAAAAAGGTTGAAGGTTTTACTTGTAGTTGGAACTAGACTCGAACTTTTAGTTAGCAACACTTAGATTCTTATAATTGAAATTAAAAAATTAGAGAAGAGTTTAACTTTTTAAAATAATTTTCGTTTATTTACATTAGAACATTTGATATAAAAAAAAGTGGTTACCCTATGAGTTACCCTATGGCAACTTAAAAAGCGGAACCCTTTGATATCACTGATAAAATTTAAAGGTCATCGGAGCCTCTTTCTCCGCATAATTTAAACCTTAACAATTGTTAATCAATTTGTTAGGGTTTTTTGTTTTTATATTTAGTCCATTATTAGCCGATATATAGATAAAAAAATACTCAATTTCATTAAAATAAACGGTTAAATGTTCAGACGACTTATAAAAACTCTATGTAAAAAGTAACAGGTTAGAAAAGCAATTAAAAGACCTTTACCAAACTAATTCACCAAAAGAAATATTATTTGATATGATAGAGAAATCAAGTAATTAGTATATTTATAACTTATTGAAGTAAATCAAACCAACCTTATGATACCATTCTTCAGGAAAATCCGTAAAACACTTGCAGACGATAACAAGCCTATAAAATATTTTAGGTATGCCATTGGAGAAATTATCCTTGTTGTAATAGGAATTTTGATTGCGCTTCAGATTAATAGTTGGAACGAACAGAGGAAAGAACGCATTCAAGAAAAAATATTCCTTAAGCGTTTTGTAGTTGAGTTAAACACCAATCTAGAAAACATTTTGACCGCTATTTCTTTAAACAAAAGCCGTATTCATCGTGCTGAATTTTTGTTGAGGACGATAGATAAGCCACAGCTGGCCGTAGATTCTTCCAGTTACTTTATGAAAAGTATCGAACATGCTAGTTATACCAACATACCGCTTATTTCGGACAATGCTTTTGAAGAACTCAAATCTAGTGGAAATCTTTCTCTAATTAGTAATGAGGCTCTCAGGGCAGCACTTCAAAAATACTACTCTTGGACATCATCCGAAGGGCAATATAATTTTCTCCAACAAGACATTCAACTTAATTATTCTCAGCTTAAACAGGGCATTTTTACAACAAGTCAAGTTATAGACATGGGCGATTATTATATTACTAAAAATTATAGTGCGATTGAGGCAAAAGAAACATTTGAACGCATGTTGAACAAACCCAAATTTTTGGAGTTCATACCTTATGTTATCCAAAACAAGCTGATGGCTGGAAATAGTTATGACGATATCTGTAATCAGGCCAAAGCCATAAAAATATTGCTTAAAGCAGAATTAGACAAACAAAATGATGATTAAAATCTTCAGCAAAAACCAATGATACCATTCTTTAGAAAAATCCGTAAAACACTTGCAGACGATAATAAACCATTGAAATACCTGAGGTATGCTATTGGTGAAATTGTGCTTGTGGTTATCGGTATTCTCATAGCCTTAAGTATTAATAATTGGAATGAAGATAGAAAACTTCAAAATGAAGAACTAAAATTGCTTTTTGATATAAAAACCAATTTAGAATCTAATTTAGCTAATTTTAAACGTGACACCATACGTAATCATGAAGATCTATACAACTATCAAAAAATTGAAACTTATATTAAAAATAACCTCCCTTATAATGAAGAACTAGATACTAGTTTTGGAAGGTTAACATTTTGGGCAAGTCCATATATAATAAATACTGCATATAGTTCTTTACAAACTAAAGGTTTAGACCTCATTTCAAATGAGGTTCTTAAAAATGCAATTGTAAATATGTACGAAATAGAATTAGCAAAAATTATTCAAGATTATGACACAAGTGAAAGCGAACTCATGTCAAATATTGTGACACCTTTTTTCGCAAAGCATATGAAGCGTTTCCATGAAGAAAATTTAATGCTCTCAAGACCGAATGACTTTGAGGGTTTAAAGCAAAATGAAGAATTCAAAAATATATTAAGTATGATTTTAAGGCAGCGCAAAAGAGGCTTTGAGTTTTTTAGAGATATCATGATTTCAATGGATAATTTAATTAATGAAATAGATAAAGAGCTACAATCAAGACAATAAAAATTAACGAAAGCACAAACCACTAATCAATGATAAAATTCTTTAAAAAAATACGATACGACCTTATGGAAAAAAATAAAACTGGTAAGTATTTTAAATATGCTGTCGGAGAAATAGTCCTCGTAGTTATTGGAATATTGATTGCCTTGCAAATAAATAATTGGAATGAAGAGAAAAAAGGAAAAGCAGAATTAAATCAATATTTGTTAAGTTTAAAAGAAAATATAAAAGGAGATATCAAAGTTCTAGATTCTTTAATTAAAAAAAGAGAAGTTATCGTAGCATACTGTAAAAAAGAGCAGCTTAATTTTTTAAACAAGACATTTGATTTTAACGATACGCGCTACGCATTATATTCTTATAGAGATTTTTATTTCAAACCAAATACTAGTGCTTATGATGGCTTAAAAAACTCACCATATTTAGGAAAATTAAATGGGTCTGATTTAAATAACCTAATCATTGACTACTATGCCAAAACGCATCAAATGGCAGAAGCAGAAAAAAGTTATAATGATTATGTCGAAACATTAGAAGCTAAAATGGCATATGACGTTGATAGAACTTTAATGATGGCTTACATTTTTATGAATAACGATGAACTGAAAGCCACAAAAACTACTCAAGAAGAAATTAACAACGTATTTAAAGATATACATGATTCGACGGCATTTAGGAATATCGTCAGTCAGGCAGTAGCGCAAGAATGGAATATAATTACACCTTATAAAAGAGGAAAATCCATAGGATTACATATAATTACTGAAATAGATAAAATGACAGATTATTGATGATTGATGATTGATGATTATTTAAAGCTTTAAAAATAATGAAAGCACAACAACGTATAAAAATAATTGCTATTTTGTGCTTAAATATAGGTAGTTGGGTATAAAAAACAGTTATGCCTTATTGTTTTTATCAACAAATAATCATAAATGAAAATATTTACCGTCTTATTCAGAATAGTACTGGTCATTTTAGGCTGTATAGCTGGCTTCATTGGAGGAGCGCAAATTGGTGCAAGCATGGGATACACTGGTGGAAGCTCAATAATCTCATTTTTCATGGCTTTAGTGGGTATTCCAGTTGGTGCTGTCATTGGACTTTTGATTGGCATATTTATTTTCAAAAACAACAAACCACAACAAACACTTAAATAAATATGCGTCCTTAGTCACCTGACGTGGCGGATAATCATAGTGCCTCTAAAAACTTAGTCGCATACTGGTTTTAGTTGGACCTTATGTGACATTAAACATTATAAAAAAAATCAAGAGTTTGCGTCTTATTTAGGGGAAGAAGGACAGAGTTTGCTTTTAAATATTAAATATCATAAATTATATTGAAATAGAATTCAAAATAAAGATGAATAACAAATTTAAATACAGAATTTCCTTCGTTATTGCATGCTTACTTCTCAATAGTATTATACCAACAAAGCTATGGTCACAGGATCTTAGTGATAAAATTGACAGTAAGGAGTTTGACCCCGCCACTTTGATGTGGTACAAGGAACCAGCAAAAATATGGGAAGATGCATTGCCTGTTGGTAACGGAAGGCTGGGTGGCATGGTGTTTGGAGGTATTGAAGAAGAACAAATTTGCCTTAATGAGGATACTTACTATTCAGGTGGACCTTACAGCACCGTTGTTAAAGGCGGCCACAAAGTATTACCCGAAATTCAAAAATTACTTTTTGAGAGAGAGCCAATAAAAGCACACAAATTATTTAGCCGAAATCTATTGGGTTATCCAATTGAGCAAATGAAATACCAAAGCTTAGGTGCACTTCATTTGTTTTACAAAAAAGGGCAAGAGTATAGCAATTACAAACGTTGGTTGGATTTATCAACTGGCGTCGCTGGTGTGTCTTACAAAATTGATGGAGTGACATACACAAGAGAAGTAATTTCATCACATGTAGATCAAACAATCGCAATTCGTCTCACATCCAATAAACCAGGAATGCTCTCTTTTGAAGCAGAACTCAGAGGTATGAGAAATAATGCCCATTCCAACTACGGAACAGATTATTTTTGGATGGATGGAGAAAATGAAAATGAATTGGTCCTTAGAGGAAGGTCTGCAGATTATCTCGGTATTGACGGCCAAATGTTATACGAAGGTAGAGCACGATTTCTCAATGAAGGCGGTAAAGTTAGTCTGGACGACAGCCGACTTATTGTTGAGAATGCAGATGCAGTGACCATCTACTATGCAGCAGCAACCAACTTTGTTAATTACAAGGATGTAAGCGGTGACCAGGCACAAAGAGTTCAAGACTACATGAAAAATGTGGATAACAAGCAATACAAAAAAGTTCGAGAGGAAGCAATTCAAGACTTTCAGCATCTTTTCAAAAGGGTAAGCATGAGTTTTGAATCTACTCCTTCCTCCTATCTTCCTACTAATGTTAGGGTTGATAGTATTCAGAACAATCCTGATGCACAAATGGCAGCCTTGTCTTACCAGTTTGGGAGGTATTTACTAATCTCTTCAAGCAGAGTTGGTACACAACCAGCCAATCTCCAAGGTATATGGAATTATAATCCAAATCCATCATGGGATTCAAAATACACAACCAACATCAACACGCAAATGAATTATTGGGCAACAGAATCATCCAATCTTTCAGAACTTCACGAA
The DNA here is from genome assembly GCF_044003965.1 of Gaetbulibacter aquiaggeris. Taxonomy (NCBI): domain Bacteria; kingdom Pseudomonadati; phylum Bacteroidota; class Flavobacteriia; order Flavobacteriales; family Flavobacteriaceae; genus Gaetbulibacter; species Gaetbulibacter aquiaggeris. The sequence goes on from NZ_JBAWKC010000006.1 coordinate 23,327, forward strand.
CCTCTCTTCAAGATGATTGAAGAGTTAAAAGATGAAGGAAGCAAAGTTGCTAAAGAGCATTATGGTGCTAAAGGATGGGTTTTCCACCAAAATACAGATTTATGGAGAGTTGCTGCGCCAATGGATGGTGCACAATGGGGAACATTCACAGTTGGAGGGGCGTGGTTAACTACGCATATGTGGGAACGCTACTTATACTCGCAAGACAAAACATTTTTAGAAAGAGCATATCCTACTATGAAAGGAGCAGTTGACTTCTTTATGGATTTTCTTGTAGAGCATCCAAATGGGAAATGGTTGGTTACCAGCCCATCTAACTCACCAGAGAATCCACCAGCAGGACCCGGTTACAAATACTTTTATGATGAAGTTGTTGGATATTACTTCACCACCATTGTTTATGGTTCTACAATAGACATGCAGATTCTTAAAGACCTTTTCAGTTACTACATTCAAGCGACTGAGATCTTAGGTAAAGATGGTTATTATGCCAACGAGGTAGCCAAAGCAAGAGAACGGTTGGTTCCCTCACTAGTTGGTAAAGACGGAACACTTCAAGAATGGACTGAAGATTATGGTCAGATGGAAAAACACCATAGACATTTCTCACATATGTATGGAGTGTATCCTGGCAATGTACTTTCTGTGAAAAGAACTCCAGAACTTGTAGCGCCATTAAAAAAAGTAATGGATTTACGTGGTGATGAATCAACAGGTTGGTCTAGAGCTTGGAAGATGGGAATTTGGGCAAGGTTATATGATGGTGAAAGAGCTTTAAGAATTTACAAAGGATACCTCAAAGATGTATGTACCAAATCACTTTTTGCATTATGTTCAGGGTCAATGCAAGTTGATGGCTCTCATGGGGTAACCGCAGGAATTACAGAAATGTTGGTACAGTCTCATGAAGGTGTAATTGATATCCTTCCAGCCTTACCGAAGGAGTGGGGTACTGGAAAATTTGATGGTATTTGCGTTCGAGGTGGATTCCAACTAAAAATGGTTTGGAAGGATAAAAAAGTTACAGATTTAGAAATCCTCTCTAAAGCAGGTATCCTATGTAAACTCGAAATAGAAGGTAAATTCAAAATAATGGAAGGAGGACAAGAAGTTGCTTTTACAACAAATAAAGACGGATCTCTTCAATTTAAAACCACCAAAGGCAAAACCTATCAATTAATAAAAATTTGATATAAAAAGAATAGAACTATCGATTCATTTATTCATGGGAAGTTGAATCCTCTCTTTTCAGTAATAAAGAATACAAAGCTTTGTTTTTTGAAATATAAAGTAGTTAACCTTTTGGTTACCCCTCGGTAATTAAAAAAAAGTAAACTCTCTATTTACTAATAAAAACATAACAGGTTCCTGAGGGGAATTCTTTACAGAATAACAACCTTAACATTTGGAAATCAATTAGCTAGTGTTTTTTGTTTTACTTAGTCACACCACATTATTCCCGAATTATTTATATTTATAACATTCAGAAATATTTTCTAACTACCATACAACAGTTTTCTTTAATTTATTAAAGGGCCGCCAATATTCTTTCTGGAGTGATTGGCATGCGATATACCCTGGCACCACAAGCATCAAAAACAGCATTGGCTATTGCGGCACCTACACAAATAATAGCAGGTTCTCCTCCACCTTGCGCTTTGGCATCCATTTTATCGATAAAAACACATTCAATTTTTGGTGTTTTTGAAAATCTAGTAATTTCATAACGATTAAAATTCGTAGTTTTCATTTCGCCTCCGTTAAACTCTATTTCTTCATATAAAGCATATCCTATGCCCATAGTAATACCTCCTTCGGTTTGCAAAATAGCTCCATGTGGATTTACTACTTGGCCCATATCCTGAGAACAAACGATTCTGATTGGTTGAACCACGCCTGTTACTTTATCTACAAATACCTCAGCAATCATGGCCACCAGAGTACCGGCATCTTGTCCGAGTGCAATACCATAGCCATGTCCCGGTTTTTTTTCTCTGTCATAACCAAAGGTTTGAGAAGCCAGTTGCAATGTTGCAATCATTTCTTTATTTTCCAGATTGTTCAAGCGGAAATCCAACGGTTTAATTCCGGCTGCATGTGCCACCACATCGATGTGAGATTCCCGTGCAAAAGTAGTGGTATTATTTCCAGGAGCCCTCCAAGCACCAGTTCCAAATTGATGAACACCTGATTGATTGAAAGATCTAATTCGTTTGTTTGGAATGGCGTAAAACAATTCTGTACCCCTTGTTCCGGCACAGTAAATATCAAAATCCCAAACCTTTAGTTTCCCATTGTTATCAGTACCCCCTGCTACTTTTACCACAGCAGCAGTACGGAAATTATCGTACATAAATTCTTCTTTCCTGCTCCATACCAATTGGACCGGTTTCCCACACAATTTTGCAATGGTAGCTGCCTCAACAGATTGTTGGCTGTTGGATTTTCCACCAAAACCACCGCCCAAAAATATTTGTTTGACATGTACTTTCTCCAACGGCATCTCCAAAGCCTTAGCCACGGAAGACCGGGTGCCAAACGGACTTTGCGTGGAGGCCCATATAGTCACTTTATCCCCTTCAAAATAGCAGGTAGCCACATGGGTTTCGATGGAGGCATGTGCTTTATAGCCATCATGGTAGGTGGCTTCTTTGTAAATCATTGAAACTTCTTTCCCTAAAGGTAAACTTCCTTCTTTTTCAAATACTTTATTGTCTTGAATAGTATCTTCCAAATATTGAAATATGGTTTCTTGATTTGCTTTTGCTTTCGGAGCCTCCCAAGTCACCTGAATGCTATTAGCTGCTCGTTTAGACACTTCTGGATCAGCATGTACTACAGCTACCAAATTTTCCCTTTCTATCAACTCCACGCCTGCAAAATCAGATAATTTTGAAGCATCGACTTTTACTTTTCTAGAACCAAATACTTCTGGTCTCACAATAGTGGCATGCACCATTCCAGGCAAAATGATGTCTGCCGAATATTTAGCCTTTCCTGTTACTTTAGCCTCTGCATCTAAACTCCTGATAGGTTTACCTATTAACTTAAAATCTTTAGCTTTTTTTAATTCAGGTTTCTTGGTCAAACTCCGAACAATCTTTTTGCCTTTGGTCAATTCCGCATATGCTATTCTTTTAGAGGAATCATTCTTAACTGAAACGATCCCTTCTGCTACCTGCAGTGAAGTCTTATTCAAACCAAAATGGTCTGCAGCAAGATCCAATAATACTTCCCGTGCTTCTGCAGCTGCAGCTCTCAATACCGGATCTGTAAAACGTGTTGTTAGGGAACCCCAGGTACCTGCATCATAAGGACACAATTCTGTATCACCCATAATCATATCCACATCATAAATTGAAACTTCCAATTCCTCTGCCACGACCTGAGCCAGTGATGTAATAATCCCTTGTCCCATTTCAATTTTACCGGTAAAACAGTCTACTCTACCATCTTCTTTTACCCGCAAATAGGCATTAAAATCTAGTTCTTCTATAGGCTGACCATCTTGAGCAAAAAGAGAGCTAAAAGATATTTCACCCAAACAAAATACAACCAACACACCGCCACCTAAATTTTTTATAAATCTTCTTCTGCTATACGCCGTTTCGTTTTTAATTGCTGATTTCATAATTTCACTTTTTTAGGCATTTCTTTTCCTGCTGTTTCGATCGCATCCACAATACGATTATAAGCACCACATCGGCATAAATTAGATTCCATTCCAACTATAATTTTTTCCCGACTAGGATTTGGGTTTTGCAATAGAAAACCATAGGCATTCATAATCATTCCGGAAGTGCAAAAACCGCATTGCAAGGCATCATGAGAAATAAATGCCTCCTGAATGGGATGCAATTCCCCATCAACACTTAATCCTTCTATTGATATAATTTCTTTCCCTTCAATATCTTCTGCAAGTGTCATACAAGAACGGACCGGTTCTTTATTGATAAGTACCGTACACGCACCACATTCTCCAATACCACAACCATATTTGGTACCGGTTTGCTCTAAATATGTTCGGATGATTGTTAGTAAAGACTCCTGGCCCTGCACTTCTAAAGATACTGGCTTGCCATTTAAAGTAAAATTAATCTGTTTCATCTTTTACTCTTATTTATATGATAGATTGAATTTGCTTATTTTTCAACCATAAAAAACCTATTCAATTTAAGAAATAAATGCCAAATTCTGAAAGACTTTATTTTCTAAACAATAATAATATGGTCTTATAACCCTTTAAAACATACTGATAGCAAGGCTTAAAGTGATTAAAAAGAATCAAAATAAATAAGAAGAAATAACAAATCTTGAGTACTCTTATAACAACGCCTCTAACAATTTAGCTAATATTAAATATGTTTCACTTTTGCATCCAATCGGTTAATCACTTTTCCATAAATGATTAAAGATATGGCAGATGTTAATGCTATAACTGCAAAGAAGTACCAAATATAATGTGCATTGCTAGATGCTATTGCCCATGATTCATGTGAATCAAATAATCTTGGATCTGGACAATATTTGGACAGTAACCAACCTGATAGGCCAAAACCAATTATAGATGATAAAAACGAGTGTAAATGGCTAAAACCAAGATATAGACCTTCTTCGCCTTTGGGTGCTTGCAATGAAAAAAACTCAAGATAACGTGGTGAAATGAAGGACTCTGCTAAAGCTTGCAATGCAATACCGGCTACCATCATTAAAGCAATTGGATGCATACTCATAAATCCTAAGTCAATGTCCCCTCCGCTCAATAAATTCCCTGAAGCCATCGCTAAAGCCGATAAAGGCATAATGAACATTCCTACTGTCATAGATATCAACGGCGTTTTACTTGCCATTATTCTAGTTACAAAGGTTACCGTTAACACTACAACGAGTGGATTTACATTGGCGTACCAAGATGGTGAAGCGCCTTCACCTGCCATACGTAATACGTATTTTGGCATGGTTGCATATAATTGATGCTGAACCATCCAGAATCCCGTAATAATCAAAATGAGCGCAAGCAATCGTCCATTAGTACAAACTTTTATTAAAGCCGTCCAAATTTCACTAATTGTCTTTCCTTGACCTTCATCTTTAGCACTCTTATAAAAGAAAATAATCATGATCAAGGCTAAGGCAGTTAAACCAGCAGAAAAATAATTGATATACACCAGCCCCATATCCCCCATGGCCATTCTTAAGGGTTTCACTATAGTTTTACCAGAAAAAGCACCAATATTCACCATCATATAAAAAATAGAGAATCCCTGCGCTCGCGTAGCTTTTGTGGTTTCTTTGGCTACAGTTCCAGTAATAACTGACTTAATAAACGAACCACCAATCATAATAATTATCATGATCGGAACAATGGCCCATTGTTGTGGAGACTCCAATAATCCTGTAAATTTTATAATCTCATTTGAATAATCTACTAAGCCATTAGACTCTAACACAGTAGGAATCACTGCTAAACCAAAATAACCAATACTCAATAAGGTAAATGCTATTAAAAGGGAATATTTAAATCCTATTTTATCTGCTAATGCCCCCGTAAACGTTGGTAGTAAGTAAAGACCACCTGAAAAAACACCAGAAATTAATCCAGCTTCAACATCTGTGAAACCGAGAATTCTCGATAGATATAAGGTTATAACTATAAAAACTCCGTAATAAGCGCCTCTTTCCAGTAATTCTACAATATTAGCAGTCCAAAATGCACGTGAAAATCCTTTTAATCTTGCAAACATGTTATATTTTTTTTGAGATTTATAAACAATTACCGAAAGTAACAAATTTTGATTAAACCCTGATTGATTTAAAATGCAGACATTTGAAACAGCCATTAATCAGATTAAAAATTAATGATAATAAGATTAAATGATTTAAATAATTAGAGGTCATAGTTTATAAAAAGACTTCTAACAATTTAGCATTATTAGATATGAGTTCAACATTTAAAATGGTTGCTGGTAACAGCATGGTTTGTCCAAGATGTAATTGACAAGTATTATGACCATACTTAATTTCAGCAGTGCCTTCAACACACATATAGATAACAAAGGAATCTAAACTTGAATAATCTTGTTTTAAGCTTCCTTTAAGCTGAATAATATTGGTTTTAAAATATGGAGAATAAACTAATTCACTGGATTTATTTTCCTTTAAAGTATAGGATGTTTTATAATTATCATACAATTTGTAGTCAATCGCTTCAAGAGCCAATTCAGTATGAAGTTCTCGTTCTTTACCCGTTTTAGCATCCACTCTTTTGTAATCATAAATTCTATAAGTAACATCAGAAGTTTGTTGAATTTCAGCTAATACCACTCCAGCCCCAATAGCATGCACTCTGCCTGTCGGGATATAAAAGGTATCGCCCTTTGAAATTTCTTCGCTATTCAAAACCTCTAAAATTTGTCCTTCATCAAGTTTTCTTTTATAACTTTCTCGAGTGAGTTCTTGATTAAACCCTACTATCAATTCAGCCTTTTCCTCAGCTTCCATAATATACCACATTTCATTTTTTCCAAAAGAATTATGGCGCGTTTTGGCCAATTCATTACTTGGATGTACTTGAATGGATAATGGTGTTTTAGCATCGATATATTTTATGAGTATAGGAAAATTATTTCCAAAAGCGTCATAAACCTTTTCCCCAACTAATTTACCCTTGTAGGTTTGAATAAGGTCTTTAAGCGATTTACCTTTTAAAGGACCATTTGAAACAATAGAAATATCTCCATCAACATCAGAAAGTTCCCAGCTTTCACCAATTCCCGTTTTTTCTGAACCCTTTTTAAAAACGGTAGTTAACTTGTTACCACCCCAAATACGTTCTTTCAAAATAGGATTAAAAGTTAAAGGAAAATCTAATGTCATAATTCAATAATTTCTAGCAAATGTATTAAAATTATATCGCTCTGCGGAATGACAAGTCCTTGAACGCTATTTTTTATATTTACAACAAAAAATAGGGTACTTTTGTAATATAATTTTATAAAAATGCGAGTTTTTGAGTCTATTATTACTGTAACTGAAAAGGATTTAGATGAACTGAATCATGTGAATAATATTAGATATGTGGAATGGGTTCAGGAAATAGCGAAACAACATTGGTTAAAAAATGCTTCACAAGATACGCTTGAAAATTATTTTTGGGTCATGACAAATCATTGCATTGAATATAAAAATGAGGCCTTTTTAAATGATAGCATTAAACTTAAAACCTATATTAAAAAATATTCAGGCGCCACCTGCACGCGGGTTGTTCAAATTACTCATAATCAAACGAACGCCCTATTAGCAATATCTGAAACAAAATGGTGTTTAATTAATGTGCAAACAAAACGTCCTGCCAGAATAACTTCAGAAATAACTGATTTATTCATGTAATCTATATTGAAAAAATAATTGATATTAAAAGGTAACTTTTATATTTGTGTTATGAAGCGTCTCTTATATTTTATAATCACTTTTTCTTTAGTCCTACTTTGGAGTTCTTGTAGAAAAGATTTTGAATTTTCACCGAGTAAAGGAGATCTTCAATTTTCAAAAGACACGGTTTATCTGGACACCGTTTTTACTAATATTGGGTCTAGCACCTATAACTTAAAGGTTTACAACAGGAGTAACAGTGATATTGTCATTCCTTCAGTAAATCTGAGTTTAGGAGAAGGCTCATCCTATAGATTAAATGTAGATGGTGTTTCTGGAAAAACGTTTGAAAATGTTGAAATTCTTGCAAAAGACAGCCTGTATATTTTTATAGAAACTACTATAGATATTTCAACTTTTGCCAATTCAGGAACCTTTTTATATACGGATCAAATAGAATTCAATTCCACTTCAAATGTTCAAAAAGTGGAACTGGTTACCCTTGTTCAGGATGCCGTTTTTATTTATCCCAATAGAGATAATACCACCAAGGTTATTGAAACCTTAAGCTTAAATATTGGCGGAGAACTGGTAGAAACAGATATTCAAGGACGAGAATTATTATCTGAAGAACTAACTTTTACAAACACAAAACCTTATGTTATTTACGGTTTTGCTGCAGTACCCAATGGTGAAACGGTCACTGTCAATCCTGGAGCACGATTACATTTTCATAACAATTCTGGGCTTTTAGTGACTGAAGGCGCATCTATTAAAATTAACGGTGAATTTAGTACCGACCAAGATCTGTTAGAAAATGAAGTTATTCTGGAAGGTGACAGACTGGAACCCAATTTTTCAGAGATACCCGGACAATGGAGCGCTATCTGGCTTTTAGATGGAAGTATCAATAACTCCATTAATTACACCACTATAAAAAACGCTACGGTTGGTATTCTTAGCGATGGTAATCCTGATGAAGCCTCAAATAAACTTAAGATTAACAACACTCAAATATATAACTCCAGTGCTTTTGGTGTTTTAGGTAGAAATACCTCAATTGCTGGCGAAAATCTAGTGATAAACAATTCCGGGCAGTCTTCATTTGCGGGGACTTTAGGAGGAAAATATAATTTTACACACTGTACTATTGCTAATTACTGGAATAATAGCTTCAGGCAATTTCCTTCGGTCTTGCTAAACAACTTTATTGTTGATGCAGATAATAATGCCATTCTTTCTGATTTAACCGAAGCCAATTTTAATAACTGTATTATTTACGGCAATGATAACCCTGAGATTTTATTAGATGAAATTGAAGATGCTGCGGTGGTTTTTAATTTTAAGTTTACCAACTGTTTAATACGTTTTGAAGATAACGGCAACAACTTTACGGGCTACAATTATGATTTTAATGACACCACGCATTACGAAAGCGTTATTTTTAATAAAAACCCGGATTTTAAAGATGCTTTCATAAACCAATTGATTATTGGCGATAATTCTGCGGCTAATAACCAAGGTAACATCATGTTTTCAAGCCAGGTACCCTTTGATATTTTAAATATAAACCGGACAGCTTCACCAGATTTAGGGGCTTACCAGCATATTACTTTTCCAGAGTAAGATTAAGGTCTTTGCTGGGAGTAAGTTTATACGGTGCACAGGCTAAGTAAAACAATCTCACAATACTTTACTAAAACAAATCTATTTCACACAATAAACAGATTGCTTCATTCCATTATATTTCATTATCAATGACTTGAGTTTTTTGTTTGTGTATGGCTCGACTTTAAAGGGGAGTTCTACTTAAGTATTTTTGCCTACATCTTCCATAAAACTGACCTGAAACCAGAAAAATTTATCTTTTCCCATTTCCTGGAATTTGACGAGATGTTCGACAAACATGGAAGTTTTAAGCTCCCAAACAAAAAAAGATCACAGAATTAAACGAGGAACAAAAAACCTGACATCCCTTGCTGAATCTTGTTCAACAAAGGTTATCAGGTAATTCAAAAATAAATAACTTATTTTATACTTTAATCTCTGTATCTTTAATTTCTACCACTTCAAGATCAAAAATAAGGTCTTTGCCTGCTAAAGGATGATTTCCGTCTATGACAATACTTTCCTCTTTCACTTCAACGACACGTACATTGTTTTCTTGCCCATCTGGAGATTTAGAAACAAGCCCCATACCAACTTCGGGTGTAATATCTTGGGGAAGTTCGCTTCTATTTACCTCTTGTCTTAAATCATTATTGATATCTCCATATGCCTCCTCTTTAACAATTGTAATGGTTTTTTTTTCATTTAATTTCATATCGATTAACCCTTTTTCAAAACCAGGAATTATCTGTCCTTTTCCTAAAGTAAATTCTAAAGGTTCTTTTCCTTCAGAACTGTCAAAAACCTGTCCGTTAGATAATTTACCTGTGTAATGTACTTTTACTGTGTTGTTCTCTTTAACTTGATTCATACTTTAAATTTTAATTTTTAAAAAATACTCTTTGCATAATTCTTACGCAGCAAACATTTTTATTTTAACTTACTTTAGCAGTAGCTGCCAAAACCAGGCCAAAGCACTAAAAATTTGGAATGGATATATAGTAAACCTATGTATTGATGAACTTAAAATGTAAAAATTGTACTATAGCCCTTTAATGATGGTAAAGGACAATTTTTGAGCCTTTGTCAAAATAAACTCATAAAAAATATTTATAATCGGTAAATATGTCAGTTAAATCAAACCTTCACAAAATAGTTAAGTCAAAACCATAAAAAAATTACTGTGTAGATTAGGTCTATAATTATTTCAAAAAAAATTAGAAACAATAAAACAAAAGTTAAATCAAGAATAATTGTAATCAGATTAAGTAAGTTTCTAAAAAAAGAATACGCAATAGTGTGGATTAAAATCGTAGCAATCTTTTAAACTTCCAAAAACCGTCTTTCAAATTAAAATTTTAATACTATTCGAAGCTTTTATTTGTCAGAAAAAAGACTTGATTTTGTGTCAGATTCGTTATAATCAATTAAATCTCACCATCTATTTTGGATATACCTGACCTTTTATTTGATAAAGGCTATATTCACCCGTACTTTAAAAAACCCAATGATTATAAAAATTACTGTCCTCGCTATTTATGTCTCTATTTTATTTTTAATCGGAATTCTTGCCTCACGGCGAGTTAAAAGCATGAGCGATTATTATGTGGGAGGAAAAAATATGGGCTTTTGGGCTGTTGCTTTTTCTGCCAGAGCAACCGGCGAATCAGGATGGCTATTAATTGGTTTAACAGGAATGGGCGCGATGGCCGGCTTTTCAGCCTATTGGGTTGTTATTGGAGAATTGCTAGGGGTTTTAATTTCATGGCAATTTATGGCTAAACGATTTAAAAAGAGATCAGACGATTATAAAGCCATCACCATACCAGACTACCTTGAAAGTCATTTTAAATCATCAACAAACAGTCTTCGGATTATTTCGGCTTCAGCCTTGGTTATTTTCGTTGTTATTTACGTCGCATCTCAAATGGATGTAACAGGAATTGCATTCGAATCCCTGCTTAATATAGACTATCGCATTGGTGCGCTCATTGGTTTTGTTATTGTGCTAATTTATATTTTTATTGGTGGATTTGTTGCGGCCGTCTGGTCAGATATGTTCCAAGGGATTTTAATGTTTTTTGGGCTGGTTTTACTACCAATTGTGGTGTGGTTCTCTATGGACCATGGATCCGGAATCACGGAAGGATTGAATGCCATCGACCCAACGCTAACACAAATAATGGGACGAAGCGAAGACGGGTTGATGAACCTGTTTACTATTCTGGGTTTCTCAATGATTGGATTGGGCTTCTTAGGATCCCCGCAAGTTTATGTCAGATTCATGTCCATTAAAAGTGAAAAAGAAATTGATAAAGGAAAATGGGTTGCCCTTATTTTTACCCTCTTAACAGATGCAGCGGCAGTAACCATTGGTATTCTTGCTCGCATTTATTTCACAAAAGAAGGGCAGAATCCGGAAGCCATATTAGGAAATGGTGGGGAAGATGTTTTAAGTATGATGACCCACGAATTCTTACCAACCATACTGGTGGCCATTTTTATTGCCATCGTCCTTTCAGCCATTATGTCTACTATAGATTCGCTTCTCATTATTGCTTCTAGTGCCATTACGCGGGACTTTTATCAGAAAATATTCAGACCCGATTTAAATGATAAAGATTTAACAAAATTATCAAGATTAGTAACGGTCGCGATGGCATTAATAGCACTTGGGATTGCTATTCTTTTATACAATCTGTATCCTGATAGGCAGGTTTTCTGGATCATGATTTTTGGATGGTCTGGAATTGCAGCCACATTCTGTCCGGTCATTATTCTATCACTTTTTTGGAAAGGATATTCTGAAAAAGGCGCTATTGCCTCAATGATTACAGGTTTTACATCCGTCATATTTTTTAAGTTTGTGGTCGCAAATATGGAAGGCTTCGGTGTTTATTTTAAAGAATTAGATGTGCTGGCGCCTTCCTTTGCCTTAGCCATGTTGGTTGGTTATATCATTTCAAAAATAGTCCCTCCCAAGCATATTGCTAAAGCCTTAAAAGAACCCATTGAATGAGGGGAAGCATGATACTTTATTTAAGTGCGTATCGTTTTTTAAGCTGAAAACCCTAACTTCGTTTACAATTGATATAAACCATTGATTTTATTTCAAAGTGACGGATAGTATCCCTTTTTTGTCATAAAATCATCAATAAATTTTTATCTTAGAAAAAATTAATCAATCAAATAATATGAAAAAAATAATCACAGTCCTTTTCACTCTGGCCAGTTTAATTTCTTTTAGTCAAATTAACGCGAAACTCATGAGGTACGTTGATGTTTCGGAAACTCAAATTTGCTTTGTCTATGGAGGCGATATTTGGGTGGTTGATAAAAACGGAGGCATGGCAGTCCAATTGACTAATTCACCTGGTGAAGAGTCCTATCCAAAATTCTCTCCAGACGGTAACGAAATAGCGTTTACAGCTAGTTATAGAGGAAATCCAGATGTTTATGTCATGTCCACTTTAGGAGGCGTTCCGCATAGAATTACTTATGGTTCTCATTCTGACAGGATGGTAGAATGGCATCCCTCTGGTGATAAAATTCTTTTTGCGTCACGTCGGGAAACTGGTATTCCTTCAGGAAGGGTAAATCAGCTCTTTCTTATTCCTAAAACAGGGGGAATGCCAGAAAAATTACCTATCCCCTATGGTGAAATAGCAACTTATTCAGCCGATGGAAAGCAGTTAGCTTACATCACAAAAATTACAGAAACCTATCCTTTTAAAAGATATCGTGGGGGCTTGACTTCTGATGTTATCTTATTTGACTTAGAAAATAAAACAGCCAAAAACATTACTGATAATGTGGCTAACGATGGTAAACCTGCATGGGCCAACAATAAGATCTATTTTTTATCAGATCGTTCAGACGATATGCGTTTGAATATTTGGAGCTATGAAGTTAGCACAACATCAATCAAACAAGTAACACATTTCAATGACTTTGACATCACCTATTTATCAGCCGGACCAAAAGACTTGGTCTTTGAAGTAGGAGGCACATTACACCTTATGGACCTGGCTACGGAACAATCAAAAGAAGTAAAGGTATCCGTAGTGAGTGATTTGACTTTAGAGATGTCTCGAAGAGTTAACGTAGATAAGAAAATCAATAATATGACGGCCTCACCGGGTGCCAACCGAATTGTTTTCGAAGCTCGAGGTGAATTATTTAATGTACCGGTAAAAGAAGGTTTTGTGCAAAATATTACTGGAAGCTCTGGAGCCTTTGACCACAGCCCAACCTGGTCCCCAAATGGTGATTACGTTGCCTATTGGAGCGATAAATCAGGAGAATATGAGATTTATTTACAAGCGATGCGCACTGACCAGGAAGCGAGAAAACTAACCTCAAGAAATAAAGGCTACGGATATACACTTCATTGGTCACCAGATAGTAAAAAGTTAGCTTTTATCGATGAAAAAAATAATATCAGTGTTGTGGATGTGACTTCTGGTAACATCGAGATTGTAGATAACTATAATTGGAATTATGGTCATGGTGGCCGCTATAACTATCCAATCAATTGGTCTCATGACTCTAAATATTTAACATACTCCATTGGTATGGAAAATGAAAATGAAGCCATTTTTATTTACGATTTTACAAACAAAAAAGCCCGAAAAGTAACGAGTGGCTTTTACAATGATCATCATTCTATTTTCAGTGCGGATGGCAAATATTTAATGTTTTTAACGGACAGAAACTTTAATGCTGAGTATAGTGGTTTACAGGATGGCACGTGGATTTATCCCAACACTACGCAGCTGGCCGCTATAAGTCTAAGTAATGATTCACCTTATCTACTGCTCGCAAAAAATGATGATTTAAAAGACGAAAAGAAAGAAGAGCCTGCCGATAATAAAGACAAGAAAAAAGGCAAAGAAGAAAAAACAAAAGAACCGGCAGTTAAATTGGACCCCATAAAGATTGATTGGAACGATTTAGAAAGCCGACTTGTGATTCTTCCTGTAAAACCAGGTAATCTGTCTGACCTCATGGCATTTGAAGGCAAAGTTGTTTACATGCGTTATCCAAATTCCGGATCTGCTGGAGGAGACCCAGAACTCATGTTCTATGACTTAAAAGAAAGAGAAGAAAAATCCATCATGGCAAAAATCAGTGGTGTGGTGGAATCAGCCGATGGAAAGTCTTTATTGGTAAAAAGCGGTCCACAATTTGGCATTATCAAGCCAGAAGCAGACCAAAAGATTAAAGATGCCATCCCAACTGATGGCCTAGTCATGGAACTGAACCCAAGAGAAGAGTGGCGGGAAATTTTTGATGATACCTGGAGACGCTATCGAGACTTTTTTTATGACGAAGACATGCAACAAGTCAATTGGGAAGCTCTGCGCACACAATATGGTGCCTTGATTGAAGATGCCCGTTCACGCTGGGACGTAAGCTACATTCAATCAAACCTTTCTGCTGAACTGAGTGCAGGACACACTTATACTTTTGGGGGTGACAACCAGAATGTTGAAACTGTTGGCACAGGTTATTTAGGGATTGACTGGGCTTATGATGCCAAAGGTTATAAAATCAAGAGAATCGTCAAACCCGCGCCATGGGATGCCGAAAACAGGTCACCCTTCGATCGTCCGGGTGTTGGGGTTTCTGAAGGAGACTACATTCATTCCGTGAATGGCATGGTACTTCCATTAGACAAAGAACCTTTTGCAGCTTTTGAAGGGCTGGATGGCAAAACAGTGGCTTTAAAAATTAGTAAAACAGGTAATGTAAGTGATGCTAAAGAAGTTATTGTCACCTGCCTGACTGATGGCCAGGAAAGCAATATCAGGTATCTGGACTGGATTGAACAGAATAGATTGATGACTGAAAAACTTTCAGACGGAAAACTGGGCTATGTTTATATGACCAATACTAGTGAACGCGGGCAACTTGATCTGGTAAAAATGTATTATGGTCAACTTGATAAAGAAGGGTTTATCATTGACGAACGTTTCAATGGTGGAGGTCAACTTGCGGATCGCTTTCTGGAATTAATGACCCGACCTGTAATTTATAATTTATATTGGCGCCATGGTAAAGGAACGACCGTTCCTTCAAAAACCAACACAGGTCCTATGGGTATGTTAATTAATGGCTGGGCTGGTTCAGGAGGTGATGGACTCCCCTGGGCTTTTAGAGAAATGGATGCTGGCCCCATTGTAGGCGAGAGAACCATAGGGATTTTGGTAGGACCCGCAACAGGACATCAACTTATTGATGGCGGTGGCATTACAGTGCCAGGCGCAAGACTATACTATAATAATGGCAATTGGTTTGATGAAGGCGTTGGGGTTAAACCTGATTTTGCCGTCTGGGATGATCCAAATTTAATAATGCAAGGACGTGATCCACAAATGGAAAAAGTGGTACAAGAGGTTATGGACTTATTAAAAACCAAACCAGGTATTGCCACGCCGCCGCCAACTAGACAAGATCGCACCGCTAAGGGATTAAATAAAAAAAACAACTAGATTATATAAAAATTTATTATTTATATATACTCATAAGTGTGTATAGCGCTTCTAAGTCTAAAAACTTAACTTTGCTTATAGTTTGATATAAACTATTGAAAAGGATTCATATCATACTGTTGAATCCAATTTAAAAACCAAAAACATATGAATAAGACTAGATACCCAAGATCGTTTTCACATATCGGAATTACTGTTCCAGATATAAATAAAGCTGTTAATTTTTATCAAGAGATTATGGGATGGTATATAATTATGTCACCATCAAAAGTCCTCAAAGAAAATGATACAGCAATTGGACAAATGTGCATTGATGTTTTTGGTGAAGACTGGGAATATTTCGAAATTGCTCATATGTCAACTTCAGATGGAATAGGAATAGAATTATTTTCATTTCTTAACGGTAAAAAGGAAGCACCAGAGTTTAATCCATTCAATACAGGACTTTTTCACTTTTGTGTTCAAGATCCAGATATTGAAAATTTGACAAAAAAAATTGTGGAATATGGAGGAAAACAAAGAATGCCAATAAGAGAGTATTATCCTAACGAAAAACCTTTTAAAATGGTTTACGTTGAAGATCCTTTCGGAATCGTATTCGAGATATATACTCACAGCTACGAACTAACATATTCTTCTGGAGCTTATCAGAACTAAAAACTGTATGCTACAATTACTAAAAGTAATTTTTTGTTCTCGACTACCTTGAAAATTCCTAACGCATTTTCCAAGAGGTTTGTATTTGCTATTGTTAGGTGATTAAACAATGCAAATAAACTTATAGATTCACGTTAAACGCAGCTTCCTTTTTGCGTTAACGATTGAACGGTCTGTTTGAAATCCTTTTTGCAAAAAGCAAAAAGATTGAGTAGTGAAAGCGTGTTAAAACGCCCAAAAAACAAAAAAATCCCGCACAGAGCAGGATTTTTTTTATGCGATACATTAAAATACTATACAAACAACGGTTTGCCTTTCATCATTTTATTAACTTTAACTTTAACCGCTTCTAAAACCACTTCATTCTCATAGTTTTCAATCACTTCGTCAATTAAATCAACTATGACTGACATATCTTCCAACTTTAATCCTCTGGTAGTAATAGCCGCAGTTCCCACACGGATTCCTGAGGTTACAAACGGAGATTTATCATCAAACGGTACCATGTTTTTATTTACTGTAATATCGGCCTTCACTAACGCCTGTTCCGCATCTTTACCAGATACATTTTTGTTGCGTAAATCTATTAACATCATATGATTATCTGTTCCGCCAGAAATAATATGATAGCCTTTACTAACCAGGGCTTTTGCCATAGCATCGGCATTTTTCTTTACTTGTAATTGATAATGTAAAAATTCATCTGTTAAGGCTTCTCCAAAAGCAATAGCCTTAGCAGCAATGATATGTTCTAATGGTCCGCCTTGATTACCTGGAAATACCGCTGAATCTAATAAGGCTGACATTTTTTTCAAACTACCATTTTTTAAGGTTTGGCCAAAAGGATTATCAAAATCTTGACCCATCATGATCATGCCTCCACGAGGACCACGCAAAGTTTTATGCGTTGTTGTGGTAACGATATGACAATGTGGTAACGGATCATTTAAAATACCTTTAGCAATTAAACCTGCAGGATGTGAAATATCTGCCAATAAAATGGCACCAACGCTATCTGCTATTTCTCTGAAACGTTTAAAATCAATATCACGTGAATAGGCCGAAGCCCCTGCAATGATTAATTTTGGTTGTTCTTTAGTAGCAATCTCTTGTATTTTGTCATAATTTAAAACACCTGTTTCCTGCTCTACGCCGTAAAACACTGGATTATATAATTTACCTGAAAAATTAACAGGTGATCCGTGTGTTAAATGCCCCCCATGAGATAAATCAAATCCTAAAATTTTATCTCCTGGATTTAAACATGCATGATACACCGCTGTATTTGCCTGACTTCCGGAGTGTGGCTGTACATTCACATATTCTGCTCCAAACAAGGTTTTTGCTCTGTCAATAGCTATTTGCTCCACTTCATCCACCACTTCACAACCACCGTAATAACGCTTCCCAGGATAACCTTCTGCATATTTATTTGTTAAAACTGAACCAGCTGCTTCCATGACCTGATTGCTTACAAAATTTTCTGAAGCAATGAGTTCTATACCGTGTAATTGTCTTTCTTTCTCAGCTTGTATTAGTTCAAAAATCTGTTCGTCGCGTTGCATAAATTATTTTTGTAGTTAAAGAATGGCGCAAAAATAACAAATAGATTAGTTTAATTCATTAAAAAATATATATTTACCTATAAGTTTTTAACCGTTTTATCAACGATTAAAAAGAACATACATTTTGATTGTTTTTTTTATTTAAAATAAAAAAAATGTGTAGGTTTGAATAGAATTTCATAATAAAATTAAAAACAAAAAGACATGTTAATCTCAGCAAATAACCCAGATAGAAAATCATGGTTACACGTGGATAAAAATTCTGATTTCCCAATACAGAATATTCCTTTTGGTGTTTTTCTTACGCGCGACGATATCATTACCATTGGAACACGTATTGGAGATACTGCCATAGATCTTGGTGCCTTGCATCAATTAGGCTATTTTGAGGGAATTGCGTTAACCGATGATATTTTTCTTCAGGATTCTTTGAATGATTTCATTGCCGATGGCAGAAAAACGTGGAGAGCCGTTAGAGGTAGAATCGCCGAAATTTTTGATTATGAAAACGAAACCCTTAAAAACAATAAACAACACAAGGAAATTGTTTTGTTTAGATTGGATGAAATTGAAATGCAATTACCAGTTCAAATAGGTGATTACACAGATTTTTATTCCAGCATAGAGCATGCAACTAATGTAGGCACTATGTTTAGAGATCCTGACAATGCCTTATTACCAAATTGGTTACACATTCCTGTTGGTTATCACGGCAGAAGTTCTTCTATTATTCCCTCCGGAATACCGGTACACAGACCGCAAGGACAAACTTTTTCAGAAGGTGCTCAAGAACCAACTTTCGGACCTTCCAGATTAGTTGATTTTGAATTGGAAATGGCCTTTATCACTACGGATGCGAATGATTTAGGAGAACCTATACCTGTTAATGAAGCGGAAGAATATATTTTTGGATTGGTTTTATTTAATGACTGGAGTGCCAGAGATATTCAAAAATGGGAATATGTGCCTTTAGGACCCTTTTTATCAAAGAATTTCGCATCTTCTATTTCTCCCTGGATTGTGACTTTAGATGCATTAGAACCCTACCGAGTTGAAGGGCCTAAACCCATTAAACCGCAATTACCCTATTTACAATGTAAAGGGAAAAAGAGTTTTGATATTCAGTTAGAAGTGGCCATTCAGCCAAAAGGTGCTAAAGAAACAGTTGTTACTAACACCAATTTCAAGTATATGTATTGGAACATGTCTCAGCAACTGGCACATCATACAGTCAATGGTTGTCCCATAAATTCTGGTGATATGATGGGTAGTGGTACCATTTCAGGGCCAACGCCAGACTCCTATGGGTCTATGCTTGAATTAACCTGGAGAGGTGAAAAACCCATTAAAATGAAGGATGGTACTGAGCGAAAATTTATTAACGATTTTGATACTGTGATCATGAGAGGACATTGTGAAAAAGACGGAACACGCATAGGTTTTGGGGAAGTCAAAACACAATTACTTCCTGTCTATATTCCTAAAAAAAAATAAACTAAATTTTTAAATTTTAGAAGAAAGCATTTTAATTTAATTAAAATGCTTTCTTCTTTTATACTCAATCTATTTTATAAACTTAGAAGTTAAGGTATTTACGAATAATACATTGCCAATTTTATCATATCCCTCAAAGAATTGAATATCAATACCTGTAGTTCCTTTACTTTCCTGAAAACCAATAACCGTAAGGTCTGCATCCTGAGAATACTCATTTATTAAATCTAATTTACTACCTCCTTTATCTAAGGCAAGAACGCGTATGTTATTAGCTGAAATTGGTAAACGACCACTGGAAGTTAATTGAATTAAATGTTCCTTTTCTTGCTTTAAACTTTCAGTTGGAAACGCCGCATAAATCTTAATCTGACCTTTTTTCCAATCCCGATGTCCCAGGATTATATAAGACAGTAATATCATTAAATTGGCATTTTCATAGTCGTCTTCGCTAATCCAAACATGAATATCCTTTTTATAACCAAATCCTTTATCAGAGGTTGCTAAAATACACAAATCGTATTCTGCTGTTTTTAACACACTGTAATTATCAATGATACTTTTCAGCCATTCAGTTTCTCCTTTTTTGTATTCAAACAACATCATATTATTAGGTTGCCCAGAAATACCTGGTTGCTGAATAGCTTGTACAATAGCAGCAGTATTTGAGGGAGAAATAAGAGTTTCTAAAAAGACATTGGATTTACTTGAGGAAGATATTTTAATTAATTTTTCCAAATTTTTCTCTGCATTTAGTTTAGACTCTTTCGAAAAATTATCTTTTTCAAAATGAATGTAGGTCCCAAATCCATATCGATAAGAAATCCATTTCATCATTTCAAGTGCACTATACCTTTCAAAACTATCTTTGGATAAACATAAAACCGCAGGTCTCCAATCTTCCTCCGCTTTAGCCTTTTCCGCCTTTTGCAAAAATACTTGCAAAGTTCTGTTAAACTGATGAATAACACCTTGGAAAATATTTGCCATCCCTTTACTGGTATTGCTCTTTATTGAAATGTAAAAATATAGCACAACCATAAGCGCTATCGCTGCCATAGCATATGGCGTATTTATTTTAAACATCAGATAAATACACATAATGGCGCCAAGCAATGATAAATACCATTTTGATTTAAAGGATGGTCTGTAAGAAGGATCAGCCGCAAAATGCTGCATAAAGGAAATCAAACAGAGTGACCCATAGGTCACCATAAAAAACATAGATATAATTTCGGCAACGGCATTAACATCTCCCATTAAAACAAAAATAAGAGCAATAACACTAGTAAAAATAGTGGCATTCCTAGGCTCGTTATTTTTTTTGCTGCCTTTAGAAATCCAAAAATTTACAAATTTATTATGAAATACCTGATCTCCACCTATTGCCTGAAGCGTTCTTGGAGCCACCATAAATGATCCTAAAGCAGAAGAAATAGTCGCCGCTGCCAAACCAATAGGGATGATTGGGCCCCACAAGGCAATTTTACTCATTATTAATTGATCATTTACTAAATCTGTGGGTGATGCAGAGCTAAACAATTTATAAGCAATAAAAACATAAATGATCATACCCGATATGGTAGCCGTTAAAGTCCCATAAGGAATTGATTTTTTCGGATCCTTTAAATCACCCGAAAGTCCAACACCTGCGGTCATACCGGTAAAAGCTGGAAATATGATGGCGAAAACGAAGAAAAATCCATTTTCAGAATCTATACTTTTAAATAACAATGAACTATCAAAAACCTCATTATATGGCGTTGAACCCATAAAGAATAAAACCAGTGAAACCGCTAAAATAGCCACAACAACATATAAGGCCTTCATGCCTAAATCGGCTCCTTTGGTAACCATTAAGGATATTAACAACAACAATGCAGGAATAGTGAATAACCGGTTATCATATAGAATGTAACCGAATTCTGATTCTACCCAAGGTTTTATGGCATCAAAAGCTTCGCCAAAAGCAATGACATAAAAGGCGACACTTATAGCCTGTGATAAATATAAAGCAATGCCAATAGCAGCACCAATATTTACCCCAAAAGACCTTGAAATAATGAAATACTCGCCACCACCTTCAACTTTTTGATTGGTTGCTATTTCTGCTAATGCCATAGCGGTTGGGATGGTTACTAAGTGTCCAATGAAAATGATAAGTAAAGTCCCCATAAACCCAACGGAACCTGTTGCGTAACCGAAACGAAGAAACATGACTGCACCGAGAATAGTTGAAATAGCCGTTAAAAAAACTGGAAGCGTTCCAAAATTAGCTTTTACTTCATTAAGAGATTTACTCATTTTTAAAAGAAATTAATTAATAGTTCATTTCTAAATTCAATATACTTTGTATTCTTTAAATTTATGCAATATTTAAACACAACTATATAAAAATACCCCGTTATAAAGATTTCCCTTATGTAACTCAATACATGAATGAACTTGGAGCGTTGAAAATATTTAAAAATGAAGCATGATATTGAGCTGAAATTTATTAATGTTTAATCCGATTATCATAAGGAGACATTATGAAAGGTGCCCAGAATCGGTTTTAGTGAAGTTTCTACCAAATACTTGCCAATTTTCAAGAAAAAAAATAAGATAAAACCTACATATATTTATAATATATTACATTTTAACGGATTTATTAGCTTTTTATCTGTTAGTTTTGTATTTTGGCACTACTATTGGAATAAAACTTCAATAACCCAAAATCTTGAACAAATGAAAAAAATATTACTTTCTACCCTCATTTTCACACTAATACTTTCCTGTAGTACTAGTAAAAAAATTGAAAAAGCAGTGAGCATTGGTAATTACGATCAGGCCATTTATGATGCCATTGGCAAATTGCGAACTAACAAAGACAAAAAAGGAAAAGCAGAATACATAATCATGCTTCATGAAGCTTATAATAAAGCTACTGTGCGTGATTTAAGTAATATTGATTTCCTGAAAAAAGACAACAATCCTGAAAACTATATCCGCATTTATGATGCCTATGTTGGTTTAGATGCCAGACAGGCCCGTATTAAGCCTTTACTGCCTTTATACGTAAATAATAAAGAAGTACGTTTTAATTTTAATAATTACAATAATGACATTATAAATTTTAAAAATAATGCCTCTGAACAACTTTATAAAAATGCGACTGCCCTTTTAAAATCTAACAACAAGTTAGATTTTAGAACTGCATATCAATCTTTGAGTGATATTGAAGATATCAATCCTAATTATAAAGATGTACGCGAACTCATGGAATTAGCACATAATAAAGGAACCGATTTTGTTTTGGTTATTATGGTCAATGATACTCAAAAAGTAATACCTACCAGACTTGAAAATGATTTATTAAATTTTAGCAGCTACGGTCTTAATAACTTTTGGGCAGTGTATCATAGTACCCCTGAAGATAAAATCACTTATGATTATAATATGCGCGTTAACTTAAGAGATATCAATGTATCGCCCGAGCAAATTAAAGAGAGACAAGTTATTAAAGAAAGGCAGATTGCCGACGGTAAAAAGAATTTGTTGGATGATAGAGGGCAAGTTGTAAAAGACAGTCTTGGCAACAATATTCAGGTAGATAATTTAAAAACGGTACGTTGTGAGTATTATGAGTTTACACAGTTTAAAGCCACACAAGTAACGGGTAAGGTAGAATATGTTAATTTAAATACCAACCAGTTAGTAGATGCATTTCCAGTAACCAGTCAATTTGTTTTCGAACATATTTATGCGACTTCCAGCGGTGACCGTCGCGCTTTAGACACTAGCCTAATACCCTTTTTAGAAAGACGTGCTGTACCCTTCCCATCTGAAGAACAAATGATTTATGATACAAGTGAAGATTTAAAACTCCAGTTAAAAAATATTATAAATTCTTATACTTTTAACTAAAACAAAAACTCCCAATTAATTTTGGGAGTTTTTGTTTTAATAATTTTAACTTTCTTTCAAATAGTCTCCAGAAGCTATTAATCTTAAATGGTCTGTAGGGTTATTATATAAATAAACCCAAGTTCTTAATATTGTGCCATCATTCAAAAACGTCTCAATCAATTCTCTTCTATATTCATTGGGATATTCAGTAGAAGCTTCACCAACACCTTCATAATCATCTAAGATTTTGAAAGTTTTAATATGGTCATGAATCTTAAAAATATGCCCATAAACCCTTTCTGATGCTATTTTACTTAATACAGCCCCAGGGTACCACGAAACCTCAAATAATTTTCCATTAAAATAGCCTTCTCCAACAAACTCAGAGTTTTTATCCAAAAATTTAGACATGTAACTATTAAAACCCTTTAATAGCGTTCCATAAACAAATAAGTAGTCAGATTTCATAGCAGGATAAATTATTGATTTTTTTGCACATAAAATTCACAAAGCGTTACTTCTTTTCAATCCACCAAACCCAAAACACAAATAGCCACATTAAATTTGCAGACCAAGCTACCGCATAGATTGACGGCGGTGGTGGGCCAAAAATATTCATAAAATGAATCAATAAAAAAACAACAACCAAAGACCAAAACACCACTTTACGTTTAAAGGTTACAGTTTTATAGTATAAATAAACACCAATTAGAAAAAGTCCGGTTTCTAAAATAATTTCAATTATGGGGGTGTTCCATAAACCCATACCAACTTTTAAATCGGTGAAAGGCGACAATGGTAAATCAGGTCTGTGTGTTATAAAATCTAAAATCCAATGGCTAAAAACTAAACATCCCAACAATAAAGATCCTTTCTTGTTTTTAGTAAATGCTAAATAAAAACTCGCAAATAAAATTGCCCAAACAACAGTCATAAATAAACTATGCGAGTACGGATAAGAAGTGAAATTAAGAGGCGTTAATGCCGTGTTACCAGGATCTATTTCAAAGGTCTCAAAGCCTAATAAAACAAATATTGGCCATAATAAATCTAATAATTGCACTGCTACAAACATCATTACACGTGATGGACGTTTGTCTATTTTTTTAGCTCCGAAAGCCAAAGCGTAATGCCCAATAAACACAGTATAAAAAATATTAAAGGTTGAAAATAAATATAGTTATTTCAAACGAAATTAATTATTTAATGCAATATTCCAAATTTAAATTTTTGTATTTAAAATTTATAAAATGTTCAAGTTTAAGTAATCTGAAGTAAATATTTAACAAACCTATCCTTGATTGATAATGAAAATACTTTGCTTTTGTATTTGTAATATTGGCCCTCTGTTTCATACTCACTTATCAGATAATAACTTGAAGTATAATACTAAAATAATTATAGAATATAATAAGATATGTTTATATTTTATTAATTTAATTTTTATGATTTAAGTCGTATATTTGAGAAAAGGTAGTTCTATGAATAATTTTTTCAATGAACTGAAGCGTAGAAATGTTATCAAAGAAACCATAGCCTATATCGTTGTGGCTTGGGTTTTTTTGCAAGTCACTACTATGGTGTTAACCATTTTTGAAGCCCCTTCCTGGGTTTCTAAAACCTTAACATTTCTTATTGCCATGGGTCTGCCTGTCTGGATCTTTTTTTCATGGGCCTATCAGGTCACTCCTGAAGGATTCAAAAAAACAGAAAGGATTTCAGAAGATCAGGTCATTACTGTAGCTTCCAATAAGCGCTTGGATATTCTGATTGTTATTTCATTGATAATTGCCATTGCTGTAGCCTTTATTAATAAACCATCAAATAGCATAACTTCCAAAACAATAATTTCGAAAGACCTTGCTTCTTATCATTCTATTGCTGTATTGCCTTTTACTGATTATAGCCCAAGTAAAGACCAGGCCCATATTACTGATGGAATGGCAAAAAACTTAATCCAAGAGTTGGGAAAAATAAGTTTATTAACCATCCCGTCTGCTACTACAATGAAAACATACAAAGAAACGAACAAAACCTTACCTGAAATAGCCAGAGAGCTAAACGTAGATGTACTTCTTGAAGGGTTTACTGAGCGAAGAAATGATAGGATGCGTATTACCACTTCATTAATTAGTGCAAATGATAAAACATTGTGGACCCAAGATTATGAGGTAGCCATGGAAGAATTTAATGTATTGAGTTATAATATTTCCCAGAAAATAGTCAAAGAATTAAAACTTGTACTCAGTCCTGCAGATTCAGCAAGATTTACAATGCCGGCTCTGGTAAATCCAGATGCCCTGGAAGCATACCTCAAAGGTATGCAAATTATAAAGGAGGGTCAAAGTTTTGAAGACATCAAGCTGGCTGGAAAGTATTTTCAGAAGGCTATTACATTGGATTCCACATATGCCCGCTCCTATGCCCATTTGGGATTTATTTATAACCTTTATCCCTATTTTTCTGAAAAATCACCTATAGAAGCCGCAAAGATGTCAGAAGCTGTAAATAATATCGCGTTACGACTGGATCCTCAATTAACATTGGCATACCTCAATCAATTCAAGAATTTATATTCTACAGAATGGAAATGGGAAGAAGCACTTCCTATTTTATCTAAAGCCGAGTCTTTATCGCTCAATGACCCCGAAGTCCTGGATTTGTTTATAGAATATTATGTTACTTCAGGAAAATTTGACAAAGCGTTTAGCACCCTGGAAAAACTAGGTCAAAAAAAGGAATTTCGCGATTGGTATTTTTCTAACAAGGTATATATTCAGTTTCATAGCCGCAATTTAGAGGGTGCACTAAGAACTGGTGAGGAATTCCAGAATTTATATCATAAAGAGTTACCTGCTCCCAGGTTGCATATGTGGGCCCTTTCTTTATTGGGCCGGCATCAAGAAGCAGTGAGCACTGCTCGACAAATTTTGACTAATGAGGCTAATTTAATACCAATTAATCGCGGAGAGATAGGATGTGTTTTAGCAAGAGCCGGTTTAAAGAAGGAAGCACTTGAGCAGCTCATAATACTGAAGAGTTCTAAGCTAAAATATATCGATCCGGTTTCTATTGGTCTTTTATACATGGGGTTGGGGGATAAAGATCTGGCTATGCAATATTTTGAGCAAGGTTATGAGACACATGCCCATTGGATGATCTATTTAAAAAGAGCACCTCCTTTTGATACTATGCGCGGTGACCCCCGATTTGAAAAATTGATACAGAAGTTAAAATTTCCGTAAAAAATTAAATAAAACAGTATCAGAGAATAAAAATAAAGCACCATCTCATTAATGTAAATATTACCTAAAATGAAATTTTTCGAAGAACTGAAGCGTAGAAATGTTATCAAAGAAACCATAGCCTATATCGTTGTGGCTTGGGTTTTTTTGCAAGTCACTACTATGGTGTTAACCATTTTTGAAGCCCCTTCCTGGGTTTCTAAAACCTTAACATTTCTTATTGCTATGGGTCTGCCTGTCTGGATCTTTTTTTCATGGGCCTATCAGGTCACTCCTGAGGGATTCAAAAAAACAGAAAAGATTTCAGAAGATCAGGTCATTACGGCAGCTTCGAATAAGCGTCTGGATATTCTGATTGTTATTTCATTGATGGTTGCTATTGCCATAAGTTTTATCAATAAAGGGGATTCTAAAAGTACAAATGTAGTTGCAAGCAGTGAAGTAATCATAGAAAATTCGATTGCCGTACTGCCCTTTCTGGACATGAGTCCCAATAAAGATCAGGAATACCTAAGTGATGGTATTGCGGAAGAAATACTCAATCGTTTGTGTAAATTCAAAGAATTGAAAGTAATGGCAATGACTTCTTCATTTTCTTTTAAAAACAAAAATGAAGATATAAGAACCATTGGGAAAATTCTTAATGCGTCCCTTATTTTAGAAGGTAGTGTTCGTAAAAATGAAGACACTATCATGATTTCTGTAAGACTTACCAATACCGAAAACGGAAATATACTCCTGTCTGAATCTTATTCAGATGATATACATAATATTTTCGGTCTGCAATCAAATATTTCTATTGATATTGCTAAAAAAATAGACGCCAAATTATCGCTTAATGGGAATAAACTCCTAAATAGAAAAAAAATTAATCCAATGGCTTATGAAACCTATCTAAAAGGAAGATCACAATTTATTAATGGGCCATTAAATATGAATGAAGGCGAAATATTTAGGGCAAAAAATTATTTCGAATCCGCAGTTCAACAGGATACTACTTTCGTCGAGGCCTATGCATATCTCGCTCTTACTTATTATAATTTGGCAGACTGGGCATTAGATCGAGATGAAAAATCAAAAATTAAAATAGCGCTTGATTCAGCAGAAATACTTGCTAAAAGGGCTTTATTTCTTGATTCTCTGAGTTCAGGAGCACATTTGGCTATGGGGAGCTTCTACTTCCATCAATATAATTGGTTGGAAGCTGAAAAAGCAAAAAGAAAGGCTGTTGAATTAAATCCAGGTGGGACAGAAGAAAAATTTATACTGGCCTCCTTTTTAGGCCAATTTGGACAAGTTGACGAGGCACTGAGGCTGGATGAAGAAGCTTTAAAACTAGATCCTCTAGATGTCAATAGCAAAATTAAATATGCCCGCGATTTGTATCGTGCTAGACAATATGATAAAGGGATAGAACAATGCAATCTTATTCTTAAGGAAGAGCCAAATTCAATTGGAGCCTTACAGTTCCAATATCTTTGCTATTCAGGCAAAAAACAATTTCAGGAAGCCGGAAAAACTTGGGCAAAAATTTTAGAATTAAAAGGCGAAAATAAATTTGCAGAAATCTATAAGACTTTTGAATATAAAACGGCCATAAAGAAAGCACTTTTATATATTAATGATTCCATTTCATTAGGGGTTATTCATCCTATTGAAATGTCAATGTTCTACGCAGAACTTGAAGATAAAGACAAAACATTTAAGTATTTAAATTTAGCATATGAAAATCGTTTACCTCAAATCAGTTATTTGAGTCAACATCAGTTTGATTTCATAAGAGATGACCCCAGTTATTTAGATCTTTATAAAAAAGCAGGTTTTAAAGCTTATTACGAAAATAAAAGATAATTTAAATCTAATTTTTATATGTGTTGAATTACTCCATAAGAGCATTTCAAATTATTTATATTATTTAGATTTGATCATAACGAACCCAAAATAAAGGAATTCATATCCAAATTATAAATACTTCGATGGCTTTGATATGCCAATGCAAACTCCCCTTTTTTTATGACCAATAATTGAGACGATTCATGTCAACTTCACACACTTTTAAAAGCTGTCTTAAGAAAAATACCCAATTTATTAATGGGCCATTAAACATAAATAAAGGTAAAATATTGAGGACGAAAAATTAATAAAAAACATTAAACACTCCTTGGTATGTGCTTAAAAATTAAATAAAATTCATAAGCTTAACAAGTACATCAAATATTAATTAGATTTACCAAAATCAATCATTTTTTCCAAAAAGAATGTCTAAAGAAAATTTACGAAAAGATAAAACTTGTTTAAACTGCCAACATAAAGTAGAGAAACGCTTTTGTCCCAATTGTGGGCAAGAAAATTCAGAAATAACCAAATCGTTTCACCACCTATTTCTTCATTTTTTTAAAGACTTTACTCATTATGACAGTTCTTTCTGGAAAACCATTTTTTATTTATTCTTTAAACCTGCCGCTTTAACTAAAGAATATTTATCAGGCAGGCGTTTGTCCTTTTTAGCACCCATACGTTTATATATTTTTATAAGTTTTATTACCTTTTTCTTGATTTCATTATTCCCAAATAAAACTATAGAAATTAGTAAAGAACCTCAAGAAACTTTAAAAAATATAGTTGTACTTCCTTCTATAGATTCTTTACATATTAAAGAAAAAAGTATAGATGGATTAACTCGAGTGGGCCTACTTTCGCAACAAAATAATGATACAATTAAAAAAATATTAAATCAAACTAAAGGAACTGATAAAAAAGAAGTAGCTGATTTTGGTTATGAATCTATCACAGAATTAGACTCGATCCAAAAACATACCAGTGAAGAAAAAAAAGTAGGTCCAACTGAATATTGGTTTCTTAAAAAATGGCTGGTTGTGAAGCAAGAAAATACAAATGAGCAAATTAGAGAAAAATTCATTCTTTCTTTTACTCGTAATTTACCAAAAGTATTGTTCCTGTATATGCCTGTTTTCGCATTTATATTATGGCTTTTTCACAATAAGAAAAAATGGTATTATTTTGATCATAGCATTTTTACCCTTCATTATTTTTCCTTTTTACTTTTGCTTATTTTAATATTATTTTTTACAGATAAACTTATCCCATTATTGGGCAAAAACCCTGTAGTTGACTGGATCAATTTTAGTTTAAAATCTGCAGGAGTGTTTTGGATGATTTATTATTATTTCCCGGCACATCGCCGTTTATACGAACAGCCCATTGTGAAATCCTTTTTTAAAAGTATTACAATAATCATCATTAATCTGCTAATTATAACACTATTAACTGTGGTTTTTGCACTATTTACGTATATAAATATCCATTAAAAATCTACTAAAATACTTAATTTCTTAAAATTACTTAGAGAATGGACTACTCGAAGAAATCCACTCAAAGCCATAGTATTCATGACACCCTTTGAATTATTAGCAACCAGTGCTCCTCTTTTTTATCATTAGTCATTGTGGTGACTTATGAAACATATGAGCTTATTCTTAAATTAAAAATCAAGGCAGATGATTATATTAACTCTCTATAAATTGTGTGTAGTGCTGGTAACGTTCAAAAATCTGGAGTACATAATTATAAGGTTCTATGCCACGCACATAGCCATATTTTACAACAGGGTCATTATAATTTTTGGGTAAGCTTAGCTCTAAAATAATATCTTCTACGTTATCATCCCAAACATTGGCATTTAATCCTCGTTTTTCTGCAAGGTTTTGCGCATCCTTTACATGGTATAAGCCACAATTATATGACGCCAAAGTAAATTTTGTCCGTTGAATTGAATCTGTAATATGCCCAAAACTTGTCCATAATTGTTTTAAGTATTTTGTACCACCTTTTATACTCTGAACTGGATCTGCTCTATTTGTGACGCCTAATTCTATAGCAGTTTCTGGCATTAATTGCATTAATCCTGAAGCCTTAGCCCATGAACTCACTCTTGGATCGAACTTTGATTCTTGATAAATTTGAGAAGCAACAAGTCGCCAATCCCAATTTAAAGTTTTTGTGTACTTTTTTATTAAATCATCATAGGGGCTTATTTGCTGTTTGTTTAAACTATAAAAATCACTTTTTATTCGTCTTCTATAGAATTTCTTGTTTTTGAAATACTTGTTATAAATAACATTAAAGTCTATTTGTCTTTTTAATTGTTCTAACCAGTTATTTGTAGCTTCAAGTAAATCTTTAGAGTTATGCCTTGTAGCCCAAGCTATTCTTTGAGAAAAACTAACAGGAACATTCACATCTAAAATTGGATAATATGTTTCCATAATACTCGCAATGTTGTTTTCTGCAATGGTATATTTAATGTCTCCTTCAGCAACTTTTTCTATTATTTCATCTGTAGACATTTCAACAGGTAGTATATTTAAATGTATTGTTCCTCCTAGTTCTTTAGATAAATTATATATTCTTTCTTTAGAAGAAGACAGATCTCTAACAGAAATTGTATCTCCTAATAAATCTATGGGATCATGTACTAATGATTTTTCTAACTTACCCCAATTCATATTCTGCCAATTAGCAGGTTTTTTTTGTACTAAAACTTGCTTAGTTAAATACAAATGATCCGTAAAAGAAACTTTTTCTTTTCTATCGGTGGTAATAGCTAAACCATGAGCTACAATATCTCCTTCTCCATTATTTAATTTTTCAAAAAGCTCATTTACATTTTTTACCACTATTATCTCTAGAGTGACATCTAAATACTTAGCAAATCGTTCTAGTAATTCAAATTCATATCCCATAGGACGTCCCTTATATAGATAATAAG
This sequence comes from Gaetbulibacter aquiaggeris, assembly GCF_044003965.1. Lineage (NCBI taxonomy): Bacteria > Pseudomonadati > Bacteroidota > Flavobacteriia > Flavobacteriales > Flavobacteriaceae > Gaetbulibacter > Gaetbulibacter aquiaggeris. The sequence goes on from NZ_JBAWKC010000006.1 coordinate 54,438, forward strand.
TAGTCCCACTATATACCATTAAAGCACGTAAATTTCCAGATTCTTTAATTTGCTCTAAATCCCATTCTTTGCTGGGTTTAATTACTTCAATTTTGCTAATGGAATCCTTTTCACAACAAAAAAGTAGAAACAAAAAAAAGCAAACCAGTTTTAAACTTATATTTAAACCAAATTTCTTATTCATTAAAATTTTATTGATAAACTCTGATATAATCAACTACCATAGCACTTTCTTCAAAAGAAGGGTCAACATCTGATTCAATCGCTATATTAAGCAATAAATATTGATCAGTTGTAAATGGCCATGTTTCTGAATCTCTTACAGAAGGTTCATATGTATAATGAACAACATCATCAACACTGAACACCATTTTTTCTTCAGACCACTCGATACTATAAATATGAAATTGATTTGAGACATTTTCTACAACCTGACCTCCAATATTAACGACATCATCTCCAGCACTAGATGCTGTATGTACTGCACTTTGCACATGATTTTGTTTTTTTCCCCAATGCTCTAAAATATCAACTTCGCCACAAACTGGCCAATACGTAGTTCCAAAACCTTGTTTTTGCCAATAAGCACCAGGTTCATCTATATTTTTATTAAGCATCCATATAGCAGGCCAAGTACCAATACCAGTCGGTAATTTTGCTCGTACTTCCACGCGGCCATAAGTAAATGCGAATTTTGAATTTAATCTAGCTGAGGTATATTCTTTAATTTCTCCCTGATCATTAAATATTTCCTTCTTAGCAACAATATTTAAAAAACCATCTTTTACATATGAATTTTCTGTTCGGTTTGTATAATGATTTACCAAACCACCATACCAATCACCACCAGATGGCAATTGCGTTTGAAGAAACCATTTTTCTGAATTAATTGGGCCATCATCATTAAACTCATCAGACCAAATTAAATTATTAAACTGTGTACTTGACTTACTTTTTGAATTTCCGCAATTAGTTGTTAAAAAGGAAACAAATAGCAATAATATTAACGTAAAAATTCTCATATACAGAAGATTGAATAAAAACAACCTTCTAAATATACAGTATCTGTAATATTAAAAAAAATTAAATACCTATTAAAACCCTATATAAATTGACCTAAATTGATATTGTTAATAGAACCGTGACTTGAATGTGCAACGACTACCCCATTTTTTACAACCAATAATTGTGGCGACTCATGAACCACATTAAATTGAGATGCAATTTCATTAGAAACATCTCGGTAAGCTATTAAATCAAGAAAATATAGATCCATACTATTTTCTGAAAAGACATAATCTTGTTCAAATTGTTTCAAAACCATTCTACTGGTACCACAACGACTAGAATGCTTAAAAATAATTTGCGTTTTAGTGGATGATTTATCCTTTATATCATCCAATTGATTTATTGAATTTAAGGGTATCCAATGTAATTCCTTTTTATCTACTGCTTCAGATGAACTGTTAAATAGCTTTTCAAATAATCTCATATTTTGTATCTTATAGTAAGGTTTGTCGATGGCTCTAATACAATCTTACAAACTGCCTAAAAGTCACAATATCATTGACTTTAACTGACGTTTTGTCTTCAAAACTATGTTGGTAAGATTATTGAACAAATCTATTAAAAAGAAAAAAATAAAAAAGATATGAACCTTAATAATTTTACAATAAAATCACAAGAAGCTGTTCAGCAAGCGCAGCAACTTGCTCAAAGTTTCGGTCATCAACAAATAGAAAATGAACATATTTTTAAAGCTATTTTTGAAGTTGATGAAAATGTCCTGCCATTTATTTTAAAAAAATTAAATGTTAATATTAACATTTTAGAACAAGCCCTTGATAAACAAATTCAAAGTTATTCAAAAGTTACCGGAGGGGATATTATTTTTTCAAGAGAAGCGGGTAAAACATTAAATGAAGCTTCTATCATTGCCAAAAAAATGAAAGATGAATTTGTTTCAATTGAGCATTTAATTTTAGCTGTTTTTAAATCAAATAGCAAAATTGCACAAATGCTTAAAGACCAGGGTGTTACTGAAAAAACCTTACAAGCTGCTATTGATGAAATACGCCAAGGTGAAAATGTGACTTCCCAAAGTCAGGAAGAAACATATAATGCCCTTAATAAATATGCTAAAAACTTAAATCAACTTGCAAAAGATGGTAAGTTAGATCCTGTTATTGGTAGAGATGAAGAAATACGTAGAATTCTACAAATTTTATCGCGCAGAACTAAAAATAATCCCATTTTAGTTGGTGAACCAGGTACTGGTAAAACCGCTATTGCTGAAGGTTTAGCTCATAGAATTGTTGACGGAGACATTCCAGAAAATTTACGAGACAAGCAAATTTTTGCTTTGGATATGGGTGCCTTAATTGCCGGTGCCAAATATAAAGGTGAGTTTGAAGAGCGTTTAAAAGCCGTCATCAAAGAAGTAACTAATAGCGAAGGTGATATTGTGCTCTTTATTGATGAAATACACACTCTGGTAGGTGCTGGTGGGGGTCAAGGTGCCATGGATGCAGCCAATATTTTAAAACCAGCATTAGCAAGAGGTGAATTAAGAGCTATTGGAGCCACTACTTTAGATGAATATCAAAAATATTTTGAAAAAGATAAAGCTTTAGAACGTCGTTTTCAAAAGGTGATGGTTTATGAACCAGATACTGAAAGCGCCATTTCTATATTACGTGGTATTAAAGAAAAATATGAAACACATCACAAAGTAAGAATTAAAGATGAGGCTATTATTGGTGCTGTAGAATTATCTCAACGTTATATAACCAACAGATTCCTACCAGATAAAGCCATAGACTTAATGGATGAGGCTGCCTCAAAATTGCGAATGGAAATCAATTCTAAACCGGAAGAATTAGATGTATTGGATAGAAAGATTATGCAACTGGAGATTGAAATTGAAGCTATCAAACGTGAGAAAGATGAAGTTAAATTAAAAGTTTTGCGTTCAGATTTAGCAAACATTAAAGAAGAACGAAATGAACTTAATGCTAAATGGAAAAGCGAAAAAGAGGTCGTTGACAATATTCAAACCATTAAACTTAATATTGAAAACTTCAAATTAGAAGCCGAACGTGCAGAGAGAGATGGTGATTATGGAAAAGTAGCGGAATTACGCTATGGCAAAATAAAAGACGCTCAAGAGAATTTAGAAAAACTTCAAAAAGAACTGCAAGAAAATCAATCTGGAAGCTCTCTTATAAAAGAAGAAGTTACCTATGATGATATTGCAGAAGTAGTTGCTAAATGGACCGGTATTCCTGTAGTCAAAATGCTTCAAAGTGAACGAGAAAAATTATTAAAGCTTGAAGACGAATTACATAAACGTGTCATTGGCCAGGATGAAGCCATCATAGCTGTTAGTGATGCGGTAAGAAGAAGCAGGGCTGGCTTACAAAACCCTCAAAAACCAATAGGAACCTTCCTGTTTTTGGGAACTACAGGCGTTGGTAAAACGGAGTTAGCAAAAGCATTAGCCGAGTATTTGTTTGACGATGAAAATGCCATGACCAGAATTGATATGAGTGAATATCAAGAACGTCATGCGGTAAGCAGATTAGTAGGTGCGCCTCCAGGATATATTGGATATGAAGAAGGTGGTCAATTAACAGAAGCCGTTAGAAGAAAACCATATTCCGTTATTCTATTGGATGAAATTGAAAAAGCACACCCTGATACGTTTAATATTTTATTGCAGGTTTTAGATGAAGGCAGATTAACAGATAACAAAGGAAGAGTCGCTGATTTTAAAAACACTATCATTATTATGACCTCCAATTTAGGAAGTCATTTGATACAGGAACGATTTGAATCTACGAAAAATCTGGATTCCGCTATTGAAGCTGCAAAAATTGATGTTTTAGGTTTATTGAAACAAACCGTAAGACCTGAGTTTTTAAATAGAATAGATGATACCATTATGTTTACTCCTCTAACAAAAGAAAACATTGTTGAAATTGTAGGCTTACAGATAAAAGGCATTACAAAAATGATTGCAAAGCAAGGCATTACATTTGATGCCACACCTGAAGCTATTAAATATTTAGCAACTAAGGGATACAATCCGGAGTATGGTGCACGACCTGTAAAACGTGTTATTCAAAAAGAAGTTTTGAATGCCTTGAGTAAAGAAATTTTATCAGGAAAAGTAACTACAGATAGTATCATACTATTAGATGCCTTTGATGATAATTTAGTTTTTAGAAATCAAGGAAACCTTGTTACCGAAGAATTCTAAAAATTGTAACAAAAGCGGTAATTAACCGTCTTTATATTGGTTGGTTAGTTAAAAAGCAATGTGAATCGATTCTTTAGTAAAATTTAAAGAGATGAACATTGCTTTTTTTAATTTATATTTTTTAAGGAAATAAATAAAAAAACATTTTTTTCAAGCTCTATATCGATTATTTTATTAAATTTGTTTTGTCGATTAAATCGCCCCTTTCATCGAATAATTAATTTGACAAATCCCTCTTAAATTTTATCGTTTTTATTAAATTTTAAAAAACCTACTTATGACGGATATCAATGCATTCCTTGATTTTACACAATTAAATTCATTTACAACTCATCATGATATTGTAAACTTGTGCAATGAAGCACTTCAAAATAATTATCATGCTATTTGTGTTAACAGTTGTTATGTGCCGCTAGCCAAACAATTATTAAATAAAACCTCTGTAAAAATCTGTTCAACGGTTAGTTTCCCATTAGGAGCCATGTCAACACAAGCCAAAGCTTTTGAAGCTAGGAAAGCAATAGAACAAGGTGCCGACGAAATTGAAATGGTTTTAAATATTGGTTCATTAAAAAGCAAAAGTTATTTATCACTTTTGAAGGACATTATTGATGTGAAATTGGCCATAAATGGAAAAACTTTAAAAGTTATCATTGAAATTAGCCAACTCAATAAGAATGAAATTATTAAAGCCTGCGAAATTTGTATGGATGCAAAAGTTGATTATATCAAAACTTCAACTGGATTTTCAAATAGCGGAGCCACATTCACAGCTGTAAAAATCATTAAAAAAACAGTGAAAGATCATGTGAAGATTGTTGCATCTGGTGGTATACAAGATTATGAAACGGCTTTAAAATATCTGCAAATAGGTGCTGACAGAATTGGCGCATCACAAGAAATTAAAATGACCAAAGCCCAGTTTTCTGCAGATCTTTATTCAAAAATGGAACGCTAGACCAGAAAATTCTTTTGTAATAAAATAATTCCTCGTTCAAATTATTAATTTAAGCTATTGTTGTATCTTTATAGCCCTGTTTTATATATAAAAACACCAAGCTAAATGCATCTTAATAACTATATTGACCATACACTTCTTAAACCAACCGCCAGCAAAAATGAGATTATAAAACTTTGTGATGAGGCCATTGCGTATGAGTTCTTTTCTGTTTGTGTTAATAGTTGTTATGTCTCTTTAGCAAAGCAACATTTAAAAAATACCAAGGTAAAGGTTTGCAGTGTCATTGGTTTTCCATTAGGTGCCATGTCCACTCAAGCTAAAGTAAATGAAGCAAAAAAAGCTTTAGATGACGGTGCTGATGAAATTGACATGGTGATGAATCTTGGTTATTTTAAAAGTCAAGATTTTGACAATGTCTGGAAAGATATAGAAGCCGTTAAGCATATCATGCCTAATAATATTTTAAAAGTTATTTTAGAAACTTGTTATCTTGAAGAAGATGAAGTTTTGAAAGCTAGTGAACTCGCTATAAAAGGTGGAGCTGATTTTATAAAAACATCTACTGGTTTTGGAACCAGAGGCGCCTCATTTGAGGACATTAAACTCATGAAGCGTGTTGCTAAAGATGTAACAAAAATAAAAGCTTCTGGCGGCATTAAAGATGCCAAAACAGCCATAGACTATATCAATTTAGGAGTTCAAAGACTAGGAACTTCTTCTGGAATTGCTATCCTTAAAGGCAGCATTTCTAAGTCAAATTATTAATCAAATAAAATTTTATAATAATCTAATGAGTGTACATATAGAGGCTAAAAAAGGCGAGATAGCTGAAACCATTTTACTTCCTGGTGATCCGTTAAGAGCTAAATGGATTGCTGAAACATTTTTGGAAAATCCTGTTTGTTTTAATAAAATCAGAGGCATGTTGGGCTATACAGGAACTTACAATGATAAACGTGTTTCTGTCATGGGTACAGGCATGGGCGTGCCGAGCATTTCAATTTATGCCCATGAACTGATTACAGAATATGGGGTCAAAAACTTAATTCGTGTAGGAAGTGCCGGCTCTTATCAAGCACATGTAAAAATAAGAGATATTGTATTAGCTATGGCTGCTTCATCAAATTCAGGTATTAACGAACTTAGATTTGGAGGCGCTGACTTTGCACCAACGGCAGACTTTGAGTTGTTTGAAAAAGCGATTCATGCAGCTAAAGCAAAAAATATTCAAATTAAAGCCGGTAATATTTTTACTTCTGATGAATTTTATGCTGATGATTTTGAGTCCTATAAAAAATGGTCCAAATTTGGGGTTCTTTGTGTAGAAATGGAAAGTGCTGGTTTATATACCGTTGCGGCTAAACATAATGTGCGTGCTTTAAGTATTTTAACCATTTCAGATTCTTTGGTAACAGGAGAACGCACTTCCAGTAGTGATAGGGAGACCACTTTTAAAGATATGATTAAAATTGCCCTGGAATTGGCCTAATTTTAATGATTGCCATTTCAGAGAATATTCAGCTAGTTGAAATAACCATTAATGATCATAAAAAATTAATGGCTCTTGCCTGTAAAATATACCCTCCAGAATACCTACATCTTTGGGATAATAATGATTGCAACTGGTATTTAAACAGATCTTATGGTCTTGAAAATTTTAAAGAAGAACTTTCTGAAGTGCATTCCAATTACTATTTCGTACTATATAATTTAAAAACTGAAGGACTTATCAGGTTTGTTTACAATAAACCTCTTAATCAGTTTTCAGATACATCTGGAACTTATTTACATAGACTTTATTTAAATCAAGAATCTCAAGGAAAGGGTATTGCTCAACAATTATTGCGTTGGATTGAGCAAAAATCCAAAGAAAATGGAATGGGATATATTTGGCTTGAAGCCATGGATACTAAAGAAAAGGCCATTCAGTTTTACAAAAAAACGGGATTTAAAACTTTATCAACGAGACGGTTGAATTTTGAATTAATGCTTCACCAATATAGAGGAATGTATATTATGCATAAAAATATATCATAATTTTCCTTACATTCATATCATAAACCAAACTGTATTTAAATAATCATCTATTTTTATGAAATATCTTTCTATAATTATTCTTTCGACGATCATCCTTGCCTCTTGTGAAAATAAAGAAAAGCCAACTGAAAGTAATGTAAGTAAAAAGGTCTCAACTTATTATTTTATTAGGCATGCAGAAAAAGACAGAAGTGATCCTACAAATGAAAATCCACACCTTACAGACATTGGAAATCAAAGAGCTCAACATTGGAATGAGGTATTTAAAAATATTAATTTTGATGTGGTATATTCAACTAATTATAACAGAACAAAAGAAACAGCACAGCCTACTGCTTCAAAAAACAACCTCGACCTTGTATTATATGACCCAAAAACCATTGATATTTCAAAATTTTTAAAAGTTACTGAAGGAAAAACCATTTTAGTGGTTGGTCACAGTAATACGACTCCTGATCTTGTAAATAGAATTTTAGGAAACAAAAAATATGATGATATTGATGATTCAAACAATTCCAATTTATACGTAGTAACTGTTTCTGGAGACCATATTTCAGATAATCTTTTATATATCAACCCATAATTATTTTAAGGTTATTAATTGGAACTTTATTTTCTGTCCCAAATATTTTTGAGCTAATATATTTATAGATTTTTCTTCAAGTTGAAATATTCTCGGGTAACCACCGGTAGTTTGACAATCTCTCATAAGAATAATAAGATTTCCGTCGGGTGTTAGTTGAACAGTTCCCGGCATTACTAAAGAGGTTAGAATGGGTTCTAATTTATTTTCAACTTTTTCTTCCAGTTGATAAGCCATTCTGTTATTGTTTTTTGAAACAGTCAAATCACTTGAAAACAGTTGCTCTATTTGAGTGTCAAAAAGTTGATCAAACTCAGGTCCTTCAAAAACATTTATTATTTTAGTTTTGAAAAAAGTATCGTCCCATTTAATTGAAGCATGTTTCTGAATAAATTCTAGCGAGGGCTCAGCAACAATATCCAATTTATCATTCTTATGTATTTTAAACTGCTTTGTAATCCTTTGATACATACTTCTGCTATGCATTACACTTTCAGTCTTAAAGCCTCCTAAAACGGACAAATAACTCCTTAAGCCATACTTAAGTTTTCCAAAAGCTAAAGTATCTCCTTTAACAATTTTTTGAACAACATTTATTTTAACCGGAGTTCCATTTAAACTTGGCGATATATCTGCACCGGTAATACAAATAGCGGTATTACAATGAAACTTCAGTATTGGTCCTGTCATAGTAATTTCCATAACAGCATCATTAAAATCATTTCCCAATAAATTATTAGCTTTTAAAGCAGAGAAAACATCCATAACACCAGAAGTCGGGACGCCATATTGCTGATAACCCACACGCCCTAAATCTTGAATAGAATCATAAAAACCGACTTTTAAAACTTCAAGCATCAATCACCTCACTTTCCATTTGATAAACACCCGTATCTACAAGTATTTTGATGTTTTCATGGTCTTTTAGTGTTATAGGATAAAAAATAATTTGATCACCAGGCTTCGAGAAACAAGGTGTTTTTTTAGAAACATCAAAAAAAGAAACAGGAGAGTTGCCTATAATATTCCATCCACCTGGACTTTCATTTGGATAGACCCCAGTCTGATTTCCGCCTATAGCAACAGAACCCTGTTCCACTTTTAATCGAGGTGTTGCTTTTCTAGGAACAAATAAGCTTTTGTTTAAGCCGCCTAAATATAAAAACCCAGGTAAAAATCCTATAAAATAAACAGTGTAAGTTGATTGAGAATGACGCTTAATTATTTCATCAATAGAAAGTTCTTTCTCCATTGAAATAGCTTCCAAATCAATCCCAAAAACAGCATCATAACAAACAGGAATTTTCCATAGTTTTGACACAATGTCATGTCGTAAATCTAACGATTCATACAACTTTTTTAATAATTTCACCTCATTTTCAAAATTCCTACAAATAGAATCATAAATAATTAATAACGAGTTATATGCTAATTTTAATTCAACTATTTGTTTAATCTTTTTTTTATAAATTTGATCTTTGAAATGAATAATATCCTTTAGAATATTTTTATCTATTATGGCGGGCCATTCTATTAAAATAGCACGTTCTCCAAACCGTTTATAAGAAAGATTATAAGCCATGAATTACTTTATTTGGATACCCTTTTCTAGCAGCCTTTTAATTAAATCTTGTATCAAATCGATCGCTTTTGGATTATCTCCATGAATACAAAATGTATCAGCTAGAATTTTAATTTCTGAACCAATAATTGTTTTAACTTTTTGAGAACTAATCATTCTATAAACATGGTTGAACATTTGCTCAGACTCATGTATCAAAGCATTGTTTTCATTTCTTGAAACCAAACTGCCATCCTCATTATAATTTCTATCAGCAAAGGCTTCATACCTTATTGGAATATTATTTTCAATAGCCATTTTTTCAATGACTGAATTAAAAGGCACAAATAGTTTCACAGGTAAGATGAAATTTTTCATAACCTCTATTATAACAAAGGCCTTTTTATGATCTATTGCAGCCATATTATATAAAGCCCCATGTGGTTTCACATGATTCAACCTAGTATTTTCCTCTTTCAAAATAATCATTAAATCATCTATCTGCGCTTTTATAGAGGTGTATAAAGCGGCACAAGAGATATCCATTGGTTTACGTCCAAAATTTGCTTTATCCGGAAAAGAGGGGTGTGCTCCTATTTTAACATTATTCGCTGCAGCAAGTTTCACAACCTTTCGCATCGTTTCTGTATCACCTGCATGTCCGCCACAAGCAATATTGCATGAAGAAATTATAGGCATTAAAATGGATTCATTTCCTATACCTTCCCCAACATCCACATTAATATCGATAAATCCAGTTCCCATTATAATAAATTAAATACACCCAAAATACTTTTAGCCCCTAAAAATAAAGTAACCGCAAGAATTAATAAACCTATAATATTTTTAATTTTAGTGTTTTTATTAAGGCCAAGAATAGAAGAATTATTCATGATCCAAATTAAAATCCCGGCTATTAAAGGTAATAAAAGTCCGTTAGCAATCTGGGCAAACTTAATAATTTCAATGGATTTAAAGCCAATAGAAGAAAACAAAACACCTAAGCCTAAAATAAATATCCACACAAATCTAAACTTATACGAACGCAACCCAGTATTCCATCCCAAACATCCATTGGCAACATAAGCCGCGGCTAAAGGTGCTGTAATGGCACTTGTAATACCTGCAGCGAACAAACCTATCCCTAAAAAATATTTTGAGTAAGTTCCAAATAAAGGCTCAAGAGCCTGTGCTAAATCTAAAGCACTATTAATTTCCTTTGATTGTATGGCTGCCGCAGAAATAATTATGCTCATTGAAACAATACCGCCCAAAACAACAGCAATATAGGTATCCCTGACTGCAAATTTTAAATCCGCTTTTTCCTGCCACTTTTCTTTAACTAAGTAAGAATGCAGGAATAAATTATAAGGCACAACTGTAGTCCCAATTAATCCAATAATAGTTAATAAACTTCCTTTTGGTGCTTCAAAATTAAACAGACCTTTTAACACCGCCATGACATCTGGTTTAGTAACGATTGCCGTAATCAAAAATGAAAAACTCATAATGATCACCAAGCCAACAAGTGTTTTTTCAAGTACCTTGTAATTTCCAATGTATAGTAAAACAAAGGCAATGAAACCAATTATCAGACTATAACTATTTATAAAAAAATTACCTAGTTTTAACTTTGGGCTTCCAAAAACAGTTTCCAAACCTAATACGCCTCCACTAATATTGCCAGCTTCATAGGCAGCATTACCTACTACTATTGCAGACAAGATTAATATAACAATAAGACTTTTTAAAAAGGGATTTTTTATTTCTTCCCTAATGGTTTCTGCAAGCCCTTTTTGAGTAATGATTCCTAATCGAGCCGACATTTCTTGCAATACAATAGTTGCAATTATGGAAAATAACATGGCCCACAATAAAGTAAAGCCAAAACCTGCACCTGCGAGTGCGCACACAGTCACAGTTCCTGGTCCAATAAATGCCGCAGCAACTAATGGCCCCGGGCCGATATTTTTAAACCATGATATCACCTAGTTTTTATAGTTGTTTTAATAAGGTTAAAAGTATAGCCTATTAATTATCAATAGAGCTTAATGCATAAATAGCAAAACTTCCTAACCAATGCCCCCCTTCATAACTATCTCCAACAATACTTGGTAATGAGTAATTAATATGCTGATTCGCGATATTTTTCAAATGATGATATTCCGGAAGTCCATCAGCAATTTTATTCAAGCTCCATGCCCTTGAAAAATTAACCCCATCAAGATGCACCAATTGTCCATCTGTTCTATCTGAAACCAGACCGACCTCTAATTTATAATTAGTGTTTTTTAATTCTGGTAAAAAAATATTCAACCAAGATTTGAATTCTTCCATTGGCAATAGACGCTTCATTAAAGCGGCTTCCTCTAAACAAGGTGATAAAAAATCACTTCCACTAGGCTCCCAGGACATGGGACAATCTTTGTCATTTATAAAGAAATATTTGGCTCGTTCTATTATAACATTTTTAAGCACTTCATTATTAACCGTTTGTGCATAATCGTAAGCAAATGACAATCCAAATGCGGTATTAGGATGTGTTCCAACCCGCAATGGATAGTTTAATTTTGGTAAAAATTCAATGTATTTTTCAATTATAAAGTTGGTTAATGGTTGCAAATTATTTTCCAGTTCCCTAGCGATTGGAGAATCCCAATTATGCAATTCCTCTGCTAATTTCAATAACCAGGCCCAACCATAAGTGCGCTCAAAAGTCTTATTATGTTCGCCTTGAAAAAAAGTCATTTCAGTAAGTATATTTTCTTTAGAAATACTTTCGAGAAGTTTTTCTTCTAAAGATTGCGCATTTTCCAGTTCTGGAAACATCTTTAATAAACGCACCAAACTCCAATGCCCATGTACTGATGAATGCCAGTCAAAACAACCATAAAAGGCCGGATGCAAGGTTTTAGGAGATTTTAAGTCGGCATGACTTCCTAAGGTTTGACCTAATTTGTTGGGGTATTCTGTATCCAAGCAATGCAAGGGCAATAGTGCCAATCGGTTAGCTTGTTCTATATTTAAGACTGGTTTTTCAACAATTTCGGGTTCAGGTAAGTCCACAACTTCTTTTTTTTCTTCTTTGGATTGATTACAACTCATCACTAAAACAACTAATACTATTAAATAATACCTCATCATAAATTCTGTTTACTATTTTTTTATCCTAACCAACCTTCTCTATCTAAACTTCTATATTGAATCGCTTCACTAATATGTGAACCATTTACTTCTGCTGTACCTTCTAAATCAGCAATGGTGCGTGAAACTTTTAAAATACGGTCATACGCTCTGGCTGAAAGATTTAAACGTTCCATGGCAGTTTTCAACAATTGCTTTGACGCCTCATCCAAAACACAATATTTACGGATTTGCTTAGTATTCATTTGAGCATTATAGTGGACAGCATCAGAGGCTTCAAATCTTTTGGTTTGAATTTCTCTGGCTTTAGTGACTCTCTTTCTTATGTCAACGGATGACTCACTTTTTCTTTCTTCTGATAATTTTTCAAACGGTACAGGAGTTACTTCAATATGAATATCTATTCTATCTAAAAGTGGACCTGAAATTTTACTTAAATAGCGTTGCATTTCCGCAGGACTTGAAGTTACTGGCGCCCCTGGATCATTGAAATAGCCACCAGGACTTGGGTTCATGCTGGCAACCAACATAAAACTGCTGGGGTAGGTTACCGTAAACTTTGCTCTAGAAATAGTCACTTCTCTGTCTTCTAATGGTTGCCTGAGTACTTCCAAAACACTGCGTTTAAATTCTGGTAATTCATCTAAAAACAAAACACCATTATGTGATAAGGAGATTTCTCCAGGTTGCGGAAAGGTGCCTCCACCAACTAAGGCGACATCACTAATAGTATGATGCGGGCTTCTGAATGGTCGCTGTGATATAAGTCCCATGTCTTTTACTTTACCAACAACAGAATGTATTTTAGTAGTCTCTAGAGCTTCATGCAAGGTCATAGGTGGTAAAATACTTGGTAATCGTTTTGCCAACATAGTTTTCCCAGCGCCTGGCGGACCAATTAAGATAATATTATGTCCTCCGGCAGCAGCAATTTCCATACACCTTTTAATACTCTCCTGGCCTTTTACGTCGCTAAAATCAAACTCAGGAAAATCCAAATTTTTATAAAATTCTTCTCGTGTATTAATAATGGTTTGCTGCAATGCTACACCTTTATCAAAATAATCAATAACCTGTTTGATATTATCAACTCCATAAACTTCTAAGTTATCAACTATAGCTGCCTCTTTCGCATTTTGACTGGGTAATATAAATTTTTTAAATCCTTCTTCTCGCGCTTTCACCGCTATTGGTAAAGCGCCTTTTATGGGTTGTAAACTTCCATCGAGAGATAGTTCTCCCATAATAATATACTGTTCTAAATCTTCTGATTGAATTTGTTTTGAGGCCGCTAAAATGCCTACAGCCAAAGTTAAATCATAGGCACTTCCCTCCTTGCGCAAATCTGCTGGTGCCATGTTAATAGTGATTTTTTTTCCTGGAATTTTATAACCATTATTTTGTAGAGCAGCAGCAATACGATAATTACTTTCTTTGATAGCATTATCAGGTAATCCAACCAAATGATATCCTATGCCACTATCAACATTAACTTCTACAGTAATGGTAGTTGCTTCTACTCCAAAAACCGCACTTCCAAAAACTTTTTTAAGCATACATTTTCTTTAATATTTAAAAATAAGAAAAGTATTATAATTCATATCTTAAAATTATCTAATAAACTAATACTTTATAAACTGAAACGTATTTAATTCATTAAATTTGAGTATCGATTTAAAAGCTCTTTATGAAAAAATTAGTTACTGCAGTTTTATTTTTGTTTGCCACTTTAATTACTGCTCAAGAATCAAAGCACCTTACTTTAGAAAGTGCTGTTTTAGATGGTTACAAACTACTTCCTGAACAAAAGCCTATGCAATGGATTCAAGACTCTGATAACTTTGCTTATAACGAAAATAGCAGTTTATTTGTTGAGTCCGCTTCTGTTTCGGGTAAAATAATAAAAACACCGGCTCTTCAATTAGAAGACCTTCAAAATGTCTTACCAGATTTAAAAAGACTTCCAAACACTTTTTCAAAAATCACCAAGCAAGATGTTACATTTACCAATGGTCACTCCATTATAACTTATAACTACAAAATAAAAACCATTTCAGAAACCATTACTTATCCAAATGAATCTGAAAATATGGATTATAGCAACAAAGCTAATGCAGTTGCATATACCATTGAAAACAACTTGTTTGTGGCGAATTCCAGCAACCCGAAAATTGTAGTTACAAATTATGATAATAAAAATATTGTTTCGGGGCAAGCCATTGCACGCTCAGAATTTGGCATTACGAAAGGCACCTTTTGGAGTCCGAATGGAACATCGCTAGCATTTTATCAAAAAGATGAAACCAAGGTAACTGACTATCCTTTGGTTGACATTAACACTACACCGGCTGTGTTAAATAATATTAAATACCCAATGAATGGTATGAACAGCGAAATTGCTAAAGTTGGTATTTATAATTTAAGTACTAACTATGTTACCTATCTTGATATTGACACGTCAGACGAACATTACTTAACTAATTTATCATGGTCACCTGATGAAGCTTTTGTGTTTTTAGCTGAATTGAATCGCGATCAAAACCATATGTGGTTTAACATGTATGATGTTACTACTGGGAAAAAAGTTAAAACTTTATTTGAAGAAAAAAACGATAAATGGGTAGAACCCGAACATGATGCTGTTTTTATACCTAATAGCATTTCAAAATTTTTATGGTTGAGCGAGCATGATGGTTTTATGAATTTATATCTCTATGATATCAACAAAGGTTTAGAAAAACAACTCACAAACTATAAATGGGTTATTAAAAATATTATTGGTTTTGACAGTGCTAACAAAAATGTTATTATTTCTGGAACAGGAAATGACGCTCGTGACAATAAAGTATTTAAAGTTTCACTTAAAAATGGTAAAACTGAAGTCCTAACACCTGAAAGTGGTGTGCATCAAGTTAGTTTAAGTTCAGATGGGAATTACCTGATTGACTCTTATTCAAGTCTTTATATTCCTAGGATTACAAAGATAAAAGCAGTAAACAATTCTAAAGAGCGTAACGTTCATGCAGCAGACAATCCTTTGAATGATTACCAATTGGGTACTACCGAGTTTATTACTTTAAAGGATAAGAACGGAACTGATTTATATGGAAGAATTATTAAGCCTGCAAATTTTGATACCTCAAGAAAATATCCTGTTTTAATATATGTCTACGGTGGACCACATGCTCAAATGATTACAAATTCATGGCTAGGTGGCTCTAACTTATGGATGCAGTGGATGGCGGCTGAAAAGGATTATATACTGTTTACCTTAGATAATCATGGTTCTGAATCTCGTGGATTTGATTTTGAAAGTATTATTCATAGGCGCTTAGGTGACAAGGAAATGGAAGACCAATTAATTGGTGTAGAGTATTTAAAATCGTTACCTTTTGTGGATGGTAATAGATTGGCTATCCACGGTTGGAGCTATGGCGGATTTATGACAAATTCACTTATGCTTCGTCATCCAGGTGTTTTTACAACTGCCGTTGCTGGTGGACCTGTAACTGATTGGAAATTTTATGAAATTATGTATGGAGAACGTTACATGGACCGATGGCAAGAAAATGAAGCAGGCTTCAAATCCTCACAATTACAAAATTATGTAAATAACCTTGACGGTAAACTCCTGGAAATTATTGGAAGTATAGACCCTGTTGTGGTTCCACAACATACCATGACCTTACTGGATGCCTTTATTAAAAACAATAAACAAGTTGATCTTTTTATCTATCCTATGCACCCGCACAATGTTAGAGGTTTAGATAGAGCACACTTGATGCGGAAAATTTTAGATTATGTTGTTGAAAACAATAAATAATTTTTTACCATTATTATTATTTATCAAGACATCTAATTTAGTTACGTATTGAAGGCTAATGATGCTCTCTATAGAGTATTTCATAGTCTTCAATCGTATCTATATCTGAAATTAAATTTTCTCCATCAACAGATAGTATCCTATCAGAATACTTTTGTAATATATTTTTTGCGCCCATATCGTTATTTAGTTGCAGTAATTCTTCAAAAAATGAGTTATTAAAAATAGCCGGAACCCCTAATTTTTCATTTTGATATAAAGTACAAATTATTTTATTCTGATAAAGCTTTTGAGTTTCTATCATTTGATTTAAAAAGTCGGCATTAATAAGTGGTTGGTCCGCTAACATTATTAGAACATTATCAATATGTGGTAGAGAATTATTAATGTAATTGATTCCAAATGAGATAGTGCTTCCTAGCCCTTTTTGCCAATTTTTATTACATAAAATATGCGTATTTTTATCTTCAATTTGAGATCTAATTTTTGAATAGTTAGCTCCTAGTACCACAATATTTTCTGAATTGACTTCATTAACCGTATTAATAGTATGTTGCAACAGATTAGTGTATTTCCATTTAAGTAATTGCTTCGAAACACCCATTCTTGAGGAATTACCTGCTGCAAGTATTAAGACGGCTAATTTTGACAATGAAAATTTTTTATTTATATGTGAATTCTACCCGATTTCTCTCTTAAAGACATTGGCACTTGACTTCTAACCACCGATAAAATCTCTGAAATAATAGATATAGCTATTTCCTGCGGAGTCTCAGCTCCAATGTTTAATCCAGCAGGTCCGTGAATATTTTCAATAAAATATTCCTCTGTATCCGGGCAATATTCTAAAAATTGAGATAATAATTTTTCCCTGCGTTTTGATGGCCCTAACATACCTAAATATGCAGGTTTGGTTTTTCTTAATTCCAATAAATATTTTAAGTCATTTGAGAAATTATGCGACATCAAAACAATCGCAGTTTGATCATCAATTGACTGAAGCTCCAAGTCATCAGGAGACACAGAATAAAACCCAGTGGCACCAGGAAAATCATTAATTGTTTTAGATTCTAAAGGTCCAGAAATGACGGTCACTTCCCAACCGTTATAATGTGCCAATTTACATAATTGAACGGCATCATGTTCTGCTCCAAAAATCATTAACTTAAAACTCGGTTTTAAGGATTCTTTAAAAATCGATACACTCTGATTCTCTTCTAACTTTTTTGATATGGGATAAACCTCTTTGTCAAAATAAACCATAGAACCTATATCATTAGATTCTCCTGTCTCTTTTGTAAAATAAGACTTAATAAGAAATGATTTTCTATTCTTTAACACTTCTTGAAAATGAGCTAAAAATATTGAATCTGGAAGAAAGGGTTCTATTAATATATAAAGTACGCCTTCACAACCTAATCGATATCTACCATCGTAAGTCATCATTTTAGGCGTTCCTGATTTAAAAACTGTATCGGATTGCCGAAGAATATCTTTTTCAACACAACCTCCGCTTACGGCACCAATCATTTTCCGATTCTCCAGAATTAACATGCGCACGCCCGGTTTTCTATAAGAAGAACCTTCCAAATGAACCACCGTGGCTAAAACAGCTTTGAGTCCTTGTTTTTTAGCTAACAGATAATTTTCAACAATCCTTTTGAATTCGTGTGTCATGTAATGAAGCTTTTTACTAAAAATTAGCCCACTAACTTTTTAACTTTAATATGATTTACAAAAGGTAGCTCAGTTAATCGCTGTCCCGTAGCTTTATAAAGAGCATTTGCAAGTGCCCCAACTACAGGTGGTAAACCAGGCTCACCTAAACCAGTTGGTGCAATCTCATTTTTAACAAAGAAAACCTCAATTTCTTCTGGCGCCTGTGAATGACGCATCAATTGATATCTATCAAAATTTGTTTCATTAGGAGCCCCATTTTCAAATGTTAACTGACTGTACATCGCGTGACCTATTCCATCTATCACACCTCCTTGAACCATGTTTATAGCGGCATCAGTATTTACTACAATACCACAGTCAACAGCACACCAAACTTTTTTGACTTTTGGCTGCCCATTTTCTATGGATAAATCAACAACTTCTGCCACATAAGAAGAATGACAAAAGTAAGCGGAAACACCCCTATAAATACCTGGTTTTGATTCTCCCCAATTAGATTTTTCTTTAACCAGTTTCAAAACTCCCGCATAGCGTTCAGCTTCATATTCATGTTTTTCACCTACTGGATTATTAATGGCACGATCAAACAATTCTAAACGAAAATCAATAGGATCTTTTCCTGCTAATTCAGCTACTTCATCAAGAAATGATTGCTCAGCACCTGCCGTAAAATGAGATCTGGGTGCGCGCCATGCTCCGGTCGTTATATTTGTTTTTCCACTAACTCTTTCCGCAGAATAATGATCAACGGCTCCGGCCGGAAAACGATCTGGAAATATTGGACTTTCAGGTAAACCTGCGCCCTTAACTGTAAAAGCAATTAAATTATTGTTTTCATCAAGACCTGCTTTGTATTTAGCCTGATAGGCTGGCCTGTAAGTCCCTTGACTCATGTCATCTTCTCTGGTATAAACAAGTTTTACCGGTTTACCTATTTTTTTTGAAATAGCGGCTGCTTCAACACCGAAATGCACATAGAGTCTTCTACCAAAACCGCCACCCATTCGTGTCATATTAACGGTAATATTCTCTATTGGCATGTTCAGTAATTTAGAAACCGATTTTTCAAGTGCTTCAGGTGTTTGAGTTGGACCTATCAGCTCTGCTGAATTTTCAGTAACATGGGCGAAGAAATTCATCGGCTCCATGGTGTTATGTGGAAGAAACGGTGACGTATACGTTTTTTCAATCACCTTGACTGCCTTTTTAAATGCATCCTCGGGATCGCCATCTACTCTACTTTCTTGAACCTCTCCAGTTTCCATTGCTTCCTCAAGCTTCTGCACGTGCATGCGAGAATTTTCCAATTCACTTACCATTTCCCAATTGGCTTTAAGCGCCTTTTTTGCCTTCATCAATTGCCAGGTAGAATCTC
This sequence comes from Gaetbulibacter aquiaggeris, assembly GCF_044003965.1. NCBI lineage: Bacteria > Pseudomonadati > Bacteroidota > Flavobacteriia > Flavobacteriales > Flavobacteriaceae > Gaetbulibacter > Gaetbulibacter aquiaggeris. The sequence goes on from NZ_JBAWKC010000006.1 coordinate 73,863, forward strand.
CCACAATAGCAATAAGTTGCAGAAAACCTTTTTCATCAGACCAGTCTGGACTTTCAACAGTCGTATCAATCATAAAACAATCTGTTACACCAGTCATGCTTTTTATCTCTTCTTCATTAAAGCCTTTAAGTTTCATGCCAAAAGCCGGCGGATGCTGAATCATAGCCAATTGCATGCCTTCTCGGTTAAAATCTAATCCAAATAAAGGTTTACCTGTTACAATTTTCTTGCCGTCTACATTTTTTTTACTAGTACCTATTAGTTTAAAGTCTTTCAAATCTTTAAGTTCAACTTCTTCAGGAATTTCAATTCCAACAGCCTTAGAAGCTATCTCACCATAAGTAATCGTTCTTGTACCATTTTTTTCTTTTATAATTCCTTGTGATGTGCTTAAATCTGAAACTGGAACGCTCCATTCTTTTGCGGTGGCCTCCAATAACATTCTTCTTCCTGTTGCGCCTGCCATTCTTAGGGCATCCCAACTCAATCGAATAGAAAGGCTACCTCCAGCAAATTGATTTTGATAAAATCCTGTATTTAGAGGGGCTTGTTCAACTACCACATGTTCCCAATTGACATCTAGCTCTTCAGCTACAATCATGGGCATGGAAGTCTTTACATTTTGGCCAATTTCAGGATTTGGTGAATAGATAGTAATCATGCCTGTATCACCAATTTTAATATAGCCATTAATGTCGAACCACTCATTTGGGATCTCAACAGTTTCTGTTTTCGAATCTGAAATACAACCTGTTAACCAACTAAAACCTATAAGCATTCCGCCTCCAGCGGCTGCTGAAATTTTTATAAAGGAGCGACGATTGAATTGTGTTTTTATTTTTGTCATAATTTCAGATTTTAAAGCTTAGAAGCCGTTTTAATAGCTTCTTTAATTCTTACATACGTACCACATCTACAAATATTCCCGTTCATGGCTGCATCTATTTCCCTATCTGAAGGATTGGGATTGTTCTTCAATAACGCTGCAGCAGTCATAATCTGTCCACTTTGGCAATATCCACATTGAGGCACATCATGTTCCAGCCAAGCTTTTTGTACAGGATGATCACCTTCGGCAGAAAGACCTTCAATGGTTGTAATGTTCATCCCTACTACTTGTGATACTTGAAGCATGCAACTGCGCACGGCATTACCTTCTACATGAACCGTACATGAACCGCATTGGCCAATACCGCATCCGTATTTTGTCCCAACAAGATTTATATGATCTCGCAGAACCCAAAGTAATGGTGTATCAGAATCAACTTCAACTGTATGTGTCTGATTATTAATTGTTAAATTGTAAGTTGGCATGATAAAAAAAATTAATTAGAAAATAAATGATAGAGAAAAAAGCGCTTACTTTTTTTTAAATATAAGAAAAATTTTAATACGCCTTTTTTATAAATAATTAAAAAATATTTAAAACAAATTCAAGCGCTCTTCTTTCATTATAATAAATGTTCTTCTTATCAACAAAGCCAGCATGTCCCCCATGCTTTGGCATTTCTAAAAACAGATTTGAATTTTGCTTTGCTTCCTTTACCGGATAGCAATCTGAAGACAGAAAAGAATCATTTAAAGCATTGATTATAAGTGCTGGTATTTTAATATTTGGCAAAAATTGCAGACAACTGCATTGTTTATAGTAATCTGCTCCATCTTTAAAACCATGTGCTTTTGCAGTATAAACATTATCAAAATCATAAAGGGTCTTTATAGAATTTAAATCCTTTAAACTCAACATATCTGAGAAACGTTGTTGCTTTATTTTTAACCTGTTCACTAAATGCTTTTTAAACCGGTCATGATACAATTTATTCTCAAAGGTATGTAATTGTTTGGCTGAACCTCCTAAAGAACAAGGGACAGAAATGGCTATAACTGCTTTTAGTTGCTTAGGAACCTCGGCACGTTCACCTAAATATTTCAACACCATATTCCCCCCCAGACTAATACCTTTAATGTAAATTTCTTTATACTCCTTATTATTAATCAGGTGCTCAATGACGGCTTCCAAATCTTCAGTCGCACCAGAATGATAGGACCTGAATTTTAAATTATCATGACCACTACAACCCCTAAAATTAACGCATACCACATCAAAGTTGTTGTTGTTGAATAGTTTTGCTGTACCCGTCATATAGGGTCTTTGGGCATCACCTTCCAACCCATGTAACATGATTAGAAGCTTTTCTGTTTTCTCTTGGGAAAAACTCCAGTCTAAATCAAGAAAATCACCATCTGGTAAGGTGATGCGTTCACGGGTTTGCAATACGCCTTTAACCGTTCTTATTAATCCAGAAAACGCAGTAGAAATATGACCATTTCTAAAAAAATAAGGTGTTTTATAATGACTATCTAAAACTGGCATATAACTAAACTTCTAATGAGGTAAACTTAAAGGTAGAGCCATTAAATAAACCTTTATCACTTAACTTTAAAGAAGGAATCACTAAAAGGGCCATAAAAGATAAGGTCATATAAGGTGCATTTAACGAACTGCCCAGTTGCTTTGCCATTTTATCTAATTGGGCATATTTTACACCAACGGTCTCGCCATCATCGTCACTCATAATTCCTGCCACTGATAAAGGAATTATTTTTTTCTCAGTATTGGATACCGCACAAATACCGCCTTTATTTTCAATGATTAAATTGACGGCCTCACAGATAGCTTCATCTGAAACACCTACTGCTATAATATTATGAGAATCGTGGCCTACTGAGGATGCAATTGCCCCTTCCTTTAGTCCAAAATTCTTTATAAAGGCAATGGCTGGTTTTTGATTCTGATACCGATTAACCACCGTCATTTTTAAAATGTCCTGTTTAATATTTGAAACCAAGTTGTTATTTTCAATCAAACTATCGGCCAGAATTTCATTAGTTACTAACTGTCCTTCCAGAGCTTCAATCACCCTTATTTGCTTTGCATTAGATTCAAATCTAAAATCTGAAACTTGTTTTTTATCCGTTTTAAAATTATTGAGAGCCTTAAATGACACAGGCTTTATATGTGAAATGCCTTGATCAAAAACCAAGGCTCCATTTATATACGTCTGAAGTGTTTTAAAATCAATTAAATCTTCAACGATAATAAAATCCGCAAAATCACCTTCATTAAGTAAACCTACATCCAAATTATAATGCTTCACCGGATTGATACAGGCCACCTGTAAAACTTTAAAAATATCGATGTTTTTCGCAACCGCTCTTGCACATAATGCATTAATATGATTTAACAATAAATCATCGGGATGCTTATCATCACTGCAAAACATCATATTTTCAAAATATGTTGGCAATAAATCAATGAGCGCTTCAAAGTTTTTAGCGGCACTACCTTCTCTTATCAAAACCTTCATGCCTTTTTGAAGTTTTTCCAAACCTTCTTCAAAAGTGAAACATTCATGATCAGTTGATATGCCAGCATGGATATATTTAGTAAGATCATCGCCTCTTAATCCTGGCGCATGACCATCCACAGGTTTGTTATAATTTTTAGCCCAGGCTATTTTTTTCATGACCTCATCATCATCAAACAAAACACCTGGATAATTCATCATTTCGGTTAAGTATTTAATATCCGCATTTTGAAGCAACTTTTTAACAGCTTCTGAATCTATGATGGCTCCTGCTGATTCAAAACTAGTTGCAGGTACGCATGACGGTGCACCAAAATTGAATTTAAAAGGTACTTTTTTACCATTTTCAATCATGAATTCCACCCCTTCAACCCCGAGCACATTTGCAATTTCATGCGGATCTGACACGGTTGCTACGGTTCCATGTTTAACAGCCAAACGTGCAAATTCACTGGGCACCAACATGGAACTTTCTATATGAATATGAGCATCCACAAAACCAGGAAGTATATAATGGCTCACATTATGGTTTTTCTCTACTATTTCAGCAATCCTTCCATCTAAAATTGTGATTTCACCCTTATAAATACGCTTATTAATTATATCAACTATTTGCCCTTGCAGCTTCATTTATTTTATTTCAAATTTTAAAATCTGTTTTGTGTTTTCTGTCACTTTAAACCTATCATCAGCACGTTTTCCAATTACCCAAATAATGGAGTCTTCTGAACATAGCAACCATGTATTTTCTTTATCAATTAAAGACAACTTTTCATCTTTAAAGTATTTACTCAATTTCTTTTTACCCTTCATTCCTAACGGGAAAAAATAATCTCCTTCTTGCCATTTTCTAACCGAAAGCGGAAATTTTATTTGACTTTCATCAACATAAATAATATTTGAATGTGTGTTTTCTATTTTAGAAACCTCTTCAAAACACAAAGCACCTATCGGCAGCGACATTTTTGCATCCTTTTTTGATATTAAAAAGAACAGGTTATCGTCTTCTGAAATTAATTCGCTTAAAATTATAATATCTCTATCCTTTACTAATCTGTAAGAAGATGAAAATACTTGCTTGCCTGATTGCGCATCTAGTAAATTGAGTACATCATGCCATTCCGAAAACCCATAATCTTTTAAAAATTCATGGAGATAGGCTCTAGGGTTGTTGAGTTTTTTAAATTCCGCAATTTTAAATCGAATTTCTGAATTATCAATGGATATAATGGCTCTTTTTAAAACCGCATTAAGGCTTTCTTCCACAATATCTGCGGTATCATTCAAATTATCTAGCGTGGTTTGAAAATTTTGAAGCAAATTTTTATTGATGTCTTTTAAAACGGGAATGACATCATGACGTAATTTATTTCGCAAGTATTTGGTTGACGCATTACTGCTATCGTCCCGCCATTTTAATTCATTGGCTATAGCATATGCTTCCATAGTTTGTCTTGAAAACGTCAATAAAGGTCGTACTATATTATCATTAATTTCTGGAATTCCTGTTAGTCCGTCAAGACCTGTCCCCCGTGTTAAATTGATTAAAAAGGTTTCTAAATTATCATCCGCATGATGCGCTGTTACTATATATTCAAAATGAAGTTGCTCTGAAAGTTCCTGGAACCAATTGTAACGCAATTCACGCGCTGCCATTTGGATTGATTGTTTATGTTCATAAGCATAAACCGTTGTGTCAAAACTTTCAACAAAAACTTCCAAATCTAATGTCTCAGCAAGTTGCAAAACAAACTCTTCATCTGCGTCACTTTCACTGCCCCTTAAATTAAAATTGCAATGTGCTAAAGCAAAATTCAAATTTAACTGATGGCATAAATTTGCAAGTACCACACTATCCATTCCACCAGAAATAGCCACTAGAACTCTACTGGTCTCTAAAAAAGAAAACTTGTTTTGTATGTGATTTTGAAATAGCTCAAGCATATTTCAAATATACAACTTTGATTAAAGAAATAAACACCAAGTTCTTTTTATAAAATGATTTTAATCATGTATTATCTTTTAAAAAAGAAGTACCTTAAAAAGGTGAATTTTAAATACAATTACCATGTGTTCAATAGAGAATATTAACGATAAAGCCACAAAACTAGCATTTGATAAACGAGTAATTTCTGCAACACAACAGATACATCCCTACGTAAAGCACAGACTTTATATAGCGGAATCCATGGGTATTATTCCTAGAAATATGTATTCTTCAAATGGTGTTATCGATGAAAGTATTGCCCAATTTTATGAAAATGGATTTAATATTGACAGTGACGTCTCTACAATAAGAATTAAACTCTTTAAAATTGTTAGTTCTTACTTGGATTCCATTTTTAAAAAAGAAGCATTTCATAAAAATACTATAAGTACAAGGGATATTTTAGAAGAAGAACTTGATGATCTAGAAGAACATTACACAATAGATGCCGACTTGGATTTTATTATGAATGAAGAATTAAATGACATTTCTTATAAACAAGACCACAAGCATAAGCACTTGTTTTTATATGATGATCATGAAAATTCAGTATTAAACGCCTTTGAATTGGACGAAATAAATTCCAACAAGTCTAGTCAGCTTTTAGGTAGCTTGTACAGTTGGTTACCTTTAAATGTGTCTAACATTATAGACTTACTTATTTTTGGAAAATTAAGTTTTGAAGAGATTTCAAAAGTTAAAAATATTGAATTAAAACGCGTAGAACATATTTATGAAGAAGTAAAAAATAAGTTTAAAGATCATTTAGACTAATTTTCCAAAACCTCGCGCATAGCTTTGGCTTTAACCAAGCATTCTTCGTATTCTTTAAGCGGATCACTTTTGGCAGTAATGGCACCGCCAACAGAATAAGAGACGTATCTATTAGTTTCATTATATAAAATACTGCGGATTACGACATTGAAATCAAAATCACCTTCTGGAGTAAAATAGCCAACGGCTCCTGAATATAAACCCCGTTTTGTTTCTTCAAGTTCTTCAATGATTTTCATTGCAGAAATTTTTGGCGCTCCCGTCATACTCCCCATAGGAAAGGTACTTTTAACCACGTCAACCGGATGCACATTTTTATCTACTTGAGAGGTGACTGTAGATATCATTTGATGCACTTGATTAAAGGTGTAAACCTTACATAATTCTTCAACACGCACACTCCCTTTAATGGCTGTTTTAGATAAATCATTACGCATCAAATCCAAAATCATTATATTCTCACTTCTTTCCTTTTCATCATTAAATAAGGCCGATTTTAGAGATTCATCTTCTTCTAAATCTAAAGATCGTCTTGATGTTCCTTTGATAGGTTGAGCTATAATATTTAAATCGTACTTCTTCAGATAGCGCTCGGGTGAGGCTGACAATAAAAATAAATCGTTCAATTTCAAAAAACAGGCAAAAGGCGGTCGGGAAATGGCATTCAGTTTAAAATATGTTTCTAAAGGGTTGATAACGGTATTTACTGCATAAAATTCCTGACAAAAATTTGTCTCATAAATATCACCTCTATGGATATGTTCCAAAATGTTATTCACTTTTTTAAAATAATCATCCTTGTGAATTCGCAATTTAATTTTAATAGCTTCTTCAGATTGGGCAAGAGGTTTTAAAGTGAGTTGTTCTATCGTTTCAATATCATTTTTAATATCCTCTTTATAAGCCTTTAAATATAACAGTGCAACTTCATTGCCTCTGAATAAAAATATTTTTTTTGGTTGAAAAAAATAGAGTTCAGGAAACTGTAAGCCATCAAAATTATTGGATTCTAAACTTTCAACATCATTTTTTAAATCATATGATAAATAGCCAAAAATCCAATCCTTACAATTGGATTGGTAATGCTTAAGCGTATTAAAAGCTTTATGATAATCCGTTTGAATACTATTGACTCCATCAACAGCAAGAACAGCATCAAAACTGGAATAATTTTGTTGGTAATTATTTGAATCTAAAAAGATTACTTCATTAAATTGTTGACTCCAAAGCAGCAATTTTTGTTTGAATAGTTCTGGATCATCGACGGTATGGAGATACTTTGTTCTCAATCATAGAAATTATAGGGTAAAGTTAGTTAGATTCCTTAAAAAATTACAAATTTTGTACATTACTTTGAATATTAAAATCTATGTATACATTAGAAAACAACAAGCTTAAAATTGGAATTAAAAAAATTGGTGCTGAATTATCTCAGATATCCTCAGTTAAAAATATAAATGAATTTATGTGGGATGCCAACCCGGCTATTTGGGCCAATCATGCCCCGAATTTATTTCCAATCATTGGCGCTTTAAAAGAGAATTCTTATTGTTTTAAAAATAAAAAGTATGTAATGAGAAAGCACGGCTTCATTCGAAATAATAAAGACATTGCTTTACATGAAAAAACCAATGATAGTCTCACATTTAAATTAAGTCACAATGAAACTACACTAAAATCATATCCTTTTAAATTTAAATTTTTCATCACCTATAAATTAACCGACAACAAAATTGAAGTCATTCACACCATTAAAAATTACGATCAACAACCCCTGTATTTTTCATTAGGCGGCCATCCTGCTTTTAAATGTCCGGTTTACGAAAATGAAAACTATGAAGATTATGTTTTAGAATTTGAACATGAAGAAAATTCAGTTAGACATCTTATTAATATGGCAACAGGTCTCATTTCTTACAAAACCAAACCGGTTTTCAATAACTCCAATAAAATACAATTAACGCATGATTTATTTAATGAAGACGCACTTATTTTTAAGGATTTAAAATCAAGAAAAGTAATTTTAAAAAGTGACACTTACGGAGCCATTCTTTCTGTAAGTTATAAGGATTTTCCTTATTTAGGTATTTGGGCTAAGCCTAATGGAAATTACGTCTGTATTGAACCGTGGCTGGGAATTGCTGATCATGAAGACACGAATCAGGAATTAAAAACAAAAGAAGGCATCTTATCATTAGAAGCAAACAAATCCTTCACGGCGAGCTATACTATTGAAATTCACAACAATCATCTGGTTTAAATACGAATAATAGCCTTAACTTTGCCAGCTAAATAAATGCTGTGACTTTTCAAGATTTAAATTTAAATACCCCATTATATAATGCCCTAGATGATTTAGGCTTTACTGTACCTACTCCTATTCAGGCTGAGGCTTTTAATGTTGTAAGCTCGGGTAAAGATATGGTTGGCATCGCTCAAACAGGTACAGGTAAAACTTTTGCCTACATGCTGCCAATCTTAAAAAATCTAAAGTTTTCAACACAAGAAACCCCGCGAATTCTAATTTTAGTGCCTACTCGTGAATTAGTGGTGCAAGTTGTTGAAGAAATTGAAAAGCTTGCAAAATATATTAATGTGCGGGTATTAGGCGTTTATGGCGGTACCAATATTAATACACAAAAACAAGCCATTGCTGATGGATTGGATATTATGGTAGCAACTCCAGGCCGTTTTTATGATTTAGCTTTAAGCCGTGTTTTACAGCTTAAAAACATTCAACGTTTAGTGATTGATGAAGTAGACGTCATGCTGGATCTAGGTTTCAGACACCAATTGATTAATATTTTTGACATTTTACCTGAGCGTAGACAAAACATCATGTTTTCCGCAACCATGACCCATGATGTAGATGAGATGATTTCAGAATTTTTCAAGAGTCCTGAACGCGTCTCTATTGCTGTTTCCGGGACCCCTTTAGAAAATATTTTACAAAGTCGTTATAATGTTCCTAATTTTTACACTAAAGTTAATTTACTGAGTCATTTATTAAAAGACACCGATACTTTTAATAAAGTATTGATTTTTATAGGCTATAAAAAACTGGCTGATTTACTTTTTGAAAACTTAGAAAAGCATTTTCATGATGAATGTTGTGTGATTCACTCTAATAAAACACAGAATTACCGACTTAGAAGTATTGAGCAATTCAGAAATGGGGATAATCGTGTTTTAGTGGCAACCGATGTCATGGCCCGTGGTTTAGATATTGATAATATTAGTCACGTTATTAATTTTGACACACCCGATTATCCTGAAAACTACATGCACAGAATTGGTAGAACTGGCCGGGCGGAACGCGAAGGATCTTCTATTTTGTTTTCAACAGATAAAGAGTTAGAATCTTTAGAAAAGATTGAAAACTTAATGAATATGACCATTCCAGTCATTCCATTTCCTGAAGATGTTAATATCTCAGATGAATTAATAGAAGAAGAACGCCTAGTTATAAAAGAACGCAATAATCCCATAAAAAAGGATGAAACAATTGGTCCAGCCTATCATGAAAAGAAAGACAAAAACAAAAAAGAAAATTTAGGAGGTTCTTATAAGTTTAAAATTGCCGAAAAATACAAGAAACCAAAAACACGTGGTGATAAAAATTATAATAAACGCAATAAAAAGAAGTAGTTCCTTATTTGTAATTCCTTTAAAAATTTGTTTTTATCAACAAAGTAAAATCAATTAACATTTTAATTGATTTTTTCATAAAAATAGTCCCTAAAATTTACAAATTATAACCCCGTTTTCATGGGTTATAAATGAATGAAAGTCTTAAATTTGCACTTTCATATGTATTTATTTTATTATGAATGATTCTTCAAAATTAATAAAAACAGCTAATTTATTATTAGATATTTCATCTCTTTTAATGGTTTCAGGTGCCAATACCAATAGAGCCAATTTAAGTATTGATAGATTTGCATCTGTTATGAATTGTAAAGCTTACAGTCTTATCAGTCATAAAACTATTATCATGACTTTAACCGACGAAGAAACCGATCAAAGTTGCACCAGAGTTCAAAATATCCCACCATATATTATTAATTTCATGATCATTTCAGCTATTAGTAAAGCCAGTTGGAATGCTATCAGTGAAAATTGGACCTTGGAGCAAATTGAAGTTGAAATTGAGCGGATAAAATCATTAAATCGGTATCCGCGCCTTCTGGTTCTTTTTGCAGTAAGTTTAGCAGGAGCAGGATTTTGCAATATTTTTAATGGAGATTATTTGAACATGATGGTTGCCTTTGTTAGTACTTTTATGGGGCTATTTATTTTCCAGCAAACACATAAATTAAAATACAATTTATATTTGAGACTATTTTTGGGCTCCTTTATTGCCTCGGTTACGGCATTCGTAGGTATCTATTTTAATATTGGGGCAAATCCTCAAACCGCATTGGCAACCTCAATTTTATTTTTAGTTCCTGGAGTTGCTTTAATAAACTCATTTACAGATTTACTTGATAATAATATTTTAAATGGGATGGTAAGATTTACAACCGGCTTGATGACGGTTTTGGCCATGGCCATTGGATTATTTGTTGCTATGTACCTGTTTCAATTAAATTAATATGTTAGAAATTATTTTAAAATTATTGGAAGTTTCCTTGTGGTCCGGAATCGCAGCCGTTGGATTTGGTATTTTATTCAACGTACCTAAAAGTGCCGTTATTACTATTTTTGTCTTGGGTTTTGGGGCCGGCTTTATAAAATTTTTACTTATGTATTTGAATGTTCATGTGGTACTTGGCAGCTTTTTAGCAGCATTTTTTGTTGGTATCATTAGCCTTCCAATGGCGCATAAAATTCATCAGCCACCCGTAGTGTTTTCTATTCCACCTGTTATACCCATGATACCAGGCTATTTCGCTTATGAGACGATTCTTTCAATAATGAATTTTATTTTTACAGAAGGTGATGCCAGTAAAAGAATTTCGTTAATTGATGCCATTTTTACCAATGGCTTTACCATGTTTTTTGTGTTAATTTCTCTTACAGTTGGTGTATCTTTACCCATGCTGCTGCTTAAAAAAAGTACTGTTAAAAAATTAGACTCATAAACCTATTTTAAAAAACTAAATCTACCCCTATATCTTTTTAAGATGAAACAATTAATAACATTAATTCTTGCACTAACATTTCTAACTTCCTTTCAATTATATGCTAGTGATGATTGGAGCGCCACTGGGCACCGTGTTGTTGGAAAAATTGCCAATCAGTATTTAACATCAAAAACGAAAAGAAAAATTAAAAAATTACTTAACAATCATTCATTAGATTTTGTTTCAACTTTTGCTGACGATATAAAATCTGATAAGCGTTTTAATGAATTTTATACTTGGCATTATATTAATATGCCTTTAGATCAAAATTATGAGGATTCTAAAAAAAGTAGCAGTGGCGATTTAGTTTCGGGCATTAATTATTGCATCAAAGTAATTAAGGATGATCATTCAAGTCATGAGGACAAAGCCTTTTATCTTAAACTATTGATTCACTTTATTGGTGATTTACATCAGCCAATGCATGTGGGGCTTGTTGAAGATAAAGGGGGCAATGATTTTAAACTACAATGGTTTTATAAAGATTCTAATTTACATTCGGTCTGGGATAGAGAAATGATAGATAGTTATGGGATGAGTTATTCTGAAATGGCTGATAATGCAGATGTTATAAGCAATTCTCGAGTAAAAGATATTCAGGAAGGCACCCTTGTTGATTGGGTAAATGACACTCATAAATTAACAAGACAGGTATACGCTAACGTAAAGCCTAATGACAATCTACGATACAGCTATTCTTATGATAATTTTGAAACGGTGAGGTCACAACTTCAAAAAGGAGGCATAAGGCTCGCTAAAGTGTTGAATGATTTATTCTAATAAAAAAGGTTGACGAAATGTCAACCTTTTTTTATAGTCATATCAAATTAAATATGTAAAGCTCTATCTTCTGTTGCTGCCAAAGCCGCTTCTTTAATAGCTTCTGTAAAAGTAGGATGTGCATGAGACATTCTTGAAATATCTTCAGCACTTGCTCTAAATTCCATAGCTACCACAGCCTCAGCTATCATATCGGCAGCACGCGCACCAATCATATGAACGCCTAATACCTCATCCGTTTTTTTGTCTGCAAGAATTTTAACAAAACCATCAATATCCATACTTGCCCTACTTCGTCCTAAAGCGCGCATTGGAAACTGACCCACTTTATAATCAACACCAGCCTCTTTTAATTGTTCTTCTGTTTTACCAACACTAGCCACTTCTGGCCAAGTATACACAACACCCGGAATTAAATTATAGTCAATATGTGGTTTCTGACCTGCAATCGTTTCAGCTACAAAAACACCTTCTTCTTCGGCTTTATGAGCCAACATTGCCCCTTTAACTACGTCCCCAATCGCATAAATATTACCAGCTGTTGTTTGTAAATGATTATTTACTTCAATTTGACCTCTATCTGTTATCTTTACTCCTGCTGCTTCAGCATTTAAACCATCCGTATACGGTCTTCTACCAACCGAAACCAAACAATAATCTCCTTTAAAAGTAACTTCCTCTCCCTTTTTATTGTCTGCTTTTACAATCACTTCATTTCCTTTTCTCTCTACAGATTTTACTTTGTGGGACACTTCAATTGAAAATTTAGCCTTTTTGAAAACTTTGTTTAATTCTTTAGATAAACCAGAATCCATGGTTGGAATGATTCTGTCCATGTATTCTATAACTGTCACTTCTGAGCCAAGACGTCTGTATACCTGACCCAATTCTAAACCAATAACTCCACCCCCAATAACCATTAAATGCTTTGGGATTTCAGTTAATTTTAAAGCCTCAGTTGAAGTAATGACGCGTTCTTTATCAATAGATATAAATGGCAAACTTGAAGGCTTACTTCCCGTAGCAATAATGGTGTTTTTAGCTTCAATTTCAATTGTTTCTTTACCTGAAATTAAAATATGAGTCGCGTCTTTAAAACTACCCAAACCTTGATATACATCAATTTTATTCTTTTTCATTAAGAAATCAATGCCGCCAGTAGTTTGATCAACCACCGCTTGTTTGCGGCCGATCATCTGTTTTAAATTCACCTTGATTTCTCCAGGAATATCAATCCCATGTTCTTCAAAATGCTTGATGGCATCTTCATAATGATGTGATGAATCTAAAAGTGCTTTACTTGGGATGCAGCCCACATTTAAACAAGTGCCACCAAGCGTGGCGTACTTTTCAATAATGGCTGTTTTCATTCCCAACTGAGCGCAACGAATGGCAGCTACATATCCTCCAGGTCCTGAACCAATTACGGCTACGTCATATGAATTCATAAGATAATTTTAATATTTGTTATTAAAAAATTGAACACAAAAGTACAAATGTTTTAGGTTACAACAATAGAAAACAACTTTTTATAGAATTCAGAATTAGCTTAATAAAGTCAATAAAAACTCATCCATTAGAAAAGGTTCACAACCTAAAATTATGTAGTTTTGTCTTTATGCAAAAGAACATCAACATACAAAACAAAAAAGCACGCTTTCTCTATGAAATATTAGATAAGTATACTGCTGGTATTGTATTGACTGGCACAGAAATTAAATCTATTAGAAATAGTAAAGCCTCTATAGCCGAAAGTTTTTGTGAGTTTAATGAACAAGGGGAACTTTTTGTAATCAACATGACCATTGAAGAATATTTATACGGCACATATTATAATCATAAACCAAAAGCAGAAAGAAAACTACTATTAAATAAAAAAGAACTTAAAAAGTTACTTAAGGAAGTTCAGAATACAGGCCTTACCATTATTCCATTAAAGCTGTTTATTAATGACAAAGGATATGCAAAACTTGATATCGCTTTGGCCAAAGGAAAAAAATTATATGACAAACGTGAAACTATTAAAGATCGTGATAATAAGCGAGATCTTGATCGCGTTAAAAAGACATATAAATAATAATTTATAACCTCCCTTATTTGTATTATGAAGAAAATAGTTTCCATAATGATTATCGTTTTTATATCATTAAACCTTAACGCCCAAGAAAAGACCATTGACAAAGATTCTATTAAAAAAAGCAGTATAGACAGCTCAAAAGTTAAAACACTGGATAGCACCATTAAAACTTTATATGCCGTTATTTCAGCTGAAAAAGAAGTTGAAAGAAACTGGGATCTATTTAAATTTTTATTTAAACCAGGTGCCAAATTGATTCCTTCTGGAAAAGATAATGATGGCGTTTATAAAGTGCGCTATATGAGTCCTGAAGAATATATTAAAAGTTCAGGGGACTGGTTATTTGAAAATGGTTTTTTTGAAAAGGAAATTAGCCGAACAGTCAATACTTATGGAAATATAACGCAAGTCTTTAGTAGTTATGAATCTTTTAAAAGTGAATCTGATGACCAACCCTTTATGCGTGGCATTAATAGCATTCAACTATTATATGACGGTGAACGCTGGTGGATTATCAATATCTTCTGGACTCAGGAAACCAGCGACAATCCTATTCCAAAAAAGTACTTAGGTAAAAACTAAATGATTTGCTTTAATAAATAATCCTGTTTAGTTTTTATCCTCAAGCAAAGGTACAAAACGAAATTCGCCAAATTCGTGTTGTTCAAATTCCTTGGCATCATTTCTAATAAATAAAGTCATAATTTGAATATTGTCGCCTACAGGAATGACCAACCTGCCTCCTATTTTCAATTGATTCAATAATGGTTTAGGCACAAAAGGCGCACCCGCTGTTACAATGATACTATCAAATGGTGCCTCTTCTTTTAAACCTTTATACCCATCTCCAAAAATGAGTTTTTTTGCACGATAGCCAAGCTTAGGTAAAAAAATACTCGTTTTTTTAAATAATTCTAATTGTCTTTCAATACTAAAAACTTTGGCACCCAATTCACATAAAACGGCTGTTTGGTAACCACTTCCAGTACCAATTTCAAGAATTTTATCCCCTTTTTTTACCTGTAATAATTCTGTTTGAAAAGCAACGGTATAGGGTTGAGAAATGGTTTGATCCGCAGCAATAGGAAATGCTTTATCTTGATAGGCATGATCTAAAAATCCGGAATCCATAAATAAATGCCGCGGGACATTCCCGATAGCTTTTAAAACTTGTTCATCTGTTATTCCCTTGGTTTTTATAACATTAACCAATTGTTGTCTTAATCCTTTATGTTTAAATGTATCTTTCAATTTTCGTCCTCTTTTCAAGGCTAAAATTAGTTAAACATTTTAGCTAAAAGCAATTTATTTTCGATTAATTTTTGCTACTTAAAAGAGAAAAATTTAGAGAATTATTATGAAAATCATGCTTTAAATGTCCTATTTTTGTTGAAAACATAAATAAAAATGCTAAACGCTGGTGTTCTTGGTGCTGGTCACCTTGGGAAAATTCATTTAAGACTTCTCAAACAATCTGAAAAATATAACCTTATTGGTTTTTATGATGCTGATATTGAAAACGGCAAAAAAGTAGAAGCCGAATTTGGCTATAAATTTTTCAATACCATCGAAGATTTAATAAATGCCGTAGATGTTGTAGATATTGTAACACCAACTTTATCTCATTATGAATGTGCATTGCAAGCCATTGCTAAAGGCAAACATATATTTATTGAAAAGCCCATCACCAATACGGTTGAAGAAGCTGAAGAAATCAGAGCCATTTTAGCCGAGCATCACGTAAAAGGTCAGGTTGGCCATGTAGAAAGATTTAATCCAGCTTTTTTAGCTGTAAAAAATGAAATTCATGAGCCTATGTTTATTGAGACACACCGGCTAGCTGAATTTAATCCTCGTGGTACAGATGTGCCGGTAGTATTAGATTTAATGATTCATGATATTGATATCATTTTAAGTGTCGTTAAATCAAAAGTGAAACATATTTCAGCAAGTGGTGTATCTGTTATAAGTGATACTCCAGATATTGCCAATGCACGTATAGAGTTTGAAAATGGATGTGTAGCCAATTTAACGGCTAGTAGAATTTCTTTAAAAAATATGCGCAAAACACGTTTCTTTCAAAAGGACGCTTATATTTCTGTGGATTTTCTAGAAAAGAAATGTGAAGTCGTTAAAATGAAAGATGCACCTGAACAACCCGGAGATTTTGATATGGTGCTTCAAAATGCTGAAGGCGTAAGAAAGCAAATCTATTTTGACAATCCGAATGTTTCTAATAACAATGCTATTCTCGATGAATTGGAAACTTTTGCGGATGCTATAAACAACAATACAAAACCTATTGTAACACTTCATGATGGCACCGAAGCCTTACGTGTTGCAACGCAAATAATAAATTGTTTTAAATAAAATTTTGATAATGAAAAATGTTGCCGTTATTGGTGCTGGAACCATGGGAAATGGTATTGCGCATACATTTGCACAAAGTGGATTTAGAGTTCAACTTATTGATGTTAGTGAAAATGCTTTAAAAAAAGGTATAGAAACTATCACTAAAAATTTAGATCGAATGGTAAGTAAAGAAACCATTACTGAAGCTCAAAAAAAAGAAACCTTATCGAATATCACCACGTTTAACAATATCACGGAAGGAGTTGAGTATGCCAGTTTAGTGGTAGAAGCAGCTACTGAAAATATAGATTTAAAACTAAAAATTTTTAAACAGTTAGATGAAGCTTGTCCAGAAGGAATCATTCTTGCTACTAATACCTCTTCAATTTCCATCACGCAAATAGCTTCAGTAACTTCTAGACCAGATCATGTTATTGGTATGCATTTTATGAATCCCGTGCCAATTATGAAATTGGTTGAGATAATAAGAGGTTACAATACCAGTGATGAAGTCACTAATACTATAATGGATTTATCTAAAACTCTCGGTAAAATTCCAGTAGAAGTCAATGATTATCCAGGTTTTGTAGCTAATAGAATCCTAATGCCAATGCTTAATGAATCTATTGAAACGCTTTACAATGGCGTAGCCGGTGTTCATGAAATAGATACGGTTATGAAACTGGGTATGGCCCATCCTATGGGACCATTACAGTTAGCAGATTTTATAGGATTAGATGTCTGCTTGTCTATTTTAAATGTGATGTATGAAGGCTTTAAAAATCCTAAATACGCACCTTGTCCCTTATTAGTAAATATGGTTCGTGCAGGAAAATTAGGCATCAAGTCTGGTGAAGGTTTTTATGATTATTCAGAAAGCAGAAAGGCAGAAAAAATCGCAAAACAATTTCAATAGATTTTAGTTTAATTTGTAAACAACACAAAACCTAACTGGTCAATTCTACCTTGAACAATTTAAAAAATGGCAAAAGTTTTACCGTTTAAAGCAGTACGTCCTACGCGGGATAAGGTAAGCTTAGTGGCGTCGCGCTCTTACCAGAGTTACACCCAGGCAGAACTGGAGGCCAGATTAGATTATAATCCGTTTTCCTTTTTACAGGTGGTTAACCCGGGCTATCGCTATCATAAAACCATTTCCGGTAAAGAACGCTACCATTTGGTTAAAAACAGGTATCTAGAATTTAAAGAAGATTCTGTTTTTATACAAGATAACAACCCCAGTTATTATGTCTATAAAATAGTAAACAGAGAAGGCAACACTTTCTCAGGAATTATAGCAGCTACTAGTACAGAAGATTATGAATTGGATGTTATTAAAAAACATGAAGACACTATTGAATTTCGTGAAAACATTTTTAAAGACTATTTAAAAACGGTTGGATTTAACGCTGAGCCTGTTCTACTAACCTATCCGGATAACCCCATTATTGATTCCGTTATTTTAGAAACTCAAAAAGAAAGAGCTGAATTTGAATTTACTACCACCTACAGAGACACCCATTATTTATGGATTTTAAATGATAAAAAAATAATTGATATGGTAAAAAGAACTTTTGAAGCCATAGACACTATTTATATTGCCGATGGTCACCATCGTTCGGCTTCTTCTTGTTTACTGTCAAAAGAATTAAAATCTCAGAATAAAACACATTCTGGCAAGGAAGCTTATAATTATTTTATGAGCTATCTCATTCCTGAATCTCATTTAAAAATATATGAGTTTAACAGACTCATTAAAGATTTGAATGGCTTGACCAAAGAGGCCTTTTTAATAGAGCTGGACACTATGTTTCGGATAGAAAATAGAGGCATTGAGTTATATAAACCCAATAAAAAGCATCACTTTAGCATGTATCTTGCCGGTGAATTTTATTCACTTTATTTAAGAAAAAGCAATTATACATTTAACAACTCTTTAGATGCGCTAGATACACAAATTTTATACAAAACCATTTTGGAACCTTTACTAGGCATTTCTGATTTACGTAATGATACCAGAATTGACTATTCTTATGGAAAGAATGATTTGGTCAATATAAAAAGTAAAGTTGATAGAGGTGAATTTATTGTAGGTTTTGGTTTAGTCCCCATTACTGTAAACGAAATAAAAGCCATTGCTGATGATGGCTTAACGATGCCGCCTAAAAGCACCTATATAGAACCTAAACTACGCAGTGGGGTTACTATTTATGAATTTTAAAAAAAGTTAATTTATTTTTCAATTAGGTTCTTTTACATTTGAATCAAAAAGCTTAAAATCATGTCAATAAAAGATAATCTTAAAAATATAAAATCAACTTTACCCAAACAGGTTACTTTAGTGGCAGTTTCAAAAACAAAACCCATTTCTGATGTATTGGAAGCTTATAATGCCGGCCAACGTATTTTTGGGGAAAATAAAATTCAGGAAATGGCTGCTAAATATGAAGCCTTACCAAAAGATATATCCTGGCATATGATAGGTCATGTTCAAAAAAATAAAGTAAAATATATGGCCTCCTTTGTTTCTTTAATTCATGGCGTTGAGAATTTAAAACTTTTGGAAGAAATTAATAAACAAGCTTTAAAACACGATAGAATTATTGATTGTTTACTACAAATTAAAATAGCTTCAGAAGACTCAAAATTTGGAATGACGCCTGAGGATGCTTCTTTTTTATTACAATCAAAACCCTTTTCAGAATTAAAAAACATAAGAGTTATAGGGCTTATGGGGATGGCAACATTTACTGAAGACGAAAACAAAATCAAAGAAGAATTCCAATTGTTAAAACATACTTTTGACAGCTTAAAACCATTGGAATCCTTTAACTTTAAACCCGAAATTATTTCAATGGGAATGAGTGGAGATTATCAATTAGCTATGGCTTGCGGAAGTACTATGATACGTGTTGGAAGCAGTATCTTTGGAGAGCGAAATTATTCAATTTAATTTAAGTAATAAACCATTTTTTGTACGCAATATTAGACATAGAAACCACCGGTGGGAAATATAATGAAGAAGGCATTACTGAAATTGCAATCTACAAATATGATGGCCACCAAATTGTGGATCAGTTTATAAGCTTAATCAATCCAGAGCGGGAGATTCAACCCTTTGTGGTTAATCTCACAGGCATTAATAGCGGCATGTTGCGCAATGCGCCTAAGTTTTATGAAGTTGCCAAACGCATTGTAGAGATTACAGAAGATTGCATATTGGTTGCGCACAATGCACAATTTGATTACCGCATTTTAGTAACTGAATTTAAGCGTTTAGGATTTGATTTTGTAAAAGAAACCCTTTGCACGGTTGAATTGGCAAAAAATTTAATTCCTAATCAAGCATCTTATAGTCTAGGCAAACTGGTGCGTTCACTGGGTATACCCGTAACTGACAGGCATCGCGCCTCAGGAGACGCTATTGCCACAGTGAAATTATTTAAAATGTTGCTTGATAAAGATTCTTCGAAAAAAATTATTCAGGAGTCCATTCGATTAAGCCCAAAATTACAATTAGAGCCCCGACATATAGATATTATTGAACAACTTCCAACGGCAACAGGCGTCTATTATATTCATAGATCAGATGGTGAAATCATATACATTGGAAAAAGTAATAATATCAAAAAACGCATCAATCAACATTTCACCAATTCCAATCAGAAATCAAAAAAAATTCAACTTCACGCAGCAGCAGTCACCTATGAGGCTACAGGTAGTGAATTAGTAGCTTTGCTAAAAGAAAGTGAGGAAATAAAACGTAATAAACCTATTTACAATAGGGCATTAAGGCGCACCATATTTACGCATGCACTCTATAGTTTTGTTGATGAACAAAATTATATCAATTTTAAGATTGATAAAGTTGACGGCAGGAAAAAACCAATTACCACTTTTAGCAACAGAGATAGTGCTAAAAGCTTTATTCTAAAAGCTATTGAAGACTATCAATTATGTCAAAAACTTACCGGAATATATAAAACCAAAAGTAGCTGTTTTAAATATGATATTAAAGAATGTAACGGGGCTTGTATTGGTAAAGAATCATTTGAGGATTATAATAAGCGTGCTGAAGATTTGATTAAAAAAAACAGCTACAAAAATAAAAATATGGTGATTATTGATAAAGGACGGGATATTGATGAACGCAGCGCTATCTACATTGAAAATGGTGTATTTAAAGGGATTGGTTTCTTTAATTTAAATTATCAGATTAACAATATTGACGTTTTAGAATCTTTTATAACACCAATGGAAAACAACAGAGATACACAACATATCATTCAAAGTTATATAAGGAGAAACAAACGGCTAAAAGTAATACAACTGAATAGTAAGCAATAGTTTTTAAATTTTCTTATTTTTGATTACATGAGCAATAATTCGAATAGAAACTGGAAAACAACACTGCATGAAATAATTTATGAAGCAGATACACCTGCTGGTAAATTATTTGATATTGTCCTGCTTATTACTATTATTGCCAGTATCGTTTTAGTCATGTTAGAAAGTGTTAAACATATTGACTCAAACTATCATGATGTCTTAAATATAAGTGAATGGATTATAACCATTCTTTTCAGTCTTGAATACATAGCCAGAATTATAACTGTTAAAAAACCTTTTAAATATATTTTTAGCTTTTATGGAATTATTGATTTACTTTCAACCATTCCAAAATACATTTCATTAATAGTTGGTGGTGTTCATGCCTTAGCTGCTTTAAGGGCTTTACGCTTATTAAGAGTATTTAGAATTTTAAAACTGGGTCGTTATTTAGGAGCCTCTAACAGTTTAATAGCCGCTTTAAAAGCGAGTCGCGCTAAAATATCAGTATTTTTATTTGCCGTTGTAATTGTCGCGATTATATTAGGAACCATTATGTATATGGTGGAAGGTGAAGAAAATGGTTTCACCAATATTCCCAAAAGTGTCTATTGGTGTATTGTCACTTTAACTACTGTAGGTTTTGGTGATATTGCGCCTCAAACGCCGTTAGGACAATTTATTGCTTCTTTAGTCATGATTTTAGGTTACGGAATTATTGCTGTTCCTACGGGAATTGTTTCCGCTGAATATGCGCAACATAACAAACCCAAAACTAAAGAGGAAGACATACATTTAAACACACAATCATGTCCTAACTGTTCAGCTAGTAAACATAAAGATCATGCGGGATTTTGTTACAATTGTGGTTATAAATTAAACAATGAGTAAATACCTCATTTCTGTTGTTGGGCCCACTGCCATCGGAAAAACTGCTTTGAGTATCAAACTGGCTCAGCATTTTAAAACGGACATACTTTCAGCAGATTCCAGACAATTTTATAAAGAAATGTCAATAGGTACCGCTGCACCAACTAAAGAAGAATTAAATACCGTTAAGCATCACTTTATTCATCATAAATCAATACAGGAGGATTACAATGTTGGCGCATTTGAAAAAGACGCATTAAAAACCATAAATGAACTCTTTAAGAGTCATAATATCGTTATTATGGTGGGTGGTTCTGGTCTTTATCTTAATGCTATAACAAAAGGATTAGATGATTTTCCTGAAGTTGAAAGCCACATTAGAAAGCAGTTAAATGAGGATTTTAAAATAAAGGGCATTTCATACTTGCAAGAAAAACTCAAGTCTTTAGATCTAAAAAGTTATAATACTGTTGCCATTGATAATCCACAACGAGTAATCAGAGCATTGGAGATTTGCCTAGGAACAGGAAAACCTTATTCTTCCTTCTTAAATAAAAGCAAAGTAGATCGTCCTTTTAAAACCATTACTATTGGCTTAACGGCTGAAAGAGACATCATCTATAATCGAATTAACCAACGCGTAGATATGATGATTCAAGATGGATTATTAGAGGAAGCAACGGGTTTATACCCTTATAAAACTTTAAATGCTCTGAATACAGTAGGATATAAAGAATTGTTTCATTTTTTTGATGGTTCATGGACACTAGATTTTGCCATTTCAGAAATAAAAAAGAATTCAAGAAGATTTGCAAAACGCCAATTAACATGGTTTAGAAAAGACCGGAATATTTTATGGTTTGATTATTTAACTGAAGTTCATCAAATTATTTCTGAATTAAATAAAATAATAATTAATAATTAAATTCCTTACATCTAATTATTTTACTGAAGCAATTTTAATTAATTTTGATGTGTAATTTTTTAAGATTTCTATGTTAGATTTTTTATTCACCAGTGATGCCATAATGGCTCTTTTAACACTTACCTTTTTAGAAATTATTCTAGGTATTGATAACATTGTCTTTATTTCAATTGCTGCGAATAAGTTACCACATAATCAAAGAGCCAAAGCCACTAATATTGGATTGTTACTGGCTATGTTACAACGGATTATTTTGCTATTTTTTGTATCCTTTCTGGTCGGTTTAAAACATCCCTTTTACACTATTGATTTGGAATGGTTACACATTGCCGTGAGTTGGCAATCCATCATACTATTTAGTGGTGGCCTATTTTTGATTTATAAAAGTACCTCAGAAATTCGTGAAAAAGTAGAGTCTCCAATGCATGATGAAAATTCATTAACCAGAAAAAAAATCAAATCTTTGTCACAAGCAATTATTCAAATTATTATGATAGATTTTATTTTTTCTATTGATTCCATATTAACAGCCGTTGGAATGACCAATGGTTTACATGCAAACCATAATTACAATTTGGTTTTAATGATTATTGCAGTTGTTATATCTATTGGAATTATGATTGGATTTGCAAACCCAATTAGGAAATTTATTGATGCGCATCCAAGTATACAATTATTAGGTCTGGCCTTTTTGATTTTGATTGGTTTTATGTTAATAACTGAGGCTGGTTATTTATCAAACACACAAATATTTGGAAGTTCAGTTGGCGCAATTCCCAAAGGTTACCTATACTTTGCCATCACATTCTCCTTATTTGTTGAATTTTTAAGTTTTAGGATAGCTAAAAAAACTAAAGCATAGTATAAAAAATCATGATCAGTTTTTAAAACCAAAATCCTATGATAATGGTTTCTTAAGCACTTCTTTGATTTACAACACTCCTTGCTCTATCCATTTTTTTTGTTTAGCATTTTCGACAAAGTTCAACAATCTTTAATTGCGCTTCGCTCAGAGAGCATCAGTGAGTAGCGAACAAATTCTAATCATATTACTGTAAAATTCATTAAAAAAGGTTCTCTTTTTTTGATAGAAATCTTATCAATACTAATATCTCATAACCTTAAAATTTAATTATTAATTAATATGTTATACATAGTACTGTAACAATTTTAAATACTCGTCGTCTATAAAGTAAATAAAAGCATTAAACTACATATATCATGAAAACATTTAACAACTATCAATCACAAGAGTCTTTTAATAATTCAAAAAGCAATTATTGGAATACAAAAAGACGATACAAATAATACACATTAAAAAACCCATCAACAATCAAAAAACGAACATCATGAATACAATTATTGTAAATAATTCAAAAGAAAGCAGAAAATATAGATACTCCATTTATTTAGAGTTTAGCAAAAGAGTTCAGCACGCCAATTATAATAAACTTCAAACTAATTTTCATACGGTATGATATCCATAATCACAGCTCTAATAGATTTTATAATTAGTATTATTCAAGTTATTTTATTTTAAAATAACCTAACCAAAATCAAAACTAAGATATCATGGACCAAACAGGAATGGATAGAAAAATTGAAAAGAAAATTTGGAGTCAGAAAAGAATTTTAACACTGGTTGGCATTGTACTTGTCCTCATTCTCTCTTCTTTTGGCTTACAGGTATTTAATAAAAAAATATATAAGGTTAATGCTTCAAAAATTTCTGTAAAAAAAGCTTTTGAAGGCGATTTTCAAGATGTCATACTCATTGATGGAGATGTTGAACCCATCAATTTAGTGTTAGTTAACACACTTGAAGGCGGTACTGTTGAAGAGATATTTATTGAAAACGGCGTTTATGTGGAAAAAGGAACTCCCCTATTGCGTTTAAGCAATCCTTCAGCTACGCTTGGATATATGAACCAGGAAACTGCTATTGTAGAACAAATAAATAATCTTAGAAGTTTAAAACTCTCGCTTGAAAAAGATCAGCGCGATTTAAAGGAATCTTTAATTGATAGCGAAAACAATCTTGCAGAAGTTGAACGTAATTATAAATTAGACTCTGTTTTATATTCCAAAGACATCATTGCACGGAATGATTTTATTGAAAGGCAAGAATCTTTTAAATACCTTAAAAACAAACGTGACTTTATGAATCAAAACGTGATTAAAAGTTCTCAAGATAATTTATTGCAAATCAATCAGATTAATACCTCTATAGCATTGATGCAACGCAATTTAGAATTAATTCGTGAAAATATTGAAAAACTACTTGTAAGAGCTCCTATTTCTGGCATGTTATCTAGTTTTGATCCCGATATTGGGGAATCCTATAATAAAAATCAAACAGTAGCTAAAATTGATGTTCAAACAGGATTCAAGGTTAAAGGACTTGTTGACGAATATTATTTAAGTACTGTAAAACCCGGACAATTAGCTAATTTTTCCTTTAATGGTGACCTTATAAATTTACAAGTAAAAAAAGTGTTTCCTGAAGTAAAAAGTAGAAAATTTGAAATTGAGTTAGTTTTTGTAAACGACATCCCTAAAAATATTACCATAGGGCAATCACTCCAAATACGCTTAGAACTTTCGAAGTCTAAAAAATCCGTTATGATTCCAAGAGGAAATTACTTTCAGGCATCTGGCGGACAATATGTATTTGTACTTGATGGAAAAGGTGAAGCACACAAACGTTATATAAAATTAGGAAACCAAAATCCAAGTTATTATCAAGTTTTAGAAGGACTTAATGCCAACGAAGAATTTATCTCTTCGTCCTATGACGACTTTAAAAATTATGAATCAATTAAAATTAATCAATAAAAAAACGAACACATGATCAAACTAACTAATCTTACTAAAGTTTACAGAACTGACGAACTGGAATCAACCGCTTTAAACCAAGTATCTTTTGAAATAATGGAAGGTGAGTTCGTATCTATAATGGGCCCTTCTGGTTGTGGAAAATCAACACTATTGAATATTTTAGGGATGCTAGATAAACCTGAAAGCGGTAGTTATGAATTTCAAAACAAAGAAATTGCTAAGTATAATGAAAAACAACGTTCTGAAATACGCAAAAGGAATATTGGATTTATCTTTCAAAATTTTAACCTTATTGACGAATTAACTGTTTTTGAAAACATAGAATTACCACTTATCTATAATGATATTAGTGCTTCAGAACGTAAAAAAAGAGTTGATGAAA
This sequence comes from Gaetbulibacter aquiaggeris, assembly GCF_044003965.1. NCBI lineage: Bacteria > Pseudomonadati > Bacteroidota > Flavobacteriia > Flavobacteriales > Flavobacteriaceae > Gaetbulibacter > Gaetbulibacter aquiaggeris. The sequence goes on from NZ_JBAWKC010000006.1 coordinate 99,671, forward strand.
TTATTGGTAAAATTGGAATCACTCATCGTTCAAATCATTATCCTCAACAATTATCCGGAGGACAGCAACAGCGTGTTGCCGTAGCCAGAGCATTAATTACAAAACCCGCATTAATATTAGCTGACGAACCAACAGGAAATTTAGATAGTTCCCATGGTAATGAGGTTATGGATCTGTTATGTAAGCTTAATGAGTCAGGAACAACAATTGTAATGGTAACGCATTCCGCACACGATGCCAGTTACTCAAACAGAACTATTAATTTATTAGACGGCCAAATTGTGCCCGAAAAGAAAATCATGTTGAATAAAGCTGCTGTATAAATTAAAAATTAAAAACGATGTTTAAAAATTATTTAAAAGTAGCTATAAGAAGCCTCAATAAAAATAGAATTTATGCCTTTATCAATATTCTTGGATTGGCTTTAGGGTTAGCGGTAACCATTCTCGTTTTTTTATTTATAAAGGATGAAACCAGCTATGAAAAGCATTGGGAGGGATATGAACGCATATATAGAACAGGCATAAAAGCTGATATGATGGGACAAAAAATGGATGCGCCTGTTTCCTGCAGCCCAATGGCAAATACCTTAAGAACAGAATTTACCGATGTAGAATCAGCTACAAGGATACAGTCTGGAAGGCAGGAAATATTGATGCGTCATGATCAAACAAGGGTGTACATAGAGCATATTGCTCAAGCAGATAGTTCATTCTTTAAGGTATTCAATTATGAATTTATTCATGGAGACCCAAATACAGCACTAAAAGAAACAAATTCAATTGTTTTAACTGAAGAAACTAAACAAAAACTCTTTGGAGATAAAAGTGCTATGGGAGAAGTGGTTAATTATGATAATAGACGGGACCTGATCGTTACCGCAATTGTAAAAGAACCAAAAGGACATGCTCATTTTAATTTTGAGTTATTCGTATCCGATAATGAGATTAGGAATATTTGGATAAATAATGGTTGGAACACATATGTAAAACTAAAAAAGGGAGCTGATTTTAATTCATTTGAAACACAAATGAAAACTAACTTTATGAAAAAAATTGAACCAGATGTTGAACAATTTTTAAAAGTTAGTGTAGATGAATTCTTGAAACAGGGAAACGCTTTTGAATATCAGCTTATGCCCATAAAAGATATTCATTTATATTCTCATAAAGATTTCGAGATTCAGCAAAACGGGAATATCATGTACATCTATGTGTTTTTAGGTATTGCCATTTTGGTACTTATAATAGCTGGTATCAATTTTATGAACTTATCAACAGCCCGCTCAGGTAAACGCGCTAAAGAGGTAGGCGTAAGAAAAGTATCTGGAGCTTCCAGAAGCATGTTGATCATTCAATTTTTAGTTGAATCAGTCATTCAAAGTGCCATCGCTTTATGCCTGGCTTACATACTTGTTATCTTATTATTGCCAGGATTTAATAATGTTTTAGAAACAAGCATTAGTCTGTCAAATGAGTATTTTTCTCAAACATTATTTTTTTCAATTATTATTACATTGATTTATGGATTGTTTGCAGGAAGTTATCCAGCATTTCTCTTATCATCATTTAAACCAATTTCTGTTTTAAAAGGAGATTTTACCAAATCCAAAAATGGCGCATTTTTAAGAAAATCGCTTGTAGTAACCCAATTTACTGCTTCAACCATTTTAATTATTGGGATGATTATTATTTTTAAACAAATCGCTTTTTTACATAATAAAGATATTGGATTTAAAGGAGACCAAGTTATTATAGTTCCTATACAAACAGATCAAATGGCTAATAACTTTAGAGGCTACAAAAGCATCTTTTTAAAAAACAGTCATGTTCAAAGTATTTCAAGAGCCTCGTTTTTTCCTGGTGACCTTCCTAATCAAAGTATGTATGCATTAGAAGGTAACCAAGAGAAATTACCATTATGGAATATGAACGTGGACTATGATTTTTTTAAAACCATGAGCATTAAATTGGCTGAAGGGAGATTGTTTAACAGAGAACAAGATTCAGATTCCATTCCAACCTTCATACTAAACGAAACTGCTGTAAATAATTTGAATATTAAAAATCCATTAGGCAAACGACTTGGCACCTTTATAAATCTCAATGGAGATTTGAAATACGGAAATATTGTTGGCGTTGTGAAAGATTTCCATATTGAAGGATTTAACCAACCTATTCGTCCTATGGTATTACAAATTAGCAACCAAACCTGGTTTACCGCTTTTAAAATTTCACCTGAAAACGCAAGCTCCACTATAAGTTTTATAGAAGACGAATGGAATAAATTAGAGCCTACACATCCTTTTAGGTACACTTATTTGGATAAGAAATTTGGAGCGTTATTAAGACAACAAGAAAATTTTGGAACGATGTTTTTATTTTTAACTATTCTTGCAATCATTATATCTGCCATGGGTTTATATGGGTTAGCATCTTATACCGCCGAACAAAGAACAAAGGAAATTGGCATACGAAAAGTCTTGGGAGCTTCGGTTTCTCAAATTATGACAATGTTAACCAAAGACTTTATTAAACTGGTACTCATTGCAAATATTTTTGCATGGCCTATTACGTTTTTATTAGCAAAAAATTGGTTATCAAACTTTTCATATCAAATTGATATGCCTATTTTACCCTATGTATTTGCAACAGTATTGGCCTTAATAATTGCCATACTAACCGTTAGTACTCAAGCCTATATCGCTGCGAATTCAAATCCTGTTAATTCATTAAAGTATGAATAAATAAAGATGAGATATATAGACCATTATTAAAAACCCTTATATAAGGGTTTTTATTTTTAGCCTAAAATAAAGTGATTTCCCTTACTGGTCCAAATTACATTCAGACTATTTAGAAACTTTGACAAAATGGATGTCTTTCGTTACTAAATAGATGAATAAATTAAACTAAAACAGGGTGATCTGTCCCTTTCCATCTAATTCAGAATCATCTGAATCCTTTTCACTTGAAGTGGGCTTGTCAATCTTTTCTTCAGATTCAACTGTTTCTTCATCAACAACTTCAATTTCATCAGCATGAATTTCTTCCGGAGCTTCATAAGGTAAGGGATCCAGTAAATTGATTTGTTTTATCTTATCCGAAGTCAATTGATTACCAAGCGCTTTAATACCTTTAATAGCTATAAATTCTTCAAGATTAACTTCTATATTTTCCTTTTGATCTTTACCACGCTCTTTGGCAAAAATCACTTCTGCCCGTGGAATCCAATCTGTTGATACAATTTCTAACTGAGATTTTTGATGTTCAGAAATAAAAAATTCCTCTTTATTTTCGTTTTCAATTAAGAAGCGCTTCACATAATATCGCTCCTTTTCTCCATCGTAATAAATTACAGATATAGGTTTTTTTGGAAGCCATTTTTCAAGAACAATCATATCTTCATCAAAATGTGTAGTCAATTCTGGTAAAATAGTCTTGACTGTTGCTGACTGTGTTATAATGAGCAATTTATCTTCACCCCTAAATTCACCTATCAACTCACCTCTTCCGTCTACATTTAACCTTTGAACGGTATCATCAAACCAAATTTTTCTAGGTTTTAAAGTTGAAATACCCTTTTCTTTAAGTTCAATCTTTTTAATTGAATGTTTAGTAACTAAATTTCCTTTTGAATTTCTTCCTTTTATTAAAATATCAGCAAAATCCAAATCCCATTTTAGTTTTTTAATGCTACCTACTTGTCTAAGAATAACGCTAATAACTTCGGCTTCACCATTTGGATTAGCAGAAAAATAAAGAATAGTTGATCCTTTGGTTCCATTGGTTAAATCATATTCTTTGTCTCTTGTGATGCTTGTAACCGCAAAACGCTTGATATATGATGGGCCTTTTGTACCATCTCTATAAATCAAATTATAAATGGTGCGGTTATCCTTTTTATCAAAAACCTCAACATGTATAACATCTTTACCTACAAAAGTTTTAGAATCAACTTTCGTAATCATCATTTTACCTTCTTTGGTAAAAACAATGATGTCATCTATATCGCTGCAATCACAAACATATTCATCTTTCTTCAATGAGGTACCAACAAAACCTTCTTCTTTATTGACATAAAGTTTCGTGTTCCTAATAACAACTTTAGTGACGTCTACATCGTCAAATGCTCTTATTTCTGTCTTCCGTTCACGTCCGGCTGCGTAATCTTTTTTTAATCTAGTGAAATAGGCAATCGCATAATCTATTAAATTCTCAAGGTGATGTTTTACCTGAGCAATTTGATCTTCTAAAGCTTCAATTTTTTGTTGTGCTTTATCAATATCGAATTTCGAAATTCTTTTAATCCTAATTTCAGTTAACCGCTCAATATCTTCTTGAGTTATGGCGCGTTTAAGATGTTTAATATGCGGCAAAAGCCCTTTATCTATTGCTTGAATGACACCTTCCCAAGTTTCTTCTTCTTCAATATCACGATAAATTCTGTTTTCAATAAAAATACGTTCCAATGAGGCAAAATGCCATTGTTCTTCAAATTCATCAAGTTTTACCTCAAGATCACTTTTTAATAATTGTACCGTATTATCTGTTGAACGTTTCAACATTTCGGTCACGCCTATAAAAAGTGGCTTATTATCTTCAATGACACATCCTAAAGGGGAAATAGAACTTTCACAACTGGTAAAGGCATACAGCGCATCAATGGTTTTATCAGGTGAAATACCTGAAGGTAAATGCACTAAAATTTCAACATCAGCAGCCGTATTATCCTCAATCTTCTTTATTTTTATTTTGCCTTTATCATTGGCCTTTAAAATAGAATCAATCAGTGAAGTTGTATTGGTTCCAAAAGGTATTTCGGTAATTACTAAAGTACTTTTATCTAATTGAGACACTTTGGCTCTGACTCGAATTTTGCCACCACGCAAACCATCTTTATAATCGCTGACATCTATAATACCTGCCGTTGGAAAGTCTGGAAATAGGGTAAACCCCTTACCTTTTAAATGTTTTATTGAAGCCTCAATTAACTCAATAAAATTATGTGGTAAAATCTTAGTTGATAATCCGACTGCGATACCTTCTCCACCCTGCGCAAGAAGCAATGGAAACATCACTGGAAGGTTTACTGGTTCTTTTCTTCTGCCATCATATGAAGCCTGCCATTCTGTGATCTTAGGATTATAAACAACATCAAGTGCGAATTTTGATAATCTTGCTTCAATATACCGAGAAGCAGCTGCGCTATCTCCAGTTAAAATATTACCCCAGTTACCTTGGGTATCAATAAGTAAATCCTTCTGACCAATTTGCACCATGGCATCGGCTATACTCGCATCGCCATGAGGATGATACTGCATAGTATGACCAACGATATTTGCCACTTTATTATAACGACCATCATCTAAATCTTTCATAGAATGCATAATACGCCTTTGAACTGGTTTAAAACCATCTTCAATTGCCGGTACTGCGCGCTCTAAAATAACATACGAGGCATAATCCAGAAACCAGTCTTTATACATGCCGGAAATCCGGGTAATGGTTTCTTGATTTTCACCTTGCGGATTAATCAAATCTTCGTTTTCTTCAATCATTAACTGTTATACTATCTCTTATTTCAACAATGAAATTTTACTTTTTGTTAAATTTTTTTTATCATGCCGTTTCTTCTACGATATCCAATTCAACTTTTAGATTATTAATAATAAACTCTTGTCTATCAGGCGTGTTTTTTCCCATATAAAATTCCAATAATTCTTCGATTGATAAATCCTTATCCAACATGATAGGATCTAAACGAATGCTTTCTCCAATAAAGTTTCTGAATTCATCTGGCGAAATTTCTCCCAAACCTTTAAATCGCGTAATTTCTGGTTTTGGTTTTAGTTTCTCAATAGCATCTCTTCGTTCCTGTTCTGAATAGCAGTAAATCGTCTCTTTTTTATTGCGAACTCTAAAAAGTGGTGTTTGTAAAATATAAAGATGTCCTTCTTTAATTAACTCCGGAAAAAACTGCAAGAAAAAAGTAATGAGTAATAATCTAATATGCATCCCATCTACATCAGCATCAGTGGCTATGACTATATTATTATACCGAAGATCTTCAATAGACTCTTCAATATTTAAAGCCGCCTGAAGTAAATTAAATTCTTCATTTTCATAAACGATCTTTTTACTTAATCCATAGGAGTTTAAAGGCTTCCCTTTTAAACTAAAAACTGCCTGTGTATTCACATCGCGAGATTTTGTGATACTTCCAGATGCAGAATCTCCTTCTGTTATAAATAGAGTAGATTCCAAGTTACGTTCATTCTTAGTGTCACCAAAATGCACTCTGCAATCTCTTAATTTCTTATTATGAAGGCTTGCCTTTTTAGCACGATCTTTAGCCAATTTTCTAATTCCTGACAATTCTTTACGTTCATGTTCCGCCTGCATAATTTTTCGCTGAATTTTTTCAGCAGTCTCAGGATTTTTGTGTAAATAATTATCAAGATAGGTTTTTACAAAGTCATTGATATAGGTTCTTACAGTTGGCAATCCACCACCCATATCTGTTGAACCTAATTTAGTTTTAGTCTGACTCTCAAAAACAGGTTCCATTACTTTAATGGAAACCGCAGAAACTACCGACTTTCTAACATCAGAAGCATCATAGTTTTTTCCGTAAAACTCTCTAATAGTCTTTACTAAAGCTTCTCTGTAGGCTGCCAGGTGTGTTCCACCTTGCGTTGTGTTTTGCCCATTTACAAAAGAATGATATTCTTCACTATACTGTGTTTTACTATGAGTTAAGGCAACTTCTATATCATTTCCTTTTAAATGAATAATAGGATATAACATATCTGATTCACTAATATTTTCAGATAACAAATCTTTTAACCCGTTCTCACTAAAATATTTTTCGCCATTAAAAATGATGGTTAAACCTGTATTGAGATATACATAGTTTTTAAGCATTTTAATGACATATTCATTTCTATATTTATAGTGTTTAAATATAGTCTCGTCGGGTATGAAAGATACTTTTGTTCCCTTTCTTCTGGAGGTATCATCTAATAAATCTTGACTGGTAAGATTTCCTTGTTCAAATTCTGCCGATGCTGACTTGTTATCTCTGGTTGACTCCACTCTAAAAAAGGAGGACAATGCATTTACTGCTTTAGTCCCTACGCCATTTAAACCAACAGATTTTTTAAACGCCTTAGAATCATATTTTCCACCAGTATTCATTTTAGAAACTACATCAACTACTTTCCCAAGAGGAATGCCTCTGCCATAATCACGAACAGATACTTTTGTTCCCTGAATCGCTACATCAATAGTTTTTCCTGCGCCCATGACATACTCATCAATGGAATTGTCTAAAACTTCTTTTAAAAGTATATAAATACCATCATCAGGAGAAGAACCATCACCCAATTTACCAATATACATTCCTGGACGCATACGGATATGTTCCTTCCAGTCAAGGGAACGTATATTATCTTCAGTATAATTGGATTGTTCAGCCATAGATTTGAGTGAAATTTATTGATAGGACGCTAATATAATATATCAAAATAAAAAATAAAACTGCCTTTACACAAAGTAATTAACAATACTCAATTAATGTTGTTGAGAACATAAAATTTTGACTTAAATTAAAATAAAAGCACTTATTTTATTTTCTTTAAAGATACTAAGGATATTCCTATTATAACAGCAAATGCTCCTAATAATTGTAACAATGTTAATTGCTCATTTAAAAAAATGGCGGCTAAAATAATAGTAGAAATTGGACCCACAGCCGCAATAACTGCAAAGTTTGAAGAACTGATTAATTCGATAGACCACGAGACCAAAAAAGAAGGAATAACTGTAGCAAAAATGGCGATTAAAAACCCTAAAACATACACTTCCCTGGGATAATTGAATATGTCTATTTTATTTGTGATGCCATAATGAATGAATACACAAAGACAAGAGACCACCATAACATAGGCTGTAAATTTAATGACACCAAATTTTGGAATTAACCAGCCACTACCTGATAAATAGGCCGCATATGTAATGGCGCATAGTAATATAAAAAAACCGCCTAAATACGCTTCATGACCCGAAATGGTGACTTCATGACCAAAAGCGATGACAATACCAACATAGGTTAATATGATGGCAAAAACCTGATCTTTTGAAACGCTTTGTTTTAAAAATAACTTATTAAATAATATAACAATGGTAGGATAAATGAATAAAATGATACGCTCTAAACTTGCCTTGATATAAATAAGTCCAACAAAATCAAAATAGCTGGATAAATAATAGCCCACGATTCCAAAAAAAACCAGCCATATATAATCCTTTCTTACTAATTCAACCCCATTATTTTTATTGCGATATAAAATGGCAATTACCAGATAGAATGGGAATGAAAATAGCATTCTGAACATTAAAACACTTACCGCATCGACATGATATTGATACGCAAGTTTGACCATAACTGCTTTTGAAGAAAACAGAATGATCCCAATTAATCCAAGAATAATACCTAAAATAAAAGACTTGGTTGATTTCATAAAACTAATATAGATTAAATTGAGAAATCTAACTTCGTTTTATGTCAAAAGGCACTTATTATACATTAAACAAAAAGTGCATCACGTCACCGTCTTTAACAATGTAGTTTTTTCCTTCCACACGCATTTTACCAGCTTCTTTTACCTTTGCTTCACTGCCATAAGATTCAAAATCATTATAAGCTATGACTTCTGCTCTAATAAACCCTTTCTCAAAATCGGTATGAATAACACCCGCTGCTTGAGGAGCAGTCGCTCCTATATCTATAGTCCAGGCTCTTACTTCTTTTACACCAGCAGTAAAATAAGTTTGTTGTTTTAATAATTTATAAGCAGCACGAATCAACTTAGCTGAACCTGCTTCGTCTAATCCTATATCCTGAAGAAACATTTGGCGCTCTTCATAATCATCCAACTCATTAATATCGGCCTCTGTAGCTACCGCCAAGAATAAGACCTCAGCATTTTCATCTTTCACGGCTTCTTTAACTAAGTCAACATAACTGTTGCCTGTCACTGCAGAAGCTTCATCTACATTGCATATATACATCACCGGTTTATCGGTAATAAATTGCGCTGGTTTTACAAAATCAATATAATCATCTGCATCAAATTCAAGCGTTCTTACCGAAATTCCGGCTTCAAGACTTGACTTTATTTTTAACAAAACGGCCTCTTCTTTTTGCGCCTCTTTATTACCTGTTTTAGCTGCGCGCTTAACCTTCTCCAATTTTTTATCTACAGTCTCTAAATCTTTTAACTGCAACTCCATATCAATGGTCTCCTTATCTCTAATAGGATTCACCTTTCCATCAACATGCACAATATTATCATTATCAAAACAACGTAAAACATGCAAAATAGCATCCGTTTCTCTAATATTAGCTAAAAACTGATTTCCCAACCCTTCACCTTTGCTAGCTCCTTTAACCAATCCTGCAATATCAACTATTTCAACGGTTGCTGGTTGTACTCTTACTGGTTTCACTAATTCCTCAAGTTTTTCCAGACGTTTATCCGGCACATTTACAACCCCTATATTTGGCTCTATAGTACAGAATGGGAAATTGGCACTTTGCGCTTTGGCATTTGACAAACAATTGAATAAGGTTGACTTTCCTACATTTGGTAATCCTACAATTCCAGCTTTCATAATTAAGATAATTTTTGCGAGTGCAAATGTAATTAATTCCTCATTTATTTAAAGTAAAACCTTATGATATCTAATATTTTATATTTGTAACAATTTTGAAACCTGTTCGTCTTTTCAATGAAGCCCATCAATTATGAAACATTTTATTGCCTATTTAATAATTTTATTGAGTCATACTGCTATTTTTTCACAAAATATTACCGCCAGATTAATAGACAAAAATACACAAAACCCCATTCCATTTGCAGCCATAAAAACAGCTGAATTTGACGGTGTTATCTCAAATGAAGAAGGTTATTTCACTTTAATTGAAGACAAAGACCAAAATGATATAACCATTTCGTGTTTAGGTTATAAGAATAAAACCCTGACTATTCAGGAAATTAAATCTTTAAATTTTTTAATTACTCTTGAAGAATCTATAAATGAACTCAACACCGTCTATGTTAGTAACAAAAGACCAAATGCCGATTCTATAATAGCCAGAGTCAGGCAAAATATTTCTAAGAATTATGACACAAAATTATATAAGCATGAGATTTTTTCAAGAGAAACTGCTTATATGGATTTTGATAAATTAGATTTTGAAATTGAAAAAGCCTCTCATGTTAAAAAGAAAAATCTAGAATCTGCCAATAAGAGTCTGGATTCTCTTTCAAAAGCAGTTGTACAAAGCAAAACAAAACATTTTAAAGATTTCAAGGCTGATTTATTTGTTAATGATTCCTCTAATTCAAAAATAAAGGTTTATAAGGCTGCGGAACTTGTCGACCAAAAAAATAATCTTTCAATAGAAGAAGTTCAAAGCAGAGCACAACATGTTATCCTAAAATATCTAGATACCACTTTAACTTATAAGCTTAAAACAGGCTTATTTAAAATTGAAGATTCTTTATCACTTAAAGATGAGGACAGGAAAGAACACAATAAAAACGAATATGAAGTTAAAGAGTTGAATGGTCAAGCAAATAACTTATTAAAACGCTCTCAGTTTAATGAAAATTCTATGCTTTCAAAAATTGTAGATGCCGATTTGTATGAATACAGTTTTGTAGATGTCTCATATTTTAACAATGAACTTATTTACATCATTAATTACAAACCAAAAAGGTCGAAATCAAAATACACTGGTAAACTTTTTATTGCAGATAACACTTATGCAATAACAAAAGTAGATTTTGAATTCGCCGATGGCAAACGCGGTAACAAGTTTAATTTAAAATTAATTTTAGGTGTTAAGTACATAGAAAATATGCGAAAAGGAACAGTAATTTACCGAAAAGATACCTTAAACAAATATCAACCACAATATATAAAATTTGAAGAAGGACGTTATTTTTATGTAAGCAGACCTTTAAAATTTATTGAAAACAGCCTCGAGAAAAACAAAACCAGTTTTGATTTCACTATTGAAGGCAACATTATCACCAAGCAAGAATTATTACTTAATTCTAGCACAAAAATCAACCTAGATTTATTTAACAAACTAACTGAAGAAAAATCGGTTCCTTATGTTAAGTTAAATAAATATGATTCTGCTATCTGGGGACAAGACAAAACCATTGAACCATTAACTGAGATGAAGGAGTTTAAAGTTGAGGATTAAAAAAGTAAAGTCTTTCAGTTCATTTTTTACTTTATTGAAATTTTAAATATCATTTCAATATAAAATAGTTTTGATGAGAATGCATCAATTACTATTCTATTCTCACAATTCTTCAGCAATTTTTATTTTTTAGTTTATTATTATATTATATTTAACATTAACTAATTCAAAAATATAATTTACATGAAACACATTTACTTTATAATGCTCGTCTTATTTGGCATTAATTTTTCGATTGCACAAAATGTAACAGGAACCATTTCTGATGATTCTGGTGCACCAATTGCTGGGGTAAACGTTATAGAAAAAGGCACCGCAACAGGCGTTGTATCTGATTTTGACGGAAAATATTCCATAGCTGTCGGACCAACAGCAACGCTTATCTTTAGTTATGTTGGATATAATTCAATAACTGTTGACGTAAATAATCAAACAACCATAAATGTCACCATGCAAGAAGGTGTCAGTTTAGACGAAGTTGTATTGGTAGGTTCAAGAAGCCCCAAACGAACTGCTTTAGATACAGCCGTTGCTATTGACGTGATCGATGTAGCTCAAGTTACAACTCAGGTTGGTAAAGTTGAAATCAATGAAATGCTTCAATATGCAGCACCTTCTTTTAATGCTAACAAACAAACGGGTTCAGATGGAGCTGATCACGTAGACCCTGCTTCATTAAGAGGTATGGGACCAGATCAGACTTTAGTATTAATCAATGGGAAACGCAGACATCAGTCCTCATTGATAAACATTTTTGGAACGAGAGGTAGAGGAAACACGGGCACCGATTTAAATGCCATTCCTGCAACTTCAATTAAAAGAATAGAGATATTAAGAGATGGTGCTTCTGCACAATACGGCTCTGATGCCATTGCCGGTGTTATTAATATTGTATTAAAAGATAATGTTGATAATTTAACAGGAAGCGTCAGTTATGGAGCCTATAGTACCAATGCCCAAGGTGATTTTGGCACTGATCCATATGGTTTATGGAATACAGATGGGTACCGACTGGATACTAAAAAAGATGGTAATGCTATTGGAAAAGACAAAAACTTTGACGGAGGTTCTGTTAAGGTTGCAGCCAATTATGGATTTGAAATAGGCAAAGGCGGATATGCCAACTTTACCACAGAATTTTTAAATAAAAACAAAACACTACGTCCTGGTTTTGAATTCAGAAAAGGTTTTGGTGAAGCGGCTATTGAAGGCTTTAATTTCTTTGGTAATTTGGCGGTTCCGGTTTCCGATAAAACAGAGATATATGCTTTTGGAGGAAGAAATTACAGAGATACTGATGCTTATGCGTTCACCAGAAATAATCCAACAGCAAGAAATGTGGTGAGTATTTATCCTGACGGTTTTACTCCGAGAATCACTTCTATCATTGTAGATAAGTCTTTCTCAGCAGGAGTAAGAACGGAAACAGCCAGTGGATGGAAAATTGATATCAGTAATACTTATGGAATAAACGATTTCCATTATTATATAAAAGGCACGCTTAATGCCTCTTTAGAAGAGACTTCACCAACTGATTTTGATGCCGGTGGCCATAGTCTGGCTCAAAACACGGTTAATTTTGATTTTTCAAAATACTATGATGATGTTTTAAGTGGCATGAATTTAGCCTTTGGTGCAGAATACAGAACCGAGCAGTTTATGATTTATGCTGGTGAAGAAGGTTCATATGCAACATATGATGAAAACCGAATCCCAATAACGGATCCGGATAATCAGTCCGCACCACTTACTGATAATCCTGATTTCGATCCTGACGAACCTGTATCTGAGGATAATCCTTTATTCGTACCACGTCCAGGGGGCTCTCAAGGATTTCCGGGTTATGGTCCTGCTAATGAAGTTAACAGAAGCAGAAGTAACTTATCTTTATATGCCGATGCGGAATTTGATTTATCCGAGACTTTCTTAGTAAGTGCGGCGGTTCGTTTTGAAAACTTTAGTGATTTTGGAAGTACCATTAACGGAAAATTAGCGGCACGTATAAAAGCTTCTGATAATTTTAACATTAGAGGATCTGTAAGTTCAGGATTCAGAGCGCCCTCATTAGCTCAAATTTACTACAATTTAAAATTTACAAACTTTGTAGGCGGACAAGCTTTAGAATCATTATTATCTCCTAATAACAGTCCCGTAACGGCGTCATTTGGTATTGGGCCTTTAAAAGAAGAAAAAGCTTTTAACGCTGCCTTAGGATTTACTAGTTCTTTTGGTGATTTTACAGCAACGATTGATGGTTACTATATCGCGGTTCAAGACAGAATTGTATTAACAGGGAATTTTGATGCACCACAGATACCAAATGTAGAGGCGGCTCAATTTTTTGCTAATGGCGCTGATACCAAAACTACTGGTGTAGATATTATATTAGCCTATAAAACCAAACTGGATGGGGACAGTTCTTTTGGAGCCACTTTTTTAGGAAACTTTAATGATATGAAAATTGATAAAGTTTTAAACGGAAACCTTGATGAACAAACCTTTTTTGGAGAAAGAGATAAGGCCTTTTTATTAACTTCAGCGCCAAAAAGTAAATTAAGTTTAAACTTGAATTATAACAGAGGTTGGTTTGATACTGGTTTAACTTTTACGCGATTTAGTGATGTAGAATTATTAGATTATCAGATGTATGAAGACACCGCTGATTATGGCAGTTTAGCTCAACAAGTTGCAGCGGCAACCGATGCCTATGGAGCTAAAATCGTGACAGACTTAAATTTAGGATTTAAACTTTCAAATAGTTTAAAACTGAATGTAGGAAGCAATAATTTATTCAACGTTTATCCAGATCAACAAGATGATTGGACAGAAGCTGGCGGTTATTGGGATTCTGTTCAAATGGGTTTTAGTGGTGCTTACTACTACGCAAGACTTAATTACAACTTCTAATTTAGAAATATTTAAATAATAAAAAAGCCGGGCTGATTAGCCCGGTTTTTTATTGTAACATTTTTATAGACAATCTTTTTGGCTTGACCTATTATTTGGCTTTTACTAATATTTCTATTTTGTAGCTCTTAATAACCTGTCATTAATAGATTTACCTAGCCCATAATCCGGAAATACCTCAGCTACGATCATATCTAAATTCAAGGCATCTAATTTGTGAAGTGTACTATATAATTTTGAGGCTGCTTCATTTAAATCACCCGATTTTGACAGAACTTCTAAGGTTTCGATATTTGATAAATTCATTGTTTCAGAGAATCGTATGACTCCTATCTTTTTATTTCTAAAGTCTTGAATAAAGGACTCTATATTTTCCACCAAATACGTTTTTGTTTTTGGTGCGTAATGTCTCTCTAACATCCCCGGAGCTTCTGGCGCTATTTCTTTCTTATTTTTAATTTTAACCTCCCCAATTACATCACAAATGTCTTCTATTGAAATAGAACCTAGTCTGAAAAGTACAGGCTCATTATTTTCAAATCCGATTATCGTAGACTCTATGCCTTTTTTACAGTCTCCACCTTCAAGAACCATTGATAGGCTATTCTTAAAATAACCTTCTACATGTGAGGCCTTAGTAGGGCTTATGAAACCAAATGGATTGGCGCTTGGCGCTGCCAAAGGAAAAGGCAATTCTTTTAACAAACTTAAAGTAACTGGATGATTAGGTATGCGAATAGCAACAGTATCTTTTCCGGCAGTTATTATATCTGGGATATTAGCCTTTTTTTTTAAAACTAAAGTTAAAGCCCCTGGCCAAAAAGCCTTAGCTAATTTTTTTGCCTTTAAAGGAAATTCACTAACCAGTTCTTCTGCTTTTTCCAAAGAGTGCACATGAACAATTAAAGGATTAAAAAACGGGCGTTGTTTAATCTCAAAAATTTTACGAATAGCCCTTTCACTGTAAATATTACCTGCTAAACCATAAACGGTCTCTGTTGGTATGGCAACAACATCATCGTTATTTAATATTTGAACTGCTTTGGTAATATCTTTAGAAACGATTGTCATATTTTTTTTGCTGAAACAAAAAACCCCGAGCAAAACACTCAGGATTAATTATTAATCTAAATTTTATATTAATCTTCTGGGTGCATAAAACGTTGTTTTGCTAACAATTGCTCTTCAGTTTCTACATGAGATTCATCAGGAACACAACAATCAACAGGACAAACAGCCGCACACTGTGGCTCATCATGAAAACCTTTACATTCTGTACATTTATCTGGTACAATGTAGTAAACCTCATCACTTATTGGTTCTTGCGCTTCATCTGCATCAACCTCAGTACCATTTGTTAAAACTACTTTTCCTTTCAAACTGGTGCCATCATTATAACGCCAGTCATCAGAAGCTTCATATATCGCAGTATTTGGGCATTCTGGTTCACAAGCACCACAATTTATACATTCATCTGTTATTATAATTGCCATAGCATTTTCTTTTTCTAAATTTGCAATGGCTAAAATAAAACCAAAACCATTCATAACCAAATACAGAATGCATTTACAACAAAGAATTAACGCTTTTGTAAAATTAGGAGATTTTTTAAGTCAATTTTCTAATGAAGTAATTCAAAAAAAGAATACTATTGAACACAATGAGTTATTTTTTGAAGGATTTAAGCATCAATTAAAACTGGCTGAAGAAAACAATGGATGGTTTTCGAGAGAAAATATGGCATTTGCCATTAGTGGCTGGGCAAGTTCTTTAACTTTTGAAAATCTGAACAAATGGCTAACTCCTTATAACATCTCAACAAACAAACCGAAAATGGTAGCCATTATTATGGCAGGTAATATTCCATTGGTAGGATTCCATGATTTTTTATCAGTTTTAATAAGTGGCCATCATGCTTTAATTAAGCAATCATCAAATGATAAGTATCTCCTTCCCTATTTGGCTAAATATTTAGAATATGCAGAGCCAGAATTTAAAGGAACTATCCATTTTACAGAAAAGAAACTTGAAAATTTTGAGGCCGTTATTGCCACAGGTAGCAACAATACTGCTCGTTATTTTGAATATTACTTTCAAGGCAAACCTTCTATCATAAGGAATAACAGAAATTCTGTTGCTGTTTTAAACGGCCAAGAAACTTTAGAAGACATGCAAGCACTTTCTGAAGATATCTTTAGATATTATGGCTTAGGCTGCAGAAATGTTTCAAAGTTATATGTGCCTAAAAACTATAATTTTGATTTATTCTTTCAAGGAATTTATCATTGGCATCCAATCATTGAAAAGGCTAAATATGCTAATAATTATGATTACAATAAAGCCGTTTATTTGATGAGTGAATTTGATATGCTTGAAAATGGCTTTTTAATGATAAAAGAAGATACAAGCGCTGTTTCACCAATAGCAACGGTTTTTTATGAATATTATGACAATTATTCACAATTGAAGTCGAAATTAGAACAAGAAAAAGCGTCAATTCAGTGTATTGTTTCCAATGGATTTATTAAAAATGAAATCGCATTTGGCGTGACTCAAAAACCTCAACTTTGGGATTATGCGGATGATGTCGATTCTATTGAATTTTTGTTAGGAATTTGACCAAAAAATTATGGAATTTATAACATATAATCCTCATTTTATTTGGAACTTTGCATCTTAAATTTCTTATAAAAAATGAAAAAACATAACTTTAGTGCAGGACCAAGTATTTTACCTCAGGAAGTTTTACTTAAGGCCTCTCATGCTGTCATAGATTTTAATAATGAAGGCTTATCTTTATTAGAAATATCACACAGAAGTAAATCATTTGTTGATGTGATGGAAAAAGCAAGATCCTTAGCTTTAGAACTTTTAGGATTAGAAGGCAAAGGCTATAAAGCATTGTTTTTACAAGGTGGGGCAAGCACTCAGTTTTTAATGGTTGCTATGAATCTTTTAGAAAAAAGAGCAGGTTATTTAAATACGGGGACCTGGAGCTCAAAAGCTATTAAAGAAGCACAAATTTTAGATGACATTTATGAAGTAGCCTCTTCTAAAGAAGCTAACTATAATTATATACCAAAAGGTTATGATATCCCTGAAGATTATGATTATTTCCATTGTACTTCAAATAACACCATTTTTGGAACTCAAATAAAATCATTTCCAAACTCACCAATTCCTATGGTTTGTGATATGAGTAGTGATATTTTTTCTCGTGTTTTAGATTTTTCAAAGTTTGATTTAATTTATGCAGGGGCTCAAAAAAATATGGGACCAGCTGGAACTACTCTAGTTGTTATTAAAGAGGATATTTTAGGAAAAGTATCTCGTAAAATCCCTTCTATAATGGATTATAAATTACATATTGCTAATGGCAGTATGTATAACACGCCGCCGGTTTTTGCAGTATACACCTCCATGTTAACATTAGAATGGATCAAGAATTTAGGTGGTATTGCTAAAATTGAAGAGATGAATGAGAAAAAGGCAAGAGTCATGTATTCTGAAATTGATTTAAACCCATTATTCAATGGTTTTGCGACTAAAGAAGATCGCTCATTTATGAATGCTACTTTTACCCTTCAAAATGAAAACTTAAAAGAAACGTTTGAAACCATGCTGAAAGAAGCTGGAATAAGCGGATTAAATGGACACAGAAGTGTTGGTGGTTACAGAGCATCTATGTATAATGCGCTACCTCTGGACAGTGTAAAAGCTCTTGTAGAAGTCATGAGTGAATTGGAAAGTAAAGCGTAAAAATATCTAGTATGGTTGTTTTTGATCAAAGCACCACTACAAAAAAATAAAATTAATTCAAAAGTTTAAACTTATAGAATGAAAGTATTAGCAAACGATGGTATTTCCCAAACTGGAAAAGAAGCTCTGGAAAAAGGAGGGTATGAAGTTATTACCACTACTGTAGCGCAAGAGCAATTAATAAAATATATTAACGACAACGAAATTAGCGTTTTATTGGTAAGAAGTGCTACAACCGTTAGAAAGGATCTTATAGATGCATGTCCGAGTATTAAAATTATTGGTCGTGGTGGTGTTGGCATGGATAATATTGATGTGGACTATGCAAAAAGCAAAGGTATTCATGTAATTAATACACCAGCATCTTCTTCGCATTCTGTTGCTGAATTAGTTTTTGCACATTTTTACGGACTAGCCAGATTTTTACATAACTCAAACAGAGACATGCCACTTGAGGGTGATGCCAATTTTAATAAACTAAAAAAGGCTTATGCTAAGGGTATAGAACTTAAAGGTAAAACTCTAGGCGTTTTAGGATTTGGCCGTATTGGTCAGGCAACTGCTAAAGTTGCTTTAGGGGCAGGAATGAAAGTCATTGCATTTGATCCCTATTTAGAGAAGGCCAACTTAGAATTAGAGTTTTTTGACGGTCAAAAAGTGAATTTTGAAATTAAAACCATTTCAAAACAAGAAGTTTTAAAACAAGCCGATTTTATCACCTTACATGTGCCAGCTCAAAAAGAGTATGTCATTGGGAAAGATGAATTCAAAATAATGAAAGACGGTGTCATTATAGCAAATGCAGCACGTGGTGGTGTAATCGATGAAATAGCTCTTGTTAAGGCTATTGAAAGCGGAAAAGTTGCCGGTGCCGCTCTAGATGTATTTGAAAAAGAACCCAAACCGGAAATCCAGTTGTTAATGAACGCTTCACTTTCACTTACACCGCATACTGGTGCAGCTACGAATGAAGCCCAAGATAGAATTGGAACAGAATTAGCTGAACAAATTATAAATATTCTTGGTTAAAATTTGTAATCATATTAATAATTCAAGTCCTATATTTAATGTATAGGACTTTTTTTATACGTTACAAATCAATTTTATAAACCATATTAATTAAGAATTATAATGCCTGGAATATTAGATTTGTTAGAAATTGATCAAGGAAAATCCATTATTAGTGGAGTCTCCTATCAAACCAATCAGCCATAAACATAACCCAGGATGTTTTAACAATGGCACTGCCTGTTTTAATGACTGCAATGAAACAAAATGTGTCAACCCCACAAGGGGCTCAAAGTTTATTAAGCGGGAATTCTGCATAACATGAACAAAACTTTTTAGAATCTATACTTGATGCTGATGGAGAAGGAAGTATTATGATATTGCAGGTATGGTTATAGGTGATTTAAAAATAAAGATGGCCTTATTGGTTTACCAAGTGGGCTTTTTGGTATAAAATAAAATTTTTTTGCTTAAATATAAAAAACGCAACGCTTTTTTGTGTAGCGCTTTTTTGTGTTAAAATATTATAAAATATTTATTTTCAACGTCCTTTTTTGTAATTTAAAGGAAACATAAATAACATGAATTGCTTTTGTTAAATATATACTGATGAAATCCTTTTTATTTTTTCTATTAATACTTAGCTTCTCAATAGGATGCAGAACAACTAAAGTTGCTAGTTCAAAAGATAATACATTAGACAATATTACATCAAACGACACCGTTAGAATTGCTAATGATGATTTAGAATATGAGATTATTATTTTTGAACCAGGTTTTCAAGCTTGGTTAGCCTCCACAGCAAGACCTGAAGGTTATTATTCTCAATCCTATTTAGAAAACAGAAATATTATCTATGTTAACGAATGGAATAATAGAGTTTTACAACCTCAACGTTTCAATCCAAATTTATATGAAATGCAAATTGATTATCAACAAGGCATTGATTATGGATATGAGGTTAATTATAAACTCTATAATTATTTCATTTACTTCCAATTAAGATACAAACAGCAATTAGCAGGATTTGTCCCTAGAATTTGATTTGAAAAATGGTATTTTCGTGGCATGACACCATTCATGAAAAAATTCAAAGAGCACTGGAACATTAAACAAAATTGGCAACTCCTTTTTCCTTTTTTAGGCCTTCTCGTTTTAACATATTCTTCCTATAAATTAGCAAATGCATTAATTAATAACTCCAATATTTCATGGGTTATTCTATTTGCTATTGTTATTTTCTTTGTGCTTTTAAAGTTTACTTTGTTTTTATTCAAAAAACTTGAGAGTAAATGGGATTTACAGTATAAATGGGAATTTATAAGTATATTCTTGGTGTTTGCCGTAACCGGTACTTCATCAATTTTTATAGCAAGACCCATTATAAAATTAATCGGAATTACTAAAGAAAACTTAAACCTCTTTGCTTATTGGTTTTTATACATTATTATTGGGTTTATTTTCTACCAAATATTGCTAGTTTTAATTGGGTGGCTATTTGGACAATTTAAATTTTTCTGGAAATTTGAAAAAAAAATGTTATGTAGATTAGGGTTAAAACGCTTTTTAGATTAGTGCACATTTTAAAGGAACATATTATTTTTAAGATTCTATCATTCACATTGGCTCTAGTGCTTCTTTTACCTAGTGCTATAAAACTGTCTCATGCTTTTAATCATTATAAACATGAAGTTTGTTTGGGTGAAAAAACAACTCACTTTCATAAAACCGACCTTAATTGCAAATTTTATGATTTCAAGTTAACAAAGAATTACATGTTAAGTGAATTCAATTTTAAAGCTTCCAACGTAAAATCACCCTCTTTAAAAATAGTTTCACAATACATTTTTTTAAGTACTTATCAAAACCTTCATTTCTCACTTCGTGGTCCACCATCAATAGTTTAATTTTTACAAAAAAAATCATTAAACGATTTTAAAAAATTAAATTAACCAAGACTTTTAAATCAATTATTTAATAGCATATCATGATAACGAATGCGCCATAATTGTAGTCAAAAAAATATTTAGATGAAACAAATAATTACTGTTATGTTGCTTTTAGCAACCACTATTACATTTTCACAAAACACATTAGAGGGTATCGTCATTGATAGTGACACGAAAGAAGGGTTGGATTATGTAAATGTGTATTTACCAAATCTCGAAAAAGGAACCATTACAAAGGAAAACGGATCTTTTAAAATTACCAACTTGCCTTCTGGAAACTATAAAGTTATATTCTCAATGATTGGCTATGGAACTTTATCATTAAATGTGACTTTACCATTAAAAGAACCTCTTAATATTGCTATCCTTGTTTCAGCTATTGAGATGGAAGACGTCATCATTTCAACACCCTTTCATAAATTACAAAGTGAGAATGTAATGAAAGTGGAACAAGAGAAAATTAGCGATTTAAAAGCTAATGGTGCCGTAAGCTTAGCCGATGGAATAACAAACATTGCAGGTGTTGAAAGTATTTCTACAGGGTTGGGTATTGGAAAACCAGTTATTCGAGGTTTAAGTTCCAACCGCGTATTAGTCTATACACAAGGGGTGAGATTAGAAAATCAACAGTTTGGTGATGAGCATGGATTAGGTCTTAGCGATAGTGGTATTGAAAGTGTGGAGGTTATTAAAGGTCCTGCGTCATTACTTTACGGAAGTGATGCCTTAGGTGGTGTTCTCTATTTAAATCCAGAAAAATTCGCACAAGCCAATACCGCACAAGGAGACCTTAATTATAATTATTTCAGCAATACGCAAGGATTTAATACAGGTGCTGGCATAAAGTCATCTGGTGATACTTTTAAATTTATTTTCAGGGGAAATCTAACCGAACATTCGGACTATAACACGAAAGAGTATCGTGTTACCAATAGCCGATTTAGAGAACAAGATTTTAAAGCGGGTATCGGATACCAAGCAACTCAGTTTAAAACCGAATTCAGATATAATGTAAACAATGCCAAACTTGGCATACCTGAAGGTATTGGTGAACAAACCACATTAAAAACACCCCTATTACCTTATCAAAATGTCACGAACCATGTTCTAAGTTCAAAATCGACCTTATTTTTTAACAACTCAAGTTTAGATATTAATTTAGGTTATATCTATAATGACAGAAAAGAATTTGAAGAACATCATGACCATGATACGGATCCAGAGGAAATACACGAAGAAGCAGATGCATTAGAAGCTGCTTTACATATGAAACTTAAAACGGCTAATTATGATTTAAAATATAATTTGCCCAAATTGAAAAAGTTTGAAACGATTGTCGGTATTCAGGGAATGAATCAAATAAATACAAATTACGGAGAAGAAACCTTAATACCAGACGCTACTACAAATGATTTTGGGATTTTTGCAACATCTCATATTCATTTTAATAAAGCCGATGTGCAGATTGGCGCACGTTATGACAACCGCAGGGTTGATGTAAGCTCTGGAATTTCAAAAAACTTCAATAGCTTTAATGGCGCGGCTGGGGTTAAAACAGATATTTTTACTAACCTAACCGTGCGATTAAATTTAGCTTCGGGCTTTAGAGCCCCCAATTTATCAGAACTTACTTCCGATGGTACACATGAAGGCACCAACCGTTATGAAATTGGCAACAGTCAGTTACAGAGTGAACAAAATTTTCAAACGGATTTATCGCTGGAATATAAAAATGATCATTTTGAATTTTTTGTTAATGGCTTTTACAACAAAATCAATAATTACATCTTCTTATCGCCAAATGGTGAGGTTATTGACAATGACCCCGTATTTGTGTATCTTCAAGACAACGCAAAGCTCTATGGCGGTGAAATTGGCTTTCACTTTCATCCACATCCTTTAGATTGGCTGCATTTTGAATCAAGTTTAGAAACCGTAACAGGTAAGCAGGATAACAATAGTTTTTTGCCTCTTATACCTGCCAATTCATTAAGTAATATGATTAGGGCAGAATTTGATACCAAATCCATTGCAAAAGGTTATGCCTTTATTAAACTGCGTTCTACATTTAATCAAAATAATATAAGCTCTTTTGAAACATCTACCAATGGATACAACTTGCTAAGCGCAGGTTTGGGGGGAACGATTAAAGTTTTAAAGAATGACATGACTGTTACCGTTTCTGGAAATAATTTAATGAATACTACCTATATCCATCATTTATCTCGATTAAAAACAGATAATATTTTTAATATGGGAAGAAATATTAGTTTAGGGTTTACGTATTACCTTTAAAGTATAAAACCTCTTTAAACCATTTTAAAGAGGTTTTATCTTACTTTTTACTATGAAAAACGTAGGTATACAACCACATAAGTGTAAAGGTAGGAATTGCATCAAAACCGGGTAAGGCTTCTTCAACAAAGTTCACAACCGCAGCCACTTTTCCTGGTCTTCCTTTATATAGTTTCGTCATGATCCATGCCGATAATGGTGCCCAAATAATATCTGAGAACTCACCTAGACCTGGAAAAATATAAGATACGTAACCAAGGACATCTAAAAAAATCCCTAAAGCCAGCTTTTTGTATTTATTCATTTATTAAAAATTAACAACCCCCTGATTACAAGAAACATACCAAAACTATTTTCCTATAAGTTTTAAAAATTCGTTTCTGGTTTCAATTTTTTCAAACTGCCCTCTAAACCCAGAGGTAGTAGTTGTAGAATTTTGCTTTTGCACACCTCTCATCATCATACACATATGAGCTGCTTCAATGACTACAGCAACCCCTTGAGGTTTTAGGGTATCATTAATACAATCAAGAATTTGCTCGTTTAAACGCTCTTGAACTTGAAGTCTGCGCGAAAAAACATCAACAATACGAGGAAGTTTACTTAATCCAACAATATATCCGTTGGGAATATAGGCTATATGGGCTTTACCAAAAAAAGGTAAAATATGATGCTCACAAAGTGAATACAGCTCAATATCTTTCACAATAACCATTTCATTATAAGATTCCTTAAACATGGCACTTTTAAGGATTTTAACCGGATCTTGATGATAGCCTTGTGTTAAAAATTGCATGGCTTTAGCCGCACGTTCAGGCGTTTTTTCTAAACCATCTCGTGAGATATCTTCACCTAGATCAGTAATGATATTTTTATATCTATTTTTAACATCGTCTGTCACTTTAATGTTATATTCTTCAAAGCTTTTGTATGGCATTTGTTCTATTTATTTTTTTAACTTATTTGAAAAATTTTCTTTTAGCTTTTTAATCTTGGGATTAATGACATACTGACAATAAGGTTGCTCCTCATTTAAATTATAATAATCTTGATGATTGTCTTCCGCATGATAAAATACGCCCAGTTCTACTATTTCTGTGGTAATTGCTTTATTAAAAATATTTTCCTTTTCAAGATAGGAAATAAAATCTGTAGCTTTCTCCTTTTGGTTATCATTACTATAAAAAATTGAAGAACGATATTGAGTTCCTACATCATTTCCTTGACGATTTAATGTAGTGGGATCATGAGTTGCAAAAAATATTTCTAATAATTCTTTATAACTAATAATACTTTCATCATACATTATCTGAATGGCTTCAGCATGTCCGGTTCTTCCAGTGCATATTTCTCTGTAAGCAGGATTTTTAATATGTCCACCTGTGTAACCAGAAACAACACGTTCAACACCTTTAAATCTATTAAATACAGCTTCTGTACACCAAAAGCAACCACCGGCAAATGTGGCCAATTGTAAATTATCATTCATAGCTTTAAAGTTATATAAATATTAGTTCTATACATTATTAAAAACTTACAATAGTAAACTTTTTAACTTTAAATTATGACAAATAAAATCTAACCACCCTACTTTTGTATAGTATTAATCTTTTACACTTTGTAGTGTTTTTTTTGAGTTAAATCAATATTTATGAGATTTTTTCTTTTTATCTCAGTATTATTCGCCTTTAATATTTTGGGCTATGCACAGGAGAAAAAAAAATATCACATACAACGAGCCTCTGTATCCCCAAAAATTGATGGTATTTTAGATGAGACTATTTGGAAAAATTCTGAAGAAGCCAAAGACTTTACACAATTTAAACCTGAAATGGGTTTAAAAGACTCCACTGAAATTAAAACCATTGTAAAAGTTACGTATGATGACAAGGCTATCTATTTTGGTGCTTACCTCCACGACGATCCGCTAAAAATTATGAAGCAGCTAACCACAAGAGATGATTTTGGACAAGCTGATTATTTCACTATAGTACTCAATCCAAATAATGATGCTCAAAATGACACACAATTTATTATATTTAGTTCCGGCACACAGGCAGATGCCATTGCCAACCCAAGTATAGGTGAGGATTACGGCTGGAATGCTGTTTGGGAAAGCAAAGTAAACCTAGTTGAAGATGGCTGGATTGTTGAAGTAAAAATTCCCTATAGAGCACTTAGGTTTTCTAATGCCGATGTGCAAACTTGGGGCATGCAGTTTCATAGGCAATTCAGAAGAAATCGTTCACAATACTCTTGGAATCCTATAGATGTCACTAAAGGAAATATTGGTTTATATCATGGAGTACTTACACCACTCGAACATATTAAACCCCCTACCCGGTTGAGTTTTTATCCGTATACTTCAGCATTACTAAATAATTACGATGGCGAAACCAAAACAGATTTAAATTTTGGTTTAGATATTAAATATGGTATTACAGAAAACTTTACGTTAGATGCCACTTTAGTGCCAGACTTTAGTCAAGCAGGTTTTGATAATTTAGAATTAAATTTAGGGCCATTTGAACAAACCTTTTCAGAGCAACGTCAATTTTTTACAGAGGGTGTTGATCTTTTTAATAAAGGTGATTTGTTTTTTTCTAGACGTGTTGGTAGCGGTCCAACAGGTGAAGTGGTGCTGAATGACAATGAAGAACTAAAAAATTACCCGAATTCTGTAAATGTATTAAATGCCTTAAAAGTATCTGGAAGAACAAAAAATGGTTTAGGTATTGGTGTGTTTAATGCCATAACTGAAAAAACTAATGCCATCATAAGAGATACTATTTCTGGTGAAATAAGAGAAGAAATAGTGGAGTCAGTTGCAAATTATAATGTTTTTGTAATTGACCAACAATTCAACAAAAACTCATCCGTTAGTTTAATAAACACAAATGTCACCAGAGATGGTGCATTTAGAGATGCCAATGTTTCTGGTTTAATATTCGATATTTCAAATAAGAGAAACACTTATAAAATTTACGGTGAAGCTAAAATGAGTCATCTCCATTTAATTGATGGAAATTCCAACGGATACAGTTCGTTTTTTCGGGCTGGAAAAACACACGGAAATTTTAGATATAATTTTGATCATAGTTTTGCTGATACAAAATATGATATCAATGATTTGGGCTTATTGTTCAGAAATAATTTTAATAATTTTGGTATTGATGCCTCCTACAGAATTTTTGAGCCAACACAAAAGCTTAACAGCTATTCTATAAGTACTTATTTAAACTATAAAAGATTAGCCAATCCAAGTACATATACTGGAAATAATATGGGCTTTAATTATGGCGCACAAACAAAATCCTTAAATTACTATAGAGCAAATCTAAGATTGGAACTAGGTAAGCAATTTGATTATTTTGAACCGCGAACGGAGGGTCGATTTTTCATATATGAAAACAGAGTGAATTTAAGCTTTCGGTATTCTTCAAATTACAATAATACATTTGCATTTGATATCGACTTTGGTGGTACTACTTTTTTTGAAAAAAATAGAGACACAAATGAATATGAGTTTGAGCTAAGCCCAAGAATTAGATTAAATGAAAAATTTCTACTTACGTACACCTTTGAATATAATAAAGAATCAAATGGTAGAGGTTATGTTACCACCTTAGATCAAGATATCATTTTTGGAGAAAGGGATAGAAAAACTTTTGTTCATAGTATTAGAGCCAATTACATCTTCAATTCCTTTCATGGAATTTCACTAACCTTCAGAAACTATTGGTCAACAGTTACTTACAACAACAATTTATATATCTTAGAGCAAAACGGACGGTTAAATCAAGATTCCGGATATCAGGCTGATAATTTAGAAAACAATCCCAATATTAACTATAATAACTGGAATTTAGATTTAAGCTATTCTTGGCAATTTGCGCCGGGCAGTTTTATCACAGCTCTCTATAGAAATCAGTTATTTAATTATGATAATGCTTCAACGGATTCTTATGGAAGTAGTCTAAAAACGCTATTCAATCAACCTTTTCAAAACACATTTTCTCTCCGCATTCAATATTTTATTGATTATTCAAGTATTAGAAACGTATTTAAAAAGAAAAGTGTTTCATAATTGTTCAGAAAACATTAAAGTAGTAAATTCACCATTCCTATTTTCTATAGATGATTCAAGCAAAAAATATACATAAATATTATAACGATTTACATGTCTTAAAAGGTGTAGATATTCATGTAAAAAAAAGTGAGATAATTTCAATTGTTGGCGCCTCTGGAGCTGGTAAAACAACTTTATTGCAAATATTGGGAACTCTTGATAAAGCGTCTAAAAAAGAAGAGTCTCAACTCATTATTAATAATATCAATATTAATGAGTTGAATGAAAAAGGCTTGGCTAAATTTAGAAATGAACATATAGGTTTTATATTCCAGTTTCATCAACTTTTACCAGAATTTACGGCCTTAGAAAACGTTTGTATTCCGGCTTTTATTAAAGGCACAAAAAAATCAGAAGCCGAAAAGCGTGCCATGGAGCTACTTGATTTTTTAGGCTTATCACATCGCTCACACCATAAACCCAATGAATTATCTGGTGGTGAACAACAGCGTGTAGCAGTAGCTCGTGCCTTAGTTAACAACCCAGATTTAATATTTGCTGATGAACCTTCAGGAAATTTAGATAGTGAATCAGCCGAAAATTTACATAGCCTGTTTTTTAAACTACGTGATCAATTTGGCCAGACATTTGTCATCGTTACGCACAACGAAGAACTTGCTAATTTAGCTGACAGAAAGTTAACAATGGTTGATGGGAAGATTATTAATAACTATTAGTTATTTCTAAATTACAAGATGTCTTAAAGTGCTTACTGAACCTAAATTATTAAGATTCAATAAACCCTTTATTATTACAAAAATATGCTATTCTATTTTTAAGACTAATAAAAAGGATAAGTAACCCCTAAAATAGTTATTGTGGAATTAGTAAAATTTAATTTTATATCATTTACATTTCCAAAATCGAAATTAAGAATACCCGATTTAATATTTCTTGGTAATAATACAAAATGCAAGGACTCTTCTATAGTTAACATATATTCAACGCCTTCAGAACTTATTCCAGATTGTGTACCATCCAGCAGATATTCATCATCCCAGATATTTAATGGCGTACTAGAGCCTGCTATCCAAGTTCTTAGTGAATTTTCAGTATAACTTATGGTTTTTCCTGTATTCGCGGTAATTTTTCCATTTTCAACAATCATACTATATTCCAACTTATCATCTAGATTTCTTCCTAAATTTTTCACATAATGTGTTCCTTCAACTTTATAATCATTATGATAATAGTTGTTAAAGGTTGTGGTATGTTCACTTCCTTCATTACCATACCAATCCGTTGATACTATGCTAATAATTCCTTTACGTGTGATACCATCTTCACATAATACACCTGTTTGAAAATCAATGGTAATTGTTTTAGGAAATGATGTATAATCAAATGGCTCAATAGTTATAACAGGACCTACAGATATGGTTTTGGTTGATTTCCCTGTCGTTGAATTTTCAGCATTTAAAAGAGCATCTCCGCCATTATTACCAACATCCTGAAAAATTTGCTGAACTAATACATATTCATTTAAGGTTTCAATAGCAGCTGTAGGTTCCAAATTTTGTTTTAAATCATCAGTTTGACAACTCATCAATAGAATTGCAATAATTGGGGCTATAATTTTTTTCATAAAACATTATTTAATCATTAAATAACGTTATAAATTTTATTTTTAGTGCAATTTTATGATGAAATTTTTCCTTTTGGCCTGTATTTTTACTGTTTATCGATTTATTTATTAATAATTTTAGTCTTCTTTAGGTCCCTTTTATTGTATTTAAACCATACAAATTATGTATTAAGTAGTACTTTTGAAAAAACAATTTTACATCTTCTCATCATTGAACCGAACAGAATTAAAAGAATTTCTTGACTCAAAAGTTGAACAGTACAATAATCCAAAATTTATTAAAACTGACCCCATTCAAATCCCACATCAATTTGCACAAAAAGAAGATATTGAAATTGCTGGTTTTTTAACAGCTACAATTTCCTGGGGAAACAGAAAAAGTATTATCAAGAATTCAAAATATATGATGGAATTATTAGAACTTTCGCCATATGATTTTGTAATGAATCATCAAGAAACTGATTTAGAAAAACTGCTGCCTTTTGTTCATAGAACTTTTAATGGTGAAGATCTGATTCAGTTTTTAAAATCTCTTAAACATATCTATAAAAACCATAGCGGATTAGAATCCATATTTTCGAAATACGTTAAAAAAGATTCTTTGCAATTCTCTATTCATGAGTTTAAAAAACATTTTTTTGAAGTTTCGCATCTACCAAGAACTCAGAAACATATCAGTGACCCTTTAAAAAATTCAGCAGCCAAGAGAATTAATATGTATTTAAGATGGATGATCAGGAATGATAAAACTGGTGTTGATTTTGGCATTTGGAAAAGCCTCTCACCTTCTCTACTATCGTGTCCACTAGACGTTCATTCTGGAAACGTAGCAAGGAAATTAGGCCTATTAAAGCGTAAACAAAATGATGCCAAAGCATTAATGGAGTTGGATACATCTTTACGAAAACTCGATAAACATGACCCTGTAAAATATGATTTTGCCTTATTTGGTTTAGGAGTGTTTGAAAATTTTTAATCAATAGTCATTTTTACAACGAATAAAATAAAACAATAATTATAGTTTAGTTATTAATATATACGTAAATATTTAAGAATTAATAAGAAGTTAATGAATTTGGATAAAACTTGTATGGAAAGTGATTGATACCACCAGCCAGTGCTTTATCTCTAATTGTATGATGTTTATAAAAATTTCTTAGTCCCATTATAATTTTTATGTATTTGAGAGAAATAAATATAATGGAAATAAACACAATTGCGCTTATTCATTAGCTACCCAGCATTTGACCAAAAAACCGTAGAAATTGAAATTTAAAATTGGACTTTCATTATTTTTTGTTTTCGGATTTTTCTTTTTTAGAATAATCGGACCAATAATTATTGGAAAACTTAAAGATTTCCATATCAGAAATAATACAGGGTTAGTTGAAAAAGCACCAGGGATTTTTAAATTCTTTAATTTATTTTTCAAGGCATTTGCAATATTTTGTTTGGTTTATGTTATTATGATTTGGACTGGATTTGTGACCTTACCAAATGAATAATCGATTGAAAAAACTAAACTACAAACAGATTTCAATGCTTCTTTATGGAATTGCATTATTTACGCCAATGTTTTTCGGCAATTGGACAATTGGTGTTTTCGGACTGATTATGGGATGGTTAGGAATTTTTGCTTTAGAACCATTTGTTGCGATTCCTTGGATTGCAAATTTTCTATATTTTGGGAATTTGATTTTTAACAAGCTTAATCTGAAAACGAAAATCGGATTATCGATTTTGACTATAATTTGTGCACTATTTGTAATCGGACTTCGGGAACTACCAGAAAATGAAGGTGGCCGGAATTCGGATATCGTTGTTGGAATCGGATTTATAATTTGGCTTTCGAGTTTTGTAATTTTATTAATCGGACAATTAAGAGAAAAAAAATAAAAACGTTAGGTAACACCGTATAAAAAAAATTGCTAGTTTTAGCTAAACCAAAGTTAGTTGCTCGTTTGCTAGCTTCTGATTTTCCTTCGGAAAATCCTCGCTCACAAACACGCAACTTTCCTTATACATAAACGTTAGTGACCATTGTCAAATGCTAAATCATCTTAATATGAAAAACTTAAAACTTTCGCTCCTGCTAATATTTTTTACTTTAATTATTTCTCTCCTTCCAAACTTCAATCAAATTTTAGCCCAGTCATCAAACCTTACACTCGAACATTTAGACACGTTAGTCGGTTTGAGTGACCCAAAAATTAGTCCCGATGGATTGAAGATAATACTTATAAATAAAAAAGCTGACTTTGAAAAAAATAAGTATGTCAATTCGTTATGGTTGGTTAATAAAGACACAAAAGAAGCCAGGCCACTCACTAATGATAGACCTGGTATAACATCACCAGAATGGACCCCCGACGGCCAATACATCACCTTCATAGATGTAGGTAATAACAAGAAGCGACAGATTTTCAAACTACCTGTTCAGGGTGGAGAGGCTGAACAAATTACAAGTAGTAAAATGGGGGTCAATACGTACAAATGGAGTCCAGATGGTCAATTTCTTGCTTACGTTGAAAAGGATTCTATAGAAGAAAAAAAAGGAATTGTAAAGCACAACAAATCCTTTGAAGTTAGCTACGATTGGTATCTGGCAAATGAGGCAGCAGTAGCATCTCACATTTGGATAAGTACCGGTGAAGGTAAAAATGCCTATAAGTTGACGAAAGAAGACGAAAAACAGAATAGTATATCCGGAGACTTTAACTGGTCTTTTGATAGTAAAAAAATTGTTTACGCAGTTAATCCGAGGCCCCATACAAGTGAGTTTTTAAACAGGTCATTACAACTTATTGATCTAGACACCAAACAAATAACTATCCTTGACAAAGGATCTAGAGTACCCAGAAATCCATCTTTTTCCAAAGATGGATCGATCATTTTATATAATAAATCTACTGGAATAGAACCTTTTTTTAATCCTGATGGAATATTTTCTGTTGACCAAAGTGGTGTCAAAAGTGAAGATGTAATACTTAATATTGATCGTAATTTTTCAGCGCTTAACTGGTTTTCTGACGGTAGTTTCCTTGTAGGAGCTCCCGATAAAACTATGATAAGTTTATGGCGAGGTCAATTAGATGGCACTTATGAAATACTGAACACAAATGAGATAAATCCTTCACTTGGCAGCATAGATGTCGGCAAATCTGATGAAGTTGTATTCATCGGTTCCAAGTCAAGCAAAGCACCTGAATTGTATTACATGAAAGATTATCATAGCAATCCGGAAAAGTTATCTGCTTTTAATGACGCTATTTCTGAATTAAACTTAGGTAAGGTAGGTCCGATAAATTGGACAACTGAAGATGGCTTTTATGCAGACGGAGTCATCACCTATCCTCCTGATTTTTCAGAGAGTAAGAAATATCCTTTAGTATTGTACATCCACGGTGGCCCAATGGGATCATCAATAGAAAACTTTGATTTCTTTGCCCAAGCAATGGCTGCAAAAGGGTGGATTGTTTTCGAGCCAAATTATAGAGGTAGTAACAATTTAGGTAAAACATATCAAAGCGCAGTAATTAACGATGCAGGTGAAGGGCCAGGAAAAGATGTTATGGCGGGCATTGAAGCAGTTAAAGCATTGGGTTACATCGATGAAAGTAAAATTGCTGTGTCGGGTTGGTCTTATGGTGGTTTTATGACAGTATGGCTGACGTCGCATTATCAAATTTGGAAAGCAGCAGTTGCTGGTGCGGCCGTGACAGATTGGTTTGACTGGTATAATTTGGCAGACATGAATATATGGTCAGGTTATGGTCTGGGAGGCTCACCATGGCTTAATGAAAACGCTGAAAATTATCGCAGGCAATCACCTATAACCTATGCACACCAAATAAAAACGCCTACCCTGATTCTTTCAAATACATTGGATCAGAGAGTAACCGTTACTCAGTCCTTTAAACTATTTCACAACTTAAAGGACAATGGCGTAGAAACTAAATTCATCGCATATCCTATTCCAGGTCATTTTCCACAAGATCCAGTGCATAGAAAAGATGTTTACAAGCGATGGATATCATGGATTGAGGATCATTTTTGAAAAATTGAATATTTATAAAAATCATAGAAAAACAGTCACTAACACAAAATAAACGCCATTAAAACAGGCGTTTATTCAAACCGTTGGCAATAATTATATGAAAGAACAAAAGAAACTATTTCAATTATTTTATCAGCTTAAACTACCTCTTCCCCATTTCTTTTAAATGCTTTAAATGTGAAATCATCATATTACTCAATGTTTTATTGTGATATACAATATTAAATTCTTGAGTCGTGTCCTCAATAATAGGGTTTATTTTTTTATAATAAGTATGACAAACATTTGGAAAAAGGTGATGAGCAGCATGACAATTAGCTCCACCACTAATAAACCTTGCCCACTTTTTATCAGCATTCCAATCACAACTAGTCATTAATTGATGAACAGCCCAAGTGTGTTCAATTTCACCCTCATTTGATTCTGGATATGCGGCTTCAATAAAAAAATGCGTTCCAACTAACATAATAATAAATAATAACGCAGCTATTCCGCCAGTTGTAAGATAAGCCATAATTACAAATTGCCAAGAAAAATTAGAGAATGCTATTGGCAAAACAATAACTAAGGAGAAATAAAGAATTTTAAAAATTATAAATCTTATGTACAGTTCCTGTTTAGAAATTCCTTTTCTCATCCAATCATAATCTTTTGAGAATAAGTAAATCCAATCACCCATAAAAACAGAATGTATTAATGCTAG
Source organism: Gaetbulibacter aquiaggeris (assembly GCF_044003965.1). Taxonomy (NCBI): domain Bacteria; kingdom Pseudomonadati; phylum Bacteroidota; class Flavobacteriia; order Flavobacteriales; family Flavobacteriaceae; genus Gaetbulibacter; species Gaetbulibacter aquiaggeris. The sequence continues at coordinate 133,346 of NZ_JBAWKC010000006.1, forward strand.
CATATAAACAAATGGAGCGTAAATATGTTGATATTTGTGTTTATTTTTCCATGGATGGACTGGGCTTAACCTTAAAAAAGGGTTTTTATCAATATCTATATCACTTCCTTCTACATTTGCATATAAATGATGGGACCTTATATGTCTTAAACCCCATAACAAAGGGTCAATACCTATAGTAAGAAAACTAAAGAAATGTAGAATCGCATTTGCCCTTTTGCTTTTGAATGCTGTATTATGGGAAGCATCATGTCCCAAACTAAATCCAATTAGTAAACCTGCCAATTGAAATATTAAAAACAAAAACCAGAAAACTAATTTATTTATACTATCACTAAATAAAAAAGCGTAAGCTGTATAGCTAACAATACTCCAAAATATCCCTTTTTTCCAAAAATCAGCATTTCCATAAAAATTCCTACCATTAAGTTCTTTGAATACCTTATCTTTTAATTGATTATAAAACTCTTGTTCTTTTGGGTTGTTTTTAAATTTGATTGTATCCATCGCACTTATTTAATATATATAATGTTGAAATATATGACTTTCAAATTAAATGATAAATATGTTGTCATTAAAAAGATTGTCATCAAATGTAAATCTCTATAGCAATTACTTCAGAAAAGTAAATGCAATATTCATTAATGAAAAAACTATTGCCAACAAAGAACTGAGTTAAAAAACAAGTCTTTTTAGACTACTTCTGAAAATTATAACCCACAACATATTACATAATGTCATAAATTGTGTGATGTTTCATAAATAAAGAATTAAACCTTAATAATAATTTGGATTAAAGACTGCAAAAATCATATTAATAAATAAGTGTATATTACAATAAATTAACCAACCAAATAATTTATGAAAACATTTAAAATTTATTCAAAAGCAATCGCTTTATTTTGTACAATGCTAATTTTTTTCCAAAGTTGTACAGTCTATAAATCTAAACCTATATCAATCGAAAGTGCAGTTCAAAACGAAAATAAAGTAAAAGTTAAAACCAAAAGTGGAGAAACATTCAGATTTAGCAGAATTGGCATTGAAGATGATAATTATTATGGTGTATCGAAAAATAAGGGAACAGTAGTTAAAACTGCTTTAAATGAAAAATCTATTAATTCAATTAAAGAAAAGGATAAGACATTGTCAACTGTTTTAACCATTGGATTACCAATAGTCTATTTTGTATTACTAGTTTCTGCATTAGTTTCTGGTATTAGTGGAAGGGGGCTTTCTGGAAAATAAATAGTATATTTTGAGTAGCTAAATAACCAAAAATACAATAAATACCTGGACAGCTTAGATGACTATATTTTTGATTATCAACCTTATATTGTTCTTTAGATAATCATGCCTTTTTGAAATATATTATATCTATCAAAGATAAAAATGAAAGTACAAAACATTGTATAATTAATTTCTAACAAGCTTACTTAATAAAATTCATGCCTCCACAACAAATTATATAACATAAGATTTAGTATATTTTGGTAAATTTTTATGCAGTCCTATTTATACGTAAAAAATATGTATTTAAGATGGATGATCAGGAATGATAAAACTGGTGTTGATTATGGCATTTGGAAAAGCCTCTCACCTTCTTTACTATCGTGTCCACTAGACGTTCATTCTGGAAAAGTAGCAAGGAAATTAGGCCTATTAAAGCGTAAACAAAATAATGCCAAAGCCCTTAGCGAACTAGACACATCTTTAAGACAATTTGATGTGCATGATCCTGTTAAATATGATTTTGCTCTTTTTGGATTAGGTGTTTTTGAGGGATTTTAAACTAAGTTTTCTTTATATTTAACTAAAATTAATTAAAAATAATTAAAAATAAAATATGAAAAAGTATTTATCTATTTTTCTAATCATTTCAGTTTGTCCAATTTTTTCACAAAACATTAAAATTCCAACTGACACCACTGTTGTTACATTACATACGTTATCCATTAAAAACCAAGTTATTTCATATCAAGCAACTACAGGAACTCAACCAGTTTGGAACGAAAAAGGAGCACCGATAGCAACTTTATTTTACACCTATTACGAACGGACAAAAACAGATAAAAAAAAACGGCCCCTTATTTTTTCCTTTAATGGTGGACCAGGTTCAGCCTCTGTTTGGATGCATATTGCTTATACCGGACCGAAAGTTTTAAACATTGATGAGGAAGGGTATCCTATTCAACCTTATGGAGTTAAGGATAATCCAAATTCAATTCTAGATGTAGCAGATATTGTGTATATCAATCCTGTAAATACAGGATACTCTAGAATGATAGCTGATAAAGAGGGTAAACTACCAGAAAGAGAGAAATTTTTCGGTATCAATGCAGATATTAAATATTTAGCTGAATGGATGAACACCTTTTTAACCAGAATTAATAGATGGGAATCTCCCAAATATATTATTGGTGAAAGCTATGGCGGCACGCGTGTGATGGGATTGGCTAACGAGTTACAAAACAAACAATGGATGTATTTAAATGGCGTCATTATGGTTTCTCCAGCTGATTATAAACTTTATAACACTAGCCAACCCATTTATTCCTCTTTAAATCTACCTTATTTTACCGCTGCTGCATGGTATCATAACATGTTGCCTTCAGATTTACAAAAGAAGGATTTATTAGATATTTTGCCTGAAGTTGAAGATTATGCCATTAACAAATTGATGCCAGCACTGGCTAAAGGTGGTTTTATTTCTTATGAGGAAAAACAATCCGTAGCTAAAAAAATGTCTTATTATTCAGGCTTAACTGAAACTTCAATATTGCAAAATAATTTAGATGTTTCAACTAGTTTTTTCTGGAAAGATTTGTTAAGAAATAAAACGGGACAAACTATAGGACGATTAGATTCCAGATATTTAGGTTTGGACAAAACTGAGGCTGGTAATAGCCCCGATTTTAATCCTGAATTAACCTCTTGGCTTCATTCGTTCACACCAGCTATAAATTACTATATCCATGAGTATCTAAACTTTAAAACAGATATAAAATATAATATGTTTGGTGATGTTCACCCATGGGACAACAGAAATGACAATACTAGAGAAGGATTAAGAAAAGCCATGGCACAAAATCCTTATTTAAAAGTACTCATACAGTCCGGATATTATGACGGTGCCACCACCTATTTTGGAGCTAAATATACCATGCATCAAGTGGATCCAAGTGGGAAAATGAAAGACCGCTTTACTTTTAAAGGGTATAGAAGTGGCCACATGATGTATTTAAGAAAAGACGATTTAAAAAAAGCAAATGATGATTTAAGAGAATTCATAGTTGCCTCATCATCTAATGGTCAAGCAGCCAAATACTAAATAATAAAAAAGCCTAACAGATTTGTTAGGCTTTTTTTAAATAATAATAAGATTCTAAATTATTATCCTTTTAACCAGGCCTCACGAATTTTTATTTGTGATTCAGTCGCATCCTCTTTTGACTTCAATCCTTGCCCGTTTGTATAGGATTGTGTGGTTTTGGTATTAATAATGATTTCCTCGCCATTTCTATCTAATTTCATTTCAATATCTTGCCCGGGTTTCCACATAAAAACATCTTGAAAAATTTGATTAGCTGTTTGTAAAGTCACCACTACTCCATCAACTTCTTTAATCACATCATTAGGCAGAACCCCTTGATCAGCCCAGAAACTATTGTCTAAAACTAAATCGTTAAAAAAGACGGTGCCTTTTTGTCCATCTCCACCAACTATTAAGGCTCCTGCATTAAGAATATAACCAGTCTCAACTTTACTTACTGCTAATTCCAAACCTACTTTATCAAAAAATTCGTTATAATTAATTGGAATTTTCCCTATAACATGTGTATCAAAAAATGCTCGTAATGACGGATAGGTCATAGTTACAATTTCATCAATTAATTTATCATCCTCAAAAGGTTTGTTTTTACCATATTTATTAGATAACTCTTTCATAAGTGATAAAATACCTCTCTGACCATTACTTTCTTCTCGCATTAAAATATCAACACACATCCCTATTAAAGCGCCCTTTTGATAAACATTATAATATTGTTTAGCGTAAGGATCATCTAATACATTCTCACTCATTTCAGTAAAACTCATGCTGTCATTCATTTGCATAGATGTTTGAATTTTAGCCATCATTTTATTGTAAAACTCATCTTCTGAAATAAGTCCTTGGTTTACCTGAAATAAATTAGCAAAATATTCAGTAACACCTTCATACATCCATAAATGTTTTGAAAATGTTGGATTATTATAATCAAAATAGTGAACATCTTCCGAATGCACCGATAAGGGACTTACTATATGAAAAAATTCGTGAGAAACCGTTTCAATAAGACTTTCTTCTAGGGCCTCGTTTGGTATAGATTCCGGCATTACTACTACTGTTGATGTATGATGTTCTAATGCTCCAAAACCCTTTGGAGAATCTTCTTTTGCTTCTGATAAATATAAAAAGATGTCGTATCTGGGAGTACTATTAATATCTTCTAAAAATGCCTTTTGTGCCTTCATCATTTTATACATAGCATCTTTTAATGATGTAGCAGAATGCATTTTATTTGGAGAATATACACTTAACACTACTTTAATGCCGCCTACTTCAAACTCTTCAACACTAAATTTCCCATACATCATTGGGTTATCTGTAATATCAAAATATCTGGATGCCAAATAAGTAGTAGTCATATTTTTCCCATCAGCACTCGTTGTTGATCCCGCATTTTGCAATGCCGAAGAACGCACAAAATCCAAGGGAGCAGTCACTTCTAATTTATACTGATTATTCCTTAAAGAATCAAAATAACCAATAAATCCATGTAAATTTAACACATAATTATCAGGCTCAATGTTAGTTCCTGCCGGCGAAAAAGGGGTGTCTCCACCAATGCCTCCAGTGACTTCTATATCAAAGGTGTCATTTACCTCATACCTTAAATAATCTAAATTAACTGCATTATTGATGACCCAGGTATTGGTATCAGTCTTCTTAAAACTTAACTCATTTCCATCATAATCATAAGCTTTAAAGTTGTCTACATATTTTCCAAAATCACTCACAGAATAGGTTCCTTGAACCACTTTTGGTAAGTGATAGGTGACCGTTTCTGAAGTAAATCTCCCAGGATTAATAACTACAGGTACTTTGTCATTAACAACTTCTGTTAAATTTATTTGTGTGCTAATAGGCACACTAACAGCTAAATCATTTCCTGATTTTTTTGTTGCGCTACAACTGGCAAGCATCATTGCCAAAAACAAAGCGGATATTATTCTAATTTTCATTTTATGTTTTTTATGATCGCATTTAAGACGTTAAAAATAAAGTTATGTTACATTATTCGCTCTTAATGTTATGTTAATAGTTTACCAAATTAAGTATCTTAATCAACATGGTTCTTTTTTATAACATTTAGATTTCTGTATACTTAAAAAATGAAAAAAAATATGTACGTTTGAAAGGGGAAAAGCGATCATATCTATTATGAATAGTGGCTCCTAATGAAATGCATCTGACAGCTAAAAAACAATAAAAGTCATCAGATGAAAAATCTAATAAGAAATGCAGTTTAAACATCCAGAACTTCTTTACGCTTTATTTTTGCTGCTAATTCCTATTATAATTCATTTATTCCAATTTAGAAAATTCCAAAAAGAAGCCTTTACTAATGTTGCTTTTTTAAAAGAAGTATCTATTCAAACAAGAAAAAGTTCACAATTAAAAAAATGGCTCACATTAGTCACAAGATTATTACTTCTGGCTGCCATTATTTTTGCGTTTGCGCAACCATTTACTTCAAAAAATAATTTATTAAACACTCCGAGCGAAATAGTTATTTATTTGGATAATTCGTTCAGTATGCAATCTAAAGGCAATCAAGGAGAATTATTAAAACGGGCCGTTCAAGATATTATTAGCAATGTTCCTGAAGATGAAACTATTTCATTGATCACTAATGAATCCACTTTTAAAAACACAACAATAAAAGCAATAAAAAACGACTTATTAAACCTTGATTATACATCAAAATCATTGTCATTTGATGCTGCCTTGTTAAAAGCTAAAAAGCTTTTTAAACCGTCATTATCTGCAAAAAATATTCTGTTTATATCAGATTTTCGAAGAAATAAGGCCGAATTCAACCCAGAAAATGACTCCTTATTCAAAATTCACGCCGTCCAGCTTAAGCCTGTCAATATGAATAACATTTCAATTGATTCAGCTTACATTTCAGCATCCTCAAACAATTCGATTGAATTAAAAATAATTTTAAAAAATTCAGGTGAATCTGTGACTAATTTACCGGTTTCATTATTTAACAATGATCAATTAATTGCTAAAACTTCTGTAAATTTTGATAAGGAAACGGTAACCTCCTTTTCGTTGCCAGAAAATGAAATTATTAATGGTAAAATTATTATTGAAGATCCTGATTTACAATATGACAACAGTTTGTTTTTTAACATTAACAAAACACCCAAAATTAATATTCTCTCAATAAACAATGCTGATGATTCTTTTTTAAAACGCATCTATAATGAGAAAGAATTTAACTTTGCTTCTACTCCATTAAACCAACTTGATTACAATCTCATTAATGAACAAAACTTGATCGTATTAAATGAATTAAAAAGTATTCCTAGTAGTTTGACGAGTGTTTTAAAATTGTTTTCAGAACAAGGCGGATATCTTATGGTTATTCCTTCAGAAGAAATTGATATTGATACTTATAATTCATTCTTATCAAATTATAGCACGTCTCTTAATCCTATTTCAAAATCAGCAAAACAAATAACCACGATAAACTACGCCCACCCATTATATGCTAATGGGGTTTTTGAAAAAAGAATTACAAATTTTCAGTATCCAAAGGTAAACAGTTTTTATAATGTCTCAAAAATCGCAAACTCACCAATCCTTGAATATGAAGACCTTAACCCTTTTTTACTTGAGAACAATAATGCCTATATATTTTCTGCACCACTCAATACTTCTAATTCAAATTTCCAAAATTCACCACTAATTGTTCCAACGTTTTATAACATAGGAAAGTTTAGTCTAAAAAATCCTAACTTGTATTATACCATTGGAAATGAAAACTCTTTTGACCTTTCTGTAAATTTGCATCAAGATGATATTTTATCGCTTGTTTTTGGTGATGTGGTGTTAATACCCAAACAGCAGTATTATAATAATAAAATTGTAATAACAACGAATGAAGAGCCTTCTATTGCAAATATTTATTCTGTGAAGGACAAAGCTGAAAGCATTAAAAATGTAAGTTATAATTATAATAGAGAGGAAAGTCATTTAATTTATCAAGACCTTTCCATACTGGAACAAATAACTTTAAGTAATTCTGTCACTGATATTTTTAATACATTAAAAAGTGAAACAAAAGTTAATGAGCTATGGAAATGGTTTGTTATTTTTGCATTAGCGTTCTTGATTATTGAAATGCTCATATTAAAATATTTTAAATGAACATACTTATAAAATCTGCTAAAATAATAGATCCGAAAAGTGAATTTCACAACACGACACAAGATCTTTTGATTGAAAAAGGCATTATTTCTCAAATTGGTCAGAATTTAAAAAATCCTAAAAAATATCAAGAAATCACTTTTGAAAACTTACATATCTCTCAAGGTTGGTTTGATAGTAGTGTTTGTTTTGGCGAACCAGGATTTGAAGAACGGGAAACTATAAAAAACGGACTAAAAACGGCGGCATCATCAGGTTTCACTACGGTGGCTATGAACGCCAATACCAATCCTGTGATTGATTGTAATGCCGACATCACTTTTATTACTTCTAAAGGAGCACACCATGCCGTAAAACTTTTACCGATTGGGGCTTTAACTAAAGATGGAAACGGTGAAGATTTAGCTGAATTATTCGATATGAAAAGTGCAGGAGCTGTGGCCTTTTATGATTATAAAAAGCCTATTAAAAATCCAAATCTTATGAAATTAGCCCTGCAATATGCCAGTAATTTTAATGGGTTGGTTTGTTCCTTTCCACAGGATAATAACATTACCGGATTAGGTGTTATGAATGAAAACATAACAAGCACTTCTCTAGGTTTAAAAGGCAATCCTAACTTATCAGAAGATTTACAAGTGTCTCGTGATTTATTTTTATTAGAATACACGAACGGTAAACTTCATATTCCAACAATTTCAACTGCCGGTTCAGTGGCTTTAATTAGGGAGGCTAAAAAGAAGAAGTTAAATATAAGTTGCAGTGTTGCTATTCATAATCTATTCTTTACAGATGATATCCTATCAGATTTTAATACGGCATATAAGGTCTTACCACCTTTACGAACCAAGCATGATGTGGAAGCTTTACTAGAAGGCATTAAAGATGGCACTATTGATATGGTTACCACTGATCATAATCCAATTGATATAGAACACAAAAAAATTGAGTTTGACCATGCTGCAAATGGAACCATAGGCTTGGAAAGTGCCTTTGGAGCCTTACAATCATTGTTGACATTAAAGAAAACCGTTGAGCTTTTAACAAAAGGAAAAACAAGATTTGGAATTGAACCAATGCCAATAAATATTGGTAATAAAATAAATATCACGCTCTTTAATCCTGATACTAAATACAGATTTTCGGCAAAGAACATTTTGTCAAAATCTAAAAACGCTATATTTGAAAATCAAGATTTAAAAGGAAAAGTCTATGGCATTATTTCAAATAACCAAATTTCTCTAAATTAATCATTATGGAAAATCAAGATATTGCAGATGGCAAAAATATTGCAGTAATAAGCTATCTCACCATATTCGGAACTATTATTGCCTTTTTTTTAAATAATGACAAAAAAAATAAATTTGCCTCATTTCATATAAGACAAGCCCTAGGCTTATGGCTTACTTTTTTTGTTTTAGGCTATGTGATTAGTGCTTTTGATAGTTGGTTAATCACTTTTTGTTTTTGGATGTTTTTTGGGGTCCTTTTTATTTATGGATTTATAAATGCAGTAGCAGGCAAACCACAAACTGTTCCATTATTAGGTGATTTCATTCAAAAATTATTCGCTAGCATTGGAAACTAAATGATCAATAATAATCTATCCTTACATCATAAAATTAGAACCTCTTCTTTAGCACAAAATGCCCCGTTATTAATTATGCTGCATGGTTATGGTAGTGATGAAAATGATTTATTTTCATTTGCCAGTGAACTACCTGAAGAACTGTTTATTATTTCTGTGCGTGCCCCGTATACCATGCAACCCTTTGGAAATGCCTGGTACGCCATCAATTTTGATGCTGTTCAGGGGAAATGGAGTGATAATGAACAAGCCAAAATATCTCGAGATCTTATTGCTAAATTTATTGATGAGGCAACCAAGACTTATCCTGTTAATAAAAACAAGGTGACCCTTTTAGGTTTTAGTCAAGGTACCATATTAAGTTATGCCGTTGCTTTAACCTACCCTGAAAAAGTAAAAAACATTATTGCCTTAAGTGGATACATTAACAAAGATATTTTGCCTCAAGACATTGAAAATAAAGAATATTCAAAGCTGGATTTCTATTGTTCTCATGGAAGTGTTGATCAGGTAATTCCTGTAGATTGGGCCAGAATAACGCCAGGTTTTTTAAATAGCTTACATATTAAGCATCAGTACTCAGAATTTCCTGTGGGGCATGGTGTGGCACCACAAAATTTTTATGAATTGAGAGATTGGTTAATACAACGGATTTAGTAAATAAGGCATTATCTTCTTAATATTATCATGGGTTTGAAAAAGTTTGTCTTTTGCCTTTTTTAGAAAAATAATATAACGTCGTTTAACTGCTGATATAACCTATTAAAACATTCCAGATCATCGCATGGTACTTAATTATAGACCAGAGGTTCAGATTAACAAAGCTAAAATACTTAATCACTGATTCTGGTAGAGAAGGATTTAAAAACACATACATGCTATTGAAAAATTATTAAAATAAAAAAAAATTATGGACAAAAATAAAAGACTAATTATAATCCTACTCACTGTACCCTTACTGTTACTTATTCCATTAATTGGGATGTTATTTTCTTCCGAAATAAATTGGTCATTATTAGACTTCATTATAATGGGAATGCTATTACTTGGCCTTGGATTTATGTTAGAGGTTGTATTAAGGAAAGTCCAAAAGAAGAAGAATCGCATTGTACTCATAGCCATTATACTCATAATGTTCGTACTCATTTGGGCTGAACTGGCAGTTGGATTATTCGGAACTCCATTTGCAGGGTCTTAAGAAAGCAAATAACTCCGCACAAAAGCTGGCATATTTGATCTCTAGATCAAGCCTAATCAGAAAATACAGCTATACCTAGACTATCACAAAAAAAACCAGCCCTAAAGCTGGTTTTTAATTCATTGTTTTTGAAAAATTAGCTGTTAACGACTAATCTAAAACCTTCACCATGAATGTTTAGTATTTCTACTTTTTCATCTAATTTTAGATACTTACGTAATTTTGCAATATAGACGTCCATACTCCTTGAAGTAAAGTAATTATCATCTCTCCATATTTTGGTAAGTGCTAATGCTCTTGGCATTAAATCATTTTCATGTAATGCTAATAAACGTAATAATTCATTTTCTTTTGGTGATAATTTTACTGGATTACCGCCTTTATACTTTAAAAAACGCAATTTAGAATTCAATTCAAAGTCGCCTATTTTAAATTCAAATTGTTTACTATCTGAAATGGTTTCAGTAGCTTTGCGTTGCATAATGGCTTTTATCTTCATAAGCAAAACTTCACTATCAAATGGTTTATTTAAATAATCATCAGCTCCAACTTTATAGCCTTTCAGCACGTCTTCTTTCATCGTTTTAGCCGTTAAGAAAACGATAGGCACTTCTTTGTTTTTTTCACGGATTTCTTTAGCTAATGTAAAACCATCTTTATATGGCATCATAACATCTAAAATACATAAGTCATAATCATCCTTTTTGAATTTTTCAAAACCTTCCATACCATTTTTGGCATGAACCACGTCATAATCATTCATCATTAAATAATCTTTTAGAATCGTTCCAAAATTAGGATCGTCTTCTACTAATAAAATTTTCTTGTTTTGTTCTTCCATAATTATGTTATTAGAGGAAGTTTGATGGTAAATGTGCTTCCTTTATCTTTTTCACTTTCAACTTTTATATGACCTTGATGGTCTTCTACTATTCGTTTAACATACGCAAGACCCAGACCATGACCTTTTACGTTATGTATATTTCCAGTGTATTCTCTATAAAATTTTTCGAATACACGCTTTTGAGCGGCTTTACTCATGCCACTTCCGTGGTCCTTTATTTTTAATAAAATGTTAGTTCCAACATTTTCTGTATAAACTTCAATTTCAGGCGCTTCCGGAGAATACTTAATAGCATTATCTAATATATTGACTATAACGTTTGTAAAATGTGTTTCATTGGCTAAAATAGAAGATTTATCCGCTTCAAGAAATGTTTTAATATATCCTTTCCTATCTTCTACAATCAGCTCCACATGTGTTATAGCATCAATAATTAAGTCGTGCAACTTAACTCTATCCTTACTAATATTAAGCTCGTGTTTTTCTAGTTTAGATATTCTTAATACGTTCTCAACCTGAGCATGCATCCTTTTGTTTTCTTCCTTAATCATATTAAGATAACGAATAACTTTCTCTTTATCATCAATAATCTTGGGATTTTTTATGGCATCAAGCGCTAGGTTTATAGTTGCAATAGGCGTTTTAAACTCATGGGTCATGTTGTTTATAAAATCTGTTTTTATTTGCGAAATTTTACGCTGTTTCACTAATTGATACAAAGCACTTGAATAGGCAATTATAATAACGGATGTAAAAATGACTGATAATAAAATCATGCCTATAATGGATGATAAAATAAATTTTCTGTCATCTGGAAAACTCACCAACAGCTTATAATTACTTTGATTGTTCTCATCATAAAAAATTGGCACACTATAAGTGGACTCTAAATTTTTTTCAAAACCATCACTATGCACCTTGGTTGCCAGATCATTACCATAAATGGCAAACTCATAGTCAATATTTATATTATCCTCTTTAAGTTTTTTAGTTAAAAGACTAGCTATCTGCTCTTTAGTTACACGCTGATATACCGGAATTGTTTTTGTGTAGGCCTTAAAATTTTTTTCAAAAAAGTTTCTTTCTGCCGGAAGTAAACGTCCGCTATTTATAATATTTACAATGGGCGATTTACTCAAATCCTTTTCAGAAATATCTTCATTTTTATAGACTTCAAGATTTGAACTTCCAATGATGTTTTTGATGTTAATACTATCTAAACCAATGTCAAAGAGCGACGAAGATAATTTATAGTTCTCTTCTAAAACTCCACTTTTATAAATCAGTGTTTCTTTTGTATTGCTATTCTGTTGATAAATAAATAATTGAGATACCGCTACAGAATCAACTTTTTTATCATTTATTAATTTTTGATACTTTTCAAAATAGGTGTCTAATTCATTATCCTCAATAGCATTAGACACATAACTTAAGGCTTTTTTTACATTAAAAGTAAACCTTTCTCTTTCATTTTTTACCGAATCCTTTATATAGTAAGCCTGAACAAATATGATTCCAATAAGAGACATACTCATTAACAGAACCAACAGGACAAAAACTCTCTTGCTCATTATTCAAAATTAACATTTTAACATTTAGCGGTCTTATGATTTAACCTTACATTAACAAAAATGTTAAAATTTAAGATTTATTAAAGTTTATCTATTATTTCTTCATGGATTTTAATAACCTGTTTTCTGGTATTTTCTAACTTGGTATTAACAATGACATAATCTGATAATTTGATTTTTTTCTCATCATTCCATTGATTATTCATAATAGCCTCAATCTTTTCTAAAGTCATATTATCTCTACTCAATAAACGCTTTATTTTTAATTCTTTTGGGGCCGTTACTGTAATAATTATATCGCATTGTTTGTAACCTTCATTTTCAAATAAAATAGCTGCTTCTTTAATAACATAAGGTGATTTTTGTTTTAATAGCCATTTTTTAAAATGACTGGCCACTCGTGGATGTATAATGGCATTCATTTTTTCCAATAACACTCTATTTTTAAAAATAGTATTAGCAATATAGGGTTTATTTAATGCATCATTAACATAGGCCTCTTCACCAAATAACACAATCAGTTTTCTTTTAATAATTTTTGAGGAAGCCATTAGTTTTTTAGCCTCTTCATCTGCAATGTATATGGAGATTCCCAGGGCACGAAACATATTTGCGACCGTTGTTTTGCCACTTCCTATTCCACCAGTAAGACCTACTATCTTCATTCCGTAATAATAAAATCTATATGTTGCTGATTAATTTTAGCACTTTTTACATTTTGAGTTATTTTATCCAGCTCAGGCAATAAAAATGTTTGGTTATTGCTCACTTTACTATAATCACAAACCACTTTAAAGTCTTTAACAGAAATTTCATTGAATTTATTTAAACTTGTGTAGTAAATAACATTAATAGATTTAGGGAAATATTTTATTTTTAAACCTTCCGGAACATTGATTAAAATAATTGGAATTTTTAAACTGCCTTCAGTAAATTTTTCAACTTCTGCGGTAAGATTAACTTCGTCCGAAGAAAATATTAAATCTTTATTATTTTTAGGTAGTTTTAATTTAATTGTTTTATCAATATCACTTTTGATATTTTCTAATACCATTTTTTCAGTTTGGATACTTTTAATATTTTCAACTAATAAATTTGGACCTACCACTTGAATAGAATCTGGTGAAATTTTATACGAATTAAATGAATCATAACCAGCCATATAATTAATATTAGCATTCACAACCACCGGCACTTTTTTAATTAAATTAACGTCATATCTGAAATATAGATTATCCGGACTCACATTTAATAACTCCACCTGACTGCCGAATTCTAATTCACTATTCAAAAATACTCTGGACTTATTGAAAACGAATAAAGAGTCGACTTTTGTAACATCCCCTTTGAAATCAACAGTAATTTCCGGTTTTGAAAAATAATATTTAAGCCAATTAAATCCGTGAGTTTTGAAAACAATATTCAGTTTATTATTGGAATCATTTAAAATAACATATTCCTTGGGTACATTGGTTTTATGGATATTAAAGACCCTTGTATTGGTATATTCCTTAGATAATTTTGAGAAAATCAAAATTAAAAATGACAGTAGCAGAAATAGAAAAAAGACATTTATTTTTCTATTCTTAATACCCGTAATAATATTTGATCTTAATTTTTTTATCATTTTAATTTAAAAAATAATTCGGGGAAAATAGTTTCAGGTTTCTTTTTAGAATATAACATTACTGTTGATTTAATAAAGCCGTATCCATAACCATAAAATTGAACTACAATAGCCATTAATGAAAGTAATGACACTTTTACACTTTTTGTTGAAAGCCAAGCCACAAAAAAAGCACTTATAAAGTACAACATATAAACAAAGATTCCCAATTTAATATGAAGCAAAAACAAACCAAATGAGACCAATAAACCTAAACTAAATAAAGTAGGAAACCAATAGGTGATTTTCTTTGAACTGGGATGCCAACGATTTAAAATGGGCCTTACCATACCAAATTTGTAGACCTGTTTATAAAATTTTTTCCAAGAAATTCGTCGTTTATGAAAAACATAAGCATCAGGAATTAACTTCGTTTTATAACCTAACTCCCAAAGCCTAATGGATAAATCGGGGTCTTCACCGGGATGAATGCTTCCAAATCCATTTGAAGCTTCAAATGCCTCTTTAGAGAGCCCCATATTAAAGCTTCGAGGTTGAAAGGTATCAATACTTTTTTTATGACCTCTTATACCTCCAGTGGTAATAAAAGAGGTCATTGAAAAATTAATGGCTTTTTGTAAACTGGTAAAAGATTCATGCGCTGCGTCCGGGCCACCAAAACAATCCACATAATGTTTATTTAAACTTTTTGAAACTTCCTTTAAATAATTTGGTGGTAAAATACAATCAGAATCTAAAATAATAAAGTAATTGCCTTTGGCGTGCTTCATTCCGTAATTCCTTGAATCACCAGGCCCCGTATTCTTTTTAAAAAAATAAGAAATATTGAGTTTAGTTTTAAATGTTTCAATAATTTCTTTGGAAGATATGGTAGACCCATCTTCAACAATTACAATTTCATAATCGTTATGAAATTCCAACTCAGTAAAACTTTGTAAAAGTTCCTGTGTTTCGTCAGGCCTGTTATAAACTGGAATAATAAATGAAAACTGTAATTGCATAACACAAATGTAACTAAACCAATCAAAAAAGCCACCGTTTAATTGGTGGCTAGTTTTCTAAATTTATTTAAAATTTATTCTTTCATAAAAGTTTCCATAACAGCATCACTTACACCCATATTACTAAAACCTCCGTCATTATAAAGATTTTGCAAAGTCACACGTTTAGTAAGATCACTAAACAAAGAAATGGTATAATTAGCACAGTCTAAAGCCGTAGCATTACCTAGCGGAGACATTTTATCTGCATAAGCTATAAAACCATCAAAACCTTTTACACCACTACCAGCAGTTGTAGGTGTAGGTGATTGTGAAATAGTATTTACACGCACTTTTTTATCTCTTCCAAAGAAATACCCAAAACTGCGAGCAATACTTTCTAAATAGGCTTTATTGTCAGCCATATCATTATAATCAGGGAAAACACGTTGCGCCGCCATATAAGTTAAGGCTACAATACTTCCCCATTCATTCATTGCATCAGCCTTATACAAACATTGCATGACTTTATGAAATGACATAGCAGAAACATCTGTCCCTTTTTGAGTCCATTCATAATTTTGATCTGTATAGTGTTTTCCTTTACGAACATTAATAGACATACCAATAGAATGCAGAACAAAATCAATCTTACCGCCAAGAATTTCGGTTGATTTTGTTATTAAATTTTCTAAATCTTCTAAAGAAGTTGCATCCGCCGGAATGATTTGAGATCCTGTTTTTTCAGCCAATTCATTAATTTGTCCCATTCTCATTGCAACAGGTGCATTTGTTAATACAAATTGTCCTCCTTCTTCATGAACACGCTCAGCAGTTTTCCAAGCAATTGAATTAGAGTCTAAAGCTCCAAAAATGATTCCCTTCTTTCCTTTAAGTAAATTGTATGACATTTCTTTTTAGTTAGTTTATGATTGTATTCTATTTATTTTAATTTGGTTTCAAAGATACTAATTAATTAAGTAATTCTTTAGCATGCGCAATCGCTGAAGATGACATTTCTATACCACCCAGCATTTGCGCAATTTCAACAATACGTTCATCATGATTCAGCTTCATTAAGTTCGTTCTGGTCACCTCATTGACTTCTTCCTTAAAAACTTTAAAATGAGTATGCCCTTTGGCTGCTATTTGTGGTAAGTGCGTTATCGAAATAACTTGCATTGTTTTACTCATAAGTAACATAATATCTCCCATTTTATTCGAAATTTCACCTGAAACACCGGTATCAATCTCGTCAAAAATAATAGTTGGTAGTTTTATATATTTTGAAAGCACCGATTTAATTGCCAGCATAATTCTTGACAATTCACCACCAGAAGCGGCTTTTTTTAATTCATTAAATTGCCCCCCTTTATTGGCTGAAAATAAAATAGAAAGTTCATCCTTTCCGTTGAAATAAAAAGTATCGCCTAACTGGCAATCAATCTTAAATTGGGCATTGGGCATTCCTAAACTACCTAAAATAGATTGCAATTGCTCAATTAATACAGGAATCACGTCTGTTCTGTTATCATGAATTTGTTTTGCCTTGGTATCTAATTGACCCTTTTTTGTTTCAATTTCAGTCTTTTTATTTTGAATGGTGCCCTCTAAATTTTCAGTTACAGACACCTTATCCTCCAAATTGTTTTTGATGTCTATCAATTCTGGAATTTCACTAACTGAATGTTTTTGCATTAAATTATTAATACGTAACAATTTTGCATTCACTTCTTCTAAGCGCTTTGGATCTGCTTCTAATGATTCTTGCATTCCATCAATTTCATCAAAAACATCATCCATTTCAATCAAGCAACTCTCAACTCTATTATATAAATCTTCATATTTTGAAGAATAATCTTTTAATTTCTGAAAATTATTCTTTAAGTTTTTAAGTAATATTAAAATCCCTATTTGCTCATCATTTAAAAGTTGATAGGATTCTGATAATTTTTCCTTAATATCCTCCACATTACTCAAAGTTTCATTTTCTTCTTCCAGCAATTCAAGTTCTCCATCTTTAAGATTTGCTTCCGTCAATTCATTTAATAAAAATATATTATAATCATGCTCCTTAATAGCGTCTGCTTGAAAATTTTGCAATTCCTTAAGTTCCTTTTGTAAGGCATTATACTCCTTTAATTCAGATTTAAATTGTTCAAGTAAATTGTTATTATTTGCTATGACATCAATCACTTGAAATTGAAATTCATTACTAATCAACTGTAATGTTTGATGCTGTGAATGAATATCTATTAATTGTTCTCCAATGATTTGTAAACTATTCAAATTAACCGGAGAATCATTAACAAAAGCTCTGGATTTCCCAGAAGGTAAAATTTCTCTTCTTATGATTGTTATGTCTTCATAATCACAATCCTCAGATTCAAAAAGGGTTTTAAGATTATAATTTGACACATCAAATACGGCCTCAATAATGCATTTTTGGGAAGTGTCTTTTAAATTGCTTAAATCGGCACGTTTTCCCAGTATTAAAGACAAGCCACCAAGCAAAATTGATTTTCCTGCGCCGGTTTCACCCGTAATGATAGATAATCCATTATTAAAATCAACATGAAGATCATCAATTAAAGCATAATTCTGTATGGATAGCGATGTTAACAAGTGAATAAATAGATTAAAATTTATGAAATTAAAGATAGGTGAGTTTTAAATTCAAAACAACTTAAAACTTAATATTTCTCCATTTACTTGCATAAGTAGGAGCCACTTTCTGCAAAGTTTCTTGAACACTAGCCACATTCACGCCAGGACCATCAGTAAATATTTGCTCAATCTCATCTGACTTAGCATCAAAAAATGTCCTTAACAAAAATGAATTAGGTCTTCGTCTGTTCATTGTTTCAAAAAGTTTGATAGCTGCAGCAATTTTTTCCTTTCCCTCCTTTGCATTGTCACTCATGACATCCAAACCTTCTCTGTGATAGCTATACATCACGTCTCTGTATTCTTTAAATGTTGGCGACAAAATATTATCAATTAAAGCAAATCTACTTTGCAAACCATCTTCAAGTTTCCATCCTTTATAATTTTCTTGCTGAGAATAATTTACAATAGTTTGCGCTTGTTTCAAGTAAACATCACCCGCGTTTTTTGAAAATGAATCCGCATCCAATGCTAATGCCATATAAACATGAAAGGCAATAACAGATACCAGATTAGATTCAAATTGAGTAGGATTAAAAATAATATTTTGAAATTCTAAATACCTAAAGGTAAAATCTTTATCATTTATATTATAAAGAGGTGTACTATAAGAAGACCCGTAAACTGGTCTTGAAGATTGCATTTGAAGAGTACCCTGAAATGTTTCACCACTATAGTCATTAATAATAATAACCATACTACAATTTATTCTTTCTTGAGGTGCAAAGGTTTTGTTAGTCCATTTAGTATTATTAACGAATTCTGTTAATTGTTTCTCTAAATTCTTAAAAATTGTTTGATTATCATTGCCTGTTTGCTGTGCATTCACAACAACACTACAATTCAACTCTTGTGAGAAACTGACCAAACCTAACAACAAAAAAAGAAGAAATAGAATATTACGCATTGATTTGTTTTATGATTTCATTTATTAAATCTGCAGCTACATGAGCCTTAGATTTTAATTGAAATTCGTGAACATTTTCTTTATCATCAATAAAAGTCACTTTATTGGTCTCAGTTTTAAAACCAGCCCCTTTATCATTTAACGAATTTAAAACAATTAAGTTTAAATTCTTAGCTTTTAATTTGCCTTTTGCATTTTCTAGTTCATTATTAGTTTCTAAAGCAAAACCAACCAACAACTGATGCTTTTTTACAGCTCCTAAAGAGGCTAAAATATCTTTAGTGTTTTCTAATTCTATTGTTAACGTATTTTCTTTCTTTTTTATTTTTTGAGTTGCCACATGTTTTGGCTTAAAATCTGCTACAGCTGCTGAAAGAATGGCAATATCTGTTTTTGGATAATACTTATGAGCAGCGATATACATTTCTTCCGCTGAGACAACTGGTACAGTTGTAATCAAATTATGAGCAACAGTTTCATGTGTTGGACCAGAAATTAAAATAACCTCAGCACCAGCATTTGCCGATGCTTTTGCTATTTCATAACCCATTTTTCCACTGGAATGGTTTCCAATAAACCTGACTGGATCAATAGCCTCATAGGTTGGGCCAGCCGTAATGAGTACTTTCTTTCCTCTTAAAGGTAATTTAACTAAAATATCATTTTCAATAAATGTCACAATATCTTCTGGCTCAGCCATTCTTCCCTCTCCCACTAATCCACTCGCTAATTCACCGCTAGTTGCCGGAATCATAATATTTCCGTAATTTTTTAAAACCTTAAAAGAACCTAAGGTACTTGGATGTTTATACATATCCAAGTCCATTGTTGGCGCAAAATATACCGGACATTTTGCGGATAAATAAGTAGCTAAAAGCAAATTATCGCAAACACCGTTTGCCATTTTTGACAAGGTGTTTGCCGTTGCTGGTGCAATAAGCATTAAATCTGCCCAAAGGCCTATATCTACATGATTATTCCATACAGGGTTATCATCCTTATCTGAAGTGAATGAAGAATAAACAGGATTTTTTGAAAGTGTTGATAAGGTTAAAGGCGTTACAAAGTCTTTTGAAGCGGGTGTCATTACTACTTTAACGTTAGCCCCAACTTTCACAAATAACCTAACTAAAGATGCAGTTTTATAAGCGGCTATACCGGCACTAATGCCTAAAAGTATATTTTTGCCGCTTAATATTGACATAACAAGGTTTATTCCTGAGTATCTTCCTCAGTATTTCGGTAATATATTTTATCAGTTAACCATTCTTGAACGGCTAAGGCATGAGGTTTTGGTAATTTTTCATAAAATTTTGAAACCTCAATCTGCTCCTTATTTTCAAAAATTTCTTCAAGACTATCATTATAAGTAGCAAATTCTTCTAACTTATCAATTAATTCCTTTTTAATTTCAGAATTAATTTGCTCAGCACGTCTTGCAATTATAGATATAGACTCATAGATGTTTTCTGTAGCCTCATCAATTTGATTTCTGTCATACGTTACAGTATTAACAGGAGCATTGGTTTTTTTTAAATCTATTTTCATTATATATTATCTTTATTACCGTAATTTTTTAATTCTTCTTCAATTTTACTCGCCATGTCATTTACATCTTCAATGTATTTTGAACCAGGATAAGATTTTTTAAACATATCTGCGCTCGTTTTAGCATTATTCAACCGGAATTCCTTTTTCCGTTCCACACTATTAACTGCAAGCTTATATGAGGCATCTAATTTATAAAACAAAGCGTCTTCACGCAATATAGAGCCAGGAAATTCAAATATAAAATTATCAAATGACTTTATTGATGCCTCAAAATCAGATATATGATCATATTGCTTAGCAATACTAAAAGATTTCAATTCTAATTTATAATCTAATTCTTTAACTAACTTATTAGCCTCTACAACATATTCTGAATCTGGAAATAAATTTATAAATTCCTGAAGTTTTTCAATAGCCTGTTTTGTTTCTTTTTGATCTTTAGTATATGCCGGAGATAACATATAATTGCTTTTGGCACTTAAAAAAGAGGCCTCTTCTACCTTTTCACTTTTGGGATAGCTAGACGCAAAACGCTCAAACTGATAACCAGCTATATAGTAGTCTTTCATTTTATAAAATGACTGAGAATACAAATACATAAGTTTTTCTGCTTGTGGCTTCCCTCTATAACTCGGTACAATTTGTGCAAAAAGTTTATTCGCTTTGTCGTACTTACCTGCGTTATATAATTCTTCACCTAATTTGAACTTAGTAGCCGTATCTTCAGCTTTTAAGGCCTTTTGATACTCACTACAAGAGCTTAAAGTTACTAGCAATAAAAATATGTAAAGAATCTTATTCATAAATTAAAAAACAGGATGCAAAATTAAGGTTTTATAATGGAATTTAAAAATATAATTTTAATGCTAAAATAAACCTTGATTTATCGCACCCATTGAGTTTAAGTTATATTTAACTTTTAACTGATTCTATGGTATCAAAAAGCTTATAATCAAGAATCATTTGGCCATTATCATTGTAATAGTAAGCTTTTACAAATTTACAATCTAATTTTATTTCATTTAACACATAGCTATGCATTTGATGCACTTCTTGATTAAAGGACTCATCATAGTAACTTATCATCACTAATAACTCACCATGTTGTTTGATTAAATCCTCATTAGAAAATTCAAAAAAGGGACTTTCCTTATCTAATTCATGAACAATAGTCCATGTTGTTGGTAAATAATTAATGGTATCTCTTTCTAAATTAAGCGAATAAAAACTATTCTCATACTCACCTAAATTATTTTGTGTTGACAACGATAACGTTACAGCGATTTTAGGGTAAATCATGACAGTTTTCCTACTGTTAACAAGCCTAAACATAAGGGCTCTGGTATGATTAAAATCTCTTAAAATTAAATGTTTACTAAACCTTATAGCGGCCTTTGGTTTTGAAAAACGACCATATATTAAACCTGTCACAAAGGCGAACAACATTAACCCTAAAAAGGCTTCAAAAGATGACACAATGCCGCTGGCAATACCTAGTGGTGACATCAAACCATATCCCACCGTGGTAAAAGTTTGCATTGAAAAGAAGAAGGCATTCAAAAAATCGTTTAAAATATTGCCTGTAGATGGAACAATTTCTTCTATGCCTATACTTAAGTAAATTAGTGCGAAAAGGGCGTTAATTAAAAACCCGACTAAAAAAGTCAACATAAAAAAATGAAACCAACTGATGTTCACCAAATAATGATAAGCGTCAGATAATCTTCGAGGTTTATTTAAGTGTACTAAATTAAAAGACCCATCCGCATTCATCATACGCTTGGCATGTTGTGATGAGGCTTTTCCCAACCCAGGATCTTTTATCTTTTTTCCCAAATTAAAAGTTTGCTACAAATTTTCTAATCTTGTCTTTTAAATGATTTGAAGCCGGGACTAGTGGCAATCTAACAGAATCTCTACATAAACCAAGAACTTCAAATACTGCTTTAATTCCTGCAGGATTATTTTCTTCAAAAATATATCCAATAACATCCATCAACTTATAATGAATATTGTAAGCCTTTTTTGCGTCTCCGTTTAAACCCAGACGAATCATTTCAGAAAATTCTTTTGGAAATGCTTGACCAATAACAGAAATAACCCCGGCACCACCAGCTAAAACCACCCCTAATGCCAAATCATCATCGCCTGAGATCACTAAAAAATCATCTGGTTTGTTTTTAAGTAATTTTAAATATTGAGCCACATTATTACCGGCTTCTTTTACTCCAATGATATTTTTAAAATCATTCGCCAATCTTAAAGTGGTTTCTGGCTCCATATTTTTTGAAGTTCTCCCAGGTACATTATATAAAATAACATCAATAGGTGACGCTTCTGAAATAGCCTTAAAATGCTGATAGAGCCCTTCTTGAGTTGGCTTGCTATAGTAAGGTGACACTGATAAAATAGCATCAAAAACATTTAAATCTGTGTCTTTTATTTCTTCAATAACTTGAGCCGTATTATTTCCACCGATACCCAAAACCATAGGTATTCTGCCTTTATTAGCCTTTGAAATCGTATCAATTATTTCCCTTTTCTCTTGTTTAGTAATCGTAACGCTTTCTCCGGTTGTACCGCAAACTACTAAATAATCTGTACCATTATTCACATTGAAATTTACAATATGGGCCAATGCTTCATGATCAATACTTAAATCTGATTTAAAAGGGGTTACTAAAGCTACGCCGGTTCCAAGAAATTTACTACTCATTTTTAGTTTTATTTAATATTGTTAAATATTTAAAAAGTTCATTTTTAAACGCGTCGAATTGATTTAATTGAGTTTGAATAATTAAATCGTTTAAACGACTATCTGGTTGGAAAATTCCAATTTTAAATTGTGCTTTTGATTTTGCTGTCATTAATTTCAACTCTAATATATCTTCCTCATAATAACTAATTAAAACGTCAAAATCAGTATCTAAAAATGATTGTAATTCGACATTATGAATCGTTCCATTCCAACCAAAATCTTTTTCATTAAAACAAATATCCCAAGAATTTGGTTTTTCTGCACTTTCACTTGAATAAGCTATTATCTTTAAATTAAAGGGTTGAATATTTAACTTTTCAGCTAATTTTCTAAATAATTCAAAATCATCAATCTCATTAATATGCATTATAACTCCCAAACTTTTTATCTTACTATCGCTCACATTAACATCACGACTTGATAAAATTTTATCCAAGTGTCTTATATTAGATTTTTCTTTAAAAACCTTTAAAATCATTTATCTTTATGCTTTGGACAAAGGTAACAAAACTAGTTACAAAATATTTGTAAAATTTATTAGTTTAAATTATGAACTATAAGCAATTCATCTTATCTCTATTAGTCTTATCTGCCATTAGTTGTAAAGAGCAAAACAAACATCTTTACAAGATAGAAGGACGTCAAATTACTATTAATGATAGCCTTCCATCTAACACCGAAATTGAGGGTTTTATTAAACCTTATAGAGAGCATATCACGAAAGACTTAGATAGCATTTTAGCTTATGCTGTTGACACCTATACAAAAAGTGATGGCCGTTTTAATACTGCTATTGGAAATTTCATGGCTGATGCCATTTATGAGCAGGCAAATCCCGTTTTTAAATCAAGAACTGGAAAAGATATTGATCTGGTTATTTTAAATCACGGAGGCATTCGTTCTATAATTTCAAAAGGTAATATCACTGCTAAAACTGCTTTTGAACTTA
Source organism: Gaetbulibacter aquiaggeris (assembly GCF_044003965.1). Lineage (NCBI taxonomy): Bacteria > Pseudomonadati > Bacteroidota > Flavobacteriia > Flavobacteriales > Flavobacteriaceae > Gaetbulibacter > Gaetbulibacter aquiaggeris. The sequence continues at coordinate 157,472 of NZ_JBAWKC010000006.1, forward strand.
TGCCTTTTGAAAATAGTTTAGTTGTGGTATCACTGAAAGGGAGCCAAATAGATAGTTTAATTAACTATTTAATTCAAAATAAAGTAGCAAATCCTATATCTCAACTTAAATTATCTGTAGATAAAAATTTTAATGTTTTAAGCGCTACCATTAAGGGTAATAATATTGATACTAATAAAACCTATTATGTTGCAACCAATGATTATTTATATAACGGAGGAGGTAATATGACCTTTTTTAAACCTAATGAGGGATTATATAATTTAGATTATAAAATTAGAAATGTCCTTATTGATTATTTCAAAAAAGTGGATACCATTAATCCCGTAATTGATGACAGATTTATTCAAATTAAATAAAATGATTAACAATGAAGCGTAGAGATTTTATACAAAATGTGTCTGTTGGAACTGCCTTAATTTCGCTTGGAGGTATAGGTTTATCATCTTTTACATCCAGTACAGAATCAAAAAAAATAACAATCCTTCACACCAATGATGTACACAGTCATATTGACCCTTTTGGTCCTGAAGATGCCAGAAATGCCAATAAAGGTGGCGTTGCAAGAAGGGCTACTTTAATTGAATCCATAAGAGAGGAAAACCCAAATACCTTACTGCTTGATGCTGGTGATATTTTTCAAGGGACTCCTTATTTTAATTACTATGGCGGTGAGCTTGAATTTAAACTTATGAGTATGCTAAAATATGACGCTGCTACCATTGGAAATCATGACTTTGATAATGGTATCAATGGTCTGTACGCACAACTGCCACATGCTAAATTTGATTTTTTATCAGCCAATTATGATTTTTCAAATACTGAAATGAATACGCATGTTAAACCCTATAGGGTTTTTGAAAAAGACACGATTAAAATTGGTGTTTTTGGTATTGGAATTGAATTAAAAGGATTAGTTGACCCTTTTTTATATAAAGAAACTAAATATCTTGATCCTATTGAAATTACTCAAGACATCACAAGAAAATTAAAAAATGACGAGCAATGTGACTTAATCATTTGTCTGTCACACCTGGGGTATCATTATAAAAATGAAATTGATAAAATAAGTGATTTAAAACTTGCAGCAGCAACAAAGGATATTGATCTAATTATTGGCGGTCATACCCATACTTTTTTACAAAAACCTACCATTGTAAAAAACCTTGAAGGAAAAAACATCCTTGTAAATCAAGTTGGATGTTATGGAATAAACTTAGGTAAAATTGATTTTTATTTTGATTCTGATAAAAACAAAACGGCCAATGGTATTTCTATCATAGTTTAGACTAAGATATTTTTTGCGACAAATTTTTCTTCTTTAACAACCTGAATTTTAGGGATTTTATTGTATTCAATAATATAATTAAATAAGAAGTATAAACCAATCACGTGCAATATTCTGTCTAGCATTATAAAACTCCAGTGGTATACATAATATTGACTTACATAATTGAGAATATCACTAAATACAAAGCTTATCGCCATAATCAAAAACAATATAGATAATTTTGTTTCTGAATTTAAATAAACGCCGAAAGCAATAACAACTAATACTATCAAAGAAATACTCTTCATTCCAAATAAAAACACCTCTAAACTATCTGGAATAATTGATTTTAATATTTCGTAAACTGTATATAAAAAATACATATTAATCATAACGACTACTACCAAATAAAGAGTAATAACTTTATTAAACTCGACTAATTTAAATTTTCGTATCATAAAATGAAGCAAACACAAATAACTTAAAAAGTACATTACAGAAGAGGCTTTGATAAAAGTATCATTAGCAAAAAACATGGAGGCTGAATCTCCTAAAAAAGAATATAATAAGAATAAAATAAAAGGAACACTGATCGTTTTATCCTTTATCAAAAAGAATATTAAAAAAACAGGTACAAATAATGGTTTTGTAGAATTTAATAACAAGGCATTTTCACTAAATGTTCCAACAATGTTCAAAATGATTAAAAGAAACAAAGCGCTTAAAAAGACCTTATTGACACTAAATTTAAATAGGCTTTTCATAATTCAATCACATTAGCTAGGTTAATCAAATATAGTAAATTAATTATTTTAGTCGACGTAATTAATGTTTTTATCGTTGCAATACATTTTTTGTTAACATTTAATTAAAGTAAGTTATATAAAACAATTAAGAACAGCTATGGTCTATTATTCTGAATTGTCTTAGTTGTTTTTTGCCAACAGCAATAATTCAGCTAATTTTAAAAAATATTACTTGATAAAAAATACTATTAAGAAACCAACTGGTTGACTTCTTCATTACTTAATTTTGATTGTGTAAAATAAAAATAAAAAGCCAATAGAGTTAGGGTAGTCACTAAGAAATTTAAAAGATTTTGTTGGGCTACATACATATAAGCAACACCTATAACTTCTGAAAAAACAATCGCCATAGATCCCAAAAAGATTAATAAGGATTTTTTATCATCTCTGTAAAAATAATTTAACAAGGAAGCAGTTAGCACGAGAAGCATACTTACATTATAAGCAATTTCAACAAAATACTCATTAGTCATTCCAACATAAGGATTTACAATATTCTGCAAAACATAAGCTATATAAATATTTAATGCTGTTAAAACAAAAAGATGCAGTTTAAAATTTTTAAAGATATGCTGAAAAGAAAGTGATTTTACAATTTTTATAAATAGTGCCATGTAAGCAATTATATATAAACCATTGCCTACATAATAAAAGTAGGAATATGGAATAAAATCAAGAATAAAAACCATTAAGTCTGAAACAGAATAACAAATCAAAAACACAGAAAAATAGAAATTTGGTCTTTTGTTGCCTTGAAAGTAGGCTATGCTTATTAAGGGCAGGAGAATAGCATCAAAAGCATTAGCCCAATATTCATTGCTACTAAATTGAAAAACAACAAATCCTAAATAAACTAATAATACTAAACTAACCATGACTTTTAATTTATTCATGACTATTATTTTATGATTAAAGTTCAAATATAAAAATTTATTTACAATTAATCGTTAAAAAATTACATTTTATCGTTTTTATTTCACTTTATTTTATTTTTTGTAAGAATTCGTACTCATTTATTAAAGAAATATTTAATTGTTCAGCCTTTAGTTTTTTACTTGGGCCCATATTATCTCCAGCAACAATAAAACTGGTTTTTGAAGATATTGAACTACTCACTTTACCGCCATTATCTTCAATAAGTTTTTTTAATTCATCTCTTGAGATAGTTTCAAAGACTCCTGAAATAACAATTATTTCTCCTTTTAACTTATCACTTTGACCTTCTAACTGCTCTGCTGATATTTCTAATTGTAAGCCATAGTGTTTTAATCTATCAATTATTTCAATATTAGCTTCTGATTTAAAAAACTCTTGAACACTTTCCGCAATTTTCACTCCAATTTCATCTACATTAACTAAATCATCTTGAGACGCTTTTGACAATGCTTCAATACTCTTATAATGCTTGGCCAGTTTTTTAGCTACTGTTTCTCCAACATAACGTATCCCCAAAGCATATAATACACGTTCAAAAGGTATGCTTCGTGATTTATTAATGCCTTCTACCAAATTATCTGCACTTTTTTCAGCCATCCGCTCTAATGGGATTACTTGCTCCTTAGTTAATTCATACAAATCTGAATAATTATTAATAAGGCCTGCATTCACCAGTAAAGCCACAGTTTCACCACCAAGACCTTCAATATCCATGGCCTTTCTGGAAATAAAATGTTGAATACGACCTATGATTTGCGGTTTACACCCATTGTAATTAGGGCAATAATGCTGTGCTTCGCCTTCCTGCCTTACCAATTCAGTATGACACTCTGGACAATGTGTAATATAAACTGTGCGTTTTGAATCAGACTTCCTTTTACTTAAATCAACCGCAATAATTTTAGGAATAATTTCTCCGCCTTTCTCAACAAAAACCTCATCTCCTAATCTTACATCAAGCTTTTCTATTTGGTCAGCATTATGTAAAGAGGCGCGCTTTACTATAGTTCCTGCTAATTCAACAGGTTCTAAATTGGCTACCGGTGTAATAGCCCCAGTTCTTCCTACTTGATAAGAAATACTATTCAATTTGGTTGAAACTTGCTCCGCTTTAAATTTATAGGCCATTGCCCAACGTGGGGATTTCGCAGTATAACCTAATTCTTCCTGTTGTGCCAAACTATTAACCTTGATAACTACGCCATCGGTCTCATAAGGCAAATCGTGACGATGAACATCCCAATAATTAATAAACTCAAAAACCTCATCTAAGGAACTTAATAATTTTGCTGCCTTGGGCACTTTAAAACCCCACTGTCTGGCTTTTTCCAGACTTTCAAATTGCGTTTTCAGATTAAGGTTAGTTCCTATAATATGATATAGCAAACAATCCAAAGGTCTTTTGGCAACTTCAGCACTATCCTGTAGTTTTAAACTTCCCGAAGCCGTGTTTCTTGGATTCCTATAGGGCTCTTCACCAATTTCAATGCGTTCTTCATTCATTTTATTAAAACCTTCAAAAGGCAAAACAATCTCACCGCGAATATCAAATTTTTGAGGAAAGTCGCCTTTTAGTTTTAAAGGCACAGATTTTATGGTTTTTACATTGGCCGTTACATTATCTCCTTGAAATCCATCACCTCTGGTTAAGGCTCTCACTAAAAGTCCGTTTTCATAAGTTAAACTGATGGAGGCACCATCATATTTAAGTTCACAGGTGTATTGAATATCTCCATCAATTAACTTTTTTATTCTAGCCTCCCAATCATTTAAATCTTCCTTTGAATACGAGTTATCTAAAGAAAACATGCGAAACTCATGAGGAATAGTTTCAAAATTCTTGGTTATTTCACCTCCAACTCTTTGCGTTGGCGAATTAGCATCAAAAAATTCCGGATATTTAGCTTCTAAACTTTGAAGTTCTTTAAGCTTTATATCAAACTCATAATCTGAAATTGTAGGCTTATCTAGTACATAATAATTGTAATTATGCTCACTTAATTCTATTCTCAGTTTCTGTATTTGTTCTTTTATAGTCATTTATTCGTTATTCCTTTAATCATTCTGTCCTTTTTAAAAATATCCTGTTTTAATTCAATGGCATTAAAATTAAATGATTTTAATAATTGCGTCATTGGTTTTCCAAGATACTCATTGATTTCAAAAAACAAATAGCCCTTATCAGTTAAATTATCAACAGCATATTTTGTGATGGCTCTATAAAATATTAAGGGGTCCTCATTTTCTACAAATAATGCGACATGAGGTTCATTATTTACCACATTAGACTTCATTTGCGCTTTTTCCAATGCACGCACATAGGGCGGATTGGATACAATAATATCAAATTTCAAGTCTTTAAATGCAGTATTCCAGGTTTCTGGCTTTAAAATATTAGCCTCAATAAACTCAATAGAAACGTGATTCAATGTAGCATTTTTTTTTGCTGCTTCAAGAGCTTCATGACTGACATCTAAAGCATATACATGCGCATGATTTATGTTTTTGGCCAATGATATTGCAATGCATCCACTTCCAGTACCAATATCTAAAACGTGGAGTTTATTATTGTTTGAAAGTGTCTTTTGTGTATTAAGAATCCAATCTACTAACTCTTCAGTTTCAGGTCTTGGTATTAACACATTTGAATTCACTTTAAAGGGTAATCCAAAAAATTCTGTTTCACCAAGAATATATTGGATCGGAATTTCCCTTTTTAAATCTTCAAAGGCTTTAAAAATGGGCTCCATATCTTCTTCAGAACAAGAAAGCTCAGGTTTTAATGCTAAAGCAATACGTTTTAATCCTAAATAACGTTCAATAAGAATATAAAAGAAACTATCAATCTCTTCAACATCATATAAGCCTCCTAGTTCCTTTTTAAATAATTCTTTTAACTCTTTTAATTTCATAAATCTTTAATCATCCAAACGCCACATGAAAAATGACCTGTATTTCCTAATGCTCCGGTTAAATGCTTAAATCCAAAAGATTCATAAATATGAATAGCTGCCTTTAATTGAGGAGCTGACTCTAAATAACATTTTTTATAACCTAGTTCCTTGGCCTTTTGCATGCATTTATCAAACAAAAGTTTACCAAAACCATTTCCTCTGACTTTTGGTGAAAAATACATTTTTTGGATTTCACATACGTCAGTTGAATCATAGTCCTTGAGAGCTTTAACACCCCCACCTCCTAAAACTTCACCATCAACCTCTATTACAAAATAGGCTTCCTTTTCATTTTGATAAGATTCAAACATATTTGGCGTTTCTTTATCTTCATATGCGGTACCAACCAATGGTATTTTAAACTCATGAAAACATGCCCTTATAACACTTTCTATTTGCGCATTATCATTAGGCCGAATTTCTCTGATGATGAAATTGTTTAACCCCATTTTTTAATCTTATTTTTGCGGTGTGAATATACATGAAAAATACATAAAACGATGTATAGAAATTGCTAAAAATGGCTTAGGAACAACACGTCCTAATCCCATGGTTGGCAGTGTTATTGTTCATAAAGATAATATTATTGGCGAAGGTTTTACAAGTAAATATGGCGGTAATCATGCAGAAGTAAATGCTATAGATTCTGTTCAGGACAAATCAATATTAAATCAAGCTACACTTTACGTTACGCTCGAGCCTTGTAGCCATTACGGAAAAACGCCACCCTGCAGTGATTTAATAATTGCACATAAGATTCCTAAAGTTGTTATTGGATGTGTTGATGATAATAAAAAAGTAGCAGGTAAAGGAATTGAAAGGCTTAAGAATGCTGGTTGTGAGGTCATTGTAGGTGTTTTAGAGAACGCCTGCAAAGAACATCATAAACGCTTTTTTACGTTTCACAATAAAAAACGTCCTTATGTTATTTTGAAATGGGCTGAGACTAAAGATGGCTTTATTGCTCCTGCTACCAAAGATACATTAAAACCTGTATGGATTACTAACGAATATTCCAGACAATTAGTTCATAAATGGCGCGCTGAAGAACACGCTGTTTTAGTTGGAACCAAGACCGTTTTTGATGACAATCCAAGCTTAACAGTTAGAGACTGGACCGGAGAAAACCCAATTAGAATAGTTATTGACAAAAAAAACGAGTTAAGCAAAAAGTACAATATCTTAAATAATGAAGCCAAAACCATACTTATCAATAACAACCTAATTAATAAATCACAAAATAATACAGCTGAACAAATCCTTAATTTATTGTTTGAAAACGAAATTACATCGGTTATTATTGAAGGGGGAAGCAAAACCCTGCAAACCTTTATTGATACCAACTTATGGGATGAAGCACGGATTTTTGCTGGAGATGCTTTGTATAAACAAGGTATAAAAACACCCGTTTTTTCGGGTAAGTTAATTTCGGAGAGATTTATTAAAGAGGATATTTTAAAAATATATTTAAATGATTAAAAATTTAGTATTCGATTTTGGAAATATTTTCTTAAATCTTGATTTGGAAGGCGCCTTAAATAATAGCCTTAAGATATTAAAAATTAAAAAGATACCAGAAGAAGTCACTGCTGTCAATTCTTTATATGAACAAGGTTTAATTTCGACAGAAGAATTTATTGCGTTTTATACAGAAAATTTTACGCATTTAAGTTCAGAACAAATTATTGAAGCGTGGAACTTTATGTTGAAGGATTTTCCTTTAGACCGTTTAGAATTTTTAATCAACTTAAAAAAAACATCAAATTATAAACTCATCCTGTTAAGTAATACTAATGAACTTCATATTGATTGGGTTAAAAAACACATTTCTATTTATGATAGTTTCAAAGACTGCTTTGATACGTTTTACCTATCTCATGAGATTAATTTAAGAAAGCCTAATGCTGATATTTTTGAATTTGTTTTAAAAGAAAACAAAATTAAAGCTGAAAATACCTTATTCATAGATGATAACGCGGATAACATTAAAACAGCTGCCAAATTAGGTTATCATGTTTGGAATTTAAATCCCACTAACGAAGATATTACCACCCTTTTTAAAACAAAAAAGGAATTATTTTAACTATTGACTGAAAAAGACACATATAAAACCATTATAAAACAATCTAAAGAAGTCTTATTTAAAGATAAGAGCAGTAAGTTTTATGGATATGTTTTCCCTGTTTTAAATGAAGATGAAGTAAAAACTCATCTAGCAGAATTAAAAAAACAACATCATACAGCAAGACATTGGTGTTATGCCTATCAAATAGGAACTGAAACTGTAGTCTTTAGAGCAAATGATGACGGTGAGCCAAATAATTCCGCTGGCATGCCCATTTATGGACAAATTCAATCTTTTGAAGTAACCAATGTTTTAATAGTGGTTGTCAGATATTTTGGAGGTACAAAATTAGGTGTAGGTGGTTTAATTACCGCTTATAAAACTACGGCCCAACTAGCATTAGAATGTTCTGAGATCATTGAAAAAACAATAAATATCCATTTTCTATTAAGCTTTGATTATAAAAACATGAATAAAGTCATGAGAGTAATCAAGGAAAAAAACTTAGATATAACAAATCAGAAGTTAGAATTAAACTGCCAGATCATGTTATCCATTAGAAAAAAAGAAGCTCACAATGTTTTAGAAATATTTGAAAATTTATATGAAGTGACCATTCAACAGATTTAAATTAATCATTAAATAGGTCTAATATATATTGAGGCGCTCTCACAGGTCTATTCGTTTTCATATCAATAAAAGCCAAAACCACATTCGCTAAGGCAATTATCTGACCATTCTCACCAGTGATTTCATAGTCAAACTCAATCTTCGCTGTAGGCCTATTTTTGAGTTGCGTTTTCACATTAATTAGGTCATCATAACATGCTGATTTTTTAAAGTTTAGAGACATTGAAACCACTGGCAACATAATGCCATTTTCTTCCATTTTTTTATAAGATATCCCTAATTTTCGCAACCATTCAATTCGTCCCATTTCTAGATATAGTGCGTAATTCCCATGATAAACGACACCCATTTGATCAGTTTCTCCATAACGAACTCTTATTTGTATTTCATCGTATTTTAATTGATTTTTCATGACATAAAACAGGAATCGTTAAAATTTTTTTTTGTACTTTCGGCTAAACATTAAACATGAGGAAAAATTTCTTAATATTCAATAGTAAATGATTTTTTTTTTAAGAAATTTGTTCACATATTTGTCAAACTAAAAAGGGATTGAGAATAAGCTTCTCTGATTTATAATCTAACTAACAAACCATAAAGCAAAATTAATGAGTAAAACTGCGCAATCGGTATGGAATAACTGTCTTGAATTCATAAAAGATAATATTCAACCGCAAGCATACAAGACTTGGTTCGAACCAATTACGGCAGTTAAGCTAGCAGATAATGCTTTGAGTATTCAAGTACCTAGTAAATTCTTTTATGAATGGCTTGAAGAACATTATGTAAAGATCCTTAAAGTCTCCTTAACAAAAGAACTCGGTGAAAAGGCGAAACTTGTTTACATTATAAAAATGGAAAACACCTATGGTAACAAACAGCCATTTACTGAAAAAATCCCAAGTTCAAATAGATCAGCTGTAAGAGCTCAAGAAGTAGACATCCCTCTTAATAATAAGAATCCAGAATTACGTAACCCCTTCGTTATACCAGGTATACGTAATGTAAAAATAGAATCTCAGCTAAATCCTAATTATAGTTTTGAAAACTTCTTAGAAGGTGATTCGAACAGATTAGCGCGTAGTGCGGGGTTGGCTGTTGCCACCAAACCAGGAGGCACCTCATTTAACCCTTTGCTTATATTCGGAGGTGTTGGATTGGGTAAAACTCATTTAGCCCATGCTATTGGTGTTGATATAAAAGACAGATATCCAGAAAAAACGGTCTTATATATTTCAGCAGAAAAATTTACACAGCAATATATTGATTCAGTAAAGAAAAATAACAGGAATGATTTTATTCATTTTTATCAAATCATTGATGTTTTAATTATTGATGACGTACAGTTCCTTTCTGGCAAATCAGGTACTCAAGACGTATTCTTTCACATATTTAACCATTTACATCAAAATGGCAAGCAGGTTATTTTAACAAGTGATAAAGCCCCTGTTGATATGCAGGATATTGAACAACGCCTATTGTCGCGTTTTAAATGGGGGCTTTCGGCGGAATTACAAAATCCGGATTTTGAAACTCGCGTCTCAATTTTAAAAAATAAATTATATCGAGATGGTGTTGATATGCCAGATGATATTATTGAATTTGTTGCGAAGAACATCAAATCGAATGTCAGAGAATTAGAAGGTGCTATTATTTCTCTAATTGCGCAATCGTCATTCAATAAAAAAGAGATTACACTTGATTTAGCTAGACAAATTGTAGAAAAGTTTGTTAAAAACACGAAGCGTGAAGTTTCTATTGACTACATTCAAAAAATAGTTTCAGATTATTTTCAAATGGATGTTGATACATTACAATCTAAAACCAGAAAGCGTCACATTGTTCAAGCCAGACAATTAGCTATGTTTTTTGCTAAAAAATTCACAAAAGCCTCATTAGCAAGTATAGGGTCTCAAATAGGAAAAAGAGATCATGCAACCGTTCTTCATGCATGTAAAACAGTAGATAATTTATCTTCAACTGATAAACAATTCAGAAAATACGTTGAAGATATTAGTAAAAAACTATCCGTTTAACATTTCATTGTAATGACTAAAGTTTTAATGGTTTGCCTTGGGAATATTTGCCGTTCACCATTAGCTGAAGGTATTCTAAAATCAAAACTTCCAGAAAGCATATTTTTTATAGATTCTGCCGGAACCGCCAATTACCATGTTGGAAATCCACCAGACCCAAGATCCATTGCAGTGGGCAAAAAATATGGTATTGATATTTCAAAATTAAAAGGGCGTCAATTTAGCGTCAAAGACTTTGATACCTTTGATTTAATTTATGTAATGGACGAATCCAATTACAGAAATGTCATCTCAATTGCCAGAAATGAACAAGACACAAGCAAAGTTAAATTTATTTTAAACGAAATTTATCCTAATCAAAACTATGATGTTCCAGACCCATATTATGGAGGAGATCATGGTTTTGAAAATGTTTATAAAATGCTCGATGAAGCCTGTACTATTATTGCCAATTCATTGATTTAGTTATTTTTCCACTAAAATATTTAGTATTTTTAGTTTAGAACTTTTCAGAAATTTTTTATTATGACTATAATTAAAGGAAAACTTTACCTCATACCAACTACACTAGGAGACAATGAGCCATTAGAAGTATTACCTATTTCTGTTAAAAAAACTATTGAAGAGACTAACGTTTATATCGTAGAAAACGAAAAAACAGCCAGGAGATTTATAAAGAAAATTAATTCCGGGAAATCACAATCATCCTTAAAAATATTCATTCTCAACAAATATACAGACCCAAATTTAATTCCAGAATTTTTAGATCCCTGTGAAAAGGGTATCAATGTGGGACTCCTATCAGAAGCAGGTTGTCCTGGTATTGCAGACCCAGGAGCCGAGGTGGTTAAAATGGCTCATCAAAACAATATTAAGGTAGTTCCTTTAGTAGGACCTTCTTCCATTTTAATGGCTTTAATGAGTTCGGGAATGAATGGTCAAAGCTTCGCTTTTAATGGGTACTTACCTATTAATAAAGATGAAAGAAAAAAAGAAATAAAACGTTTGGAAAGAATATCATTTGAACACAATCAATCCCAAATTTTTATTGAAACACCCTACAGAAATAATAAGCTCCTTGAAGATCTTTGTAATACTCTCGAGCCAAACACCTCTATTTGTGTGGCTTGTGACATTACCTTACCTACAGAATTTATTAAAACACAAACTGCCAACGAATGGAAAAAAAATATTGTAGACCTTCATAAAAGACCTACAATATTTATAATTCATAAAAATTAATTATTTTTTCTCTAAGCGGAAGTTGCTTTAGCTTTTTTATTTGGCTTTAAATACGAGGTGTCATAACCAGAAAACCGTTTCATATAATACTCAATAGTTGTACCATAAGCATCGGCAAAATTATCAGTTCCATAACTTCTTAGATAATTTTTAACGCTTCCGGCACCTGCTAAATGAGCCGCAGCTAAAATACCCGACTCCGTAATTAAAATCCCATTTACTTTTTTACCAGCAAAATTTCTAATATCACGACGTAAAATCCATTTATTACGTTCAACATTGGCTATAAAAGCCTTTTCCTGAAGTTCAGGATCTTTTAAGAACTGGTCAGAGTTGTAAATACCAATTAATTTTAGAGTTTCCGTGCTGAATTGGTATTTGCCCAAATAACCAAAACTATTCACTGTAAAGTAATCCCCCCTAGACTCTTTAAAAGCCAAAGCTTCTTTAAATCCTACAAATGATTTTCCTAAATATGGAGAATAAGATTTATTTGCGGTCAATAATGCTAAGTCACTAGGTTTAGTTTCCGCATTCTGGCTTACTGTATAATTTAACACTAAACCTGCTGTTGAGTACTTGCTCGAATCAATCGCTTTATCAGATGAAAGCGAAACATACAATAAAACACATATTGTAAGTGATACTGTTAAATAACTTGCAATACTTTTTTTCATAAAATCTACATTTCTTCAGCAAATTATAATTATAAAATTGCTTGAAAATTTGAGCGTGCAAAATTACACAAATTTTTAATAATGTCAAAACTAATCGATTATGTGTATTTTTTAATAGTACAACAGATGAAATACACACCCGTTTTGGCTAAATTCTAGGGTAGGAAATGGGACTTTAATTGAATTAAAAATACTCAAAACAGTCTTCAAAAAATGAGAATTAGTCTTGATTTTTTCCAAATTTACATCAAAACTCAAGTAATACTGCCTGTACCTATTGGTATTTGTTAACAACTGATTGTCAATATCTTTCACACCACTAAGCATCCCTTCTGCCCCATATCCAAAGGCGATACTGAGCCAAGGCGGTAGTTTAGATTCTTTAAAAAATGACTTCAAATTGACACTTAACCAATACGTTTGTCCATTATAGTCCTTTAAAAGTTGCTCCTGAAATTCATTTCCTAGCTTCTCAGGGTTTTGAGAAGCGTATTTTGTTTGATGAAACGAGAACTTTAAAGAAATTCGTTGCTCATCCCATAATAATTCCTGCCCAACATATAACCCAGTACCAATGCCATTGGCCAACACATCTCTCCACGAAAAACCCCATTCTTTAGAGAAACCATCAAAAACTTCTACTGTTGTGAGAAAGACAAATCCTAATGTAGCACCATAGATCAATTGATTTTTTTCACTTACGCCACTCCAATTAAGGGCATCAGCACCAAATCTTCCTAATTGATAAGATGAAAATACATGTCCAAACTTATCCATTTGTAGCCATTCATTATTATCATTTATAGCATGCAATGGAGATTTTTCATAATCAGCATACCATAATTGATTCAATCCTATAAGTGCGATACTAGCCAAAGTAGCTTCAGAAATAGCAACGGCATTCCGCCGTGGCTTATTTAAGGTATCACTTGGAGTTAAAAACGTGTTGAATTTTGATTGAGAAAAAGAAAAATAGGATATTAACAGAAAGGGTAAAAAATATTTAAGTTTAACAAACAAAACTAATTCCTTATTCCTTGTGAAGACAAATACCTTTGATACTCTCTTGCATTAACATTATGCTGTGTCAATGTTTTTGCAAATTTATGATAGCCTAATCTATTAGCATCCGCAGCGAAATAATAATAACCGTGCTTTTCATAATTTAAAACGGCATCAATTGCTGATATATCTGGCATAGCTATGAGTCCTGGGGGTAACCCTGCATATTTATAAGTGTTATATGGTGAATCTATTTCTTTATGAACATTTAAAACACGTCTTATAACTTTCCCTTTGTTTTCTGGCTGTTGATAGGCGGCAAATTTTATGGTTGGATCCGCTTGCAGTGGCATGCCCACTTTTAACCTATTTAAATAGACACCCGCAATAATGGGTTGCTCATCCGCTTTTTTGGATTCTTCATAAACAATAGAGGCTAATGCAATGACCTGTGATGGATTAAGCCCTATTTCTTTGGCTTTATTAATACGAGTATCATTCCAAAAACGATTATATTCCTTAAGCATTCTATCTCTAAATTGTTCTGCAGAAGTATTCCAGAAAAATTCATAACTGTTAGGAATATACATACCCAAAGCGGTTGCATTATTAAAATTATTTTTACTTAAAAAGGTTTCATCTAACATCGCATTCAATAAAGACAAGCTATCCGCTTCAATCTGAATACTAATCCTGCCCGCGAGTTTTTTTAGGGTTTCTTGATTATTAAAGGACAATTTAATGGGTGAATTTTTGCTTCTTATAGAAATGATAATCTCATTGTTATTCATCCCTTTTTTTATAAGATATCTGCCAGCCTTAACATTGGTGACGTACTTTTTTTGTTTAGCGAGGGCATCAAACTTTTTAATATCTTTTAATAAGGGCTCCAGTTCTTCATGCACATAATCATAAGATGCATTGGTAGGAATATAAATATAGGCACTCTCATTATTAAATGCTGTGTTTGGTTTAAACATAGCACTATATACAAAATAAGCAAAATAGGCCGATACAACTAAACCTATGAGTGCAACAGAAAGAAGAATTTTTTTGAAGTACATTTATTTATTTAATAGTTGGAATATATATTCATTTTTGTAGGTTCCATCAACATAGTTCCAATCTTCTTTGAGCCCTATTTTATTAAATCCTTGACTTCTAAACAATTTGATACTGGCCTCATTTTCCTCAGAAATATTGCAATATAACTGGTGTAAACCTAAATGAGTAAAACTATAATTTATTAATAGTTGAAGTGCTTCTTTACCATAGCCCAATTGTCGGTCTTTGGTTTCCTTTACCAAAATACCAACACCTGCTCTACTGTTTTTAAAATCAAAATCAAATAAATCAATCATTCCTAATGCTATGTCGTCATGATTTGATATAACTAATCTTAACTGCTTTACTTCAAAAATATCCTTATGTGAATGTTCCAGATACTGTTTAATTAAAAATTTAGAATAGGGTGTTATAGTATTACTTAGCTCCCACAGCGATTCATCATTTTCAACAGTATGAATAAACTCTAAATCTTCAGGTTCTAGAGCACGCAAATAAATATGTTTTCCTTTTAATGTAATCATATTTCTCCCTTAAAAACAAAAGTTGCTGGACCAATAAGACACACGTTTTTATAGGTTTCTCCTTCTTTTTTAAATGACACTTGCAATTCGCCACCTTGTGTTTGCAGCTTCACAAGATTTTGGTTGGTCTCGCCTAAATAATTCATGGCCAATGCCACGGCTGTAACACCTGTACCACAAGATAAAGTTTCATCTTCTACGCCACGCTCATAAGTTCTTACTGCAAATGTAGCATCCTCTATTTTTTTAACAAAATTCACATTACTACCTTCCGCAAAATAGGGGCTTCCATATCTGATTTTTGAGCCTTTGGTTTTAATGTCAAAATCTTTAATATTCTCTTCAAACTGCACATGATGTGGTGAACCTGTATTTAAAAATACATGATTATCATATTTCTCAATAGCAGGTACATCCTGCATTTGAAGTTTTACTATACCCTTTTTAATTTCGGCGAAATGTAAACCATCAATAGCTTCAAAAGTTGCTTTATTAGAAATTACACCTAACTGCTTTGCAAATGCCACCAAACAACGTCCACCATTTCCGCACATGGTGCTTTCATTCCCATCGGCATTATAATACACCATTTTAAAATCTACTTCATCATGAGTTTCAAGTAAAATAAGCCCATCCGCTCCAATTCCAAAATGCCTATCACATAAAAACGCTATATGTTTGGTATTGCTTTTATCAAATAATTTCTGACGATTATCAATCATCACAAAATCATTTCCTGTCCCTTGATATTTATAAAATGTCTGTAGCATAATTAATGACAAATATATAAATATAAACTGTTTTTCGGATTGTTAAATCATCGTTAAAGTTGAAATGAACATTCAATAATTATTTAATTTTAATCGTTAATCAATTAAATTTAAACTAATAATTATGAAGAAGATTTTAACTTTAGTTGTTGTTTCAGTATTAGGCGGAATCATAACATTAGGAGCCTATAAAGTATTTTTAGAGGAAAACAAAAGCATGGTTCTTACTACTTCTGAGATACAACCCGCATTTGTAACTACAAATAATACAAGCAATTTAAATAGTGCTTATAATGCACCAGACTTAACACTTGCTGCTGAAAAAAGTCTTAATACGGTGGTGAATGTAAAAAATTTAGCGGTAAGTTCTAATCAAATGACCTTAGAAGATTTATTTTATGGTAGAAGTACTCAACGTGCTCAAATAGGCACAGGATCAGGAGTAATTATCACATCTGATGGCTATATTGTTACCAATAATCATGTTATTGACAATTCTCAAGAGTTATCGGTAACTCTAAACAATAACAAAACATATACAGCAAAAATTATTGGATCTGATCCTAAAACAGATATTGCTCTTATTAAAATAGAGGCTGACGACGCATTACCATATGCAACCTTTGGCGATTCAGACCAAGTTAAAATTGGCGAATGGGTTCTTGCGGTAGGCAATCCTTTTAACTTAACATCAACGGTTACTGCTGGCATTATTAGTGCTAAATCAAGAGATTTATCTGGAAGTAATTCACAATCATTTATACAAACCGATGCTGCGGTAAACCCAGGAAATTCAGGTGGCGCCCTAGTAAATACTAATGGTGACCTTATCGGAATTAATACGGCCATCTCTTCACAAACGGGATCTTATATTGGCTACTCGTTTGCTGTACCCAGTAATATTGCCAGAAAAGTTATTGAAGATATCATGGAATACGGCAATGTTCAAAATGGTATTTTAGGAATAACTGGTGGCGCCTTAAATAGCGGTATTGCAGAAAAAATAGGGGTTAACGATACACAAGGTGTTTATGTAGACAGTGTAGTTGAAGATTCTGGAGCCGAAAAAGCAGGTCTTAAAAAAGGGGATATTATTAAGGAGATTGATAATATTAAAGTTTCAAAATTCTCAGATTTAACAGGTCATTTAAGTGCTAAACGACCTAATGATGTTGTAAGCTTAATTATTTCCAGAGATGGTCAACTTAAAACAATTCCTGTTACTTTATTTAAAAATAACACCATAACATTGCCTCTGGTTGGGCAAGTTAAAAATGCAAAATCTGATGATTTAAAGAAATTAAAAGCTTCCAACGGTATCAAAATAGTGCAGTTGGATGCTAAATATGCCGATTACTGGAAAAATAATGGTGTAGAAGAAGGCTCTATCATTACTTCTATTAATGATGTCAAAATTAAAACGATTGATGATGCGCAAAATATTCTTAAAAACAGATCGTCTTATGAATCTTTAAGAATTGAACTTATTAATACAAATGGCGAAAAAGAACGCTATAATTTTAGATAATAACTGTAATTAAATTTTTAATTTCTAAACCTCTTTAGTGCATTCTAAAGAGGTTTATATTTTTATTAAAACACGCTACGAAAACGTTTGAAATATAGTATTTTTGCCAAAATTTTAAAAACAAACTAAACCTTTTAACAATGAGTTTTAACAAAACTTATGAAAAAGAACTCGTCTTTCAAGCCGACAGACGACGCGCTACTGTAGAATTTATTAAAATTATTAGTGACCTTTGGTATGATAAATCCATTGAACTGGTTCTTTTTAGAAACCAATTAATGGACAAAAATGTAAGCCAAATTTTGAACTTGCATGAATACGCCGGAAAATTTGTTCAAAAACCCATTTCTATTTTTGATTCAGTTGAAATTGCCCAAGCCATTAAAACCCTTGACGTACCGCCAGCCAAACTTGATATAGGAAAACTCACTTATGAATATCAACTGGAAGGTGGCAAATATTCCAATGCCACGGCTTTTGTTGTTAGAAAACTAAAAGATGCCGGTAAAAATTCAGATATACAACCTAAAGATGTGGTTTTATATGGATTTGGAAGAATAGGCCGTTTAGTGGCTCGTGAACTCATGGCCAGAACAGGTAAAGGCACTCAGTTGCGATTAAGAGCTATTATAGTCAGAGGAGAATCTGATGAAATCACTCTTGAAAAAAGAGCCGCCTTATTGCGCAATGATTCTGTACACGGCGATTTTTCTGGTACTGTTTCAGTAGATTTAAAAAATAATGCACTCATCATTAATGGCACCACTGTTCATATTATTTCTGCTAATCAGCCTGAAGATATTGATTATACTAAATATCATATAAAAAATGCATTAGTTATTGATAATACCGGTGCGTATAGAGATCAAGAAGCTTTAAGCAGACATTTAAAATCAAAAGGTGTCGATAAAGTCCTTTTAACTGCCCCAGGTAAAGGTGTTCCAAATATTGTTCATGGTGTTAATCACTTAGAATATGATCCTGATAAAGTTTCTATTTTTTCTGCCGCCTCATGCACTACAAATGCGATAACCCCAGTTTTAAAAGCTGTTGTAGATTCTTATGGTATAAAAAGTGGTCATTTAGAAACGATTCATGCCTATACCAATGACCAGAATTTGGTTGATAATTATCATAAAAAATACCGCCGTGGTCGGGCTGCCGCATTAAATATGGTAATCACTGAAACAGGCGCTGGTAGCGCTGTTGCTAAAGCACTACCTAGTTTAGAAGGTAAGCTAACTTCAAATGCTATTAGAGTTCCTGTTCCTAACGGCTCCTTAGCTATTTTAAATTTAGAACTAGAAAAGCCAACTTCCTTAACTGAAATCAATGCCGTTTTAAAAAAATATGCTCTTGAAGGAGATTTAGTTGAACAAATAAAATATGAAATGAGTGATGAACTCGTATCTACTGATATAGTGGGTTCTTCGGCTCCTTCTATTTATGACAGCAAAGCAACTATTGTAAGGGCTGATGGAAAAAATGTGGTGCTCTACATTTGGTATGACAATGAATTTGGTTACAGCCATCAGGTTATAAGATTAGCTAAATACATTTCAAAAGTTAGGCGTTACACTTATTACTAATACAAAACATCTAAACTTTTTTTTATTTCGTATATAATATAGCCTCATTAACTGGGGCTTTTTTGTTACTTTTTAAGGACTTTACTTAACATTATTTTTTAACTTCGTAACATAATAGTTTAACATAACCAATTCTAACATGAATTACATAAAATCATTAGCTGTTTTAATATGTCTTTTTTTAGGGACACTTAGCTCTTTTGCACAATCAACTCAGGAAGAAGAAACTCTTTCATTAGATAGTGGGACTATTAATAATCAGTTTGAATACGTTATTCAAAAATCAAGTGGCTGGAGAGATGAACGTGGACAACAATATAAGGTCACTAAAATTAATTGGCTATTTCAGTTAAAGGCACATACGCTTGATTCGTTAAAAGCCGTTCATAAAGACTTATTAGATACGCAAGCCATTGTACTTAATCAATCCAAAGAAATAACTGAGTTAAAGGCTAACCTTACTAATGTTCAGGGAGATCTAGATAAAACTGAATCTGAAAAAAACAGCATGTCTTTATTTGGAATTCAAATCAGTAAAACAGGCTATAATGCGCTATTGTGGACTATTATCTTTGCATTATTAGCCTTCCTATTATTCTTTATCTATAAATTTAACAACAGTAATGTTGTGACTAAAGATGCTAGACGTGCCCTTGAAGAGATGGAAGAAGAATTTGAAGAGCACAGAAAAACAGCTTTAGAGCGTGAGCAAAAAGTGAGACGCCAGTTACAGGACGAATTAAATAAACAAAAATCTACAAAAAATAATAAGCAATAAACATTGCTTGCTCTTTAATAAACTCATTTAATAAGTGCCTGTTAAACTTAAGAACAGCCAGATTGAATTATTGGTAGATTTTCCAACAGAAAATTATCAAGGCCCCAGATTTGATCATTGCGGTAAGATTGCAAGTTTAAAATATGAGGGCATTTGTTTGTCTGGCTTTGAAACAGGCAACAAGGATGCAGACCAAAATACAGGTAAAGCTTTTTATAATGAATTTGGAATTGATTTACCTTTAAATTTTGAAAATACCCCTGTTGGAGATTGGTTTCATAAAATAGGTGTTGGCTTATTAAAAAAAACAAATAGCCCCTACTACTTTAAAAATATCTATGAGGTTAAGCCTTTATCTTTTGAGGCAGAATATTCCACAACAAAAATAGTTATGGAGTGCACGTCACCTTTGTTAATGGGCTATGCTTATAAATTAAAAAAAGAAATTGAACTCATTGAGAGCGGTTTTAAAATCAATTATTATCTTGAAAATATAGGCAATCATGAAATCATCACCAATGAGTATGTCCATAATTTTTTATTATTTAATAACCAGTCCATTGGAACTGATTACCAATTAAATTTTCCCTTTGAAATAAAGCCTGAATTATTTATTGAAACCGTTAATCCGGAAAATAAAGTAATTATAGGCAAAGACACTATCATGTTTCATGCGGCTCCAAATAGAGATTTCTTTTTTAGCAATTTATCGGGCAATGAATTAGTAATGGCGCAATGGACATTAATTAACAAGAAGCTAAACCTTGGAATGAGTGAAACAGGTGATTTTAAAACCAATGCCATTAACCTGTGGGGCGTTCCTCATGTTATTTGCCCTGAATTATTTTTACATATAAGCCTTAAACCAAAGGAATTTAAGGAGTGGTCAAGAACCTATTCTGTTTTTAAATTATAAATAAAATGTTCACAACGCCTGAATGACTTTGTGTGAAATAATAACTAACTTCGTTTCACAGTCGATCAACAGAAAATGAAAAATGAATTTATCCCCAAATTATTTTCACTTTTAAAAGAAGGAATATCGCGAGGAACACTTTCAAAGGATATTCTTTCTGGATTAATAGTAGGCATAGTGGCACTTCCTCTCGCCATTGCTTTTGCCATTGCTTCTGGCGTTTCACCTGAAAAAGGAATCATTACGGCAATCATTGCCGGAATCATAATTTCAACTTTAGGGGGCAGCCGGGTCCAAATAGGAGGTCCTACCGGCGCCTTTATTGTCATTGTTTATGGCATTGTTCAAGAATTTGGAATCAATGGATTGACCATCGCAACATTCATGGCCGGCATTATAATCATTGGATTCGGCTTGGCGCGTCTTGGAAATTTATTAAAGTATATACCCTATTCCTTAATCGTAGGGTTTACCAGTGGCATTGCATTAATTATTTTTTCATCACAAATTAATGATTTTTTTGGCCTGCACATTAACAAAGTCCCTGCTGATTTTATAGATAAATGGGTTGTTTATTTTGAAAATTTTGACAAAATCAATATCTACGCCATCGCTATCGCAGTAGTTACCATCATTCTCACTTTATTTTTTCAAAAACTACTAAAAAAAATTCCTGGCTCCATTATCGCCATTTTATTATCAACCATTTTGGTGAAAGTTTTTGAAATCCCAGTTGATACTATTGAAAGTAACTTTGGAGAAATTCCAAATAAATTTAGTCTGCCATCCTTTCCTAATGTAGATTATGAAACCATAAAGTCCTTAATCCAGCCTGCTTTTGCCATTGCTTTATTAGGTAGTATAGAATCCCTTCTTTCTGCGGTTGTTTCTGATTCTATGATTGGTGGAAAACATCGTTCAAATATGGAATTAATAGCACAAGGCACTGCTAATATTGTTTCTTCAATATTTGGCGGAATTCCTGCTACTGGGGCTATTGCAAGAACAGCTACCAATGTTAAAAACGGAGGGCGCACGCCCATTGCCGGCATTATTCACGCCTTGGTATTATTAGCCATCATGCTCTTGTTTGCTCCTTACGCCAAGTTAATCCCGCTTTCCTGTCTGGCGGGAATTTTAATGGTTGTAGCCTATCATATGAGTGAATGGAGGCAATTCAGATCTATTTTAAAAGGAAATAGAATGGATATTATTATCTTATTAACCACTTTCTTCCTAACAGTCATCTTTGACTTGGTGATAGCTATTGAAATAGGAATAGTGCTTTCCAGTTTTCTGTTTATGAAAAGAATGAGTGAATCTATTCAAATTCAAAATATTTCATCAGAAAATTTTAATAATGAAAATCTGTTTGATGATGAACTTTTAGATTTGCCAAAAGATGTCTTGTTATATGAAATAAATGGCCCTTTGTTTTTCGGGGCTGCCCGCCAGTTTCAGGAAACAGTAATCAATACAAATTTACAACCAAAAGTGATTATTATAAGAATGCGTTATGTTCCTTTAATTGATGCTACAGGGTATCAGAGCTTGAAAGAAATCATTAGATCATACAAATCAAGAGGCATAAAAGTCATCTTATCAGGCATTAGAGAAGAATTAATAAATGATTTCGAAAAGAATGCCATGTTCTCCATTTTAGACAAAACATTGGTAGTAAAGGACATTAAAGAAGCGATTGAAAAGGCAAGTGAACATAAATAAACTACCATATTTTACGCATAAATCTAAAATTAGGAGAATTTAAAGAATGGGCAAGAAACTATTTAAATTTTAATTTCCCATTCTAATAAATTTAACAACTAGCGGTAGCTGCGCTACCTAGTCGATAACCATTGATTTGAGATGTAATAATTTTCACCTGTCAAATTCTCAAATCATTGTTACTTAAATTTATTGTCTTTTCATTCGCAAACCAGAACTGCGTTTAGCAGGTCGTTAAACGACACCTCTAAAAATACTTTCTTCAAACTCAGCAACAATTCCATTATCTTTGCAACCTATATAACATTTCCATGCGCATTGATATTATCACCGTTTTACCAGAATTACTAAAAAGCCCTTTTGAAGCGTCTATTTTAAAACGAGCCATAGAAGCCAATTTAGTAGAAGTCCATTTTCACAACTTGCGTGATTATACCACTGATAATTACAAATCTGTTGATGACACCCAATTTGGTGGTGGCGCTGGTATGGTTATGATGATTGAGCCTATTGATAAATGTATTTCTGCCTTAAAGGCTGAACGCACATATGACGAGGTCATTTATATGACGCCAGATGGTGACACCTTAAAACAAGGTATTGCCAACCAATTATCACTGAAAAAAAATATCATTATCCTTTGTGGGCATTACAAAGGGGTTGACCAACGGGTACGTGACCATTTTATTACCCGAGAAATTTCAATCGGTGATTATGTGCTATCTGGCGGTGAACTGGCAGCAGCCGTACTTTGCGATGCTATCATAAGATTGATTCCTGGTGTGTTAGGCAATGAAACATCTGCCCTAACGGATTCCTTTCAAGATAATTTATTAGCACCACCCATATACACCAAACCCAGAGAGTATAAAGGCATGAAAGTGCCTGAGTTATTATTTAGTGGTAATTTCCCAGAGATTGAAAAATGGCGCGAAGAACAGGCTTATCGACGCACCAAAGAACGCAGGCCTGATTTGTTGGATGATTAAGTGTTAAGGATAGCAGCGGCATCCTTTTGTGAAACAAAAGATAAAGTGTATAGCCTGACCTTTTGCATTGCAAAAGGAAACACCATAAAAATTAAATTAATAATTGTGGATTAGCATTTATTAATTATCTTTGCACCCAATTTCGGGTTAACCTCTGGCGAAAATCGTGAATGTTGTTCTGAATCAACCATTTAATTTTAAAGATATGGAATCTTTAGTAAAATTTGTACAAAACGAGTTTGTAGCAAAAAAAGACTTTCCAGAGTTTGGTGCTGGAGATACAATTACTGTTTACTATGAAATTAGAGAAGGCGAAAAAGTGCGTACTCAGTTTTTTAGAGGTGTAGTAATACAAAGAAGAGGATCAGGATCTACTGAAACTTTTACAATTAGAAAAATGTCTGGAACAATTGGTGTAGAGCGTATCTTCCCGGTTAACTTACCAGCATTACAAAAAATTGAAGTGAACAAAAGAGGTAAAGTACGTAGAGCACGTATTTTCTACTTTAGAGATCTTACAGGTAAAAAAGCAAGAATCAAAGAAAGAAGACACTAGTAAGAGTTGCTTATTCTTTGACAGATCAATAAAAAGCCTTGAAACTATTCAAGGCTTTTTTTATGAACAATTGTTAATAAACCTGGTTTATAAAAAGTTAATATCTAACACCTTACAAAATTTGTTTATTTGAATCTAAAAATTATCTTAGCTAAAGAATTTAATAACAGTGCAAGCTGTTTTCATTTCAAAAGTGAATTAGTATTAAATTCTATATGAAGTAACGTTCTTTATAATAATTGTTTTTTGAGATTTGGATGTGCCACGTGTAAGCGTGTGTGAGCAGAGAATCATGACACTGTAAAAAGTCCCAGACGCGAAAGTAGCTGGCAACTAGTGCGGTTGAAAGCTTTAAAAAGAGCAGAATCGAAAGTGAATGCTTAAATGAGGGCAATACTAGAAATTAACCCAACGTGAAAACGAAAGGAAGATTGATAGTATCAAAAAAAACAATTAAACTGAGACATTTTGGTAATACGTCAATGCATATTGAAAATTACATCACAGAATGTTTCATTGAAATAACAAAAAACTTGAATTGAAAGGTTTGACGAAAGTTAAATTGATTTAGCAGCAATGTTAAATAGATCACGTAAAGTTATTTCAAAGAAAGCCATGTCAGAGTAGATTAAATTCTATAGTGATATGGCTTTTGTTTTTTATAATATTTTCTGCAATTTCTATAATTAGGTCATTCTTTTTTTTAACACCTTATTATTTCAAAAAATACATGCTTTTATAAAACTTCATGTACTAATAAGCTCCTTTTAAAAAGTCTAATTTTGTATCTTCGCAAAGCAAAAAAATAATAGATTTTTTTTTTGATTTTCTCAAAGCATATTAATTTAAATAGAGACTTAAAAATGTCAAAAATTATTTACACAAAAACAGACGAAGCTCCTGCTTTAGCAACACATTCATTATTACCTATAATAAAAGCGTTCACCAAATCTTCAGGGATTACTATTGAAACTAAAGACATCTCTCTAGCCAGTAGAATTTTATCAAATTTTCCAGAACTATTACAAGAAAATCAAAAAGTACCGGATGCCTTAAATGAATTGGGTGAACTTGTTAAAAAACCTGATACTAATATTATAAAATTACCAAATATAAGTGCCTCCATTCCTCAATTAAAGGAAGCAATAAAAGAATTACAATCAAAAGGTTACGCCTTACCCAACTATCCTGATAATCCAACAACTGATGAAGATATTGCGATAAAAACAGCTTACGACAGAGTAAAAGGAAGTGCCGTAAACCCAGTTTTAAGAGAAGGCAATTCAGATAGACGTGCTCCAAAAGCTATAAAGAATTATGCAAGGAAAAATCCACATAGCATGGGAGCTTGGAGTAAAAATTCAAAAACTCATGTAGCCACTATGACCAAAGGGGACTTTGCTCATAATGAAAAATCTATTACTCTAAAGGCTGCCACCACTATCAAGGTTGAACATACAGACTTAAATGGGAACAAAACTATTTTAAAAAATAATTTAGCGATCCAAAAAGATGAAATTATTGACGCTACGGTAATGAGCAAAAAAGCGTTATTAGAATTTTTAAAAGAACAAGTAGCCGATGCTAAAGCAAAAAATGTGTTGTTTTCTTTACACATGAAAGCCACCATGATGAAAGTGTCTGATCCTATTATTTTTGGCTACGCAGTTAAGGTCTATTTTGCTTCCGTTTTTGAAAAACACGCCTCTGTTTTTAAAAGTATTGGAGTAGACGCAAATAACGGTTTTGCCAATTTATTATCTAAAATACAAGAACTACCAGAAGTTAAACGTGAAGAAATTGAAGCTGATATTGCTTTGGCTTTAAAAAACGGACCTTTATTAGCCATGGTAAATTCAGAAAAAGGTGTTACTAATTTAGATGTCCCAAGTGATGTCATAGTAGATGCATCAATGCCAGCTATGATTCGTACTTCTGGAAAAATGTATAATGCAGAAGGTAAACTACAGGATACTAAAGCTGTTATTCCTGATAGTAGTTATGCTGGTATTTATCAAGCGACAATTGATTTTTGTAAAGAAAATGGTGCCTTTGACCCTACTACCATGGGAACCGTTCCAAATGTTGGGTTAATGGCCCAGAAAGCAGAAGAATACGGTTCACACGACAAAACATTTGAAATTAAAGCGGATGGTATTGTAAAAGTGATTGATGCTTCAGGAAAAACATTAATGGAGCATACTGTGGAGGCTGGCGATATTTGGAGAATGTGTCAAGTTAAAGATGCCCCCATTCAAGACTGGATAAAGCTTGCCGTAGGGAGAGCGCGCGCTACGAATACACCCGCCATTTTCTGGTTAGACAGCAAGAGAGCACATGATAAAGAATTAATAAAAAAAGTAAATAAATATTTACCTAACCACGATACCAAAGGTTTAGATATAAAAATTTTATCTCCAGTTGAAGCCACTACTTTTACCTGCCAAAGACTTAAAGAAGGCAAAGACACAATCTCGGTTTCTGGTAATGTTTTACGTGATTACTTAACAGATTTATTTCCAATATTAGAAGTTGGTACCAGTGCAAAAATGCTTTCCATTGTGCCTTTGATGAATGGAGGCGGATTATTTGAAACGGGGGCTGGTGGTTCTGCTCCAAAGCATGTTGAGCAATTTTTAGAAGAAGGTCATTTGCGTTGGGATTCTCTTGGAGAGTTTTTAGCATTGGCCGTGTCTTTAGAATATTTGGGTGAACATAATAATAATAAAAAGGCGCTTATCCTTGCGGATACCCTGGATCAAGCAACCGATAAATTCTTAGATAACAAAAAATCACCATCTAGAAATGTTGGAGAATTAGATAACAGAGGAAGTCATTTTTACTTAGCTGTTTACTGGGCAGAAGCCTTAGCATTACAAACAAAAGATAAGCAATTAAAAGAAAGTTTTAGTAAGGTAGCCAAACTTTTGGAAGATAATGAAGCAAAAATTATCAAGGAATTAAATAATGCTCAAGGAAAACCTGTAGACATTGGAGGATATTATTTTCCAAATGAAAAGCTGGTAAGCGAAAGCATGAGACCGAGTAAAACATTTAATAATATTCTGACAAGAATTGAATAATAAATTAAAGTTAAAGCTCCTTTATTGGGGCTTTTTTTTTTATAGTTTTGTCAAAAAATTGCTAATTAATGAAATATATATTGACCTTTATTTGTTTGGGTTGGCTCCTAAATATCAACGGTTTACAGGCACAGGAAAAATTTACACTTAGTGGCTCCATTTCTGACAAGCAAAATAATGAAACGCTTATAGGAGTTAATATCATTATACCTGAATTAAAAACAGGTACCACCACCAATGAATATGGTTTTTATTCTATTACGCTTCCAAAAGGGAACTACGAAATTGTAATTAGCTATTTAGGTTACAATAACCTTATTGAAAGAATTGATCTAACCAATAACATCTCTAAAAATTTTCAACTTAACGAGGCTATTGAAAGTCTAGATGAGGTTGTGATTATTGAAAACGTTGAGAAATTGAATATCTCTAATGCACAGATGAGTGTTAATTCATTAACTGTCAAAACAATAAAGCAATTACCTGTTGTATTAGGAGAACCTGATGTGATTAAAGCTATTACCTTATTGCCTGGAGTTTCAAATGCGGGTGAAAGTTCCTCAGGTTTTAATGTTCGGGGCGGCGCTGCAGATCAAAATCTAATACTTTTAGATGAGGCGACTATTTACAATTCATCACATTTATTCGGATTTTTTTCAGTATTCAATCCAGATGCTATAAAAGATCTTAAATTGTATAAAGGAGGTATTCCATCAAGATATGGCGGACGTGTTTCTTCAGTATTAGACATTTACCAAAAAGAAGGTAACAGTAATGAGTTTCATGCTACCGGAGGGATTGGCTTAGTAGCAAGTCGTCTATTGGTTGAAGGTCCTATTAAAAAGGAAAAAGGTTCTTTCCTTTTTGGCGGAAGATCTTCTTATGCGCATTTGTTTTTACCTCTTTTTGACAATCAAAATATTGCGTATTTCTATGATCTAAATACCAAGTTGAGCTATAAACTCAATGATAACAATAATATTTACTTATCAGGATATTTTGGCAGAGATGTGTTTAGTATTTCTGATAGTTTTGAAAATACTTACGGAAATGCCGTTTTAAACTTTAGATGGAATCATTTATTCTCTGATAAATTATTCTCCAATTTATCATTAATTTATTCCGATTATTATTACGGCTTAAAACTTAATTTTGTTGAGTTCAAATGGAATTCTGGCATTCAAAATTTTAACCTCAAGTATGATTTTAAACATTATTTAAACAATAACTTTAAGCTATTCTATGGCTTAAACAGTATTTATTATAAATTCAATCCTGGACAAATTGAACCTTCCACTGAAACCTCAGGTATTAACTCATACAAACTGATTGATAAGTATGCGTTTGAAAATGCTCTTTATTTAGATGTGGAACAGCGCCTTTCAAATAGAATTGAATTGTCTTACGGATTGCGTTTAAGTTCATTTTTACGTTTAGGTCAAGATGAACTAAATATCTATCAAAATGATGAAGCGGTAGTTTTTAATAATGAGTTACAAATTTATCAAAAAGCAGATCCTATTGGGACAGAATCGTTCAAAAGAGGTCATGTTATTAAAACTTTTCATAATCTGGAACCTCGATTTTCAGTTTCTTATCAACTCAATGAAAACACTTCTATTAAAGGAAGCTATAACCGGTTAAGTCAGTATTTACATTTACTATCAAATACGAGTTCTCCTACACCGCTTGATGTTTGGGCTCCCAGTGGAAAATACGTGAAACCCCAATTATTAGATCAATTTGCTATTGGTTATTTTAAAAATTTAAAAAACGATAATTATTCCTTAGAAGTAGAAAGCTTTTATAAAACAATAAAAAACAGAATTGATTATATTGATGGCGCTGATTTAATTGCCAATGATGCAATTGAACAAGTTATTTTAAATGGCCATGCTAGAGCATATGGTTTAGAAATTTTATTTAGAAAAAATCAGGGAAGGCTGAATGGTTGGGTGGCTTATACCCTTTCAAAGTCACAGCAACAAACAAAAGGCCGAACAGCTTCTGAACTAGGTATTAACAATGGTAATTGGTATTTCACACCTTATGATAAAACTCATGATATATCTGTGACCACCAATTATAAATTAAATAATAAATGGGAACTTAATTCTAATTTTTTATTTCAAACAGGACAACCAACAACCTATCCTGTTGGACAATATGAATATAATGGCATTACTATAGCCAATTTTAGTGACAGAAATGCAAGTAGACTACCTTCTTATAATCGCTTAGATGTATCCCTAAGTTATACTCCAAAACCAAATAAGAAAAATGGCTATCAAAGTTATTGGGTATTTGGAGTCTATAATATATATAATAGAAAAAATGCCTCCTCTATTACGTTTAGAGAAAACAGAAATACAGGTGTCAATGAAGCTATAAAGCTTTCTATATTTGGCATTGTTCCATCAGTATCCTATAATTTTAAGTTTTAAAATGAAAAAATTAGTCTATATAACTATCCTTATACTCTTCACAACGGCATGTGAAGATGTCATAGAATTAAATGTTCCAAATGAAAGCCCAAGGCTCGTTATTGATGCTTCCATTAACTGGTTCAAAGGAACCAATGGCAACGAACAACAAATAAAATTAACATTAACAGCACCTTATTTTGATGAGTCCGTACCACCAGCTAATGGAGCCCAAGTTGAAATTACTGATACCAGTAATAACATTTTTGTTTTTACTGAAGAAGGACTCAGCGGAATTTATAAAAATTCAATATTTTTTCCTGTCTTAAATGAAACCTATTACTTAACAATTATATATGATGGAGAAACCTATACGGCCTCAGAAACTCTGAAATCTGTTGCTAGTATAGAATACGTTGATCAAAACAATGAAGGAGGTTTTTCAGGAAACGAAACAGAGCTAAAGGCTTATTATACTGATCCCGTTGATGAAGAAAATTACAATTTTTTTGAATTCATAAGTGATATTCCGGTCATTCCAAGTTTAGAAGTTTATAAAGATGAATTTACCAATGGAAATCAAATTTTCGGATTTTATACAGAGGAAGAATTAGCTTCAGGAGACCTTGTCACTATTCGCAATTATGGAATTTCTAAAGAATTTTATAATTATATGTTTATTTTATTACAACAAAACAGTCAAGAAGGTGGTGGACCTTTTGAAACACAACCAGCTACGGTAAGAGGCAATTGCATCAATCAAACCAATCCGGAAAATTATCCATTAGGTTATTTCAGAGCTTCTGAAGTAGACGAATTGATTTATACTGTCCTGTAATACTGATCAGTTCTCATATTATAAAAATTAATTACAACTTGATTTAAATATTAAGAATTTGTTTAAAAAGAGGTATAACAAAGATCTCATTTAATGAATCAAACTAAAAAAGATGTATTTTTGAGTTATGGATTTTATTAAAACTACAGAACAGGATTCAAATTATGAGCATCTTGAAAAGATGAATATCATTGAATTATTGATAAATATAAATGCCGAAGATCAAACGGTACCGGTTGCTGTGGAAAAAGCCATTCCTCAAATTGAAAAATTAGTTAAAGTCATCGTTCATCAACTTAATCAAGGAGGTAGATTATTTTACATTGGTGCAGGAACCAGTGGAAGATTAGGTATTTTGGATGCTTCAGAATGTCCACCAACTTTTGGAGTCCCTCATGAACTAGTCATAGGAATAATTGCAGGTGGGGATACAGCTATAAGAAAAGCCGTGGAATTTGCTGAAGATTCCATTGTACAAGGGTGGGAAGACTTAAAAGTACATAACATTTCTACAAAAGATGTAGTGGTAGGCATTGCCGCTTCAGGTACTACTCCCTATGTTATTGCAGCTTTAGAGGCATGTAATAAACATCATATTTCAACCGGCTGTATTACCTGTAATCATAAAAGCCCCTTGTCTTTAACTGCAAAATTTCCTATAGAAATTATTGTAGGACCTGAATTTGTTACCGGTAGCTCGCGTATGAAAGCAGGAACAGCGCAAAAATTAGCTCTTAATATGATTACGACCACTACCATGATTCAACTTGGTCATATTAAAGGAAATAAAATGGTTGACATGCAATTAAGCAATAATAAACTAGTTGACAGAGGTGTTAAAATGATAATGAATGAACTAGATATTACACAGGAAGAAGCTCAGAAATTATTGAATAAATACGGCAATGTGCGTAATTCTATAAAAAAATTTAATGATGAGTCATAAAACGGACAGACCCCTTCTTTTTAAAGGGATAAAAATTATGTTTTTTTCTTTGTTAGCTATATTTATGGCGCCAATTATGTTGAGTATTGCTTTCAACAACAAAGAAAAGCCGCTTTACATTCCGATTCTTATTGTGGGATGTTTAATCGCTATACTTGCTATTTACTTAATATTTAAGGGCATTAATACTATCATGAATAGTATTTTCAACAAAAATTAATTAACCGATTAAGATTTTATTTGGTGTCGTAGGATTATATCCAAAGCTAGTATCTTTAATTTCAAGTTCCAATCCGTTCATTATATAATTTATAATAGCGTAATGATGAATGGTATGGCTATTTGCCTGTGCAAACAAAGCCCCTATAGTATACCTAATTTTGATTTTTCCATTACCCAGATCATCAATCACATAGATTTCATCTTCAAAATTATAAGTAATGTTGTTCAGTTTACTTGTAATGGCCTTATAATATTTTAATGCTTCAGTACAATTGGTTTCAACAAGTACGCTCCGTCTTCTTAATGTCAAATCAATATAAGCTTCAGACGCCCTGTTTAAAATACAGTCATAAAAATCTAATATGTGTCTAATATGAGAACCTATACTCGACCTATAAGGAGGTATTGTTGCATTGCATAACAAATCATTATTTAAAATAGAAATAATTTGATTGGTTTTATTTAAAGTTTTTAAAGTAGATACTATAATGTCATTCATGTAAGCGAATTTAAACAAATAAAATGAAAATATACATTAGTGGAAAGATTAGTCTGAATCATAAATAGACCTTATGCCATAGTAATTAATAACAAATGATTGTTATGTATTAAAGGATATATATTGAAAGTAAATAACAACAAAAAACCCTTCATAAATAAATATGAAGGGTTTCCAAAAAAGGCAACGACCTACTCTCCCA
>NZ_JBAWKC010000007.1:0-104789 GCF_044003965.1 Gaetbulibacter aquiaggeris
GAGAATCCTATTCCGGAACGATCTGCTATTCTAAAGTCTGCATATAAAGACTGGTTATCTGGAGCGCCTTTAATACCGACCCATTGCGTCAAACCGTTCGCTCTGATTTTTAAATTGTCTCCAATACCTGCATAGGTTGGTGATACCACAAAATTATTGTCTGCTAAATATTGCGTAAAAACAGGCAAGTTCAACTCTTGACCATAACTTTTTATGATGATCAAGAGAAACAGATATATGATTGATTTTTGCATTTGCATAATTTTTAATTTAGAGGATTAAACCACTAATTTGTTATCTGTATAATGTAAAATGTCCTACGAATTGACGATTATCTTTTTTATCATTAAGTCTTATAGCATACCAGTAATCACCTGAAGGTAATTCTGCTCCATTATACCTACCGTCCCATTTCTGTCCTGCTCTTAGATTTGCTACTTTTCTGCCATACCTGTCAAAAATATCATAGGTTAAGTCTTTATACTGTGATGTACATCCTGGTCCCCATTCGTCTAAATAGCCATCGCCATTAGGGGTGAAATAATTGGTAATACACACATCTATAAATTCAAAGTATCTCGTTGCACTTGCTATACAACCGTTACTATCAGTTACCGTAACCGTATAGTCTCCAGAATTATATATAAAATAGCTCTCTGTACTTCCAAATGATTCGGTAGTAGATGTTGTTAGATTTGTTAACTCATATTCATAAATACCAGATCCTCCAGCAGTTGTTGCTACAATTTCGTTAAGGTCGCCGTCGGCAATAGCTATTTGTAATGCATCAAACTGTTCTACATCAAAACTGATTACTTTTTCACAGGTATTGGTATGTCTTACATAAATAGTATGGTTTCCTGGTATCACATCATTAAACACACTGCTGGTCTGATAGACACCACCATCCAATGAATAATCTATATCCGCAGTATCAACCGTACTATTGTCTACATACACTGCCACTGTATTACTTGATGCATCTGTATTGGTTGTGCAATATTCTATTTCAACTTCAGCATTAATCAACACAGACTCTGGGAAGGTAATATTCCATTCAGATTCACAGCCTTCATTATCCCTCACATAAACAACATGATCGCCACCTTCTAATCCTGTGAAATCAAATTGTGTTTGACCTAAGATTCCTATGGTATAAACGCCATTAATATCGTCCAGACTCACACTGTAAGGCTCGGTTCCTCCAGTAATATCAATACTAAACTCACCATCCATATCACCAGAACAAACTTCTGGAATTAATGATCCTGTTACTATTGAAAGGAATAACGGACTTGGTTCAGTAATAGTAACCGGGAAATACACAAAGCATCCCAATTCATCCTGTACGATAATATCGTATGTTCCAGGAGCAAGATTATCAAACGTCGATGTTTCAAAAAATTGATTCAATTGAGGTGAAATAGCATACTGTATCGTTCCAGTTCCACCAGAAGCATTTATTTGCAACAATCCATTATTAGATCCGTTACAAGTCACATCGGTAGATAAGAAACTTACAGTTAATGGTAATGTAGGTTCGGTAATAGTAATTGGCGCAGAGGTTGTAAAACAATCTCCACTATCCACTCTTACCTGATAGGTTCCAGCAAAAAGATCGGTAAAAACGCCCGGACTGTTTTGCACTGCTCCCGGTATATTTGTTCCTGAAGCATCTTGTAATGTGTAAATATAATTTCCTAAACCTCCTTGAGCCTCAGCTACTATAACACCTGTATTATCTCCGGCGCAATTAATAAAAGCATTGGTTGCATCTACAGTCACAACTAAAGCTGGTAATGGATCTATCTTAATTTCATTAGATACCTCAGCAACACAACCATTGGCATCTCTTACGTAATATACATACGTTCCGGGTGCTACCGTAATGGTTGTTGATGACACGAATGTACCTAGAGATCCTCCAGTGAAATTTATATTATCACTATAAGAATATACCCCTGTTCCTCCTGTAGCACTTAATGTAAGTGTCGTTCCAGTTAAACAGGTTTGTGATGTTGTTTTTACTAATTGTGATTGCACTACAGTTGGTTGCGCTATCACAATAGGTGCAGATGTATATGAGCAATTATATCCATCCGTTATGAGCACATTATAAGTTCCTGCTCCTAACCCACTAAATACTGGAGACGCCTGAGGTCCCGAAGCACTTGCTGAAGGTAATGAAGTAAGAAGTGTATAAGAATAATTAGTTCCTTCACCACCTGTTACACCACTTACAGTTATTGTTGCACTGGTATCTCCAAAACATGATAATAAATTTGTACTTGCTATTACTGTAGCATTAATTGGTGCTGGTATTACTAATGTTACATTTTGAGAAACAATACACCCACCGGCATCTCTTGTATTTACGGTATAATTTCCTGCTGATAAGTTTGTAAACGTTCCATTAGCAGAATATGCAACTGTAGCTGTACCTGTTAACTCATATTCATAAGATCCCCAACCACCACTGGCAAGAGCCGTTATGGTTCCTTTATCATTGGTACAGGTCACATTTGCCGTTTCTGTTGCAACCAGTGTCAACGGTTCTGAAGGCGATGCAATTGTAATAACGTTCGAACTTGTTGCACAAAATGGACTGGCCGTTTCAGTCACTAATACTGAATAGTTTCCACCAGACAGACCTGTTATTGGTTGTGGATTTAACAAAGTAGTATTACCCGTTCCTGCTAAAACTGAAGCTCCTAAAATATCAAATACTTCATAGTTATAAGGTCCTGCATAACCACTGACATTTATTTCTAAAGTACCATCGGTATCTCCAAAACAAGTTACCGCAGTTGTAGGCGCTGCCACCACATCAATAAGATCAAATGGCGCCACTGTAAATGCTGAAGTTGCTATGGTACATCCAGTTGTTAAATCATTCACCTGGAAATAATAATCTCCGGGTACTGTAACGCTAAATATATTTGAAGGCTGAGCTATCCCACTTGGTAACATTTGATACGTAAAAGTACCTGAACCACCAGTGACAGTTATTGCCACTGAACCTGAATTATTACAATCAATTGGTGTTGCAATCCCTACTGTTGCTGCTGTTAGCGTTGGCAACGGTAAAATTGAAACAGTATTAAAGGCAATACATCCATTGTCATCTTTTACATAGATGTCAATATTTTGAGGTAGTCCCGTGTCAATGATATCAAAAATATTACTACCTAAATAGTTTATTCCGTCTATACTGAAAGTGTGAGGTGCTGTACCTCCTGCTTCCGTAATAGTTAATGTGGATGTATTCACAGAATTATCAGCTGCACAACCAAATTCTGTTGCTACTCCTGAAACTGCTAATAATGCAGGTTGTGTTACTGGAACTATCGCAGGTGTTGAACATCCTCTTCCAGAATTCACTTGAACTGTATAATTTCCAGCTACTAATCCTGCGAAAATATTGGAGTTTTGTGGTCCAAAAACGATTGGACCTGCCGTAATTTCATATGTGTATATAGGATTATCATTACTTGCTGATAAATTTACAGTGATGATACCATCATTGCCTCCATTACAACTTACATCATTTACTGAAGTAGTAAATGTTACCGGTGTTGCAGCTGATAATGTTACGGGAACATCTTTTGAACATCCTGTAACTGTATCTGTAATTGTGATGGTATACGGTCCTGATGGAACACCTGAAATCACATTACCAGATATTGATCCTGCGCTTGGGCTTATTGCATACGTATAGACTCCAGAACCTCCTGCGGGAGCTACTGTAATAATGCCATCGTCATCAGCACAGGTTGGTAATGCTGTAATTGTTGGTGTTAAATCTAAAGGCGGATAAATCGTTACAGCCGTTGGACTAACTGCAGTACAACCATTTCCATCTTTTACAGTTACGAAATATGTACCTGGTGTTAAACTTGTAAATGTTCCACTAGTCTGATAACCTGTTCCAATTGAATAGGTTAAAGGTGCAATACCTGCACCACCTGTTATTGTAAAAGTATAAAGTGATCCTGTTAAGTTACATTGATTTGAAGCTAAAGCTGGAACCGTTACCGTTGGTAATGGATCGGTAGCAATAACTATATCAATTTGAGTGGTACATCCATTGGCATCCATAACCCAAACATCCCAATTCACATTGACTGCTGGATCTAATACTGCACTAGCACTAGCTGTATAATCTGAAGCTATTGGTGCAACTAAGTTTTGTACAAATGCGTATGTATAATTTGGTGTGCCGCCGCCTGCTGTTACACTGACTTGTGCTCCAAAATTACAATTCGCATTAATATTTGTTGTCTCAACAAGGGTTAATACGGTTGGCTCACTAACGGTGATGGTAACTGTATCTGTACATCCTGTTGTTTCATCTGTTACTACAATAATCTGATCTCCTATTGGTAATCCTGTTAAACTAATAGTTGCTGCTGATTGTCCAACTACTGCTGGTCCTCCATTAATGGTATAACTATAAGTTCCTGTAAAATTTGAAACTGTAAAGTCTACAGCACCGTTTGAACCTCCATTACAACTAACATCATTTACTAAGGTTCCTGAAACGGTTATATTGATTACCGGAACTACGGTATATGATTCTTGATAAGTACAGAAATTAGCATCTGTTACTTCAAATACATAAGTATCTGGAAGCAATCCTGTAAAGATTCCTGTATTTAATCCTGTTACATTTCCTGTGGCACTTGCTGGTGATATGATAGCATAACTTAATGGCCCAACACCATTGGTGGTAGTTAGGGTAACATCACTTGTCAATGCTAAACAGGTTACTGCTGTAGATACAAAACCTAAATCCGTTGGTGGATCTAAAGCTGGTACATTAAAAGTTATTGCTGCTGGAATAAGACAGCCATTAGCGTCTTTTACATAAGCCGTTACTAATCCTGAACTATAGGTAGTATAGGTATTTATTGATGTATAATTTACTCCGCCATCAAAACTATAGGTATAGGGTGCTGTTCCTCCACTGCCTGTAACAGTTACAATAGCTGCTTGTGTGGCGTTTCCTGCGCCACAGGTTAAGCCTTGTGTCAACACTATCGTTCCTCCTACTATCGCAGGTTCTGTAATAGTTACTGTAGTTGCAGGTGAAACACAATTTTTACTGTCCATAACAACAACATCATATAGTCCTGCTGACAACCCATTAAATACATTGGATGTTACAAAAGGTGCTCCGTTAATACTGTATTGATATGGTGCGATACCATCAGCTGCTGTTACTACTATACTTCCGTCTGCGCCTCCATTACAACTCACATTTGTTTGTGTATAGGTAAGTGTAGGTGCTGTTTTGGGGGTAACTATAATGATATTAGATTCTGATTGACATCCTTGTGAATCCGTTACTCTAAACTGATAAGTACCCTCTAAAGTAGCTGTATAAGGTAATCCTGCTATAGCTCCATAACCTCCACTATTATAATCCACTTCATAAATAGTATAAACTCCTGTCCCTCCACTTGCTGTTAAAGTAATACTCGCATCAACTGTACAGGTTAAATCCTGAGTCATATTAGCATCTAATAACAATGGTGGTTGTACATCATAAGTGGTTGATACTATACAGCCGTTGCCGTCTTTTATACTAACCGTGTAACTACCCGCCGCACTAATGGTAAAGGTGTCTCCTGCCTGATAAGCACCCCCTATACTATAGGTAAGTGGCGCTATCGCTGTTCCAGTTCCTTCTGCCAATGTAATACTGATTGGCGAACCTGTAAAACATTGTGGCGCTATTGGATCTATCGTTGGTAATGGATCGGTAGCAATAACTATATCAATTTGAGTGGTACATCCATTGGCATCCATAACCCAAACATCCCAATTCACATTGACTGCTGGATCTAATACTGCACTAGCACTAGCTGTATAATCTGAAGCTATTGGTGCAACTAAGTTTTGTACAAATGCGTATGTATAATTTGGTGTGCCGCCGCCTGCTGTTACACTGACTTGTGCTCCAAAATTACAATTCGCATTAATATTTGTTGTCTCAACAAGGGTTAATACGGTTGGCTCACTAACGGTGATGGTAACTGTATCTGTACATCCTGTTGTTTCATCTGTTACTACAATAATCTGATCTCCTATTGGTAATCCTGTTAAACTAATAGTTGCTGCTGATTGTCCAACTACTGCTGGTCCTCCATTAATGGTATAACTATAAGTTCCTGTAAAATTTGAAACTGTAAAGTCTACAGCACCGTTTGAACCTCCATTACAACTAACATCATTTACTAAGGTTCCTGAAACGGTTATATTGATTACCGGAACTACGGTATATGATTCTTGATAAGTACAGAAATTAGCATCTGTTACTTCAAATACATAAGTATCTGGAAGCAATCCTGTAAAGATTCCTGTATTTAATCCTGTTACATTTCCTGTGGCACTTGCTGGTGATATGATAGCATAACTTAATGGCCCAACACCATTGGTGGTAGTTAGGGTAACATCACTTGTCAATGCTAAACAGGTTACTGCTGTAGATACAAAACCTAAATCCGTTGGTGGATCTAAAGCTGGTACATTAAAAGTTATTGCTGCTGGAATAAGACAGCCATTAGCGTCTTTTACATAAGCCGTTACTAATCCTGAACTATAGGTAGTATAGGTATTTATTGATGTATAATTTACTCCGCCATCAAAACTATAGGTATAGGGTGCTGTTCCTCCACTGCCTGTAACAGTTACAATAGCTGCTTGTGTGGCGTTTCCTGCGCCACAGGTTAAGCCTTGTGTCAACACTATCGTTCCTCCTACTATCGCAGGTTCTGTAATAGTTACTGTAGTTGCAGGTGAAACACAATTTTTACTGTCCATAACAACAACATCATATAGTCCTGCTGACAACCCATTAAATACATTGGATGTTACAAAAGGTGCTCCGTTAATACTGTATTGATATGGTGCGATACCATCAGCTGCTGTTACTACTATACTTCCGTCTGCGCCTCCATTACAACTCACATTTGTTTGTGTATAGGTAAGTGTAGGTGCTGTTTTGGGGGTAACTATAATGATATTAGATTCTGATTGACATCCTTGTGAATCCGTTACTCTAAACTGATAAGTACCCTCTAAAGTAGCTGTATAAGGTAATCCTGCTATAGCTCCATAACCTCCACTATTATAATCCACTTCATAAATAGTATAAACTCCTGTCCCTCCACTTGCTGTTAAAGTAATACTCGCATCAACTGTACAGGTTAAATCCTGAGTCATATTAGCATCTAATAACAATGGTGGTTGTACATCATAAGTGGTTGATACTATACAGCCGTTGCCGTCTTTTATACTAACCGTGTAACTACCCGCCGCACTAATGGTAAAGGTGTCTCCTGCCTGATAAGCACCCCCTATACTATAGGTAAGTGGCGCTATCGCTGTTCCAGTTCCTTCTACCAATGTAATACTGATTGGCGAACCTGTAAAACATTGTGGCGCTATTGGATCTATCGTTGGTAATGGATCGGTCGGTAATTGTAAATTCAACACAGATTGAATACATCCATACGCATCTCTTACATAAATATCATAATTACCTCCAGTTAAACTGAACGAATTAGCACTAGCCCAATTAGCTGGTACTATAGGTCCACCTGTTGGTACAACTTGATATTCATATGGTGCAGTACCATCCTGTCCAATAGCAGTAATTACGCCTAATTCATTACAATTCTCATTTCTAGAAACAGATGCAGTAAGCGCTAAAATAAAGGCTGATTCTGTGATATTAACAGGTGAAGTTACTACACTACAACCGGCATTAGTAGCCCCTACATCTTCGGTTACTACGACTATATAATTACCTGTAGGTAATGGTCCTAAATTCGATACTGTTAAAGTTCCACTTGCTGGAACCGTACCGGAACCAGTAATACCGGTTGTAACCAATGATAATGAATCAAAGATTTCATAAGTAACATCAGTTGTAGCAAGATAACTACTAGTGATATCAAAACTTATATTTCCATCAGAACTTCCTGTACAAGTAATGTTATTTGACGAAGATGCACTCGTAACTAATGTTGAATTTGTAGGTACCGGAACTGTTGATGTTTCATAATAATAACAATCGGTAAGTTCATCATATACAATAAAGGTATAAGACGCACCCGGTATTAAATTAATAAATGTGGTTTCCTCACTTCCAACAAAACTTTCATCTTGCCATGGAAAAGCCGTTGGTCCAACATAAGTCATACCAGGGCCAGTATAAATTGCAAAATGATATGGTCCGCTACCCGCTAAAGGGGCTCCAATTTTAACTGTTGCTGAACCTCCAGTAGAACAATCCGCTGGTGGTGAGATTACAGTAATATCTAAATCATTAGGTGGTGACGCAACTAAAACATTTTGAATTAAAAAAGAACAACCATTGGCATCAACAACAAGAATTTCATATAATCCGAAATCAACTACGTTAAAAGCAAATGAAGTAGAACCTGTTGCATTTAGCTCTGAATTTGAATAGCCATTAGAACTTGAAACGAAATAGTTATATGGGGCGGTTCCTCCAGTAACACCATCAATAATTATAGCTCCTTGTGATAAGCCTGGCCCAATACAAGTAACAGGATCGGCATGATATAGCACGTTAATTGTTGTTGGTTCTGAAATGGTAATTGGGAATGTGTCTATACATCCTTTGGCATCAGTTACTCTTATAATGTAGTCTCCAGCAGTTAATCCAGACGTTTGTGAACCATAATTTTGTGCTGTGGTTGTATTAAATACGTTAAATAAAAATGGACCTAATCCCTTTGTAGGATCAATAATAATTTGAATAGCAGCTGTTGCTTCGCCATTACATGCAATTGGTTGTATTTCAATAACATTGATAATATCAGGATTTACGATGGCATTTGTTGTAATTACATTGGTTTCTTTAGTACAACCATTGGCATCTGTAATTTCAAACTGATAGGTATCTGCGGCGGCAGCGTTATACGTAAATGATGCTCCAATCATAGGCGTAGAAACACCATATGCTCCCGCACCTATTTTTACTCTATATGTATAAGGCGCATTTCCTCCAAAAGCTGTAACATCAATAGCTGCAGTTGTTGGAACTGAACATGTTAAATCTTTTGTTAAAAGAGCACTTGCATCTAGCGGTACATACACTATAGTTGCTGTAGGACTGATGGCGGTACAACCATTTTTGTCTTTAATAGTAACAAAATAAGTTCCAGGTACATTAACCGTAAATGTTGGGCTCGCTTGATACGAAGCACCTCCATTGATACTATATGATAGTGGTACTAATCCTGTTCCTGTAGCTGTAAAGGTAAAGCCTGTTGTTACAGTACATTGATTGGATGCTAACGGTGGTGTGGTTACTGTTGGTAAAGCATCTGCAATGATGGTAACCGGATTCATGGTAATACAACCATTGGCATCTTTTACATATACATCCCAAACTAAATCTGTAGCTGAATTGGTGTCTACAGTGATCACACTACTACTTGCATAAGCTCCCGGCGCTGGTGCTGCTGATCCAGTTACTACTGCGGCATACGTATAACTTGCAGTTCCTCCTAATGGATTTACCGTAATTTGTGAGTTATCTTCTGAACAGTAGACGTTTGTCGAAGTTGCTGTGAATGTTAATCCAACGGCAGGTTCAGTTATTATAATGGTCGCATTGGCTGTACATCCTGTAATATCATCTGTAACTTCAATAGTATAGGTGTCAGCTATTAAATTAGTTACATTAATTGTGTTTCCTGCTTGAACTAAAGTTCCCGCTCCACTGGTTAGTGTACTTGTATAAGTGCCGGCATATCCAGATACTGTATATTGTATCGCTCCTGTATTATCCCCAAAACATAAGACGTCACTTAATTTTAAACCGGTAACTGTAATTGGGGTAACTGGTGCTACAATATATGATTCGGTATAATAACAGCCATTAGCATCAGTCACTCTAAATACATAAGTTCCTGGTGTTAATCCTGTAAATACATTCGACCCTTGTTTTCCAACTATAATTGGTGATGGGGCAATGGTTTCATATTCCAATGGTCCAACGCCATTTGTTGCTGTTAAAGTCACTGTTGATGCGGTCGCTAAACAAGTAACGGCTGTGGATGCAAAGGCTAAATCTGTTGGTGGATTTAATGCCGTTAACGTAATGTTTTGTAATGCTGTTAAACAGCCATTAGCATCTCTTACTACATAAGTAAATGTTTGATCTGATCCGTTATCATTAACTGTTAAGGTATTACTAGAACTAAAAGTTGCCCCACCATTAAAACTATATTGATACGGCGCCGTTCCTGTTGTTGGAACAGCTATAGTTATTACGGCTGATTGTTTCGTATTAGTCGCACTACAACTAAATGCAGTGGCACTTGCTGTGGCTACTAAAACCGTTGGCTCTGTAATGACTACCGTAACACTAGAGCTACAGTTTTTACTGTCTCTTATATAAAACGTATGGGACCCTGCTGCTAATCCTGTAAATAAGGAAGTCCCTACAAACGTTACATTATCATCACTATAAGTATAACCGCCTGAACCGCCTGATCCAACTAATTGTACTGAACCATCTGAAACGCCATTACAACTTACTTGCGTAGTTGTCCCTGTTACTATAGGGTTAGTTATTGGATCAATCGTGATGGTACTCGTAGACGTACAACCATTAGTATCAGTAATCACAAAAGTATAACTATCTACATTAGCTAGAGACACTGAATATGTAAATGTTGGTCCTGCAATTGGCGCACTTGGTGCACTTGGTGCTCCAGCGCCTTTTTGAACCGTATAGGTAAATGGTGCATTACCTCCTGATATAGTAACCGTAATTACTGCATCCGGTGACGCTGAACAATCTAATTCTTTGGTGACAGCTGCCAATGAAGTTAATGGTGCATACACTATAGTTGCTGTAGGACTGATGGCGGTACAACCATTTTTGTCTTTAATAGTAACAAAATAAGTTCCAGGTACATTAACCGTAAATGTTGGGCTCGCTTGATACGAAGCACCTCCATTGATACTATATGATAGTGGTACTAATCCTGTTCCTGTAGCTGTAAAGGTAAAGCCTGTTGTTACAGTACATTGATTGGATGCTAACGGTGGTGTGGTTACTGTTGGTAAAGCATCTGCAATGATGGTAACCGGATTCATGGTAATACAACCATTGGCATCTTTTACATATACATCCCAAACTAAATCTGTAGCTGAATTGGTGTCTACAGTGATCACACTACTACTTGCATAAGCTCCCGGCGCTGGTGCTGCTGATCCAGTTACTACTGCGGCATACGTATAACTTGCAGTTCCTCCTAATGGATTTACCGTAATTTGTGAGTTATCTTCTGAACAGTAGACGTTTGTCGAAGTTGCTGTGAATGTTAATCCAACGGCAGGTTCAGTTATTATAATGGTCGCATTGGCTGTACATCCTGTAATATCATCTGTAACTTCAATAGTATAGGTGTCAGCTATTAAATTAGTTACATTAATTGTGTTTCCTGCTTGAACTAAAGTTCCCGCTCCACTGGTTAGTGTACTTGTATAAGTGCCGGCATATCCAGATACTGTATATTGTATCGCTCCTGTATTATCCCCAAAACATAAGACGTCACTTAATTTTAAACCGGTAACTGTAATTGGGGTAACTGGTGCTACAATATAT
The DNA here is from genome assembly GCF_044003965.1 of Gaetbulibacter aquiaggeris. Lineage (NCBI taxonomy): Bacteria > Pseudomonadati > Bacteroidota > Flavobacteriia > Flavobacteriales > Flavobacteriaceae > Gaetbulibacter > Gaetbulibacter aquiaggeris. The sequence goes on from NZ_JBAWKC010000007.1 coordinate 11,657, forward strand.
GATTCGGTATAATAACAGCCATTAGCATCAGTCACTCTAAATACATAAGTTCCTGGTGTTAATCCTGTAAATACATTCGACCCTTGTTTTCCAACTATAATTGGTGATGGGGCAATGGTTTCATATTCCAATGGTCCAACGCCATTTGTTGCTGTTAAAGTCACTGTTGATGCGGTCGCTAAACAAGTAACGGCTGTGGATGCAAAGGCTAAATCTGTTGGTGGATTTAATGCCGTTAACGTAATGTTTTGTAATGCTGTTAAACAGCCATTAGCATCTCTTACTACATAAGTAAATGTTTGATCTGATCCGTTATCATTAACTGTTAAGGTATTACTAGAACTAAAAGTTGCCCCACCATTAAAACTATATTGATACGGCGCCGTTCCTGTTGTTGGAACAGCTATAGTTATTACGGCTGATTGTTTCGTATTAGTCGCACTACAACTAAATGCAGTGGCACTTGCTGTGGCTACTAAAACCGTTGGCTCTGTAATGACTACCGTAACACTAGAGCTACAGTTTTTACTGTCTCTTATATAAAACGTATGGGACCCTGCTGCTAATCCTGTAAATAAGGAAGTCCCTACAAACGTTACATTATCATCACTATAAGTATAACCGCCTGAACCGCCTGATCCAACTAATTGTACTGAACCATCTGAAACGCCATTACAACTTACTTGCGTAGTTGTCCCTGTTACTATAGGGTTAGTTAAAGGGCTAATAGTTATTACATTTGATTCAGATTGACATCCTCTGGCATCTGTAATTTGGAATTGATACGTTCCATCTGTAAATGTAGTATATACAAATGGTGATCCAGTTGCTCCTAAAGAACTATAAGCACCTCCATTAATTGAGATGGCATATGTAAACGGCGAATACCCACCAGTTATGGTACCAGTTATTACAGCATCCGGTGATGCTGAACAATCTAATTCTTTAGTTAAAACAGTGTTTACCGTTAATTGAGGAGCGATAGTTTGTGCCGGTAAAGTAACGATACATCCATAAGCATCTCTTACTATGATAGTATAATTTCCAGGTGTTAAATTTGCAAATATATTGCTTGAACCAAACGGTCCTCCGTTTATGTTATATTCATAAGGTGTAATTCCTCCTGCTGCAGTTACTTCAAGTGTTGCACCATTAATAGGATCAAAACAATAATCCGATACGATTGCTATAGAAGCTGTTGGCGCAGTTGGAGTACTTAAACTAAATGTCACGATTTGTACACATCCTTTTGAATCAGTTACTGTTGCTGCATACGTTCCAGGTTGTGACAAATTTGAAAAGGTATTGCTACCTTGAGCCGGTAATATTGTGGTGTCTGGTTGTGTCAGTGTATAACTATTTCCTCCCCAACCGCCAATGGCATTAATAACCACACTTCCATTCGCATTACATGTAAGAGGTGTAACGGTAGTTGTTAAACTCAATGCAGTAGCAGGTGAATCTATGGTAACAGAAGCTGTTGCCTGACAGTTTGTTGTTGTATCAGTAATAACAACCGTGTATGTAGCTGCAGCCAAACCTGTTAAATTGATTGGTGAACTTCCTGCAATTGAAGCACCTCCATTAATAGTATAGGTAAAGCCCGTTGAGCCAGAAACCGTAAATCGTGCTGCACCATCTGATGCTCCAAAACAAGTAATATCATTAATCTTTTGACCCACAACCGTTAATGCTGGTAATGGTACAATGGTATAAGGTTCACTATATGTACAATCATTGGCATCCTTTACTTCAAAAGTATAAGTACCAGGAGCTAAACCTGCAAAACTTGTTGAAGCTTGGTAAGCTGTCGCTGAAGCTACCGGAGATACAATGCGATACTCTAAAGTCCCTACACCACCTGTTGTTGAATTAATTGTAACAACCGAAAGATTAGTTGGACAAGTTAATGGTGAATTGCTAAATGATAAATCAGTTGGAGGATTTAAAGGAGCTATTATTATGGTATTCGTATTAACAGTACATCCGTTAACATCTCTTATGGTTGCAGTATAATTACCGTTTGTTAGTCCTGAAAATGTATTTCCTGGCTGAAACGTGACACCATCAATACTATAAGCATAAGGACCATTTCCTCCTGAAACTCCAGAAATGGTAATCGTTCCATTGGTGATACATGTATAAGGTGTAGTTAAAGTAGCCGTTCCAATAATTGGAGCTGTTGGATTAATTGTTATCGTTTGAGGTGTGGTTAAACAAACATCTGATCCAATAGTATATTCTAACACTACATCATAAGTTCCAGCAGCTAATCCGTTAAATATTGGTGAATTAACAAAAGTGGCTCCATTATCAATACTATAGCGTAAACTGTTGCCATTAGCATTGGTTACGTTAACACTTATAGAACCTGTATTACCAGAATTTGCGCATAAAACATCCACTTTTGCAGTATTAAATACAGGGGCTGGTGTTGCGTTTACTGGTATTGAAACAGTTGTAGTACAGTTATTAAAATCTACAACTGTGATATTATATACGCCGGCAGTTGGCACGGTAAATATCGGCGAGTTCTGATAAACTGATGCGCTATTTAAGTCATAAACATAAGGCGGTGTACCTCCAACTGGAAAAACAGTTATTTCCCCGTCCGTGCAGGTTAATGGTTTTGTAAGTGCTGCAGTTGCTGTTAATAATGGTGGATTTATAAGTTCAATATTTCCTGAAGAACTACATCCGTCATCAGTAGATACTGTATAGTTATAAATTCCGGGATTAAGGTTTGCAAAGGTATAATCACTCGCAGTTATTGGTCCAACACTGTTAATTAAAGTTCCTCCCTGGAAGAGACTGTAATAATACTGCGGCAACGCATCATTAGCAGCTAGTTTTATGGTACCCTGACCCCCATTGCAATATGGCTGAGTAACAAATGTTGAAACTGTAAAATTTCTATTTCTAACGTATACACGAGGTGTTTCAAAAATACATGGATTGGTATCAACACCTATTTGTCTAATATAAATAATGTAATAATTAGGCGTGTTAACCGTAAATACATTACCAGCCTGGTAATTTATACCATCTATACTGTACTCATAACCACCAGGAACACCACCAACGGTTATTTCCCCGGGAGTGTTACATATAATATCTTTAGCTGTAGCGGTTGGGTTTAATAAGTTTTGATACACATTAAAGTAAAAAATACTGAAACATCCACCTGTATAATTAATAACAACCCTGAATTGTCCTGCAGTATTTGATAAATAATTAGGTCCTGAACCTACTTGATTCCATATACATGTATCATTTTCATTGGCGCAATTATCCACTGTTGAAGCGGCACAACTGTTTTCGTCCAATTTTTCCCAAATAATAGAAGAGGCATCACTAATACCTGTATTTATGGATCTAGTGGCATTGGCCCCACATAAAAAGATGTTAGGTAAAACTTTACCATCGTTTGGACAAATTGGATTTGAATCAGCAAAAGGGATCACAGGATTTGTAATGGTATTTCCATAAGGAACCACTGTTATTTCTTCCTGTATGGATATACATGTTGATAAGGTTGTATTTTGAACATAATACGTTCCTGTTGAAGTTGCTGTATAGGTCTGTTCTGTACCTATTACCGGCGTTCCGGTTGGACTAGTAGACCAGGAATAAGTATCGTAACCATCTGCTGCAGTCAAAACCACACTTGAACCACATAACACCTCATTTTTTGCGAAGGTACAATTAGATATATCTACTAAAAAATTGGTAGGAGCCGGAGTCCCTAAACAGGTAACAGAATCAAAACTTCCTTCATCTTGAATTATTGTGGGGTTTATCAAACCGCTATAGGTGGCAAAAGCCTGATTCCTTATTTCGTTGGAACAAGCCTGACTTAAGGCATAACATTCAGAAACGATCTTTACCGCTATGCGTATTTCAAAAATAGGATCATTAATTTCAACAGAAGAATTTGGAATATTAAAAATAAGTGTTCTTGTTATTGGGTCATATGATTGTAATGTTGCACCTCCAGAGCTACTTAAATCAATATCTGTTAATGGATCAAAAATAACATTATCAGGAAGTACATCTTTGATAGTGAATTGAGTCACATTATCATTACCTACACTTTGATAACTAATTTTATAAAATAAGTTCTGGCCTAAGGTAACATCAGCGCCATCAATATTATTGCCAGCAGTATCCAGGACAATTTTTGTTAGGTTAATGTCTGGGGCAATTATATCTACCGCAAACGCACTGAAAAAAAAGAATATTGGATCAGCTTGTCCTCTTGCGACTTGTATTGCTAATTCGGCTGAGGTAGCATTATTTTTAATATATGCAGGATTTCCTGAATAAACATCCAAGAAACCAGTATCATAACCTAATGTGTTCGACCCAAACGGGTTTCTAGGAAATGTAATACCGTTTCCGTTTTCTATAACAGAACCAAAAAAATTATTAGTAGGCCTTAAAGGTGTTGTAATTTCCTTATTATTTATTTCAAGTTTATTCGCTTTTTTATTTTTGTCGGTATCAAAAGCAGCATAAGCAATTTGAAAATCTACAGGTCCTGATTGTGGTGTATTAAAACCTGAAATAGGAATTGTTTGAACACGCCCCGAAGACAAATGGGCAAATCCATCAAAACTAGAGAATGATTTAGTTGTAAGATTAGGATCTTCATAAATTACGTATAGTGTCCAACCAGCAGATAATCCTGTCGTAGCATTTAAACCTAAACTAGATCTTACATTTGCTACCGTAAAAGTCCCTTCGAGATTTGACACACCTGATAGCAAAGATGTCACATCGGCATAACAGGCGTATGGAGTATTTCCAGGCTCATTTGGAAGTGAAACAATCGGGTTTGCAATGGCATCATAAATAACCTCACCAGTTATATCATTATATACGGTACTACCAGGTAATTTAATTTTAACCTTATTGATGTCTGCTCTGCTTCCACTTTGAAGCATAGCCCCCCAATATAATGCTGCGTAGGATACCCTGTAACAAGTTGTAGGACTACCATTTTTTTGCGGTGGGATTAAAAGGTCTGCACTACTTGAACTAAAAGTTGAGGCATCAGTATCAATATCTATATATTGCATAGATATATCCTGATTATCCTTAGTATCATCATTAAATGGAAGATTGTCTTTTCCCAAAATATTATTCCCAATGACAAGCATACTTCCCTTTACATCTATCTTATTCCTAACAGAAAAAGGCTTGTAAGTTTGAGCATAACTTTCAAGACATGCGAATATAATTAAAGCAATAAGTGCTAATTTAGCAGAAGTAGTTTTTTTCATGATAATTATATTTAGCATATCTTTTATTATTAAGGGCTTTCAAAAAGAAATAACACTTGTTATCAGACATTAAATCTCATATATTGTAGTCTTTATACTACTTTATAATAATTTAATCTAAATTTAATGTATTTTAACGGGATAAATATCGTAAAAAATTTCTAATAAATACAAGAAAAACAAAAAAAATATGCACTTCATCTATTTTTTTTGCCTTTAAACGATAAAAGTTTATTTTGTATGGTAGATTTTTATTACAAAATAAACTTTTATATATTCTTAATTTTCTATTTTTACCATAGACATTTTACTGTTGTATACCTTAGTACCTTTAGTTTCTAATGCCCTTGTAGCACCTGATATATCATCATATTTTTCATAATAGATGAAATATTTACCAGAGCTCACATCATAGAAGAAGTTGATATCCTTTTGTCCAGCTGAGACTGCTTTTGTTAAGAATTCATCACGCTTAGCAATATCTGTATGTACTGCAAGAACCAGATAATAACCACTTTCTACATTACTTACACCTTTTATAATTTGTACGTTACTTTGCTCCTCACCAAAATCAAAATCTTCTTGCTTAAGCGGCACTGTACTTAGAGGCGTATTTTGTTTGATTATATTTAATGTAGCCTGATCTTTTAAGTATCTATCTTGCTCATTGTCGTAAGTGGCTCGTTTTATTCTACGTTTTCTCTCTATTTCAGTTTTTACCTGAATATCCTCAAGTGTCGTTAGTAATTCTTCTTTAGAACTTACTACCTGTGATTGCTCTGTTTTTAAATCTTGAATAGTCTTTTTATAAAACACATTGATTGAATCATTCATGTTTGGAATGCTTTGAAGTCTTTCACTATATAAATTCTCCAATTGAACAATTTTTTCATTCTGATCTGAAATTACATTTTCCAACTCTGTTTTTAAAGATTCTATAGCTGCATTTTCTTCCGAAACACTTTTAAAAGGTTTTGGTTCTACATAAATACCTTGTTCACTTAAATCATTTTCCTGTTTTAAATCTTTAAGATCCTTTTCTTTACTAGCAACAGTCTCTTTCAATTTGGACAATAATTGTTGGATTCTTTCATATTCTTTAGTCGATGCCTTAATATCTTCAATAGCCGAATCAGTTGTATCAACTACCTTTTCATTGGCAAGCGCTTCTGCCTCTGCCAATTTAATTCTGGCTTCTTCATCTGCTTTTGCTTGTGCCTCTGCTGCTGCTAACTTCATTCTGGCTTCTTCATCCGCTTTTGCTTGTGCCTCTGCTGCTGCTAACTTCATTCTGGCTTCTTCATCTGCCTTCGCTTGAGCTTCTGCTTCTGCTAGCTTCATTCTGGCTTCTTCTTCATCTGCCTTCGCTTGAGCTTCTGCTGCCGCCAGCTTGATTCTGGCTTCTTCATCTGCTTTGGCCTGTGCTTCTTCTGCCAGTCTAATTTTTTCTATTTCGTCTGCTTTTGCTTTTTCTTCAGCTGCCAATGCCGCTATAGCATCTTCATCTACTTTTTCTTGAACCTCTTTTTCTGGCTTGATCTTGGCCTCTTCTTCTGCTTTAGCCTTCTCAGCAGCAGCTAGTTCAGCTTTCGCCTTTCTGTTGGCTCTGAATTCTTCATCTGACTTAGTTGAGTCTTTTTTATTAGCTACCGGACGTTTAGATTTAGTAGTAGGTGTAATTAAAGCACCCTCTTCATCATCACCACTATATAAATATCTATTATTATTCTTAAATTTATAGGCTAAAGTAATTTCATGGGAATTACCAAATGACGCTAAATCACCAATGGCTTTCTCATAATTATATTCCAGACAAATTTGATTGGTTAAGTTAAACCCAATACCACCAGAGGCACCATAAAGGGTATTATATCCTGCCTGTGCCCACACCCCTTTTGGAAGTGTTAACATCATAATTCCTGAAATAACGGTTTTTTCCTTTTTAAATTCTGACCTAATCAAACCTGAAAATTTACTTTCATCAAAAAAACCACGACCATTTAAATAACCGGTATACATGATATGAGCTTGAATACTTTGTTCTGGATTATCTTCAATCATCTGATTTGTCTTTATATTGTAAGACACTAGATTGTTTAATGAAAGTCCGAAATCAAAAAAAGCAGTTCCATAATTAATACCAGGATTGATGGCTAAAACAGAGTTTGATGGTATATCATTTAGTGATGGATCATCAGAAAAATTAGTAATAACACTGCCTTCATTTAAACCACTTTTGTAGAATGCTAAATTCATACCAAACGTTAAATTTTGTTCTCTATCTAGAACAGCATTGTAGGCAAAGTTCAATACACCACCAAAGGTTGTTAACACCCCATAATTCTGTTGGAATAATCCAACACCAGCGCCTACATTTTCTCTAAATCTGCCTGAATAACTAAATAAATAAGTTTGCGGCGCATTTTCAAATTCAACCCATTCCCGCTTGTTAGTAAAACTCATGTATTTATTTTGTTCTCTTACAAAACTAAAAGTGGGATTGATAATATATTTATTAAACTTTAATGAATTTCTTACAGGTATAGCAAAAGCCACGACACCATCCTCCTGAGCATAGAACTGCTGCATAAAAGTGAAAAATAATACTATATATAGAAGATATCGTTTCATGTTATTTTATGAGGGTAATAGAGCCTTTTCTTACTTTGCTGTTTTGTGGTATGATTATATAATAATAGACTGGGTTGATGTCTTTAAAAATGATTTCATTTTCTGGCCAGTTATTCTGATAATTATTTGTTTTTAGTACTAATTCACCTTGAGAACTCAATATGGTTACTTCTGTATTTGTTCCGTTAACATACTCTTGAGGAATAACCCAGGTATCATTCTTACCATCTCCATTTGGACTTATCAAATTAGGGATGTTAGCCACATCTGGATAGGGTTCTGTTACGGTAAATAAAAATTCTGTAGATGATATACATCCTGAAGTTTGTGTGATGACTACTTTGTAATTTCCTACTTCCGTGACCCCGTAACTGTTGCCATTTGCACTTGGTATTAATAATTCATCCAAAAACCATTGAAATTCTGGATTCACAGCATCCGTTGTAACGGTAGCTGCAAGCGTTTCACCATATGCTAACATATTAAATTCCGAAACGTCAATAGTACTGGCAAATCCGCCATTATTGAGGTCTATAGATCCATTGGTTACGCAATTCCCTAAATCAATAGTGACCGTATAGGTACCTGCTTCATTTGTAGTATAGGTTGCATTGGTAGCTCCAGCTATCACTACTCCGTTTAAATACCATTGATAGCTATCTCCTTGTATTGTACTTAGTGTGGTATCACCATCACTTGCACAATACGGATTACCTAAACTAGAAAGAATAGAAGCTTCAGCTCCAGCACCAGCCTCACTTACGGTGACGCGGTTTGAATATGAATTAGAGGTACAGGTGCCGTAATTTGTTTCAACAAAATAGGTTCCTGGCTGTGTTACTGACAAACTGGGTCCTGTAGCCACAAAAACAGAAGTTGTTGGACTTGTTTCCCTATACCAATTAAAAGTTAGTGATGGGTATTGCAAAGGAGAATTGTTCGATCCCGTTCCCGGATTATCAATGGACAATAAATAACTTCCACCTGAACAAAATGTGCCAGTAGAAATTAAGTTATTAATAGTAAAGGGTTCATCTTGTATTTTATAATATGCCGGAAATGATATAGAACCGATGCTAGTTGCCGCTGGATTTGTACTTTTAATTCTTACCTTAAATGATTCACCAGCCGTTGTGTTTGGTATGGCAAAACCTAAAGTTGCTGGAGAAGAAGTGACTGCTCCCTGGGCTGAAGTATAAACCGTTGTTGCATTTGAAAAACTTCCAGTTGCATCTGATAGTTCTATTATAAATTGATTTGTTGCACCTAAGTTAGTTGTAGAAAAAGGAAATGTTGCATAGTAGATATTAAATGATTCACTTGCACATGCCTGACTAAAACCTAAACTAGGTGTGCCTATTTGAGCATTTATAGTTTTCGTATAAGAAAAAACTAATAAAAGAACCATTTTAAAAATAGCAATATTTCTCATTAGATATTATATTCTTTAGTAAATAAACCTCTGAAAACATTCAATGTTATCATGCAATATTTCAGGGTTAATAAATTATATATTCAATAGTTACTGTTTAATCAAAAGAAGCATTGAAATTTATAAGCCATTAAAAATAAAACTACAAATCCCACCTCTTTTATTAAGCTAATTATTATCAATTTTCTTTAATCAATTCTTAAATCTGGATCAAGATCATTTGTCGCAATAATCTTGTTAATTCGTAATCTAAAGTCAGGTCTTCTCTCGTTATTTAAATCAATAAATGTTTCAGAATTAAAACTTTTAGCGTACACATTAAAAAAGGCACTGTTACCATACCAGTTTTCTAGATCCTCATTATTAGCATTATTTTCAACAAAAATATTTCCATTACAATTGTTGAAATACATATTTTCAAATTTAATTTTTTCTAAATTTTCTTGATTAACGCTGATCTTATTTTGCAGTAATACCGCTGGATTAAAGCCAGAAATAACACTTTTATTCATATCAAGTAAGGCATTTTCTCCTACGTATACAGCTTCTTTAACCAGACCCTTTTCAATATCTGCTTTTAAATTTTCACTATTATTTAAAAATGTTAAATTGTTTGCTTTTACAGAAGTTCCCTTTTTACTAAAGTCAACTTCCTCCCTTCTATCATAAGACATAATTTGCATACATCTCGCTCCATTGCTGCTGGAAACATAAGGAGAGCGCACAGCTAAGGAATTGTCCAATTTACATTGCGCTCCATAGTTAAATTTATAATCATTACTATTTGATCTAAAGGAAACCAGTTTATACAAATTAATTTCACCTCCCCAAATTTCGAATGAATTCCCAGCTGAATAACTAATCATTATATTTTCAATTGTTGTTTTATTACCAACACCAGCCAATAATAAGCCATTAAAATAGTCATCATTCTTTATTCGTTTACCTGCATATTCTATACGAACATATCTTATAACACCAGAATTGCTCTCACTATTTATGCCTCCATAATTTGTATTCGTATAGGCCGTAGATGAAAGATCTGCATAAAATGTGGCTACAGAGCCATTTCCAAATTTATTTGATGGTGCGTCACCTAAAATGATTACACCTCCCCAGTCACCAGCTCTTTTAACACTTCTATTTGAAGTAAAAACAATAGGGTCCGTTTCTAAGCCATCAGCTATTAAAGTAGCTCCTTTAGAAATAGTCAGAGATGCCTTTGAAGCATAATCCCCTAATATGACTGTTCCGGGCTCAATTGTAAGGGTAGCATTATTGGTAACAAAAACATTTCCTACTAATAGGTAAATATCTCTTTTAGACAGTTTAGTATCTTTGGTTATATTCCCTGTTAATATTTGAGTAGGACTATCATAATCCTGTTGATTAGGTTTAAAATCGGTCCAATTATGTAACCAATTATTTTGGCCCTTTATTCCTTTTTCTTGTTGCCCAAAGGTGCTCCCAAAAATAAGAAGGAATACCAATAATGACATTTGAGTCAAGCGTTTCATAGTTAAATATTTTATAGTTAAAAAAACTAAATCAGATTTTTCATCTAATTATTTATCAAAAATATAAAAAATCCTATGAAATACCAATTTTTTCGATGAAATACATAAAATATGTTATTAGTATATTATTTTTATCGACGAAATGCACTTTTACCTGTTTAAAAAAAGAATAGATTTATAATAATTCATATTAAAATTCTTGATTTTTAATTTTTAAAATTGATAAAAATCTACGTCTTAAAGTTATATTCTGAAAATTATTTGAATACAATAAAATAGATCCAAAAAAAAAGTCTCAGTATGCATACTAAGACTTTCTAATATTTCAATTAAGAAATTAATTTTTAATGAAATTCGCTATATTCATGTAATGACTTCATAATTTCTTCATAAAACAAAATAGCCGAAATTAAATTGTTTGTATCTGAATATGGTAGAATCGATTTTTGAAATTCGTGATTGGCTTCCAGAAAGTCTTTTGTTGATTCAAATTTTTTATCTAATATTTTTCTGTTATCCTTATCATTAGGAATACCCAAAGTTGACATGGTAATCCCTGGTTTAGTTGCAAATGAAATATACGGAAGGGTTTCAATCAGACTTTCAATACGCTCTACATAAAGGGTTAACAACTCACCTTTTTGCATGCGCTCTAATTCTTCTTTATTGTGATATTTTTTAATAGCTACTTTTTCGTTAATAATACTTTTTGGTTCATCTCCTTTTTGGGCAAAACCAATGCCAGTAACTAAGAAAAAACTGAAACTGAATAGTATAATCTTTATTTTCATGTCTAAGATTTGAGTGTTCAACAAGGCAAATATATGCAATTAATCGTATAAAACAAGCGTTTTATCGGATTTTTTAACAAAAAAGCGGATTTTAACAAGAAATTTAATTGAACTCTTTGATAAACAGACATTTCTCTTTAACAAATTTTAATGTGTTTACACAAAAGACATTGACCTATTAAAAAGTTTTAAATACCCTTTTTTTTAATCTAAACACCCTAATTTATCCATAAAAAACTCTTTGTACTTCACATTTTTAATTTCTATAAAGTCTTTAGTTCCTTGCAGCTTAATAGATTTTATAGGAGATGCTTTAAGTTTTGATATCGATGAATTTGTTAGAATACCTTTCAAACTAAAATTGGCACAATCTACATTCCATGAATGGTAAATAGTAACCACCGTATTATTCTCTAACTTAATTTTCGCATAAGACCTGTTATGGGTAAAATAACTGGCACATCCTAATTTGCTATCAAAATTTATAAAAACATGTTTCTTATTTCCAATTCTGTATAATTCAATTTTCATATGATCACTCACCTTATAATTTTCAGTCTTAATAATCTTTTCATTATAAAATGTATCAATTTCATTCATCTGATAGTTACAGGTAAATCTTAATTCATTTCTTTCAATATCTCTACTTTCTTGATCCATTGTATCATCTGTTTCGACTTTATCCACATTAACCTCATGTTTTAACTCCATGCCTAAAAGCTCTACATCTTCATTTTTTTTCTGAGTTTCATCAATATTTAATTCTTCTTGGGTCAGTTCAACATCTTGTTTTTCAATTTCAATAGCACTGTATTCCTCATATTTTTTTACAGCCTCTTCAAGTTCTTCATTTATAACTAAATATTCAGAGGTCACGTAACCCACCCATTTTTTATATTCAATTTTAAATTTATTGTTTCCAAGATAGCTTTTTACTAAACACTTTTGTCCCTTATTAAATTGAGCCTTTTCCAGAGAATTTCTACTGGACGTTTCATATAAGTCTCCATATTGGTTAAACTTAGTTTGAATATTTAACTCTGTATTTTTTTTACTAAAATCAGGTCGATGAATTTTATTGCTTTGTTTATTGATTTTATCTACTGGTTGTCTTTTTTCTGTTTGGACAGCTATTGCTTTTGCTTCAAGGTCTAATCTTTTTCTTTCTTCTTCATCTGCTCTAGCTTTGGCTTCAGTGGCTACTCTTATTCTGTCCTCTTCATCTGCTTTAGCTTTGGCTTGAACTGCTAATCTAATCCTTTCTTCATTATCTGCCTTAGCTTTTGCTTCAGTGGCTAATCTTGTTCTCTCTTCCTCATCTGCTTTAGCTTTGGCTTCAATTGCTAATCTTATTCTTTCTTGTTCATCTGCTTTAACTTTTGCTTCATTTGCTACTCTTATTCTTTCTTCCTCATCTGCTTTAGCTTTTGCTTCATTTGCTACCCTTATTCTTTCTTCCTCATCTGCTTTAGCTTTGGCTTCAACTGCCTCTCTTCTGCTTATTTCTTCATCTGCTTTAGCTCGGCTTTCAATACTTATTTTAGTTTCTTCAACAATGCCGTTATTAACATAATCTTCATTATAATCCTTATTTTCTTTATAATTTTTAATAACATCTTCTAGTTCGTCATTTATTACTAAATATTCAGAGGTCACATAACCCACCCATCTTTTATATTCAATTTTAAATTTATTGTTTCCTAAATAGCTTTTTACCAAACACTTTTGACCCTTATTAAATTGAGCCGTCATAGGCGAATTTCTACTTGACGTTTCAAATAAGCCTCCATATTGTCTAAACTTAGTTTGAATATTTAATTCCGTATTTTGCTGAATATAGTCAGATTGAGATCTAACTTGATAAAAAGAGAGAATTAAAAGCAGTGTTAAATATTTATACATTATTATATCGATGTAAAAAGAAAACTCATTTTTTAAATTAATATTTGATTTTTATATACAAGGGCAAATTACTTCCCGATACAGAAATTAGCAAAAATGTTTCCCAACAAATCATCATTAGTAATTTCTCCCGTTATTTCACCAAAATGATAGAGCGCCTGCCGAATATCGATAGCCATTAAATCGCCTGATAAACCTGTATTTAATCCATATTTTACTTTTTGAATTTCTTCTAATGCCTTAATCAATGCATCATAGTGCCTTGAATTAGTGATAATAGTTTCATTATTTCTTAAAGCACCCGTATTAATTAAATTGAGAAGTAACTTGGTTAAATGTTCAACCCCAAAACCTGTTTTTGCCGATAACAGTTGTATTTCAGGAATTTCCTTTTGCATTACAGCTATTTGAGAATCATCTATTTGATCAATTTTATTAGCAATTACAATGAGTGGCTTTTGAGGATATTTATTTTTGATTTTTTCTAGTTCCACTTTAAATTCCGAACTATGTATATTAAACTGAGTACTATCAAACAAATAAATAACAACTTGAGCCTGCTCAATTTTTTCAAAAGTTTTCTTTATACCAATACTTTCAACTACATCCGTTGTATCTCTAATTCCGGCAGTATCAATAAATCTAAAACCAATCCCTCCTATTGAAATTTCATCTTCAATAGTGTCTCTTGTAGTGCCAGCTATTTCTGAAACGATTGCGCGTTCTTCATTTAATAAAGCATTTAAAAGTGTAGACTTACCAACATTAGGTTCACCAACAATAGCTACAGGAATACCATTTTTTATAACATTCCCAACCGCAAAAGAATCTATTAATCGCTTTAAAACGAAAGTTATGCGTTCGACTAAAGCTTTAAACTGGGTTCTATCAGCAAACTCAACATCTTCCTCAGCAAAATCAAGCTCCAGTTCTATAAGTGATGCGAAGTTTAGAAGTTCTTCACGGAGTTTTGCTATTTCAGAAGAAAAGCCTCCGCGCATCTGTTGCATCGCAATTTGATGTGAAGCTTCATTATCACTGGCTATTAAATCTGCCACTGCTTCTGCCTGACTTAAGTCTAATTTACCGTTTAAAAAAGCACGCAAGGTAAACTCACCTGCAGTAGCCATTCTGCAACCGTTTCTTAAAAATAATTGAATGATTTCCTGCTGAATATAATGAGAACCATGACAAGATATTTCTACTACATTTTCACCAGTATAGGAATTTGGGTCTTTGAATATTGAAACCAACACTTCATCAATGGTTTTTTCACCATCCACAATATGACCTAAATGAATGGTATGGGTTGCTTGTTTGCTTAAGTGCTTATTTGAAACAGATTTAAAATGTTTTTCTGCAATGAATATTGCCTCTTTTCCAGATAACCTGATAACAGCAATAGCTCCAACACCCGATGGTGTGGCAAGAGCAACTATGGTGTCATTATATATCATGATAAATCCTTAAACTAAATAAATACCGTCTGATTTAATTTCTATAAGGTGCTGTTTATACAATGTACCAACCGCTTTTTTAAAATTTTTCTTACTCATTTGCAGTTGTGCTTTGATATCTTCCGGATCTGACTTGTCTGTTAGATTTAAAAATCCACTATTATCATGTAATTCGTGCATAATTAATTCTGCATTGGGTTCAATATTTCTATATCCAATTTGCCCTAATGTAATATCCAGTTTGTTGCCCGGACGTATCTTTTTTACAATTCCTTTTAATTTATCTCCAACACTTAAATCCTTAAAAATGGCATCTTTATAAATCAATCCAGCATGTGTTTTATTAACAATAACATTCATACCAATCTCTGAAGGATGAGAAACAATTAAATCAACTTCATCAAACTCATTAACGGTAAGCGTCTTGTTGTCTAAAAACCGATTGGTTTTACTAGAAGCCACCAACCTATTTGTCTTTTCATCTAAATAACAATACACCAGATACCAACCACCCGGTTTCATTTTAAAAGCCTGTTCTTTAAACGGACAAAACAATTCTTTAACTAAGCCCCAATCTAAAAAAGCACCATAGTCGGTTATTTGATTACAGCGCAATAATGCAAAATCATTTAATTGAATATAGGGTTTATCAGTGGTTGCTACCAGACGTTCTTCATTATCTAAATAAACAAAAACCTCAATTTTTTCCCAAATTTTAAAATTTTCAGGCACATATCTATTTGGAAGCAAAACTTCATTTCCATCTTCATCTGCTATATAAAGACCTTGAACTGCCTCTCTAATTATTTCTAATGTGTTTATTTTTCCTAAATGTATCATGCTGCAAAGGTAGTGAAATCAATGTTTTTAATATTAAAAAGCACTGCTATTATACAGTACTTTTTAAATTCTATAATCTATAAACTATTTATAAACAGATTCCTTTTTAAAATGCTTAGTTAACAAATAATAAACGACTTCTCTCTGTTTATTTCTATTCGATTTACTATCAGTTTCGATATCAGAGGCAATAGCTAAATCTTATCTAAACCAAAGCATCAAAATATTTCAAAAGAACCTCATCATTAATTATTCTAGGTGTGAATATTTCCAACAATTTAGGTCTGTAAGATTCTGAATAAAAGTTTTCAAGTCTATTTTTTAATTGTTGGCCTGTTTTTGCACTTAAATATTCAAAACTGTACATTTTACTCATATATTTTGCATTTAAATCATGCTTAGTTTCAAAAAAAGTATCAAAATTTTTAGTGTTTTTCTGACCGGGTAGAATTCTAAAAATACCACCTCCTTGATTATTAATAACTATAATTCTAAAATTATTAGGTATGTAATTATTCCATAAGCCGTTGCTATCATATAAAAAACTTAAATCTCCAGTTATAAAAACGGTTCGCTTTTTACTGACTACTGAAAAGCCTATGGCTGTGCTGGTACTTCCATCTATACCACTTGTCCCTCTGTTACAATAAACCTCTAATGTTTTATTAAGATTAAATAATTGGGTATAACGTATTGCAGAACTATTACCAACCTGTAAAATGGAATGGTTTGGGATTGATTTTAGAATTAAATCAAAGACTATAAAGTCACAAAACGGTATCTTTTTAAGATATAAATTATGTCTTTCTAATCTCCTGTCTTTAACTGCCAGCCATGTTTCTTTATAATCACTTTTTACATAATGAGTTATTTTAGGTAATAAAGATTCAAAAAACTGATTTGGAGATGCCTCAACATGCATACTCAAACAGAAAAAAGTATCATATGCCTTTTTCTTATCAATATGCCAATGGTGTTTCGGTTGATATTTTCTTAAAAATGATTTTATTTTTTTTGAAACAATCATACCTCCAAAGGTCAAAAGAATTTCCGGCTGTAGATCGATTTGTTCTTTTTCAGTTAAGGGCGCTATTATCTGATCAATACTGGGTAAAAAACTGTCATCATGTAAATTAGAGGTCGTTTCTGTAAAAATAATAACACTATCATCTTTTGCAATATCATCTAACCACTTTTGTTCTATCTGATTCGGTTGATTGACGCCAACTAAAATCATTTTTTTAGTTGCGGAATTCCAATATTCATAGCATTCTTGTAAAGCATAAGAATCAACAGGTTTTTCTTTTAAAACAACATCTGTACTTTTTGTCTCAATACTTTCCTTATCAACCGTTTCATAAAGTGGCTCATCAAATGGAATATTTATATGAACCGGACCCTTTTCTATAATGGCCGTATTTATAGAGGTATTAATTTCAATTTCATTATGGGTTTGAATATCCTTTTGAAAACCCAGAAAACGTTCCAATTTATCCTCCAGATTTTTCATGATAGGCAGATCTTCTGTTAAGGGAATATTCTTTTCATCTTTTAAATCCAATTTAAGATTTGCAGAATATAAAATATGATTTTGGAACACATATTTTTGATTAATTGTTTGCCCATCCCCTATTTCAATTAAATGTTTAGGCCTGTCCGCCGATAATACAACTAATGGAATATCACTGTAAAATGCTTCTGAAATGGCTGGGTAATAATTTAATAAAGCACTACCTGATGTACATAAAACAGCTACAGGGTGCTTTAACTGTTGAGCCAACCCTAATGCAAAAAAAGCCGCACTTCTCTCATCAACAATACTATAGCATTTAAAAAATTTATCAGCAGTAAAACCAATGGTTAAGGGAGCATTTCTGCTACCTGGTGAAATAACTATATGCTTAATGTTTTTAGCCTTACAAAGTTGAATAACAGTTTGAGCAAGCGGAATTTTAGGATAAATCATAAATGAATTTTCTATAGCAAAAATAAGAAATAGACCTAATATAAAATCATTACAAAATACTTTTAATGACTTTAGATTTTGAGACCGTTTCTTCCCATTCCTTTTCGGGATTAGATGTTTTTGTAATACCGCCGCCTATATATATGTAAGCCTCATTATTTTTTATCTGCATACAACGCAAATTAACATATAATTGTGAGCTCCTTTTAGAATAGGTATAGGCTTGGTTTTCAATATTCCTTAATTTGGAACTTGGTCCTGATTTTTGTTCAAAATTAAGCTCGCCCAAATAACCAGTATAAAACTCTCTATTATAGTTCTCGTTTTCAATAATAAATCTTTTAGCAGTTTGTTTTGGCATACCGCAAACAGCTGGAGTGGGGTGAACAACAGATAAAATATGCTTTAAATTAAAACTATCCATATTCAAACTTGCCTTAATCATAGTTTTTAAATGTACCACATTACCAGCCTTAACCGTTTCAATATCAGATATTTTTATATTTTTTACTAAAGGTTTTAAGTTTGAAGTAATAAAATCAGTGACAATTTGTTGTTCCTGTTTTTCCTTGTCTTCCCAATCTACATTCAAGGTTCCTTTATAATCTTGTGTTCCGGCCAATGACATCATTGAAAACTGATGTCCTTCAATTTTCATTAATGTTTCAGGCGTTGCTCCTAACCAAAGCCCAAATTTTGGATGATACCAGCAATATACAAATGCCGATGCGTATCTGTTTAATAAGTTTTTAAAAAACTGAATGAAATTAGAACCGGATACAGTCACCGTTTCTTTTCTGGACAAAACCACTTTTTTAAAAATATTTTTATCAATATATTGAATTCCCTTAGCAATCAACTCAATATGGATTTCTTTTTCTAATTCACTAAAAATAATCTCATTTTGATTTGGATGGAAAGCTTCCTCCATTGAATATAAACAATCCAAGCTATCAGCATGCTCCAAAGGAATTAAAATACTGCTTTCAGAATCATCAAAAGGGGCGAATACAAAACCTGTTTCTTTATAATTTTCAACCTCATAAACAGTATCATTTGTTTGAAAAACCCCCTTTAAATCAGATGTTAAAGGTTTTCTATAGGCTACAAATGGTAATTGATCATTGTATTGTTGCTGAATTTTAGTAAAAAATAGTTCTGAGGCAATCAATTTTAATTCTTTTTAGGTAATGAAATAGTAGATAATTTGCAAACGGCTATCAAATTATCCTTATCATCAGTGACTTTAATATCTAATAATTGGGTGGTTCTTCCTTTATGCAAAAAAGTTGCTCTTGCATAAACAAAACCTTCTTTAACACTTTTTATATGGTTAGCCGAAATTTCTATACCACGAACAAAAAACGCTTCAGTGTCAACAAAAATATGTGCTGCAAAACTACCCACACTTTCTGCCAAAGCTACTGTTGCACCACCATGCAGCACACCATCTGGCTGATACACTTTTGAATTTACGGGCATTCGCGCTGTAAGAAAATCAAAACCATAATCAATCACTTCAATACTTAAAGTTTCCATGAGCGTATTTTTGCTTGCTGAATTGCATTTTGCTAAAACCTCTTCTTTAGTTATTTGCATAGAAATAATGTATTTTTAAACTCGTGGTAAAAGTACAAAACCAAAGCTTAATATAAATCTTGAATAGAACGAAATATGAAAGTTCCATCTTTAGAAAATGACCGCGTCAAATTAACCCTACTTGACCTGAGTAATTTTAAACATTTACTACTGGTTGCACAGCAAGAAAATCTAACACAATATTCACCTAGTGACATTTCAACTCCAGAAAAACTAAAAGAATATGTTGAAATTGCGGTAGATGGTTATTATCAAAAAACCATAATTCCATTTATTATTTATGACAAGAGAATGCAAGCTTATGCTGGAAGTACACGTTTTGGACTGATTAATTATAAAAATAAAGTACTGCATATTGGTTGGACCTGGATTGGAAAAGAGTTTCAAAGAACTGGTTTAAATGTGAATATGAAATTTTTAATGCTTCAATATGCTTTTGAAACTTTAGAATTTGACAAAGTTGAATTTAGAATTGATGAAAGAAATACAAAATCAAGAAAAGCAGTAGAAAAATTAGGAGCCACCCTTGAAGGTATTCTGCGCAAAGATACTTTAATGCTTGACGGTTTTAAGCGCAGTACCTGTTGCTACGGTATATTGAAAGAAGAATGGTTAAATATAAAACAAACACTTCTTTAGTAAAATTAATCTTTTACTAGATTTTTTATAATTTCTTTAATTGGCAAAATAGCTTTGGTATGTTCAATACTTGGTCCGGCTACCCAAACTGTTTTATAAGTAACTTTAGTAGCCGCATTTTGGGTCGCTTTCATCCCAATGGAAAATCGAATCATTTTTACCCATTTTTTAAGTTTTTTATTTTTATTTAAAAGGGTTTCCAGCCAAGTTTGTTTGGTTCCAATTTTCTGAACATAAGGGGTATTAATAACTGTACATGGGGTTCCCGATATACGTTCAGTCACTACAATATCTTGAGCACCGTATTCCACACAGGCTTGTTTGTATTCCTCAGTTACATTAGCTTCAATTGAGGCAATGAAAGGGCTTCCCACAGATACGCCCGCAGCGCCATAACTAAGCATTTTATCAATATCTGCTTTACAACCTACACCACCAGCTGAAATAACTGGTATTTTACAATGAGACACTAATTCTTTAATTAATTCTTCAGGAGATCTATTCCCTCGGTGTCCACCTGCTTCATTATTCACTGCTATAATAGCGTCAGCACCCAGATCTTCTACTTTTTGTGCAAATTTTAAATCTACCACATCACAAAAAACCTTTATTCCAGCTTTATGTGCTTGCTTTATGGTTTCCTCAGGACTTCCTAAAGAAGTGATAATAAAATCACAGCCTTCCTCACAAATAACTTCTAATTGTCCTTTATATTTAATATTTGATTTATTGACGATTAAGTTAAAACCAAAAGAACCACCTTCAACTTTTGCTTTTTTTAATTCTTTTAATGCAGCCCTTAATTCATCCAGTGTTCTATAATTTAAAGCAGGAATACAACCAGCAATTCCAGCTTTCATAGCTTCAATGACCATTGCGGTGTTTGAAACTAAAAACATGGGCGCTTGAATAATAGGATATTTAATATTTAGGAGACCTTTCAATTTATCAGATTTTAAAATTAATTTTTAAATATACAAAATTAGTGTGCGAGCATAATAAAATTAATCAACATGTAGATAAAATTATTAGGCTCATTGATGAATATCATTTCTAAAATTTGCATCTATGGGTAACTTTATTGTATTAAATTAAAATTTAGTGTATTAATTAAAATAAAGTTATTATGAAAAATTTAATTATTGGTTTGTTCATATTTGGTGCAACGAGTCCATTATTCGCTCAAATTACCGAATTACCTGAAGTAGAAATTACAGCTGTAAATTATAAATATTTAAATGCTGTTGATTCAGAAGATTTAGATCTTGACGTAAAATTGTTACAAGAAAAAGTAGCCATGTACGATATAAAAAATTCTGACCTTTATAGTGATGAATATAACCTGTATAACGTGGATTTCTTTATTCCTGATGGTAAAATACTTGCCGCTTATGATAAAGATGGAAAAATTCTAAGAACCATTGAAAAATTTAATAATATTAAATTACCAAAGGTCATTCTTGAATCCATTTATAATAGGTTCCCTGGGTGGTCTATATCTAAAAATGTCTATAGTGTAACATATAACGAATATAATAATAAAAAGATTTTTAAAGTCATATTAGAAAATGGTGATCAAAGATTAAGATTAAAGTTAAATGCTGAAGGTGATTTTCTATAAAATGATCTAAAAATTAAAAAGCACAACCAAATAGTTGTGCTTTTTTTTTACATAATTTATTTTTTTTCTACTATCAACTCAATTTTAAACCTATTTAATATTATTTTCATCTATTTAATTTAGAATCAAAACATATTAAAATTTACTATGCGCGCATAGTAATTGATAATCAATATGTTATGCGCGCATAATATATTATTTTACTTAATGAATTGATTACATGACTTTTATCATGTTTTTATTATGCGTGCATAGTTATTTTTATACTAATTAATCTACATATTTAGTCATGAAAAAATTATTCTTAGGTTTATTTATTTTTGGACTAACCACCCAAATTAATGCTCAAACAATTGAACTACCAGAAGTTGAGCTTTCTGTCAATTACAAATATTTAAATACTACCAATTCTAAGGAAATTGCTGTTCCTGTTAAAAAATTAGTTAACGAGGTTTTAGCCTTTAATGAAGATAACACCGATGTTTATATTGACGATAATGGTGAGTATAGTGTGTCATTCTATATTCCGGAAGGAGAAATAATTGCGGCTTTTAATAAAGAAGGAAAAATACTCAGAACATTTGAAAAATATAATAACATTAGATTGCCGCTGGAAGTTTTACAAATGATTGCAAACCGTTATCCTAATTGGGCCATTGCAGGAAACACCTATCTTGTGAGCTTTCATTGCGAAAAAGGTATCACAAAAAAGCTTTATAAAATCAGATTAGAAAATGTGGATGAAGTTTTGAACATAAAAACTGATGAAAAAGGTATCTTCCTATAATATTTTATCCTTTTAAATAAAAAAACGCAACTAAAATTAGTTGCGTTTTTTATTATTATTAAGATTCTGAATTCAGTTCAGAAAAACAAGACTATTTCACTTCTTCAAAGTCAACGTCTTCAACATCACTACTTTCTTCCTGTCCGTTTTGACTAGCATCTGGACCTGGTTGAGCATCGCCTTGTTGAGCTTCAGCTTGCGCTTTATACATTTCTTCTGAAGCTACTTTCCAAGCTTCATTAATTTTCTCTAAAGCAGGCTCAATAACAGCCACATCTTTAGTTTCATAAGCCTTTTTAAGTTCTTCTAAAGCCTCTTCAATCGGTTTCCTTTTATCATCTGATAATTTCTCACCAAATTCTTTTAACTGGCTTTCAGTTTGGAAAATCATAGCATCCGCAGCATTTAATTTTTCAGCCTTTTCTTTAGCCAATTTATCAGCTTCGGCGTTTGCTTCAGCATCTGCTTTCATCTTTTTGATTTCCTCTTCAGTTAAACCTGAAGATGCTTCAATACGAATATCCTGTGTTTTACCGGTAGCTTTATCGCCAGCAGTTACATGAATAATACCGTTAGCATCAATATCAAACGTCACTTCAATTTGAGGTGTACCACGTCTTGCAGGTGGAATACCATCTAAGTGAAAACGTCCAATTGTTTTATTATCAGCAGCCATAGCTCTTTCCCCTTGTAATACGTGGATTTCAACTGAAGGCTGATTATCTGCCGCTGTTGAGAATACTTGTGATTTCTTAGTAGGAATCGTTGTATTTGCCTCGATAAGCTTAGTCATTACATTACCCATAGTTTCAATACCAAGTGATAAAGGTGTTACATCTAAAAGCAATACATCTTTTACATCACCTGTTAAAACACCACCTTGGATACCGGCACCTAATGATACTACTTCATCAGGATTAACTCCTTTACTTGGCGTTTTTCCAAAGAATTTTTCAACAGCCGCCTGTACAGCAGGAATACGTGTTGAACCACCAACCAAGATTACTTCATCAATATCACTTTTTGATAATCCCGCAGCTTTTAAAGCCGACTCACATGGAGCAATTGTACGTTTAACTAAATCATCAATTAATTGTTCAAATTTTGATTTTGTTAAAGTACGCACTAAGTGTTTAGGTCCACTTGCAGTTGCCGTGATATAAGGTAAATTAATTTCTGTTTGGGCAGAAGATGATAACTCAATTTTTGCTTTTTCAGCAGCTTCTTTTAAACGTTGCAATGACATTGGGTCTTTACGTAAGTCCATGCCTTCTTCAGCATTAAACTCATCAGCAAGCCAGTTAATGATTTTCTCATCTACATCATCACCACCTAAATGCGTATCACCATCAGTAGATAAAACTTCAAATACGCCATCACCTAATTCAAGGATAGAAACGTCATGAGTTCCTCCACCAAAGTCAAAAACTACAATTTTTTGATCTTTTCCTTTTTTATCTAAACCGTAAGCTAATGCAGCAGCAGTTGGTTCGTTAATAATTCTTCTAACTTTTAAACCTGCAATTTCTCCAGCTTCTTTGGTTGCTTGACGTTGTGAGTCATTAAAATAAGCAGGTACAGTAATAACAGCTTCTGTAACTGTAGTTCCTAAATAGTCTTCAGCTGTTTTCTTCATTTTTTGAAGAATCATTGCTGATAATTCTTGAGGCGTATATAAACGACCATCAATATCAACTCTAGGCGTGTCATTATCTCCTTTTACTACTTTATAAGGTACGCGATCTGCTTCTTTTTTAGACTCAGAAAATTTATTACCCATAAATCGTTTAATAGAATAAACAGTTTTTGTTGGGTTTGTTACGGCTTGACGTTTTGCTGGATCACCAACTTTAATTTCGCCTCCTTCAACAAAAGCAATTACAGATGGCGTGGTACGTTTACCCTCTGCATTCGGGATAACAACGGGTTCGTTACCTTCCATTACAGAAACGCAAGAGTTTGTTGTTCCTAAATCAATTCCAATAATTTTACTCATAATATGTTTACTTTATAATTTGTGTTGAATGTTCATTTTTAATTTCAAGTGGTTAAAGTCAATGATTATGCCAACTAAAAAAAACTGACAAGCTGTCATTTTAAATTAAAAATTATAAACTTTTCGCCTGTCAATTAAAATCAATTTGTAACTTTAAAAAAAATAAAAAATATGAAAAAAGTCTTATCCCTTTTATTTGTTTCTGCTTTATTACTGTTTTCCTGTGAAGGTGAGCAAGGCCCTCCCGGTTTTGATGGTATTGATGGTGGAATAATAGTATCAAACGCCTTTGAAATTCAAGTAGACTTTAACCAAGCTAATAATTATGAAATTGTTGAACCGTATGGATTTGATGTATTTCCATTTGATGTTACTTTAGTCTATATACTATGGGAAACATCCAACGGACAAGACATTTGGCGATTGATACCCCAAAGCGTAGAATTTCCAGACGGCCTATTAACTTATAATTTTGATTTTACTCAAAATGATGTAAGACTCTTTTTAGACGGCACAACAAATTTCAGCTTATTAGCACCAGAATGGACTATAAACCAAGTTTTTAGAGTAGTGGTTGTTCCTGCCGATAATGTTGATGGTTTAGATATTTCAAATTTAAATGCAGTCATGAAAGCGAATCATATAGAAAGTTTTATGAAGAAATTTTAATCTTAAAAGATTACGAATAAACTTAAAGTCTGGAAATTATTTTCAGACTTTTTTTATTGTAAATATTTGTCCACTATTATCATTAACTTCTATTACAAAATGTATATTTGGGACGAACCTAAAACGATTTGATAAATGGAGTGTATTTCTGTTTTTGATATGCTTAAAATTGGTATTGGCCCTTCCAGTTCTCACACTTTAGGACCTTGGCGAGCAGCTGAACGATGGATTAAAGAATTAAAAACTGCAGAAATCTTTGATAAAGTTGAAAACATAAAAGTAGATTTATATGGTTCCTTATCGTTAACTGGTAAAGGACATGCAACTGATTTTGCTATTATGTTAGGTTTAAGTGGTGCAGATCCTGAATTAATTCCTATTGAAGATATAAAAACAACCATCGATGCTATAAAATTAAAAAACGCCATCTTTTTCAACAATGAAAAATATCTTGAATTTAAACCCGAAACAGCTATTATTTTTAATAAAAAATTCCTGCCTTTTCATGCTAATGGTTTAGTCTTTACTGCAACTATCAACGGAAAAAATCAAAAATCCACCTTCTACTCCATTGGTGGTGGTTTTGTGGTTAAAGAAGAACGCAAAAACTCAAAAAGAAATAAAGAGATTTTTAAAACATTTCCTTATCCTATAAAACTTGGTACTGAGCTTTTGGCATATTGTAAAACTCTGAATATACCTATTTCTGCAGTCGTTTTAAAAAATGAAAAATCTTTAAGAACCAGTGATTCTATAGATTTTGAATTACAACGAATTTGGAACACCATGCTAGAATGCATGTTTATTGGCTGTCATACAGAAGGTAGTCTTCCTGGTGGTTTAAACGTGCGGAGACGTGCTCACGATATGCATAAAAATTTAATAAGCGATTTACCTTATCATAACCCACAAGAATGGCTCGAAACCATCCGTAAAACAGAAGTTAAATTCAGACAAATACTAAAGTGGGTCAGTTGCTTTGCCTTGAGTGTGAATGAAGTGAATGCTTCTTTAGGACGAGTAGTTACAGCACCAACCAATGGAAGTGCTGGCGTCATTCCTGCCGTACTCATGTACTATTTAGTCATTGAAAATCATGAAGCTGATTTTGAACATATTAAAAAATTCCTTTTAGTTGCTGGTGAAATAGGCAGTATTTTTAAAAAGGGAGCCACCATTTCTGCAGCGATGGGCGGATGTCAAGCAGAGATTGGGGTCTCTTCAGCTATGGCCGCAGGTGCCTTAGCTGAATTATTAGGAGGCACACCTGAACAAGTCTTGATGGCGGCTGAAATTGCGATGGAACATCATTTAGGATTAACCTGTGACCCTATAGGTGGTTTAGTTCAGGTACCTTGTATTGAACGTAATTCAATGGGTGCTATCAAAGCCATCAACGCCTGTGAATTAGCTCTAGAAACAAATCCAGAAAATGTAAAGGTCCCTTTAGATAAAGTCATTGCTACCATGTGGGAAACAGCGAAAGACATGAACTCAAAATACAAAGAAACTTCAGAAGGTGGTTTAGCTGTAGGCGTCAATTTGTCTGATTGCTAGTCTCTTTTAAGTTTTATTCAAATTTATGGTTGATTACAACCTTCTTGTCTTCTGGTATCAATTAAATAAATAATTTTCCAATGCCCATTATCTTTAAACAACTGGAAACTATTGACTCCACAATGACTAAACTGATCATTAAACCAAAACTCATAGGGTGTCCAAACATGAGCCATAATCCCATCAACCTGAATATTGTAATTTAATAATCGTTCATCCCATTTTTGGTCATTTGGCCTATTGACGATAGCACTCATTAGTTTTGAAGATTCTTCCGAAACTAAAACATTGGTTCCTTCCTTAGTTGTATACGTGGTTTGCAACAACATTTTATCCATCATGACTGATTTCAAAAGCATCGTATCTCCTTTATGAAAGCCTTCAAAAAATGCATCTATAGTCGCTTTCACTTTGGTATTATCATCTTCCTGAGCTAACACTACAGTAGTTAATAAAAGGAATAAATAAAAAATGAATCGGGTCATAGTTATAGCGTTTAAAAAATAAATATAGCATTTATTTTAAGGCATTAAATGCAAGTAAAGAAAAGATTAACATTATAATTGACTACATTTTATTTAGTACTTTTACATTCATTTAACAAACAAACTATGTCAACAGCTAAAAAAGAATACAAACGAATTACAGTAAAAACATTGGTTGATATGAAAGCCAATGGTGAAAAAATATCTATGCTCACGGCATATGATTATTCCATGGCTAAAATTGTTGACAGTGCTGGAATTGACGTTATTTTGGTTGGAGATTCGGCAAGTAATGTCATGGCTGGTCATGAAACCACCTTACCAATTACTCTTGATCAAATGATTTATCATGCGTCTTCCGTAATACGTGCCGTTGACAGAGCGCTCGTTGTTGTTGATTTACCTTTTGGAAGCTACCAAAGTGATCCAAAAGAAGCATTGCGTTCGGCTATTAGAATTATGAAAGAAAGTGGGGCCCATTCTGTTAAAATGGAAGGTGGTAAAGAAATAAAAGAATCCATAAAAAGAATTTTAAATGCGGGGATTCCTGTCATGGGCCATTTAGGCTTAACACCTCAATCCATCTATAAATTTGGTACTTATACGGTTCGAGCTAAAGAAGAGCAAGAGGCAGAAGATTTAATTGAAGATGCAAAAATGCTAGAACGTATAGGGTGTTTTGCAATAGTTCTAGAAAAAATACCAGCTAAATTGGCCAAACAAGTTGCCGAAAGTGTGAGTATTCCCGTTATTGGTATTGGTGCTGGTAACGGTGTTGATGGTCAAGTATTAGTCATTCATGATATGTTAGGCATCACCCATGAATTCAACCCACGTTTTTTACGCCGTTATATGAATTTATACGAAGAAATGACAAGCGCTATTTCTCAGTATGTTACAGATGTTAAAAGCAGAGACTTTCCAAACGATAACGAACAATATTAGTGGCAAAAATTTTTTCGAATAAAAACAATCTTCAAATCTTATATGAAGACAATCACATTGTCATTGTCAATAAACGAGCTGGTGATATCGTACAAGGTGATATTACAGGTGATAAACCATTAAGTGATGTTGTCAAAGAATATATTGCTGAAAAATATAACAAACCTGGAAATGTTTATCTAGGGGTTGTTCACAGACTTGACAGACCAACCACGGGTCTCGTTATTTTTGCCAAAACGAGCAAAGTTTTACCAAGATTAAATGCCTTGTTTGCATCTAAGGATATCTCAAAAACCTATTGGGCCATTGTAAAAAATAAGCCAGCAAAAGAAAAAGACACTTTAATTGATTGGTTAAAAAAGAATCCTAAAAACAATAAGTCTTATGCCTATAAAAAAGAAGTTACCAATAGTAAAAAGGCCATTCTTCATTATGAGGTCATAAAAAAGCTTCATAATTATTTTTTACTTGAAATAAGATTAGAAACTGGAAGACATCATCAAATTAGGTCGCAATTATATAATATTGGCTGTCCTATTAAAGGTGATTTAAAATATGGTTTTGATAGAAGTAATGAAGATGGCAGTATTCATCTTCATGCCAGACACATCTCTTTTATCCATCCAGTAAAGAAAGAACCTATTGAAATTACAGCACCTTTACCAACAGACGTTATTTGGGATGCATGTTCGTGATTTTTTGTAAATTTATAATATAAGCCATGACTATGATTTCAGGACTAATCAATGCACAAAAAACCTTTTTTTTAACCGGAGAAACAAAATCTCTTGTTTTCAGAAAAAAAATGCTGTTGAGTTTAAAATCTGAACTCATTAAAAATGAACAAATCATCATTGATGCGCTATATGCTGATTTTAAAAAACCGGTATTTGAATCTGTTTTATCTGAAACTGGCCTTGTATTATCTGAACTTGATTTAACTATTAAGAAATTAAATTCCTGGGTAAAACCAAAAAAAGTATTTCCTTCCTTTTTAAATTTTCCTTCAACAGATACCATTTATTATGAACCCTATGGAACTGTTTTGGTCATTGCTCCATGGAATTATCCTTATCAATTATCTCTATTGCCTGTTATTGGTGCTATTGCCGCAGGCAATACTGTTGTATTAAAACCAAGTGAATTAACTCCTAATACTTCAAAAATTGTTGAGAACATAATTAAAACTGTTTTTGAAGAAACCTTTGTGGCTGTGATACAAGGTGATGCCAAGGTTGCTCAAGAATTATTAAAAGAACAATGGGATTATATTTTCTTTACTGGCAGTGTAAATGTCGGTAAAGTTGTAGCCCAAGCCGCAGCGCAATTTTTAACGCCAACAACTTTAGAACTTGGAGGCAAAAACCCTTGTATAATTGACGAAACTGCCAATATAAAACTTGCGGCAAAACGCATAACTTGGGGTAAGTTTTTTAATGGTGGTCAAACCTGTATTGCACCAGATTATATCATTATCCATAATTCAGTAAAACAACATTTCATTGAGGAGCTACGCCATGAAATAGAAACATCTTATTCTTCAAACCCAAAAGATTCTGCTGATTTTGCTCGAATTATCAATTCAAATAATTTTTTACGACTGGCAAAAATGCTTAAAAACGAACAGATCATCATTGGTGGAGAAATTGATGAAGCAACCTTATATATAGCTCCATCTATTATTGATGAACCCAGTTTGGAAAGTGAAGTCATGAAGGACGAAATATTTGGTCCCATTTTACCCATTTTAGGTTATTCAAATGAAGATGACATCAGAAAAATTATTTTAAATTATAATAAGCCACTTTCTTTATATGTGTTTAGTACGAATAGAAAGTTTTCTGAAAAAATGATCACAACGTATTCCTTTGGAGGTGGTGCTATTAACGATACAGTCATTCATTTTGCGAACCCAAAATTACCATTTGGTGGTGTAGGTTCAAGTGGTATTGGTGCCTATCATGGAAAACATACCTTTTATACATTTTCACACCAAAAAGCAATTGTAAAAAAAGGAAATTGGCTTGATATACCAGTGAGATATGCTCCTTATAAAGGAAAAACAAAACTGATAAAATTATTCTTAAAGTATTTTTAGATCCATTTTTAACATAAACAAGATAGTCTGAAAAATCTTTTAAAAATCATAAAGTTTAAAGAGTATCTTTATTTTTTCATATTTTTTTAATGGTCAATAGGATAAATTAGTAAACTAAACATAGTAAAAATCATTGGAGATCCCTCTTCACAAACTCAGTTAGGCCGGAAATCCTAGCATAGCGCCCATCCCCACTGTAAATAGCCAACATCCGTAAATAGCATGTTCTATGGAGACCAAAACAGTAGATTTAGTTTTTTTGAATGTGAAGGCAAATAATAATCCTCCTAAAAAAGTAAGAATAATTACTAAAGTGTTTTTAAAAAAAATATGTCCTAAAGAAAAAACAATAGCGTTTACAAAAATCAATTGATTAGTGTTTGTAAATAAAAGTTCATATCGTTTAAAGAAAAATGTTCTGTAAACTAATTCCTGAGGATACACAGAAAATATGCTGTAAATTAATAAAACAACTCCCCACAATATTGGCTTATTTAATAGAACGTTAAAAAACGCCTCCTTATTTGTAATCCATACAAAAAGTGTGGTTAAACTTATTATAATTAAAAGCTTTACCAATGTTTGTTTCCAAAACAATTTCCAATCTAAATGCGGCGTCGCTTTAAATGGTTCCTTTTCAACTTTTAGCAATACATATATAATATAAATGAATCCTGTACTACCTACACCCAATTTAATCCAAGGAGAATAGGGCACCGCAAAACTAACTGGTATTAAAATAAAAATAAAGAAGAACTCACTAAGTTTAAAAATACTAGATTTCATGCTAAAGATTTATGCCTGTCGTATGTTTTACTTCACTAATAACAAACATACTATGTGTGCTCCCAATATGATTGATATTAGTTAATTTATTAACCATAAACTCCCTGAAAGCTTCCATATCTTTCACAATTACCTTCAATAAATAGTCATAATCACCACTAATATGATAACATTCTAATACCTCGCTTAAATTAGCTACTTCCCTTTCAAATTTCACAACATACTCTTGAGAATGTTGAATTAGCTTTATATGGCAAAATGCCACAAAAGCCTTGTCAATTTTTTCATTCTTAAGTAATGCCACATATTTATTAATGATGCCTTCTTTTTCAAGTTTCTTAATACGTTCATAAATAGCAGTTACAGAAAGATTTAATTTATTAGAAAGTTCTTTATTAGTCTGTTTACAATCTTTTTGCAATAAAACTAATAATTGTTTATCAATAGAATCTAGCATCATAATTGAAAATATTTCGCTAATAATCCGATAAATCAAATTATTAAACACTTATTATCTACAAATATACAATATTATAGATTTATTTTCTTAATAATTAAATATCTGTTGTTTTATAATCTAAAAAGCTCGAAATTTGATATCAACTTAAAACTATAATTATGGCTTTTAATCCCGCAAACAATATTCAGGATTTACAATACTTCGGAGAATTTGGGGGTGTAAACCCTTCAATTTCAGATTCATCAACCTATACTTTTCTATCAGCAAAAACGATGTTTGATACCTTTGAAGGCAATGCTGAAGGCTGTTACTTATATTCCAGACATTCGTCTCCATCTAATTTATACCTTGGTGAAGCTTTAGCAGCAATGGAAGGCACCGAAACTGCTAATGTCTCAGCTTCTGGAATGGGCGCTATTACCCCAGTACTTTTGCAACTTTGTCAGGCTGGGGATCATATCGTAAGCAGTCGCACTATTTATGGAGGAACCTATGCCTTTTTAAAGAATTTTATTCCTAGAATGCAAATAGAAACCTCCTTTGTTGATATTACAAAACTGGAAGTGGTTGAAGCTTCTATCAATAAAAACACAAAAGTTCTTTATTGCGAATCTGTTAGCAATCCGCTTCTTGAAGTTGCTGACATTGCCGCTTTGGCTAAAATTGCCAAAAAGCATCATCTAAAATTAGTTGTTGATAACACGTTTTCACCACTTTCTATTTCACCGGCTATATTAGGTGCTGACGTGGTCATTCATAGTTTAACAAAATTCATCAACGGATCCAGTGATACTGTAGGCGGCGTCGTTTGTGGTACTCAAGAATTTATAAATGATTTAAGAAATGTTAATAATGGCGCTTGTATGCTGTTAGGCTCAACAATGGATAGTTTAAGAGCGGCCTCTGTTTTAAAGAATTTAAGAACATTGCACATCAGAATAAAGCAACACAGTAAAAACGGCTTATATCTAGCTCAAAGATTTGAATCTGATGGCTTAAAAACGGTTTATCCTGGATTAAAATCCCATCCATCTCATGAATTATTTAAAAGTATGATGCATCCTGATTATGGGTTTGGCGGCATGCTCACTATTGACGTAGGTTCTTTAGACAAAGCCAATGAACTCATGGAACTTATGCAAAACAAAAATCTGGGTTATTTAGCGGTAAGTTTAGGTTTCTACAAAACATTGTTTAGTGCCCCAGGCTCTTCTACTTCAAGCGAGATTCCTGAAGAAGAACAAAAAGAAATGGGCTTAAGTGATGGATTGATCCGTTTCTCTATTGGACTGGATGATGATATTGAAAGAACGTATCAAATGATGCATCAATGCATGACGCAACTCAATATTTTATAAAAAATAAAGTTTTAATTTTTAGTATATAAAAGCCAAAAGGTTCCTTTTGGCTTTTTGCTTGTATTTGCAATTTCTAATCTAAAAGCGTAACATTACACTTCAAAATTAAAATGACACTTTTACATGAAGAGCCAGGACATAACACCAAGAGTACCTCAAGACGAACATATTGTTGAAAATAAGGAATTAAACATCTGGGAGGCACTTATTCCTGTGTTTGCATTGGTAGGTATGCTAGCCTATAACGTTTATACTTATGGTGAAGATGCTCTGAGTGGTTCTAATCAATTTGTATTATTATTAGGAGCTGCTGTTGCAGCTATAGTTGGGATATTTAACAAGGTGAAATTTGAACAAATGGTTGAAGAAGTTGCTGAAAACGTAAAATCCACAACAAGTTCTATACTTATTTTATTAATGGTAGGAGCATTAGCGGGGACATGGCTTATTAGCGGTATAATTCCAACTATGATATACTATGGATTACAAGTTCTAAACCCAACCATCTTTCTTGCAGCCTGTGTTGTTATTTGTGCTATAATTTCAGTTGCCACAGGAAGTAGCTGGACCACCTCTGCAACGGTTGGAATTGCCTTAATTGGAATTGCTGATGCTTTAGGAGTTCCATTGGGAATGACTGCCGGGGCCATCCTTTCTGGCGCTTACTTTGGCGACAAAATATCGCCTATGAGTGATACTACCAATTTAGCACCTGCAATGGCTGGAACGGACTTGTTTACACATATACGATATATGTTATTCACAACGGTGCCAACTATTACCGTTACACTTATTGTATTTGTGATTATTGGTTTAAATCTTGAAACGAAGGGTTCTGCAGATACCCATGAAATTCTTGAATCCATCGAAGCTGCTATAAATGTAAGCCCGTGGTTATTCGTTGTTCCTATATTAGTCATCATCCTCATCGTAAAAAAAACACCTCCATTAATTGCCCTTTTAATTGGAACAGTTTTAGGAGGAATAGCAGCATTAATTTTTCAACCAGACATCGTTACCTCTGTTGGTGGCGGCACGTCTTTAGATTTTTCAACTGGGTATAAGGGCATCATGAATGCCATAACAACAGACACTTTTATTCCAACGGAGAACGACGCTTTAAAAGGCTTATTTAAAGCAGGTGGTATGGCTAAAATGATGGGAACCATATGGCTAATCCTTTGTGCAATGACTTTTGGAGGTGTAATGGATGCTATAGGAGCATTAACCACTATTAGTAAAGCTTTATTAAAACTTTTTCATACAACCTTTGGATTATTTGCCAGTACGGTAGCCAGTTGTCTCGCTTTAAATGTAACAGCAAGTGACCAGTATTTAGCCATAGTGGTACCTGGCAAAATGTATGCAAAAGCTTTTAAAGATAAAGGACTAGCTCCAGAAAATCTATCTAGAACTTTAGAAGATAGTGGAACAGTCACATCGGTCTTAGTTCCCTGGAATACCTGCGGTGCTTACCAAAGTGGTGTTTTGGGGGTTGACACCTTACATTATGCAGGTTATGCTATATTCAATTGGCTAAGTCCGTTTACAACCTTATTGTTCGCTGGCCTGAATATTAAAATTCGACAACTCGTAAAAAAATAAACATCCTGGCTTACTGAAATATTTTTTGACTTAGTTAAATATTGATAATTTTAAAACCATCTACTTTTGAAGTAAATCAATTATGTCATTAAATCCTTTTTGTTGTGCATGTTGAAGAGCAGTTTTTCCTTCATTGTCCTTAATAGTACCATCTGCCTTTTTAGAAAGTAATAACTTCAAACTATTAATCTGATTATACATTGCAGCGAAAATTAAAGATGTTGTTCCATTATTATTTACTGCATTTACATCAGCCCCATGTTCAATTAAATAAGTTGCAAGACTCTCATTACCTTTGAAAGAAACACCGATTAAAGCCGTATTTCCTGAAGCGTCCCTTGCATCAATAGGTGCCTTATGTTCTATTAAACTTTTTGCAATATCTTCCTTATCAAAATAGGTTGCAAATATTAAAGGCGTAAACCCTCTGGTATCTTTTACATTTACTAAGTCCGGATTTCGTTTTAGCTGTGCTTCAACATTCGTTTTATTACCAGATTGAATGGCGTGAAAAAAAAGTTCAATTTCGTTCATATAAATAATGTATTAAAGAAAAATGGGATAAGCTTGGAGTGCTCATCCCATTTAGTATATCAACAATTTAAAATTACTTTAAATCAAATCGATCTAAGTTCATCACTTTTGTCCAGGCGGCCACAAAATCTTTAACGAATTTTTCCTGACCATCATTAGCACCATACACCTCAGCTACAGCTCTCAATTCAGTGTTTGAACCAAAAATAAGATCAGCTCGTGTTCCTGTGAACTTTAATTCACCATTTCGACGGTCACGGCCTTCAAAAATTCTGTCATCCTTTGAAGTGGCACTCCAAGTATAGGTGAAATCTAAAATATTTGTAAAGAAATCATTAGTTAAACTTCCAATATTATTTGTAAATACTCCGTAATTGGAACCATCATAATTAGCGCCTAATACTCGTAATCCACCAACAAGAACCGTCATTTCAGGGATTGATAATGTTAAAAGATTAGCCCTATCTACTAACAAATCTTCAGCAGCAACATTTAATTCTGATTTCATATAATTTCTAAAACCATCCGCTAATGGCTCTAAATAACCAAAAGATTCTGAATCTGTTTGCTCTTGTGAAGCATCACCTCTTCCTTGTGTAAACGGTACTTTTATTTTATATCCAGCGTTTTTTGCAGCTTCTTCTACTCCCACAACTCCAGCTAAAACAATTAGATCTGCCATTGAAATAGATCCATTAAATCCTTTTTTAATGCCTTCTAATACGGCTAGAACTTTGTTTAATTGTTTCGGATTGTTTACCTCCCAACTTCTCTGTGGTTCTAGACGAATACGTCCACCGTTGGCACCTCCGCGCATATCTGAACCTCTGAATGTTGAAGCTGAAGCCCAGGCAGTTCTGACCAATTGAGAAATTGTAAGACCTGAAGATAAAATCATCTTTTTTAAGGAATCTATATCTGCATCACTCAATGTATAAGAAACGGCAGGAATTGGATCTTGCCATAATAATTCTTCTTTTGGCACTTCAGGACCTAAATAACGAGAAATTGGTCCCATATCTCTATGTGTTAACTTATACCACGCTCTAGCAAAAGCATCCTCAAATGCTTTATGGTCTTTATGGAATTTTTGGGAAATTTTTAAATAGGTTGGATCCATTTTGAGTGCCATATCTGCAGTGGACATCATTAAGGCTTGTTTACCGTTTGGATCTCCAGCTTTTGGTGCCATTCTAGCATGAGACGCTGCTGTTGGTGTCCATTGGTGCGCACCTGCAGGGCTCTTAGTTAACTCCCAGTCATAATTTAATAAAACTTCAAAATAATCATGATCCCATTTTGTTGGATTTGGTGTCCAGGCACCTTCTAAACCACTTGTAATGGTATCATCTAGAACACCTGTTCCGTAAGAGTTTTTCCAGCCAGTACTCATTTGTTCAATTGGTGCTCCATGCGGTTCTGGTCCTACGTATTTAGCAGGATCGGCAGCTCCATGTGCTTTTCCAAAGGTATGACCACCGGCCACTAAAGCCACTGTTTCTTCATCATTCATTGCCATACGTCCAAAGGTTATTTTAATATCATGAGCAGACTTTAAAGGGTCTGGCACGCCATTAGGACCTTCTGGATTTACATAGATTAATCCCATGTGCACAGCTCCTAAATGCCCTTCCAAATCTCCATCACCAGTATCATAACGCTCATCATTTCCAAGCCATTGATTCTCTGATCCCCAATAGATATCCTGTTCTGGTTCCCAAACATCTTCACGACCACCCGCAAAACCAAATGTTTTAAAGCCCATAGACTCTAAAGCACAGTTACCAGCAAGAATCATCAAATCCGCCCAAGAAATTTTCTTACCATATTTCTTTTTTATTGGCCACAATAATAAACGAGCCTTATCTAAATTGCCATTATCTGGCCAGCTATTTAAAGGGGCGAAGCGCTGTGTTCCTGAACCAGCACCACCTCTTCCGTCACCAACACGATAAGTACCGGCACTATGCCAAGCCATTCTAATCATAAATGGTCCGTAATGTCCATAATCAGCAGGCCACCAGTCTTGAGAATCGGTCATCAAATCAATAACTTCTTGCTTAAGCGTTGCAAAGTCAACACTTTTAAAAGCCTCTGCATAATTAAAGTCTTCTCCCATTGGATTTGACTTCACTCCATTTTGTCGTAAAATGTTTAATTTTAACTCATTAGGCCACCAATCGCGATTACTAGTACCTCCACCGGCAGGCTTTTTTTGTGTTCCACTTAAAAATGGGCATTGACTGGCATCACCTTTCATGTTATTATTCCCTTTGTTCTCCATTATTTTAAATTTTAATCGTTTAGTTTCAATGTCATAAAATTAAGAAATTATAACCTGATTTGTATCAATACAAGATTTTTATAAATTATATTTCTATTGATAAAATTTATTGAATCTATTAAATAAAATAGTTTTTTCTAATAAAAAAGCATCTTCTATTAAGAAGATGCTTTTATTACTAGCAATTAACTAATTTTTTAAGGTAATAAAACAGTATCAACCACGTGAATGGCACCATTTGTATTGTCAAGGTCTGCAGCGATTACTTTAGCTGAATTGCCATTAGCATCTGTAATATACACAGAACCAGCATTCAAAGTAGCGATTAAATTACCACCATTTACCGTTGGAATCATTGCCTTACCATTATTTTTGTTAATTAATCCGATGACGTCAGCGGCCATAAATTTTCCAGCAACAACATGATAGGTCAAGATAGATTTTAAAGTTTCTATATTCTCGGCTTTCAATAAAGATTCTACAGTTCCTTCAGGTAACTTTGCAAAGGCCATATTTGTAGGAGCAAATACAGTAAAAGGTCCATCACTTGATAAAACTCCAACCAAATCCGCGGCCTTAACAGCAGCTACTAAAGTTGTATGTACTTCAGATCCTACGGCAGTTTCAACAATATTTTTAGTTTGAGCAAATCCTGAGATACTTAATACAAGTAAACATGACATTAAACCTGTTTTGAATAAATTTTTCGTTTTCATAGTTTTCTTTTTAAATTATTTTGTTTAACAAATTTATGTTTTTATTAAACATAAATGTTTTATTTATTATAACTTTAACTAAAATCGTTAATTTATTTTTCTTTTAGAATAACATAAAAAAGCCTTCTTTGAATTTTAGATATTGCGGAAGAAACAAAATTTATTCCATACCTTTATACACTATAAAAAATGTAAAATAAAATATATTATGGCAAATATAACTTTGGGCGGAAACGCAGTAAAAACTTCAGGAAACTTACCAAAAATTGGGACTCAATTAGCCGATTTTAAATTAGTAGATGTGGACTTAACCACAAAAACCTTATCTGATTTTAAAGGAAGTAATCTTGTTTTAAATATTTTCCCAAGTGTAGGTACGGGAATATGTTCTGCTTCTGTCAGAGCGTTTAACAAATCTGCCGGGGAACTTAAGAACACCAAAGTACTTTGTATTTCCAGAGATTTACCTTTTACTCAAAAAGCATTTTGTGCTGCTGAAGGCTTAGAAAATGTCATCATGCTTTCAGACTTTAAAAATGGGGATTTTGGAAAAACTTATGGTTTAATAATGATTAACGGTGGTTTTGATGCCTTACTTTCAAGATGTGTTATCATAGCTGATAAGTCTGGTAAAATTATATACACAGAACAAGTTCCAGAAATTGCCCAAGAACCAAATTATCAGGCAGCTTTAGACGCTTTAAAAAAAGCATAAATTAATTATTCTTAGTTAATGAATAAAAAGAAATCCTTTTTTATC
Organism: Gaetbulibacter aquiaggeris; assembly: GCF_044003965.1. NCBI lineage: Bacteria > Pseudomonadati > Bacteroidota > Flavobacteriia > Flavobacteriales > Flavobacteriaceae > Gaetbulibacter > Gaetbulibacter aquiaggeris. Next base: position 50,377 of record NZ_JBAWKC010000007.1, read on the forward strand.
AGTCGATTAAAAAGTGTTGGATTTGCTTTTAGAGGCGCTTATTTTCTTTTAAAAACAGAAGCAAGTATTCAGGTCCAATTTGGAATCTTTTTGTTACTTGTTGTTTTAGGCTTTTGTTTAAATATATCAACAACTGAATGGCTTATTCAATTTCTTGCTATTAGTATTGTAATGAGTATTGAAGGAATTAATACAGCTGTTGAAGAACTTGCGAATTTTATTCATCCTGAAAAACATAAAAAAATCGAATTAATCAAGGATATTGCTGCTGGAGCCGTTTTTATGGCTTCTATTTTTGCTATCATCATTGGTTTAATTATTTACATACCCAAAATAATTTAATTCTTTTATACGTAAAGATTTAAAAAAAACCAGGCCATTCTAGTGGCCATTTTAAACAATGTTGAATGGTTCAATAATATAGTTTTGCAATTTTTTAAAATATAGTTTCGTTAATGGTAGTAATTTGTATTTTTGTTTAAAATAACAACGCATAAATGGCGAAAAGTAAAGCGAATACAAATAAAAATTCAAAAGAAAAAGGGAAACCTTTTAGCTTTAAATTATCTAGTCAGCAAAAGCTCATTTTAGGTAGTTTTTTAGCCATTTTTGGAGTTTTATTGTGCATTTCATTTATATCATTTTTCTTCACAGGAGACTCTGATCAAAGTGCGATCTCTGATTTTGGTTCTCGAGAAACAAAAGCAGAAAATTGGTTAAGTAAATCGGGTGCCTGGCTAAGTGATTTTTTTATTTTAAGAGGATTTGGGATCTCTGCTTTTATATTTTCTGGTTTAATATTTCTTTCTGGCTTATACATCTTACTAGATTCTAACAAAGCGAAACTTAGAAGCCATTGGTTTTGGGGATTGTTAACAATTGTTTGGCTATCCGTTTTATTTGGTTTTTTTAGCAATTTCAATGATACCCTGGGCGGAACTGTCGGCTATGAAATCAATTCGTTCCTACAAGATTACTTGGGAATTATTGGTACCATCTTTTTGCTTCTTTTTGTCTTAATTGTATTTCTTGCCATTAAATTCAAACTCACAGCTCAAACCTTTATTCAATTATTTAAATCAGCCAAGGAAAATATCAAGGGCGATTTTAATCAAGGTGAAAATCAAGACGATTATACCATTGCTTTAGAAAATAATTTATCAATGGAAGCTGAGGCTATTAAATCGGCCTTAGATATTTCTGACGATGTCATTAAACAAAAGGAACCAATCAAATCAAAACCTTTAAAAGATTTAGACCTCCAAATAAAAGCAGAACCTATTGAACCGGAAATTGAAATGGTTGTGGCAAAAACAACTGAAGAACTTTCGGAAACAGATAATTTGGCTAATAAATTAGTTGAAAACTTTGGGCTTTTTGACCCTACGCTTGAATTAGGAAATTATCAATTCCCACATCTGGACTTATTAAAAAAATATGACTCTGAAGGCATCACAATCAATCAGGCTGAGTTAGAAGAGAATAAAAACAAAATTGTTGAAACCTTAAGCAATTATAGTATTGGAATTGCTAGCATCAAAGCCACTATTGGACCAACGGTAACGCTTTATGAAATTGTTCCTAACGCTGGTGTTAGAATTTCAAAAATCAAGAATCTAGAGGATGATATAGCCTTATCACTATCGGCTTTAGGTATTCGAATTATAGCACCAATTCCTGGCAAAGGAACTATAGGGATTGAAGTCCCAAATAAAAATGCGACGGTTGTTTCCATGCGTTCTGTAATTGCCTCTAAAAAGTTTCAAAATTCTGAGATGCAATTACCTATTGCTCTTGGTAAAACAATTAGCAATGAGACTTTTGTGGTAGATTTGGTTAAAATGCCCCATTTACTTATGGCGGGTGCTACTGGTCAAGGAAAATCTGTTGGTTTAAATGCCGTTTTAACCTCTCTGTTATACAAAAAGCATCCTGCAGAAGTGAAGTTTGTTTTAGTAGATCCTAAAAAAGTAGAATTAACGCTTTTTAATAAAATTGAACGCCATTATTTAGCAAAATTACCGGATAGCGAAGAAGCCATCATAACAGATAATACCAAGGTTATAAATACATTAAACTCTTTATGTATTGAAATGGATAACCGGTATGAATTACTTAAAAATGCTTTATGCAGAAATATTGCGGAGTATAACATTAAATTTAAAGCCAGAAAATTAAATCCAAATGATGGTCATCAATTTTTACCTTATATAGTTTTAGTCATAGATGAGTTTGCTGACCTTATTATGACTGCAGGCAAAGAAGTTGAAACACCTATAGCACGTTTAGCACAACTTGCTAGAGCCATTGGAATTCATTTAATCATTGCAACACAACGACCTTCTGTTAATGTTATTACAGGTATTATTAAAGCCAATTTTCCTGCAAGAATAGCTTTTAGAGTAACTTCAAAAATAGATTCACGAACCATCCTTGATGGCTCAGGAGCAGATCAATTAATAGGTCGGGGAGATATGCTGTTTACACAAGGAAATGATTTAATTAGGGTACAATGTGCTTTTGTAGACACTCCTGAAATTGAAAGAATTACAGAATTTATTGGTTCACAAAAAGCCTATCCGGATGCCTTTTTATTACCAGAATACGTAGGTGAAGAAAGCGGCACAAGTCTTGATATAGATATATCTGACAGAGATAAACTATTTAGAGAAGCTGCCGAAGTAATTGTTACTGCACAGCAAGGTTCTGCATCACTATTACAGCGTAAACTAAAATTAGGATATAACCGTGCAGGAAGGCTTATAGATCAATTAGAAGCTGCCGGTATTGTTGGTCCTTTTGAAGGGAGTAAAGCCAGACAGGTTTTGGTCAGTGATTTAACCTCTTTAGATAAACTATTAGAAAACGAAAATTTATAATTAAAATAATAAAATGAAACATTTAATATTGACACTTGTTGTATTACTTAACATTAATAGTTTTGCTCAAAAAAGTGGAAAAGCCTTATTGAAGGAAGTCTCAGATAAAGTAAATAGCTATGAGAATATTTCTATTGACTTCAAGTATGTCCTTGAAAACACTTCAGAAAACATTAAACAAGAAACCAGAGGTGATGTCGTTTTGCAAGGTGATAAATACAAATTAAATATTCTTGGGGTTACCAGATTATTTGATGGAAAAACAATGTACAATATCAGTCCTGAAGATGAAGAAGTTACCGTTTCAACAAAAAAAGATGACGATGAAGACATTATTGCGCCTAGTAAAATGTTATCTTTTTATGAAAATGGATATACCAGTACCATGGATATCATTCAAGATGTAAAAGGCAGAAAAATTCAATATATTAAATTAATCCCAATCGATTCTAATTCAGATATCAATTATATTTTACTGGGAATTGACGCACAAACAAAGCACATATATAATTTGATTCAAATAGGGAAAAACAGTACAAAAACAACACTCACTGTTAATTCTTTTAAAACGAATGAGCCCTTGTCGAGAACCTTATTTACCTTTGATGCTAATAAATACAAAGATTACTATATCAATAAATTAGATTAGTTAGCGATTGAAAATATTAGACCGGTACATACTAACCACTTATATTAAAACTTTTGTCAGCGTGTTTTTAATACTCATGCTGATTTTTGTTTTGCAAACTATCTGGCTTTATATACGTGAATTAGCAGGTAAAGATTTGGATGTTGTTATTATATTTAAATTCTTAATATATTTCATGCCAAAGCTCATCCCTTTAGTTTTACCTTTAACCGTTCTTCTGGCTTCAATAATGGTGTTTGGCGATTTTGCTGAAAATTATGAATTTGCCGCTATGAAATCTACAGGCATCTCCCTTATGAGGGCCATGGCTGGGTTGAGTGTTTTTATATCAATCTTAGGTTTAACTACTTTTTTCTTTTCCAACAATGTGATTCCTTGGGCTGAATTTAATTCATTTAACCTCAGAAAAAATATTGCAAAACAAAAGCCTGCCATGTTACTTGCTAAGGGACAATTTAATGAAGTAGGAACTTATAATATTAAATTTGACGATAAAAGTGAAGCGGATCCAATCACTATTAAAGATGATTATCTTCATGTAGAAAATCTTAAAAATGTTATAATACACATTAAGGGCTCTGATGGCAGAACAAACGCTACTACCATAAAATCTGAAACGGGTAAATTAATAAGTTCAGAAAATTCTAATGTCTTAAAGCTTGAACTTTTTGATGGTAATTATTATCATGATATGAAACCAAAAAGTATAAGAAAAAAAAATAATGCCCCTTTTGCAAAAAGTAAATTTGAAAAATATACTATTAATATAGATTTGTCTTTTTTAATGAATCAGGAGTTAGATGACGATAAATCTGTTACAAACAAGTATAACATGCTTAATATTAGCGACTTAAACTATACTATAGATTCATTAGCAAAAAAAAATCAAGAAGAATATTCCCAATTTTCAGGCAATATTTTTGAACGAGCCATTGCCACACCAGTAAAAAAAGCAAAGCTTAAAGCTACAGACTCAATATTTACCGGTAATATTTTAGAATATTTTGAAACTAAAAATAAAGCCCAGATAGTCAATATTGCTTTAAATTCAACCAGAAGTACCAATCAAATAATCAAGTCAAGAAAAACTAGTTTCAAAATTTCAAAAACCTTATTTAATAAGCATGTTATAGCACTTCATGAAAAAATTGCCTTAGGATTCGCCTGTGTTATTTTATTTTTTGTAGGTGCACCTTTAGGCGCTTTAATAAGAAAGGGGGGACTTGGTTTACCTATGATTGTTGCCATATTACTGTTCCTAACCTACCATTTCATAGGCATATTTGCAACAAACAGTGCTAAAAACGGTAATTTTAATCCCGCATTAGCGACATGGTTCTCAACATTAATAATGCTACCTCTAGGCATCATTTTAACTAAAAAAGCAACTGGAGACAAAGATCTATTCGGTTTTGGAAATTTAGTTGAACCGTTAAAACTAATATTTAACATAAAAGAGAACAGCGATTTGGATTATAAATTTTTGCTGTCTTATACCAATGAAAAATTAATTAATCTCATTAAAAACAATGAAGATTTAGGTTTTGATGAAACGAGTCGTTTTAAAGCCATTGAGCTATTAAATGCTAGAGGCATTACTTTTGAGCAAATTAGAGAAAACGGTATCGAATTAAAAGAGCAATTTGATTCCTCAAAAAAATCAAGTTCTGATTTTAAGCTTCATTCAAAATTTTCAATTTCTTTATATGTTATAGGATTGGCGCTATTAGGATTATTTTTTATTTTCAGAAATAACAACCTATCCTCCTTAGCTTCGGCTTCTTTACAAATTGGTTTAATCTCTTTAGTTTTATACCTTTTTTATTACATAAAAACGTATCGTAACCTAAACAGATTTTATAAAAATATAATTAACAAAAACAAGAAACCTAATATTCTATTTATAATCATAGGTTTCCCATTTTATTTCATAACCTATTTTACTCTGACACGAAAGGTCAACGACGACTTAGAACAAAATTGTTTAGATTGTTTAAAATAAGCAATATCTTTGCCTTATGATTACAGAAATGAAGACCTCCGCAAAAAATACTATATTTAAACTGAACACCATTCATGAAGCTATTGACGATATTAGAAATGGTAAAGTTATTATTGTTGTAGATGATGAAAACAGAGAAAATGAAGGAGACTTTATTGCTGCTGCTGATAAAGTAACACCTCAAATGATCAATTTCATGGCAACGCATGGACGAGGCCTAATTTGTGCTCCGCTTACAGAAAACAGGTGCAATGAATTAGAACTTAACATGATGGTTAGGAATAATACAGACCCCATGGAAACGGCTTTCACCGTTTCCGTTGATTTAAGAGGAAATGGGGTCACTACAGGAATTTCAGCAAGTGATCGCGCTAAAACTATAAAAGCATTAATTGATCCTAACACGAAACCTTTTGAATTAGCGCGGCCAGGGCATATTTTTCCATTAGTTGCCAAACAAGGTGGTGTTTTAAGAAGAACTGGTCATACGGAAGCCGCTATAGACTTTGCTAGATTAGCCGGTTTAAAACCTGCAGGTGTCATTGTAGAAATCATGAATGAAGATGGCACCATGGCTCGTTTACCTGAACTCATTGAAATAGGAAAAAAATTAGATCTTAAAATTGTTTCAATTGAGGATTTGGTGGCTTACAGAATGCAACACGATTCCTTAATCGAAAAAAAAGAAGATTTTGAAATAAAAACTCGTTTTGGGGATTTCAGACTGAGAGCCTACCAACAAACAACCAATAATCAGATTCACCTAGCCCTAACTAAAGGACAATGGAAAGATAAGGAAACTGTTTTAACCAGAATTAATTCTACGCTTATCAACAATGATATTCTAGGAACCCTTACTAATAATGTTGACAAACAATTGGACAGCATGTTCAAGGTTATCAATGATGAAGGCAAAGGTGCCATTATCTTTATAAATCAAGAATCTCAATCTATGAATATTTTAAAACGATTAGATTTCTTAAAGAAAAATCAGATTCCAAATAATTTAGCAAAGGCTCCAAGGATTGAAATGGATACCAGAGATTTTGGCATTGGCGCTCAAATCCTGCATGATTTAAATATTCATAAACTAAGACTTATTTCAAATTCTGAGCAAACTAAACGCGTAGGTTTAATTGGTTATGGTTTAGAGATTATTGAGTATGTAAACTATTAATTAATTATTAATTTTTTTGTACTGCTTCTTTCTCCTGAGTAAATTTTAAGCAAATACATACCATTTGTGATGGCGCTTACATCAATGACATTTGATTTAGGCTTATTAGTGGTTAAAATTAGTTTTCCGGTAATATCATACAAATCAACCTTATCAATATTTAATTGAGATGAAATATTAATTTTGGTATCTGCAGGATTTGGAAAAATCTTAATATCACTTAAAATATTGTCATCAATGCTTAACGGATTTGTTTGATAAATTCTGACGTAGTCTACAACCATAGCAGACTGTGTATAAGAAGGCTCAATACTGGATTGAATAGCAAGATTCAAAAGAATATATTGGTCAGTAAAAAAGGGCCAGGTATCAGAGTTTTGAATAGATGGTTGATAAGTATAATGAACATTCCCGTCAACACTAAAAACCATTTTATCAGGATACCATTCTAAAACATAATCATGAAAAGCTGTGGAAGCTGTTGGTATTACTTGTCCGCCAAAATTTACTGTACCACCATAACTAGACGGCGTATGCATAGCACTCTGAACATAGTTTTGGTTTGTACCCCAATGTTCCATTATATCAATTTCACCACAAGCAGGCCAAGGTGTAGTGCCAAATCCCTGTGTTTCCCAATAGGCTCCAGTTTCTGTAATGTTTTTTCCCAGTGCCCAGATAGCTGGCCAAGTTCCAACTCCTGAAGGTAATTTTGCTCTAACTACGACCTTACCATAAGTAAACGCAAATTTTGAATTTAATCTCGCCGAAGTATAAGGTAATAAAGGTGCACCTGCCGGTTGGTAATTTTCTTTTAAAGCAACAATATTTAAAAATCCGTTATCTACAAAAGAATTGGCTGTTCTAGCTGTATAATGTTGCTGTTCGCCATTAAACCAAACACCACCATTAGGCCCTATGGTTTGATGAAACCAGTTTGATGTATTGATTGCTCCAGTACCGTCAAAATCGTCTGACCAAACTAAATAATCATAAACAGGGTCCGTTTGCCCAAAAGAAAATTGACAATTTAAAAATAAAATTAAAAATAAATTAAGGTAGACATATTTCATAGTAAAAATTTAGTTTTCGAAAGTATTTATAAAAAAAATAAAATTTCAATTATTTACCACAACAAAAACCATACAAGGTTATTATTGATTTAACCCATGTACATAAAAACCCAATAATTAACTCAAAATCAATGCAATACTGACTTTATTATCTGTACCATTTTTTTAGCTCTATCTTGAACTTCTTTTTCTGTCCATGATAGTTTTATTAAACATGAGAGATTTCTACCAACAAAATGATCCGATTTTTCAAATGATTTTGTTTTAAGATATTCTAAGCCTTCCATAACTTCTTTAGAGATTGGGTATAAGGATTTTACCTCTTTTAAATGGTCCCATTTTCTAATGTAATGCCAATTATTATCAAAATAATGGAAACAACCGTCAACGCCATTACTTTTGAATTCACTGGAAACTTTTCGAGTCAATTCTAAATCTGGTAAATAAAAACTTAAAAATGAATAATTTTCTTCGCCGCCTTTTGGCACTGTTCTAAAAGTAATTTCAGGAATTACTGATAAGGCTTCTCTAATAATGGTGTAATTGTTTTTTTGAATGGCAATAAAATCATTTAATCGCTTTATTTGCGCCAATCCTACTGCAGCATTTAGCTCTGAAATCCTAAAGTTATAACCTAAAAAAGGATGGGTTTCCGCACCTCTGTCATTACCTATATGATCATGTCCGTGATCAGAATAATGATCAGCAAATTGCGCATATTTAGGATTATTCGTAATAATAGCGCCTCCTTCCCCACACGTAATTGTTTTTACATAATCAAACGAAAAACTACCTACATCTCCATAACTACCTAAAGGTTTACCATGATAGGTCCCTCCAATAGCCTGACAGGCATCTTCAATAAGGGCCAAATTATGTTTATCGCAAATAGACTTTAGCGCTTCCAAATTAGCCATACTACCGCACATATGTACGGGCATAATAGCCTTAGTTTTTGGTGTTATAGCCTTTTTGACAGCCTCAATATCCAAAGTTAGCGTGTCATCGATATCAACCAATACCGGAATAGCACCTAACATCATAATAGCCTCAAAACTAGCCACAAAAGTAAAACATGGCATAATGACCTCATCCCCTGCTCCAACACCAGCAACCGCTAAAGACATAGAAACTGCAGCCGTACCACTACTAAGTAATTGTGCATGATCAACCTGGAAATACTTTTGAAGTTCTATTTCTAATTCCTTTGCTTTCCAATGTCCTTTGCGCATACCATCAAAGCCATAGCGCATCAAAACACCATTATCCAATACATCTGTGACTTCCTTACGTTCTAATTCACCAAATAATTCAAATCCTGGCATAAGTTTTAATTTAATTCTATGATAGTTTTATTTATAGCTTTTCTAACTTTTTTAAAAGAGGCAAACATGTCGTCTTCTGCTCTATAACCCACTGGTAAAAGTAATAAAGATTTGAGTCCTCTGTCTTTCAAATTTAAAATTTCATCATATTTTAAAGAATTAAATCCTTCCATTGGACAGGAATCGATACCTTCAATCGCGCAAACCGTCATTAAGTTACCTAAAGCAATATAAGCTTGATTCATAGACCACTGCTGACGTTCTTCAACAGACTTTTCTCTCATACTTTTTAAAAGGTTATTTTTAAATGGGTCAAGAATAGTATCAGGTGTCTTACGAATTTCCTTAATGTTATTGAAATAGTCAGTTACATCTTTATCCTTAATATCATTCTGAATACAAATAACCAGTAAGTGAGAAGCTTCAAAAACCTGCCGTTGGTTATAAGCCGGTTCAATGAGTGATTTTTTTAATTCTTCATTAGAAATTACAAGCATACTTATTGTTTGTAATCCAAAGGAAGTTGCTGTTAAATTAAAAGCCTCTTTTAATATTTTAATCTTATCTTCTGACAATTTTTTGTTAGTATCAAATTTTTTGGTGGCATAGCGCCATTTTAAACTTTCTATTATTTTACTCATATATCATCCTTTTAAAAAAACCATAATTTAATTGCCATTCCTGAGACCATTATAATCAAAAATATTTTTACTATCTGATCTCCCTTATTCACAGACCATCTGCTGGTAAACCATCCACCGGCTGCCTGACCTGATGCCAAAGTTAACCCAGCCACCCAATCAAGTTTTAAATTGAATCCAAACATCAACAAAGCCGCACTTGTGTACACAAACATGACCAGTATTTTGATCACATTTGACTTAATCAATGTGAGATGATTTATAGACGATAAGGCTAACAAAATAAATATTCCTGTACCGGCCTGAATAAAACCACCATAAATCCCTATAAAGAAAAAAGCAATGATACTATATTTTAAATATTTACCTGTTATTCTATCTGCTAAATCATTAAAATTTTGTTTCGGTCTAAAGACCATAAATACAACAATAGTCATCATAACTACTGCTAAAATTTTATTAAACAGTTCCCCTTTGATGTCAATAGCAAGTTTAGCACCGATAACCGCTCCAATAGTAGCCGAAATAGATAAATAAATGGGGAAGACTGACTTATCAATAGCCTTTTTACTGTGGTAGCCAGCAATGTTAAAAATTGATTGAATAAAAATGGCTATCCTGTTGGTACCGTTAGCAACATTTGAGGGTAATCCTACAAAAATCAAAACAGGTAAGGTAAGTAGTGAACCACCACCACTCATAGTATTTATAATTCCGACTATAATGCCAACAACCACTAAAAGTACATAGTAATACCAATGTTCCATGTAGCAAAAGTACAGTCAAAAAATGAATAAAAAATAAGAAAATAAAAAAAAGAAAAAAGGTTTTTTAGATACAAAAAAGGTTTCTATATTTGCAACCGCAATCGGAGAAATGGCAGAGTGGTCGAATGCGGCAGTCTTGAAAACTGTTGAGGGTCACACCTCCGGGGGTTCGAATCCCTCTTTCTCCGCGAAAACGATGTTTCAAAAGAAACATAAAACTTCAAAAACCCTTTAAACATCAGTGTTTAAGGGGTTTTTTAGTTTTTGACCATTTTCAAAAAGCACTTAAAAGCGCATAGAACAGTTACCCTATAGGTTACCCTATTGCAATTTTAGGTTCGATTCCAAACTAGGGTAACTACTTTTTAATAATTCGCTGCGAATTCGCCGCTATCATTAGGCTATCGATATGTTTTTTAATTCATTAGTACTAATTAAAAAGGTAACTATGCTTAAAATTATTTACTTTATCAAAACGGAAAAATCAAACACGAATGGTGAGTGCCCTATTTATGCTAAAATTACATATCAAGGAAAAAGTATTACCATCAGTACTGGAAAATGTATTTCTAAAGAAAGGTGGGACTTCACAAATCACCTTAGAGGGTCATTAAAAATTCAAAAGGAAAAAGCAATCAAAGCCTCATTAGACTCTTTAGCCATGTTATTTGAAACTAAATTCAATTTATTACTTAAAAACGATTCTACTATTAATCTTAACGACATAAAAAGCGACATTCTTGGCAAAAAGAAGGTTAAGGCTAAAAGCAAAATTGGTATTATAGAAGTTTTTGAGATACATAATTTGGATTTTGAAAGGAAAGTGAAATATGGAGAACGCGCTGCTGCTTCTTTACAGAAATACAATCGCGCCAAAGACCTAATTAAACTATTTTTACGAAAAAAATATAAAATTGATAACATCAATGTAGACAACATTACAGGTGCCTTTGTACATAATCTTGAATCTTTTTTAAAATATGAAAGTGAGCATAAAGGAAAGATTGGTATTAAGAATAACTCAGTTGTAAAATATTTTAAAACCTTTAAAACCGTATGTAACTTTGGAATTAAACTAGATTTAATTGTAAAAAATCCGTTTTCAAAATATGAAGGAAAATTAAAGACAAAAGACGCAACATTTTTAACACAAGTGGAGTTGAATAAAATTGAAGAACGTGTATTTAAAATTGAAAGATTAGATAAGGTAAAAGATATATTTCTTTTTAGCTGTTATACTGGTTACGCTCCTATCGATGCAGAAAATTTAACCACTGACAATTTAATCAAAAATAATGACGGCGATTTATGGATTATTGCAGATAGAATAAAAACCGGTATCAGAGCCAATGTTCCTGTTTTGCCACCTGCACAAAGAATTATCGAAAAGTATAAGGATAAACAAGAAACATTAATTCCTAAAATGTCTAATCAAAAAATGAATGCTTATTTAAAAGAAATAGCAGATGTATGTGGCATTCCAAAAAACTTAACCTGGTATGTAGCAAGACACACCTTCGCTACTACAGTAACCTTAGGAAATGGTATTAGAATAGAAAATGTATCGGCTATGATGGGTCATTCTAATATTAAACAAACGCAACATTATGCAAAAGTTCTCGATACTAGCGTATTGGATGATATGCAAAAATTAAAATTTAAATATAAATAGCCTTTAAAATTTAACTGCAATTTTGTCTAAAAATTGCAGTTAAAATCTTAAAACTCTTGCTTTCTGTCGAAAGGATGTAATATATTTATGTATAAATTTAGAGATTATGAATTACGCATATCAAACACAGGCAGCTATAACTAAATTATTAGAATTTAAAATAGAATATAGTACAGTATATAAAAGTTATATTTTAAATGGCAAATGGACTGATGAATACCACGAATCCTTATATCATGAAGAAATAGAAGAAATTAAAAACCTTTTACACCTTACGTTAAAAAATGCGTTAAATCACGAAGAATATTTACAAGACCTTCTGGATCAAATGTGGAAAAGAGTCCAATGGTTAATGGACAATGAACATAATTCACCTAATTTTATTGATTTCTATTCTGAAAAAATTCTACAAAATGAGTTATCAAATAAAAAGTTGTCTGCCGATAAACTCACCTATGAAAAGTTTAAAAAAGGTGAATCGGAAGTAAGTGAAGAAAATTTAGATTTATTCAATTACCTGAGTTTCAATTCTGGAATACTAAATCAATACAAAAGTAGTGTGGATTTTGAAAAAGGGCTTTTGCTTAATGCTATAGACGTTTACAAACAAGCCATAAATGATTTGTATGATTACATTTATTCGATACATATGAATGCAGAGTATACGGATTTTAAAAACTTCGAATTTGAGGATTTAAAACCTGTAAATACATTAAATGAAAAGATGAAAACTTGTAATTTTAATCTTGAAAAAAAAAGTATAGCATATTTATTTAGAATACTGATAGAAGAAAATATAATCATTTTTAATGAATCTGATATTTTTAAAAACGAATTAGAAATGAAAAAATTTGTGCAATATCATTTTACTTATTTAGATGATCAAAAAAAACATGTTCCAATTAAAAATTTAAACAGAGAATATTCGGAAATGAAATCAAGACATCCAGAACATGTTGAGAAACAAATAAAGATTAATGATAATCTTTTGAATATACTAAATAAGAGGAAAAACGACCTTATTAATATCCAAAACAAAAACAGCTAAAGATTATTCGCTGCGAATTCGCTGATAAACTAAAATTATTTTAAAACAACTCTTTTACTTTGTGACATATTAAAACAGAAAAATATGTCTGATTATTCACATGAAATAGTAATCCCTTCACTAAAGGCAATAGAGAATTTATTGGAACCTATCATTTTAAAGTTAGACCATTTAACCTCTATGAAATCTGAAAATGCCTCAAATGCTAATTCAAACAAATATTACAGAAACTCCGATTTAAAAAATCTCTTTGGTCTTTCATCAAACACTATCATTAAATATAGAGAAACTGGAGTACTTCCTTACACAAAATTAGGAGAATTGTATTTATATGATGTGAAAGCAATTGATGAAATTCTTAAAGAAAACACAGTAAAATTTTAAGTTATGATAGACTCATACAAAAAAAAGAATATTAATACTAAAACACAAAAATCATGAAAGCATTATTATTAGAATTTATAAAAGACCATAACCAAGTTGAACAGTTTAAAACGTGGCTGATTGAACAAGGCATAGATACTGAAGGAGGTGTAGAAGCTTGGGTAGATAGTGAATTTAAGGACCTTTATTAAAAAAACCTAAATATGGGAAATGAAGCGAAGGTTATTATAAATATTTTAGAGACCATAAAATAAGTATGTAGTTATGGAAGATCAATATAAAATAGACCCTCTCACTAATGAGCGGTTTATACCTAAGAAAATTAATCAAAAATTTGCAACCGCAGCAAATAGAATAAAATACAATAACACAAAAGCGACCAAATTGAACCAGGAAAGGGCGTTTTTTGATAGACCTTGCAAAATAAGTCATAGAGAAATGAAATCTCTACATAAGCTTGACCCAGACAAAACTTACCACCACTATTTCCTCGAGGGCAGAGGAGTTGATTTTAGCGCATCTAATCATATTACTGACACCAAATATGGTAAACTCCCTGCATACTATAATTATGCTCTAAGAAAGATAGGTAATACAGATTTCTACCAAATTATAAAACTATGATTGATTTAAGAGACATTCAGGTAGTTGATAATACGTTTCATTTAAATAATACCATAAATGAAAACAATGCCCTTAAAAACAAGAATAAAAGGCTCTTTTGGCTAGTTGTAGTTACTTCTTCATTCATAATTGGATTGAGTTTATATCTCAGTAAACAACAAAAGGAGGACTCTAAAACAAGTACTTTAAATTCTTCACCTGACGAATAAAATTTAAAATAATTCAATTATTCTAAGCACTCCTATTACTTTACTAAATACCCTCTACCTATATTTTTATTTTTTAAAATAATTATATTTATTTTATTTTAGAAAATAATTTTTCTATTAAGAAGGCAGTAAAAAACTCAAAAAACTTCCCAAATTAAACCATTGTAAAGCGTATTAATGCGAATGTAATGCTGTAAAACGTCGGCAAAAAGTGGACTGATTTAAGTAATTTTATAGAGAGTGTTAACGTCTTATTCCAAGTCGTTCTTTTAATTGATGCATCATAAGGTTCAAACCTATAACAGACTTTGTAGGCCAGCGTTAAGTTATAGTGTTTCGGAAATATTTTGGTGAAATAATAGCGAAATGTAAATTTTTTATTTTTAGTTTTTTTAATATGTTCCTAACGAGAATCCATTTCAAGAAGCTCCAAAACCTTTCTGCCAATAGTTGAATCCAAAAGACCATTATCATCCAAAACTGTAATAAAACCCATTTTACACAGATGATTGATTTTATTATGATTGTGCAGCCCTAAATCTCCATCCCAATATTCAACATAATCGTCCGTTTGATACTCTTTAAATTTATTATTAATCATTTCTCCAGGATAAAGTAACAAAGCCTTTTTAGCGTCCCAAAAACGACAATACGTATACATCTGACGTAAGTCTCCAACAGATGCTAAACTTGTTGAGGGTTTTTTCCATTTGGTATCAATTATAAAGGTTTCATTACCTTTTCTCAACACAACGTCTGGTCTTAAACTATTGTGACTCCAAAATGATTTTGATTCTTGACCTGATACTTCAATGTTTAAATTTAGACAAGCTTTTTGCAATTGTTTTAGAATGTACTCTTCCCATAATTGGTTCATGTCAAATAATAAAGAGATCATTTTTTCTTTGCCACTTGAAATATCAGGTGAATAATTAAGTATTATTAAACGGGCCAATTCTAACCCGTATTTATAGCCATTAGATTTTCGGTCTAACTTTATACTGTCAATTTTTTGGACAGTGATATTGTCTTTTTCAACCACAGGAAAGTTTAGCATAATCCTTCTACTTAAATCGTATAGTCTTGTACCACGGGTAAATTGCTCTACTATGTCTAATGCTTTAAATAAAATTTGATGAATTAAATGATTGCTATCGTAAATTTGATGGGATGTATAAAATCGTTCTTTATGAACTAAATTATGTCTAATATTCCCTGCAAATTCCAACTTTCCTTTTAATGCTTTGGTGTTTTTAGTTTGCTTTCGATATTGCTTTATGAGACCTTTTCTTATTAATCCATCAATCTCTCTTAAATATAATTCAAAATAAACTTCAAGAAGATTTAAATTTTGTCTGCGAACATGGGCAGCTCCCATAGACTCGGCTTTTAACTTCCCACAAGCCTGAAGCATTTGTAATAACACGCCTTTCCACTTTTTGTCATCATCTTCTTTATCAGCTTTTGGGTTAATTTCTATGGTTAGACCATCTACTTGAATAATTCCAACATATTGATTGAATTTTATACCCTTTGCAATCGCTTCAAAATAAACCCCATCATGATATTCATTTAATTTTAATAACGCATCTAAATGAGTACGAGAAAATCCTTTTTCACCAATACATAATCGCTCATGCTCAAAAACCTCTATTTTATTATGGCTTATCAATTATTGTTCGTCAGTATTATATTTTTTAGCAAGTAGGAGTTCTAAAGCCTCCAAAATTGTATTTTCATCTACCCTCTTTAATTGAAAAGTTGGTGTTTTAAAGTCTCCTTGCCCTTCATAATCAAAAGATGCAAACTCCTTTTTATTATTATTTATTTTTTCAATAAAACCTTTACCTAAAACCAATCCAATTTTACCATAATCACCATAAAAATACTCTTGAAGTAGTGGGATTATTTTGTCATTAAAAGCGTCAGCCAAATCCTTTTCAGTATTTACATCTATAAAATAAGAATGCCCAATAGTATGGTCTCGATCTACCAATAATTCAATGCGGTCATTAATCGTTTTGAGTATCTCAGATAATTGAATGCCTCCTACATTTTCCTTTTCTATAACACTATAATCAGGCATCATTTCCACAAAGGTAAATCGGCGTCTTAATGCAGTGTCTAAAGCTTCCACACTTCTATCAGCAGTATTCATAGTGCCATAAATGTCTAGATTGGAAGGGACAGAGAATAATTCTTTTGAATATGGTAGTGTATTACTCATCCCGTTTTTAGCACCTTTTCTTTTATCTTTTTCAATAAGCGTTATTAACTCACCAAAAATTGCCGAAACATTGCCACGGTTTATCTCATCAATAAATATGGCATATTGATTCTCTGGGTCATTTAAGGCATCCTTGCAAATATCTTTAAAAACACCGTCTTCAATTTTGTATCCTAAATCTTCTGCAACTTCACCATTTTCTGGCATAATAGGTTTAATCCCTTCAATAAAATCCTCGTAACTGAATGATTGATGAAATGTAATAAAACGATAATGTTTGATTTCCTTATTCGCTTTAGGAACAAAATTTTCTACTGAATCTATTATATCGTGAATAGCAACATCCTGGTTCTTAACCTCATCCTCTAAAATTTCCCAATAAGAATCCTCCGTTTTTGAGAAAATCAAAGGAACTTGCTTGCTTTTCACATTAACAAACGCGCAGTCTTCAACGGTATGACTTTGCAATTGACCCCAAATGGTTGGCCTAACCGTTTTAGAATTTGATAATTTCTCCTTTTGTTTAACCCATGGATGTTCATATATATCGGCAACTTTAGCCTTACCTAATTGAATTAACGCTACGGCAATAACCTGCCACCATGAACATTCTTTAACAACATTCTCAAAATTTTTCTCTTTAGAAAGAGAGGTTTCCATAACCGTATATTTAGGAAAGTATTCTTTTTTTAATCTATAGGTTTTACCTGTTCCAGGAGGCCCATATAAAATTTGGTTTAAAACTGTTTTGTTATTGTTCATTGTTTCAGTTTTAAGGTATTGTTCTCTAAAATTTTTATCAAATACAGCTTGCTCAAATTCATAATTATTATGTTTTCTATAGCCCGTTTTATTAGTTCTTTTCAGTTCTTGATCGAATCCTCTAAAAATAGAATCCTTATCAGATTCTGAAAAATTTACATCATTAAGATATGTATAAAATGGGTATGGTGCATTTCCAGTAAATTCTTCACTATTTTCTCTTATTTTATTTATTGAAAGTACCCCAAATTTTCCTTTCTTATTAGACTTGAAAAGGTTCCAAGAATATCGTTGTCCAATAGTAAAACTTAAATTGTTATTAGTAGTACTAAATAATAACCTATCATCCCCTGCTTCTAAATTAAATTTATCTAAGGCTTCAAACAAGAATGAAAAGTAAGTTGTTAAATCTTCTTTTGAAAATTGTTTTAAGTAATCCTCAAAATCATTACTCTTATCTTTTTGAGAATCATTCCATATCCAAGCTTCATGGGACAATTGGTAGAACGGTTTGTCTGTTTTACTTCTTAGTTGGCTTAGAATATTTTCATATTCCGAAAATGTTTTGAATTTAGGATTAATCTCAAATACTTTCTTTAAATACGGTTTTGTAGGCCCATTAATTGGGAAGTATTTTTCTGGATTTATATAAAACAATATTTCACTTATTTTTGCATGAGCAACGCCTTTTATTTTTAAAATATCGTTAAATTGATCATAAGTCACTTCATTAGAAATAACATTATTAAAAAATGACCATAATCTTTTAATTTCATTATTTTTCCTCAAATATTTATACGGAAAAACCCATACTTTTTGAGGGTTAGTAGAAGGTATACCATAGTCATCCAAAGGGATTGTTAAGTTTAAGTTTTTTGCTAAACTTTGTAGAATTCCAAGACGTTGTACAAAATATTTATTGATGTAACAAAAAAATGTGAACGGGTCAATTTCCTCTAACGGTATTATATTTTCTTCAGGATCTTGATCATTGAACAAATCGCATCCAGCTTTTTTTAATACATTAATCAAACCTATTTGATCGTTTTCTTTATCTTTTAAATATTCAACGAGCTCTTTATAGGTTTTAACCCAAGAGTATAAAGATTTGTTAGTGCTATCATAGTCTATATATGTTTCTTCTAAAAATTTTATGAAATTATTCTTACCCATAACGGCTTTTGGAATACCGTTGCTGTGTTGGTTATCATATTCTACAAATTCAACGTTTTTTCTCCTTTCTTTCGTGCTAAAAACAAATAATATTTCTCGTATTTTTTGATCCACTTTAGATAGGTCCATTTCAAAGAAATTTTGCTCTGGAAAGAAAGAATTTATTTCATTGAGACGTTCTATGACAGAATTTGTAGAATTCCCTAAATAGTAGTTATAAGATTCTGGTGCATTTTTTAATAACCAACTTGCAAACTCTTGTTTTACATTTTCCATATTACTTGATTGAGTTGTTATTTTTTTATCTATATCAAATCCCAAACTTTCTAATAACTGAAAGGCACGAGTCCCTTCACCTCCATCAAACGTATTAGGGTCAAGTTCTGTGCCATTAGCATATCTGTTGGCTATAGAAATAACAAGCTTGGGAGGATAAGTTTTACCCTCATACAAAATATCATAAGTTGAAGAATGCCTCCCTTTTCTTATACCATTTTCATCTATTTCGTTAAGCGCTTTGAGAATGTGTTCTTTTTTTATTTGGTCCATAACATTAATTAGGATAATTTTAAAGGTCTATCAGTAGCCTGATTAAACAGATAAAACTTATAATAGTTATTAAATTTAACTCGTTATAGCACAATATTTTATGACTTTAGTCATTGAAACAAAATTTCAATATAATTAAATCAATATTTATAATTTTTATAACTAAATAGTGATGCCTTACCAAAATAAAGTGGACCCTTGGGGACAAATAAATGCAGTAAAATCTAGAGGAATGTTTCTTGGTAATAGAGGTATGCTTCATAATACAAGTAAAGAGATAGTATCTGTTCACAAAATAAAAGGTTGGGTTACTTGCCTATTAGAATTTAAAGGGAGAAAGAGAGAAATTATGGCGCCTAATACATATACAGAATTATTCTTTCTTGATGAGGCCACAGCCTTCTCTGCTGGCCACAGACCTTGTGCCGAATGTAGAAGAGAAAGATATAATGAGTTTAAAGAAAAATGGTTAAGCGCTAACAGTCACCTTTTGGAAGGTAATAAACCAACCATTGCTAATATAGATAAGGTTATACACCAAGAAAGACTTCATAAAAAGGAGAAGATAACCTATAGCACCAATTTTGGAGCACTACCAGACGGGACCATGATAAGACGAGATTCTAATGCTTATTTAATCTGGAAAAACAAATTATATCTTTGGACATTTTCAGGCTATTCCCTGGCAGACATAAAAATAGAAAAGAACGATGTGGTTAAGGTTTTAACACCTAAATCTTATGTTAAAATGTTCTCTAATAATTTTGTGCCTATTATTCATGATAGTATTTGATATATTATCAATTTATTGAATGGCTTGAAGGATGTGCTGTTTATTGATCTTTTTATATATCATAAAAATTATTATTACTTTGTATCGGGTGTTTTAAAACTGATAAACTCATCATAAAACTCATTATAAGTATTGCAAGGTATCGGTTTCGGATTCACTTTAAATGACTTTAAAACATCTCCAATAGCCTTTGTGCGTTTAGCCATATTCATTTTTTGAATGAGCTTTTTAAAAGCATCTTGATCATTTATATTTATATTATAATTATCAGGCATATCTGGGTAATAATAATTAATAGTATTATTTATTTGAACAGCATCACTATTTCCATTATGTTCTTCATTAGACCTGATAAGCATAGCACGCCTATTTAATAACCACCACAAATGATTTTCACTAAAATCAAAACCAAAACCAATAATATCTAAATTGTGAGTAAAAAATGCATCGGTCCAAAAAGTGCCTGTTGTCTTATTTTTAATTCTAGAGATAACACTTTGATTATCGGCTATTCGTTTTCCTTTTTTGCCATTTATGTTTTCTTGAATTTGTTCTAAATACTCTGAATAATGTTCATAGCCAATCATGATAGATTCTTCAGGGTATTGTTTTGAATTTGGACTGATATTTCTTGAACTTTCTAGCTCACCATGTATATGCCAAATATTACTTTTTGTTTTCTCAAAATCGCCATAATTCCTTTTTAGACTAAATTTTCTTTCTTGCTTATTTTGGGCATAAGTTTTAGATTTCTTTAGTTTAAAATCATCTGCAATACTTAATTCTAAAGCATAATCATAGTTAGTGGTGAGAATGTCATCATAATTAAGATTACAAATTTTTGTATGATACTCATTAAACCCATTCTTACCGAATAGTTGATTATCAATAATGCGTCTAATGGTTTGCTTAAGATTTTTCAGTTTAGACTCTAAAGAACTACTTCCATCTTTTTGATGTAACATTTCTTCAAAACCAATAGGAAAGGGTTTAAATTCATTATCAATATCAACTTCAATATCATATTGGTCCTTAATATCATTTAATAATGCTCCCCAAGAGACCGCCTGTGAATGGTCTAACAGATTAATACCATTACCAACTAAAAGTCCATTTTTTTTTTGAAAACTATTTATCATATTATTAAATGTAATGTCTTTCTTTTATTTCGGCTCTTGTCATATGTAAATCTTATTCTAAATGTATTCATTTGCGGTTATCATTATAATATCATTCCTAGTTCTTCCAAAATATCACGTTTCATTTTGCTTAAGGGTCTTCTATCAAACTTATCTTCTCGGCTATATGTACCAAAGGCAAGCCTATAAATTTCTTCATCTGAAATATTAACCAATAAAATTTTATTCCTTAACATTTCTAAGTAGTCAGCAGAATAAACATCCCTAATCCTTCTCAATTCAATAATTTCATCTTCATGCATTTTGTATATATCCTCTAATTTAAATGCTTTCGTAGAAACATCGGAAAAGTTGTTTTCAGTTATAAGCTTAAAATTGAAACTGGAATAATCAGAGTTGTCATAGCTAAATTTATACAACAATGTTTCATCACGCTTGTTTGACTTATGATAAGGGTGAAAATGCGTGTTTAATTCAAAAGGGGTTGAACTTTTTCCTCCATTGCATACATTACAACTTGGAACTAAATTATAAAACGATAAACTGAGTAATGGAAATTTACTTTTAGGAAACCAATGATCAAAAGTTGGTCTAGTAATTTTAGTAGGTTGAGTAACAGTTTTGGTGCACATTCTATTACAATATGGGCAAGTAGGTATGTCTAAATTTGCAGACAAATTATACGCGTTGTAAAAAAAATATGTGCTTTTTTTATTGAAATCACAAAACATATCGTAATCGAATAGCTTTTTTATAGAAGCAATTTCTTTTTTAGTTTTGAATTTATCTTTAATAGAATCAAGCGCTTCTGGTGTTCCTATAAGTACTTTTTTTAAATTCTCTTCAACATTTAAAAATCTTTTTACTTGACTATTAATACCACAAACAAATTGAACAACTTTTACAGAGGCATGAGGTTTAGGCTCCTTAAAACTTTTACCATTAAGCTTCTTCTTAATGACATATCTTAAATATTTATAATGCAATTCTTTTGCATCCATAATTTTTTTCTGAGAGATATCGATGTAGTGCATCCCTTATTTATCTAAATTCATTCTTTTTTTTCTCAAATATTCAATTTCATCATCAATAAGCTTTTTGTTAAAATCATTATTATCATCCAGTTCTGATATCATTTCCGAGAGTTTAAGCTTGATGATTCTTTCATCTATAATATTAATCATGTTTTTATAATATTCAAGTTTAGAGGAAAATCCATCATTTCTTTTAATATTCTGATTCTTATTCGAATTAATCCAATTAATAATTTCATTAATTTTTGTTTTAGCAAAGTCTCCAATAAGTCCATCTTTCACAAAAAAAGAATCAGCTAATAAATTTGTAATATTTGCACCAAAAGTCCTTTTTAATTCTTTTTGATCTTCGTTTAAAACATAAGTTAACTTTGTTTCTGGGTGTTTATCTAAAAAGACAACATTGTTTTTTGGTATATCTGATAATGATAAAGGGTCATGACTTGTAAACAATATTTGAATTTTTTTCTTAGTAAAAAGAAATGAAAAAAGTTCTAAAATAGATTTAACAAACTTTTTTCTCCATTGTGGATGAAAACCTAAATCTGCCTCGTCTAATAATATTAAATAATTATCATTATGTCCTTCCCTTCTAGAATACCTATTGTAGTCTTCTAATATATTTTGATCTACTTTAAATTGATAATCATAAAGTGAAGAAAATAAGTCATACATGTTTTTTTCACCTGAACTAATATTTTTGTCTGGGCGGAATGTTAATAATATTTTTCTATCTAAATTGAAATCATCTTTAAAGGAAATAATAAATTCTTCGTATGCATTAAGAATTTCTAAGGCTACATCAAGAGACACGTTAAGCTCAGTCCAATTTTCAATTTCAAAAGAGCTGTCTGGTATATTTACCAAGAGTACTTCAATTAGTTTTTTTATTTTATCAGCTGGAAATAATATTTTTTCACTATCCTTAGAAAATTGTATAAAAGCATTATCCAAAAACCAATAAAATGCATCTTTAAACCCTAATATTTCACTAAACTCTTGGCTTTCTACCGTTAAACTATTATTGATATAGCCTTCATTTAAGTATTTGTTACCAGACACTTCGAGAATATTTTGAACTTTATCAATTACTCGTTCAATTATTTCTAATTCCAACTTTATTTTACTACCAAAATATTTAGGTCTATCTTTACCCCTGACTTCAGGGTTAATTTCTCTTAATTGGTCAAATTTCCTTATTTCTTCTTCATCTTTTATTGCCTTAAAACGATCAAAAAATGGCCTAAATCTATAAGATGTATCATGTACTCTAGGACCTACAAAATTAATTTTGATATTGATTTTGTTAAATACAGGTAAAGAAATTTCACTTAAAAAAGGTTCTACACCATTTAATTGTCTAAACTTAATCCATCTTTTTAAATTTTCTGAATTATGAAGTTCCAATTGAGAAGACAATGCAACAGTTTCATATTCAGTATCTTCTAACATTAACTCATATTTTGAAATATCTTTAAAATTGCCATTTACATAATCTTGATTTTGAATATTCAAAAAAGGTGTATAATAAATTATATCATTGATTTTCTCCGTATTCTTAACAATTTTAAACTCGTCACCGTCAGGATATTCATAAATAAAATAACAAAACGAATTATTTCTAAAAACATTAAGAATTGAAGACTTACCTGTTCCATTTGCTCCGACTAATGCAGAAACTAAATATAAATTATCACCCCAAAACCCTTCTAAAAAAGCAGAATTAGAAATTTTTTCTTTTAGACTTATATCATCTCCATATTCTTCAAAAACGTATCTATATTTGCCTCCTAAATTTAGAGTGTAACCACTATGGTCTGAACCAAAAACATAAGGTAAAACCCCAGAAGTTATATATATTGCCGCTAACCTCATCCCTTCCCATATTTGTCCCCATCCTCCGCAACCATACCCAACTCTTTTTCTGCTTCACCAACCGTAACCTGCCCATTCATTAACATGGGTAACAACCAATCTCTTAACTCCATGAGCTTTTGGTTTTCCTTTTGTTTTAAGACTACTTGTTCTAAAATTGTTTTTAATTTTAAGTCTAATTGCTTAATCAATTCTAAAGGAGGAATAACAATTCTACTTTGTTTAAGATGTTCTTGTGTAATGTGTCCCATTGTAGTTTTACGCAACTCTGCCATCATTTTAAAATGTTGTAAATAATTGAGTAATTCAAAATAATAATAGCTTTTTGGATACTTTTTAGACGTAACTTTAAAAATATGTTGATTTAATCCGCCGGTACCTCCAGACCATATTTTGACATCTAATGTTGCTGACCAAGAAAAAAGTATATCTCCATCATAAACAATCACTTTTTCAGGAATATTAACGCTAACAAATTCTGAGTTTTCATTAAAACCAGTTCCCATTTCACGGATCTTAATGACTCTAAATGAATCTTCATTTTCATTTGGTCTAAATTTTTGGCAAGCTATCCCATTAACAAAGGTTGCAATATCTAATAATGTTTTTACTACCCAACCCTCAGGAATCTTTCTTTTTAGCTCCTTATTATAATCCATTTTACCACCCGACAATTTATAGGGTTTTCCTTTTCTATCAGGGAAATCAAACTGAACAAACCAATAATCGTAAAGCGTTTTTGCCATCGCTTCTAACTCTTGGTTGATTTTGTTATTGACTTCTATTTTAGTGTCTAAATCGGAAAGGACTTTGGCTATTTGTTTTTGAATTGAAAGTTCTGGCAGTTGGATTGGAAACTTTTTCAACATGACAACATCTACTCCAGTTTGTCCTCCAGTCCTTGGTGATAAAGCATTTATATAGTCAAATAAATGTTCTTGACATAAAAAATAATATAGATAATCATTGACTATATCTTTTTTAGGCACAGCTTTCATTAATGCAACATTATAAGCTCCTTCAATACCTCTTAAAATTTGAAAAATAGGAGGCCCATATCTTCCAATCATTATGTCTTTTTTGCTGCAAAATTTACGCGTGCTATCTTTCGGTATATAAGTAATAAAATTATCGGTTTTATAATCTCTTATTTGAATTAATCGAATAAAGCCTTTGTGTTTAATAGGTGAAAAATATTTCTTTGCAGGCTGACTACCCCCAATAAAATCACAAACTTGACCCAATGTTGTTTTTAAGGTTTTATTCATATTTCAAACCTTTTAAATTCTCTATAATATCTTCTTCTAAACTTTTTGAATCAATAAATAAAGATTTTAATTCAGCTTCAAAATTGTTCATTTTAGCAGTAAACTCTTCCGCTGAAATATCTATATATTCAATTTTAACTTCAAAATATTGTCCTGCACTGAAACTGTAATTTTTAGCTTTAATTTCATCATAGCTTACAACAACAGACAAATCTTCTTTAGCTTCTTTTTTGGTAAAGGTATTTATGATTTTGATTTCTTCTTCTTCAGTTAATACCGTCTTTTGATTTTTCCCTTCTTTGACTATGGTTCCTAAATTAGAGGCGTCAAGTAGCACTACATTTTCTTTGTTAGCCGCGTCTAAAAATACAATAGATACATTGGTACCGGTGGTGGCAAAAATATTAGAAGGCATGCTTACCACGCCAGCCAGCATTTTACTGTCCACTATTTTTTGGCGTATTTTCTTTTCAATACCAGACTGCGCGGTAATAAATCCTGTAGGGACTACAATGGCTGCTTTACCAACTCCTTCTTTAAGCGAATAGATTATATGTTGTAAAAACAAGGTATAAATAGCCATGCTTTCCTTTTTCTTTTTTGGTACATTGGGTATGCCTGCAAAAAACCGGGCTTTATTTTCTTTTTTATTAAGCGTATCAACATCGTCTTCAAAATTTAATTTAAAGGGAGGATTACTCACTATATAATCAAAATGTCTTAGTTTATTATCTTGTTTGTGGTAAGGGTCCGTCATGGTGTTTCCTTGTATCACATTCTCAATACTATGTACCAAATTATTCAACACCAAATTTAAACGCAAAAGGTTAGACGACTTTTGAGAAATGTCTTGTGAATACACGGTACACTTATCTGGACCAATAGCGTGTGCTAAATTCATCAACAAGGTTCCAGAGCCTGCGCTTGGGTCGTAAATAGTTACGTTGCTTGTTGGTTCTGGCACTAAAATATTAGCAATAATTTTAGATACTGCATGAGGGGTGTAATACTCAGCATATTTACCGCCTGCATCACTATTATAATCTTTAATTAAGTATTCAAAAATTGTTGAGAAAAAGTCAAATCCTTCTCCCATAATGTTTTCAAAATTAAAGAGCGTAAGTTTGTTAAACAGGGCTTTGGCGAAGGCATCACGTTTACTACTTACATATTCAGTAAGACGCTCAAAGAGTTGTATTTTTTGCCCATCTTCAGTCTTTACAGCAAATAAATCGTTATTGCTTACTGCTATATCAATAAGCGTATCATCTACACGTTTTGCAAAATCAGGTTCTTCCTGTCTGTTAAACAAATACCCAATCAATTGATGTGGTTTTAAAAAGGCTGTAGACTCACCCAACTGAAATTTTAAGAGTTGGTATTCGCTCTCCTTCATTTTGGCGATGTCGGCTTCCCAATTGTTGCTTGTTGTTAATTCTGGTTTTAGTTTTTTAACTTCATAAGCGAACTTATCGTTCAAAAACTTATATAAAAATACTTGGCTTATAATTTTAAATTCGTTGCCATCATTCCCTAAACCATAACTGGCACAAACAGCTTTAAGCTCGTCTATTAAGGTTTTGGTTTGTATTACAAAATTGTCATTCATAGTTTTTTATTATGCGGTTTTTCCGTGGTATTCATTTAGGTATTCTTCTACTATCATGTTGCGAATAAACTCGATGGTATCTACATCCATGGGCGTATCGAGTGTTTTATTAAACTCGATAAACACCAGTTTAGCAACGATACGCGCAAAATAACTTTCGTTATTTAGACTGTCATTTCTATCTAGTACAGCAATATCAGTTTGTGATTTAATGTTTTGTAAGGCCTCTATAATAGCTGTTTTTAATTTTGAAGGTTTGCCTGCTTCTATCAAACGTTTTTGCACACGTGCATATTTGGCATCGCCTTCGTATTTATCTTTCAATAACGCATTGCGTCTGTTCAATTCTTTGATTTTTTCGTGAATACTTTTTAAGGAGGTGATATTGGTTTGCATTTCATCTTGCGTTACCTCATTTAAATTTTTATCGTCAAACAAACGACGCAATTCTTCATATAAACTAATCCATTCAGGGTCTTTGGTGTCAAAATTATTACCCAAAGCTTCTCTGGTTTTTTTAAGGATGTCTTTAAGTTCGCCAGCAAGCACCAATTCATTCTCACCGATTTTTCGGAATCCAAATACAATATCTTCCAATGCCATATTGAGCAGATTCCCAACGTCTTCATTTTGCTGTAAAGCATCCTTAGCATTAATTAAAGCTAAATGATTTACGGCTTCAATTCGTAACTCCCCTAATTTTCTGAAATCCATCTTTTCCAAAAGCTCATACTCACCAAGCAAACGAATGATATTATATAAAGCGCGAGCATCTTCTAAGGCCTTTTTAATTTTCAGCATCTCGCCATGGTCGCTTATTTGGGAGATTTGAGAGGAGAAGTTTTCTGCATTTTTTAAATCATAATCCGCAAGGGTTTCCTTAATTTCACGAATGGAAGCTTCCATTTCTTCACGTGTCATGAATAAGTTAGAATAGCTTTCCATTTCATCTCCTAAAAGTTCTTGCAACTCGTCAAAATAGGCTTTGTTAGTTTTATCAAACTCTTTAGAGATGTCTGCAAAATCTACAACATGTCCATATTTATAACTCTTATATTTACGATTAACACGTGTTAGGGCTTGCAATAAATTATGTGCTTTAATAACTCGCCCTAGATAGATTTTCTTTAAACGTTTCGCATCAAAACCGGTAAGTAGCATATTATAAACAAACAAAAAGTCAATCTTTCCTGCTTTGAAATCATCACGCCATTGTGTTAAGTCATCTTTACTTCCTGAATCGTACAAAATAAGTGCTGCTTTTTTAACGCGATAGTCTTCTTTACGTAATTCACTATATTTTGTATTGGGTTCAGCAGCCATCAAGATTGACCCATCTGATTCAGGGTCGGCATAAACACGATTAAAAATGGCGTACATTTCTTCGGCTTGTTCACTACTGTCGCAAATAACCATACCACCAACACTTGGGTCATTATTTCGTTGTCTAAACTGCTGAAAGTCGTTAACAATATACTTTAGCATAGGTGCTACAAAGGATGGATGAGCATAAACATACTTTTTATCTGCTTCACCTTTCATAATATCTATACTATCCAATGCTTTTTTAAGCAGAATTTTATATTCGGTCTCTATTTCCTCACGAATCAGTTTTAAGGTATAGCCATCAGCAATAGATTTGTTATAATAGTACTTATGAATATAATTGCCAAATAAGTCTTTAGACTTCAAGCTTTCGCCTATTAATGGTGTACCCGTTAATCCAATTTTAATGGCATTCCTATCAGACTGTTCCAAATTAGCTAAAAAACTACCTTCTGGATTATAACTACGATGAACTTCATCTAAAAAATAAACGCGTTGAATATTGATATTGTAATCGGTTGTAGTAATAACATCTGAGTCATTTTCAAACTTTTGAATGTTTACTACCGTAATTTCTCTTTGACCTCTGTCATTATTAACTGCTGTGGTTTTCTTCAAATCTGCTACAAACGCTTCCCTAGTTTTTACGGTGTGTACTTTTAAGCCACGAGCCGTAAACTCATCGCGTGCTTGGCTTAACAAATCCAAACGGTCTACAATGAAATAAAACTTTGGTATGATATGTTGCTTTTGGAAATAATCCGTCAAAAAATGCGTATTGTAATAAGCTAAGGCTGTTTTACCACTTCCTTGCGTATGCCAAATAATCCCTTTACGAATCCCTTCATCCAATTTAGTCTCAATAGCTTTAGTAGCAAACAATTGTGGATAACGCATTATATGCTTTTCTAAACCATTAATTTCTTTTACATATGCCAAAGCATATTGCAACATAAACTTTAAGCGCTCTTTACTTAATAAAGAGGTTAAAATACGATTGGTAGCTGAATTAGGATTTTTGTTAGTAGCATATTCAACACTATTTTTTATAGATTGATAATTGGTGTCTTTGAGTAAAAAATCCTCGACTTTAAAGTCTAATGGTTTCAGCTCTTTGGATAGATTAAAGCCAATTTCTTCTCTAAAATAATTGAATACGGGTTTTTGATAAGATGGAGACGCATAAAAGGCACCTTGCCAAGGCTCAATCTCATTGTCATCATACTCCATATTATTAGAAAAAATCATGAACTGAGTAATATTCACAAACTTTCTAAATTTTTTATTTTGAAAACGAGATTCTATACGGTTTCGTTCGGCAATAACCCCATCACGATTATTTGGTTTTTTAACTTCAATAAACACCAATGGCATACCATTAATTAGACAAATAACATCTGGTCTGAAATTATCTTCTCCATTTTGATAAGGTAATTCAGTAACCATATGAAAATCGTTATTATCAAAGTTTTCAAAATCAATAAGCCTAATGCCTGAACGATTGGTGAGCATTTCAAAAAAGACTTTACCTAAATCTTCATTTTCAAGTGCCAGATCAATTTCCTGATAGAGTCGATTAATGTCCGCTTCTGAAATACCTTTATTAATTTTTGCTATGGATTTTTTAAAAATATCTTTAAAAATATTGGTTTCTAAATCCCAATCGGCTTCTTTTAAAGATAAGTACGTATAGCCCAACTGGGTTAGGTGAAGTATTGCTGGTAATTTTACTCTGGAGTCTTCGTTAAAGGCCATATTATATTATTTCAATGTACTCTATGATGTTAAATTCTTACTACCATTCTGCCTTTTACAAATTTTAAGCTAAGCAAAAATTTATAACAATTCAGCTAATGATTCAGGGTAAACAATCCATTTATCACCGTTTTTACCCTCATTATATTTAATCCCAATTTTTTCTCCTTCCGCAGTAATAGTATACTTATCGAGAATGTATTTCTTTGAAGTCATTTTGGCAATAACTTCATTATAGGATTTACCTTTAATTTTTCCTAAGTTAGATGCAGAAAGTAATTTTTGATCTAAAGTTACTTTTTCTTTACTTAATTTAGAACCACATTTAGAACAATAGTTATCTGTTTCATTTACTGTATTACCACAATCACATTGATATATTTTAAAAACTTCTGAATCAACACTTTTTGGTTCACGTTTGTACTTTCTTGGAATCTCATTTATAAATCTTGAAGGATTATCTTTTTGAGTCATTAAAAATAGGTGATCCTTTGCTCTTGTTAAAGCTACATAAAACAAACGTCTTTCCTCCTCTAGTAATAAATCATGCTTTGTCTCCTTAATAGTTTGGAAAATAATATCAGACAGCCAAACATCTGGAAAACCTCCTTTACCATCAGTTAAACCAATGATAAAAACCGCTTTTGACTCTAATCCTTTTGAGGAATGAATTGTTTTAGAACTCACAAATAATCCTGATTTTTTAAAGGCCTCAAAATATGCCTTATACATATTACTTCTTCTATATAAAAAGAGGATATCTTCTTTATTAAATCCTTGATCTATTAACTTTTTGACTTGAACAATAGCATAATCAATATTTTGTTCTTCTGTTTCCCCTTCAAATACATGAATAGCACTATTTCCCTCTTTAAAAGCTTCAATATGCTTGTCTACCCTAAATTTATTATGTTTTATTAATTCATTACTTGCTCCAACAATGTTAGGCGTGCTGCGATAGTTAACATCAAGTTTTATAATATTGGAATTTGGATAATGCTGTTCGAAATTAACTATATAATCAACGTTTGAACCTCTAAAACCATAAATACTTTGCCAATCGTCTCCTACACAAAATAACTGTGTATCTTCTTTTAAAAGAAGGGTTAATAGATCGACTTGCAAACTGTTTACATCTTGAAATTCATCCACTAGAACGTATTTAAATCGCTTTCTAATAGTATCAAGCAACGTATTATTTTTCTTTAACAAGTCAATTGTTCCTAATATTAAATCATTGAAGTCTTGATAGGATTTATTGACACAATATTCATTGTATTTTTCAATTAGTATTTCAGCAAATTCATAAAATTTTCTTACTCTTTCATGAGCGCTTTTCTTACCCTTATTTGCAACACTGCTAAGATCAAAATTCTCTACTTTGATCATATCCATTGTGGTTAACACTTGCTTTCTGAAGTCATTTACTTCCTTATGGTAGTACTTGAACTCTTCTTCATAATTTAAGCTAGAATCATATTTATAATCCAAAGGGAGACGGCCTTTTATAGATTTTTCCAGAATTAGATTAAAGAATGCCGTATCTTTTGTTTGTGATTCATAAGTTTTAACAAGCACTTTGCCACCTTCCAATAATTCCTTTTCCTTCGCCGCCATTGGAGCACTTAAATTACTGATATGCTCTAAATAAACATTGGCTTCAGGAATAAAGAAATCTGGCTTAAAATCAAATTTCTTAATATTTACAATAGGCTCATAAATAAATTTGATGTTGTGACGATATAACCAATCTGCAATATATTGTTCCGATTTTGAACGAACTTTTGTTCCGTTTAAACTTGTGTAATTCGTTGGATAATCCTTACCTTTTTTACTTGGAGTAAAATCAATTCTATCTACCAGATAATCCAATAAATATTTTTTAAAATCAATTAAAAAATTCTTGTCTTCACAACATTCAATAAGAATCCTCCCCAAAACGTCCCCTCTCGTTTCCTTAGCCGTTAAAGAATTTAAATCTTCATCTGCGGACTTTGAATCTAGAATTAATCTGAAACTGTTGTCATTGAAATTATTCAAAGTTCCTTTCGTTCCCCAGTCTTTCATTATTTTATAACAAAGACTATGAAATGTGCTTATCGACACATTTTTAACCCATTTATACTTTTTTAAATAAGTATATCGATCTTGTGTAATTTGATCAACTTTTCTCTTGGTTTTAAATAACGCCTCATAATCACCAGAAAAATCTGCTGCCATAATGAGCCGATCTATCATTTCATTAGTTGCATTTTTTGTAAAAGTGATGGCTAAAATTTCAGAAGTTTTGACTTTTTTGTCCTTAATTAGATATTCTAATTTTTGAATAAGGGTTTTTGTTTTTCCAGAACCAGCACCAGCGAGTACTAAAAGCCTTTTTTCTTCAGACATCACCGCTTCAAGTTGTTTTTGATTAAGACTTGTTAAATCGGTGTTTGTTGTAATTTGTTTCATTAATTTATTTTCTCAGTAAAGAAGGGTTTCCTCATAATTGATGCTAAAAATACTTGTTATTAGGAAAACATTTTATGACTTAAGTCACCTATCTCATTACTTTCAAATATATAATTTTTCATACAAAAGCATTTACGGTTTTACCTTAATTAGAGTAAAAGTTTGTTAAAAAGTGGAGTTTTATAATACTCAAGAAGTTAAAGGTGTATTTTAAATAGTTATTTTTTTAGTTATTAATTTATTATCGTTTGCTCTATTATCGTTTCCTCTAAAAAATCACTACCCAATGTAAACAAAACTATAATATTAATGACATTACTTCGTCACTTCTCTTTTTGCTTCTTCAACCATATACATGGTTTTGCATGTGGGACAAAGTAGATAATACTCATAATAATAGGTTTGATTTTGTTTTATTTTTTTGTTTTTTGGAGTTTTCTTAATTACTGAAGTATTACATTTTCTACATAAATCACCTTCCTTCACAATTTTCTGTTCTTGGTAGTACTCAATATTTTCTAAATACTCTAAGTAGCCTTCATCCTCGATTTTATGTTCTGAGTTAATGCCTTGATTAGCTAAAACATCACATTGTTCATTTTCAATATGTCCGTCATGTCCTTTTACCCATTTAAATGTAACTTCATGTTTGTCAATAAAATCCAATAATCTTTCCCATAAATCCCTATTAAGCACTAAATTACCTTTTTTGCGAATCCAATTGTTCCTTTCCCAATTTACTGCCCAACCTTTTACTATGCCATCAACAACATATTTGGAATCTGAGTACACTGTAACCTTTGCTTTGGTTTTTATTTTTTCTAGACCAAAAATCACCGCCATCAACTCCATTCGGTTATTTGTAGTTAATTCATAGCCTTGAGAAAACTCTTTTGTTCTTCCTTTATAAGAAAGTATAACACCAAAACCCCCTTTCCCTGGGTTCGGTTCAGCTCCCCCATCAGAAAACAATTCAATATTTGGTATTTCTTCCCATTTCTGCATATTAATTCAGACTAATAATTTATATAATTTAAAAAGTTAAATTTATTTAATTATGATGCTTAAATGAAACTATTGTTTAAAAAAATCTTGAACTACCTTCCCCCTCAGATTCGAACCTTATTCAAAAATACGTTCATTTACTGAATTTCCGAATCTTCAAAATAATTACCCGAAATAATAGAGAAACAAAATAAGAAATTGTATTACTAAAACATGAACACTCTTTTCTCCTATTGTTTTGACCAGAGATTTTTTTAGTATTTTAAGATTAATTTTGACAGTATCATATGATAAATATTGCGTTTTGAAAGAAAAAAACTTATTTAAATAAACTAAAGAAGAACCGTAAGGAATACCGCACAAATCTTTCCTAAATAGAAGTTACATTTATTGAACTATTCGAAAATACATACAAATGTGACTGTTGTCATAAAATACGTTCAAACAGAAAACTATATTTGAGTATCTTTATTGATGAAATAGATACGCTTGGTGAATATACCCACCCATATTTGAAGGATATATTCACCTTTTAGTGTATATATAGTGTGGGTATATATACTAGTAAATATATCTACTTGTTGTACACAAGCTATGGAAACCAGCCGCACAAACAGCACATTTGGTTTTCCCACTACTAAAGCCAACGTTTAAAAACCAAAAGAGCTGTTTTTAGCCAACACGCAATGAGATGAGCAGACTACAAGAAATCGAAAAGGAATTAACTTCAATAAACGATGCCGTTTTCCAAGAATTATGTGACAGCTTTTTAAGTATTAGAAATAAAAACTACTCTGCCTTTTCAAGGACTGGAAGTCAAAGTGGAAAACAAAAAACTACAGTAGGAACACCAGATTCTTTTTTACTTCTACCAAATGGACAATATATTTTTGTTGAGCACTCAACAAATATAACTTCTGGACTTTCAAAACTAAAAGACGATATAAATAAATGTATTGATGTAACTAAGACTGGTATTGAGTTAAATAAAATTTCTGAAATAATTTTATGTATTAACTTTAGTCTAAAGGCAGATGAAGTTGAGGAATTAAAAAATCTTCTATCTGGTACTTATATCCAACTTACTGTTTATACTCTAGATTCATTAGCTGTAGAACTTCATCTTCACCATCGAGATTTAACTCATCAATATCTAGGCTTACCTTTAGACACAGGACAGATTGTATCCATTAAACAATTCATAAAAGAATACAATAGTGCCTCTAAAGGTATTTCAACACCATTAGACAATACGTTTTTACATAGAGAAAAAGAACTTACTGAACTATGTAATTCCTTGAATGAATCAGATATTATAATTCTTACTGGTGCACCTGGAGTAGGAAAAACAAAATTAGCATTAGAATCTATTTATAATTTTCTTAAAGAGAACCTAGATTATAATGCTTACTGCATTTCTTATAAAAATCACACATTACTAAATGACCTTTATCAATACTTCAAAGAAGACGAAAACTATATTTTATTTGTTGATGACGCAAACAGGATAGATGCATTCAATCAAATAATCGGTTTTTACAAAACACCAAGAAAAGGTAAACTAAAAATCATAATAACTGTTCGTGATTATGCATTCCAAGAGATTGGATTATTATGTCAAGAATTTTCACCTCAAAGGGTTGATGTATACAAATTAAATGATGAGCAAATAAAAGATATTATTGAAGCTAAACCTTTTGAGATATTAAACCCTGAATATCAAAGAGTAATTATTCAAATTTCAGATGGTAATCCAAGGTTGGCTATTATGACTTCCTTATTAGCTAAAGCCGAACAAAATATTTACGTGCTTTCTGATGTTTCCGATTTATTTGAAAAGTATTTTTCCACATTTATAAAAGATGAAGGAGAATTTGCTACCGATTTAAACATTAAGATTCTCGGTATTATTGCATTTTTCTATACTATACCTTACAAGGACAGGGCTGTAACTGAATCTATTTTAGCAAATTTCAATATAGAATACGATGAATTCATTGATGCTATTGATATACTTGATAAACTAGAACTTGTTGAAATTCAGTTTGAACACATTAAAATACCTGAACAGAATATTTCAACTTACTTTTTCTACAAAGCATTCATAAAAGATGATTTACTTTCTTTCGAGGTTCTACTAAGTAATTATTTTGAGTCCAATAATTATCGTTTTAATGATTGTGTAATTCCTGCCAATAACACATTTGGCCCTGAGAATGTAATGGAAAAATTAAAGCCAAAACTTCAGGATTATTGGAAAACGATTAAAGGAGAGCATAAAAAAGCTTTAAAACTACTAGCAACTTTCTGGTACTATCTTCAGGACGAATCTCTAGCATATGTCTATGAATTTATTGAAGGCCTCGAGAAAGAAGAGACTGAAGATTACACTGTAACTTATAAGAATAATCAATTTGCATACGACAAGAACGATATAATTGAACTTTTAGGTGAGTTTTTTAGATTTCCATCAAATTTAAAAGATGCGATACAACTCTCTTTCGAATATGTCAGAAAACAACCAAAACATCTACCTGAATTAATTCATAAAGTTAGAGAGAAATTAAGTTTTGATGTTGAAGACGAAAAATATCGATTTGAAAGACAGAATGTACTATTTGACTGTCTAATTGAAGGTCTAAACTCAAACGATAAATTGTATTCAATTGCTTTTTTCGAGCTTTCAAAAAGCTTTATAGCTTTTAAATATCATCAAATTAAGGGAGGAAGAAATAATTCTATTACTTGGTATGATTATCCAATTCCAGCATCTCATTCCGTTAAAAATTTTAGAGAAAAAATATGGAATTCTTTGTTTAGCAATTTTGATGATTATCCAAAAGAATCATTTAATGTTTTATTAAGTCACCCAAGTGGCAGAAGAGACATAACCAAGGATTTATTAGAGTTTGATGTTAATTTTATTGTTGAAATAATTCAAAAAAAATTAAATAATGAATCGTTTGAGCATTGTAGATATGTACAAAGACAAATCAAAGATTTACAAAGTAATTCAATTGACTTACCAATATTCTCATCTCTAAAAGAGCAGTTTATAAATGATATGTATAAAACATTTCTCTTAATAGATTGGAACAGAATTAGAGATAAAGAGATGTTTGAGTTTGATGATTTCAGAGAATACGATAGGTTGAAAGAAAATGAAATTAGGAAATCTTTCATATTCAGCTCTATTGACGAGTTTAAAGGATTCTATAAAAGCTTCATTTATCTAAGTAATGTCAGCGATAATAATTGGAACTATAATAAATCATATGACTGTATTATTGACGAAAACCTTAATAAAAATTTTGAATTAGGTTTAGAAATGCTAATTGAAACTGTAAAAAAAGATAATGAGATTGGTTATTTACCGTGGGCTGTTTTTCGCAATCAATTAAATGATTCTGAGAAGGCATCAAAAATATGGAAATTAATTTCGGACTATAGTTTCAAATCAAAATTTCAATGGCAAATGTCATATTTCAATTATTTATCAACTTCTTTAATTGATGATGAAAAAGTGAAGAACTTATTAGAGACGGTTGAAAACATTGATGAGCGCTATACAATTCATTTTGATATGCTTCAAAAATATTTGGAAAAAGAGCCAAACTTATTCCAATCAATATTAAAGTTAGTACTTAAAAAAAATGAGGACGAGGAGTTCGATATATTGTTATGGATGGATTTGTTTGATACTCATTTCGATAATCTGGGTGACGATTTAGATTTAGTTAAGAAAAGCTATATACAACAAGATAAACTTCAAACATCATTTGATTATGAACAAAAAGGTCTCTTAAAAATTCTCAAACTAGATTCAAACTTCCTTGTCGAATATATTGATAGCCTCTTTACTGAATCTAGTAATAGAATTTCTTCAGATAGAAAAAATCTACAGGTTATTTGGGAATTAAAAGATGCTGAAGAGCTATTAGTTAAGATATTTGATTTAATAATTGAAAAAGATACTTACTATGGTATACTAGAACATTTTTGTAATGCATTCTTCTGGAATTTAGTAGAGCCTCATAAATCAAGAGCAAACAATTTTATTGAAAAGTATGTAATTGACAATAACAAAGACACTAAGAAAATAGAAATTATTGTTGATATTATTAGGCACTCTTGTCAAGATATGTTTGAAAAAGTTCTTTTACTTTATATATCTCTAAATCAAAATGTAGAAGACTTTAGACATCTTGCGTGGAGAGGAAATGGAACGAGTGGCTCAGGTGATGTAATACTTTCCGATATTGAGGCTGCTGATTGGAGACGAATACTTTCGATTGTCGAAAAATCAGACTTAGGCATTAAACTAATTCCAATAAAAAAATATTTAAATGACCGAATTGAATGGTGTTTAAAAAGTGGTGATAGAGAAAGACAAAGAAGATTTTTATCGAGATACTAATAGCCACCGCTTAAAGCCATACACATTTGCAATTCGCTACAGCCAAAACACAAGCCAAAAATTGCAAAAGAGTATGTCTTTACCAACGCTGGATGACAATCGGAAAGGAAAAAAGCCAGTGTACAACAACGTATATAAAAAATAGCGGTTTAATCGCTTAATCGAAAGAAAATGAATAAATTAAAGATCTATTAAAATCCGAAAAGTTAGTGCTACAAATCCGCTACTTTTCATATACAAGACCGTTATGTGATATAATAAAAAGGCGACTTATAATTTATGATAGACCTCATTGGAGACATTCACGGGCACGCTGACAAACTTGAAGAATTACTTGTTAAGTTAGGCTATAAAAAAAGTAATGGAGCTTATTCGCATCCTAACAGGAAAGTATTATTTGTTGGCGACTACATTGACAGAGGACCGAAAATTAGGGAAACACTTTACATTGTTAAGTCGATGGTTGAGAGTGAAAATGCAATTGCGTTAATGGGAAATCATGAATACAATGCACTATGTTTCCATTTCCAAGAAACCGAAGGCGGACACCTTAGAAAACATTTGATTAAAAATATCATTCAACATTACGAAACACTCAAACAATTTCAGAATAGACAAAGGGAATATGAAGAGTATTTGGATTGGTTCAAAACATTGCCTCTTTATTTCGAAACGGACACATTTAAAGCTGTTCACGCCTGTTGGGACAACGATAACATCGAATTTCTAAAAAAGACCTTAGTCAACGACAGATTGACTGATGACCTCATTTATGAATCAGTAAAGAAAGGAACAGAACTGAATGAGGCAATTGAACAAACGCTTAAAGGCAAAGAAATGCAAATGCCTGAGGGACTTTTTTTTATAGATAAAGACGGAACCAGAAGAACTGAAATACGAATAAAATGGTGGGAAGACCCTTCAAAAATGACATACAAGTCAATAAGCGTTGAACCCATTGAAAAATTACCTGAAGAACCGATTAAATTATCCGAATTAAAATCCCCTGACTTTTATCGTGGTGATGACAAGATAGTATTTTTCGGGCATTATTGGCTAAAAGGTGAGCCATCACTATACAAAGACAATATCTGCTGCCTAGACTATAGCATTGCAAAAGGCGGAAAACTTGTTGCATACCGATTTAACGGGGAAAAGATTTTAGATAGAAGAAACTTAAAATATGTTTAAAAAAATTACATCACATAACAATGTTAATAGCGCATTAAAACGAGCCATATACTAACCGTTATATAGCATATAAAAATGGATCTAGGACCAATTGAAATTACTAGAAAAACAGGAGAAGAGAAATTTAAGTCAAAAAGTGATTTAAATAAAATTAGTTTATTGGAATTCTGGCAATGGTCAACATCTGATTTACTAGCAAATACAACAAGAGGATATCTTGCTGAATTCATAGTTGCTAACGATCTAGGAGTTAACAAAACTCTTCGAACTGATTGGAAGTCTTATGATTTAACCTCAAAAAAAGGGTTAAAAATAGAGATCAAAACTTCAGCTTATATTCAAACATGGGAACAATCTAAAATTTCGAAAATAATATATAGTATTAATCCCAGTAAAAATTATGACCCTATAAAAAACAGATTTGACGGAAAACCTTTTAGGGATAGTGATTATTATATTTTCTGCTTACTTCATCATACAGACCAGAAAACAATTAATCCTTTAGACCTTGACCAATGGGCATTTTATGTACTAGAAACTAGAATTCTTGAAGAAAAACTTCCAAAACAGAAAACAATAACTTTGAGTAGTCTTCTGAAACTTAATCCTGTTAAATGTAAATATGGTCAGATAAATAAAATAATTGAACCCTGAAAAAAAACGCTATATAACATACTATCAGAAATAAGATAATCTTTTTGCTTTTTTTTAAATTAACAGTTAACTTTAATAGTAATTAAATCAGGTATACTTGAGGTATACTCCAAGTATACCCATAATAAATTTAAATATAATGGAAAATAGGCATAACAATCGTACGATAACTATATGTGCAAAAGTAACCCCAAATGAAAAAATACGATATTCTAAAATTGCCGAATCACATGGCATAAGCTTTTCCGAATGGATAGCAAGTATTTTAAATATATATCAGGATGGATATGGTGAATTAAAAATTAATCCTGTTCGTGAAAATGAACTATTAAATGAAATAAGCAATCTGAAACAAAAAATAATACAATTGCAGGCTATATTAGATTTTAAAAATTCAATAATTGAAAATGGTAAAAAAGGATTTAACAGGTCCTTTTAGTAAACTGACGTATTAATGAGGCAAAATTGTTTTAAAAAAAGAAAATAGCACTCAAAAAAATTATTTTATAAAATAATTTTTATTTTTTATTACATACGTCAAAACCGTCCCCGGAAACGTCCCCGGTTAAACAAAAAAGCATCCCAATTTTCGGTAAAGAAAAAAGGAAAGCTTTCCATCGGCTTAACTACTTAAACCCCTGATATACTACTACATATATCAGACAACACAACGTCTTAAGTTTAAAAAAAAAGCCCTAATTTCTTAGAGCATTTTTGCAACTTTGCGGTCTGGACGGGACATGAGAATCTAATCAATAAAATGAAATATAAAAACATAAATAAAAAAGTAGTTACCCTTTTAGTTACCCTAAGCTGACTTAAAAACGTAAACCCTTGATTTTACTAGAGGAAACGGACTAGGTTCCGGAGTGTGGGGGGGCCTCAAATCTTTGTTTGTTTCATTTCATTAACCAAGACAATTAAAATGCTTCTAAAACAGACATTAATCTATGATTGAGATATAGTTTTTCTTTACCCACTTTTTCAGAAATTAAAAAGCCAGCTTTCTCTAAATCATTTAAATAGTTACCAACCGTTTTTGGTGTGCCTAATTTAGCATCAATTAAAAACTGTCTTTTTGTGTAAGGCAATCTAAACAGTATTTCAACTAATTCTTTAGTATATACTTTTGGTAACGTTTCTTTAATTTCTGCAGCCACTTGCTCCATTAAGTTATTTACATCCTTTAAACGTTGTAATCCTTTGTTGGCAGTATACTCTACCATTTCAAGCATATAGATTATCCACGCTTCCCAATCTTCATTTTCGGTAACCTCACGTAGTTTGGTATAATAGTCTGCTTTGTTTTTTATTATATATTCACTTAAATAAATAGCTGGTGTATCTAATAGTTTTTCAAGTTTTAAGTATAATAACAGCAAAATACGTCCTGTTCTACCATTACCATCACTAAAAGGATGTATCGCTTCAAATTGGTAGTGCATTAACGCCATTTTAATCAAAGGGTCTATAGCATCTTTACCATTTATAAAAGTTTCGAGATTAGCCAACTTTTCTCTTATAACAGCTTCACCAGTCGGTGGTGTATAAATAGTTTCGTCTTTTGCGTTTTTTAAAGCAGTTCCAGGAGTAGTTCTAATGCCTGCTGTATTCTTTTTAATGCTTTGTACTATTTCAACACAAAGATTGATTGTTATAAAAGGACGTTTTTCAATAAGTTGTAAACCATTCCAAAGTGCTTCTTTATAACTTATAACTTCTTTTGTTGCTGGGTTATCAAACTTTTTATCGGCAACAATAGACTTGTACAAATCGTCATTAGTTGTTATTATATTCTCTATTTCAGAACTTGCTTTTGCTTCCTGTAAATGAATTGTATCTAAAAATAAGGTAGGGTTAGGTAAATTAGTGAGCATACCATTAAGTTGTGCTAATGCTCTACTAGCATCAATAGTCTTTCGTAATACTTTAGTGGTTTCTAATGTTACCTTTGGTGGTAATAGTGGTAAGCTATTATAGGGTATATTTCTATTAAAATCTGTCATTTTGAACAAGGGTAATAATTACTTGCGTTATACAAACGAGGGTAAATATACTAAATATTTACCTTTGTTTATACTATAAGGATAAAACTTACGCTCGTTAATTTTAACCTTTTAACCCAAATAACCTCCGTTTTAGATAAATGTAAACTCTTTTATAAAGCAAGTGTTACGGTAACCCATAGTATATTTCAATTAATTAGCCATTTCTCTAATTCATAATTACTACAATCATAGGCAAGGACTAAAGGACATATTCAATAATTTTGACATATGGTTTTCTCAAATTATTATAAAGGTGTTTTAAGTTCTCAAGGCGTTCCTCATTTAAATGTTGAACAACATAGGCGTTTATTAAATATTCTGGCTTTAGAACAGGAGTTAAAAACAATTACTGGCTTAAAAGAAAAGATTAAAAGTTCAGACGACTTATACAAACTCTATGTAAAAGGTAATAGATTAGAAAAGCAATTAAAAGACCTTTACCAAACCTCATCCCCAAAAGAAATATTATTTGATATGATTGAAAAGTCAAAGAATTAGTATATTTAATTTTTTAATTAGAATAAAAAAAACGGTACAATACATTTCCGAATTTTCTTAATAATTGAAAAGGTGTATATACCCCGCCAATATGGGTGGGTATAGCTACTAGTAAACATATCCACTCGTTGTGGGCAATATAAGAGTGACATTCGGCTGACAACAAATTAAGAGTAATCAAAAAATAATGAGAAAGTTGCGCTTATCACTTGAATTTAACTAACGAAAAAATTATTTTATCAAAATATTCGGTAGTTACTTATTTTTACAATACAATAAATTAATCTTTTTATTATGGGACTAGATATTAAACCACCAACTTCCTTTTGGCTAGTAGCCATTTTTGCCCTTTTGTGGAATATAATTGAAATTTACTTTAGTTCTTATGAAATTGATTTTCTACAAAAATATTTAACTACCGAGGAATTCGAGAAAATTCAGTCAATTCCTTTTTGGTATATGGTTGTATTTATAGTTGCTTTATTTTCTGAGATGCTAGGTAGTTTCATGCTTTTTATGAGAAAAAAAATTGCTACTAAATTTTTTGGAATATCATTAATTACTTTGCTTTTTATAGAATTTTATTGGCTATTTGTATTTGACATTAAAAAAACCTCAATTGTATTTTACGCTATTATTCCTATTTTAGTTATTGCGATAGCAACATTTCTATATTTCTATAGTAAAAGAGCCACTAAAAAGGGTTGGATTAAATAGACAAGGTCATTCGAATTTATATTAAAAGAAATAAAGCGAGAATAAACTGCCCACAACACAATATATAAAAAATTGCTTGTAAGCGCTTAATGCATTGGCTTTTTCATATATTTAAGGTCAGTGCTAAACGGAAAAATTTGCGCTTATTTACACGCAACTTTCCATATCCATGAACGTTAGCGGTAATTAGATAAAATGAAAATACTAAAACGACTTTTAAAAATTGTATTCGCTCTTATTGGAGTGCTTGTCCTAATTGGAATCATTACACTTTGGGTTGATACAATTGGGACAAATTACTTAAAGGTTAATAAGAACGAACCAACATCCATTAATTCTTATCTGATTACTCATGTCAATGTAATTCCAATGAACCGAGACACTGTTTTAGTAGATAAAATGGTGTATATAAAAGAGGGTATAATTGAAAAGATTGCAGACACTATTGAGGTCAGAGGAATTCAAATTTTTGACGCTGAGAACAAGTATCTAACACCAGGCCTTATTGATATGCATGTTCATGTTTGGGATAGGTATGAACTTGGGCTATATCTTTCAAATGGTGTTACAGCAGTTCGAAATTTATGGGGTATGCCTATGCATTTAAGAATTAAAGAAGATGTAAACAATGACGAAATTATTTCACCAATATTTTTTACAACAGGACCTAAACTCACAGGTCCAGAATTTATCGGAGATGATAATTTACAACTAACAAGTCCTAACGAAGCCAAAGAAAAAGTAATTTCATACAAAAAAAGAGGGTATGATTTTATTAAAACCTACTATGGTTTAACTGAAGATATTTTCGATGCTGTCATTGAACAAGCAATTATTTCTGATATGGATATTGTTGCACATCCTTCACAAAAAGTACCATATTCATATCATTTTAATCCTCAGATAAAATCAATAGAACATGCAGAGGACATTATTCAACAACCTTTAAATTACAACTTATCAGATACGCTAAAGCTAAAAGAGGTAATTAACGATTTCTCTATATCAAAACATAGTTCTTTTAGTCCAACTTTAACCGTTTACAACAACATCTATCAAATGCTTATTGATGATAATATTTTAGAATCAGAGCAGCTACAATTCAT
Source organism: Gaetbulibacter aquiaggeris (assembly GCF_044003965.1). NCBI lineage: Bacteria > Pseudomonadati > Bacteroidota > Flavobacteriia > Flavobacteriales > Flavobacteriaceae > Gaetbulibacter > Gaetbulibacter aquiaggeris. Next base: position 94,427 of record NZ_JBAWKC010000007.1, read on the forward strand.
GAGTCCTCTTATTAAAAAGGTTGATAGTAAAGCGCAGTTTGACAGATGGCACAACACTAAATTAAGAGATTCTTCCATTGTTAAGGCTATAAAGGATCAGCATGATTTGCATATAAAAATCATTAAAAAATCACATAAAGAAGGTATTACTTTTATTTGCGGAACAGATGCTGGAATAGGCGTAACTCTTCCTGGTTTTTCAATTCATCAAGAACTTGCATTCTATAAAGAAGCTGGACTTTCCAATTATGAAGTGCTTAAAACAGCTACAATAAATGCTTCAAAAACTCATTCGATTATGAACAATATGGGAACGATTGAAGTTGGCAAAATTGCAAATCTCTTATTAGTGGATGAAAATCCGCTAGTTGAATTGTCGTCACTTGAGAATCCGATTTACGTTTTTGTAAAGGGGCGAAAATTGAACAGAGAGACTTTGAATTCATATAATGAAAAAGCAAAGAACCGTAAGAATCTAATAGCTTCTGCTCTTAGGTATTTGGAAAACTTAATAATTGAAAAATAAACTACCGCTAACACCACCTATACGCAATGCCCTTCGGGACACTGCGCATAGCCAAACCGTTGTGTATCAGAAAAATGACCGAAAGAGAAGTAAATATCTATCGAATTAATTCATTTTACTCGAATTATCCAAGCAATCATTTTGACTCAATTGTAAGGAAAATGACAGAGCAAATTGAAATGGAAAAAACTGAATTGAGTAAAAGACGAAATGAGGATATTAAAAAGCGCTTTTTGACTGAAATGCAAATCTATCTTTTACAAAAGGAATTATTTGCTTTATCTCAAATGAGGATTATTTATAAGTATATGCAATTTGAAATCCACCTTAAAAAGTTGATTTCTGTAGCTTATGGTGTTCCAGAAAATGGATTATATAATTGGGATAAATTGATTTCGTTTTTTAAATCAAAAAATATTGACTTAAAGAAATTAAATAACTATTCGGACGTACATAACATTCTTGAACTGAACAATTCCATAAAACACTCTGAAGAATTACTTAATGACCGAACAAAAAATATTCCTGAATTTCAAAACAGAAAATCAGTCAATGTTAGGTTAATTAACGAATTTTACGAAAGAACAACGGATTCACCCAAGGAATTTATTTGGGAAATAACCAAAAAAATCCAAAAGGATTTATATGATTTTAGTAACGAGAGAATTGAGTCTATGGCTAAAGAATTGGATAAAAGAATGGATAAAGTGACCAAGGAAAAATTTATCGAAAAATTAAAGAATAACTAAACACAACACCGTGTAAAAAACATTGCTTATTTTAGTTTAACCGTTTGGTCGTTGCTTTGTTTGCTAGCTTCTGATTTTCCTTCGGAAAATCCTCGCACACAAAACCGCACTATTCTTATACGTAACCGTTAGCTGCAAGTTAATATGAATCCTATTTCAAATTTAATTGATAGAATGAATAACGAAAATCTTTGGGATAAAGAGATAGAATTAGAGCGCAATGAATATTTAAAAGTAAAAGGTAGCATTGATACTAATATATATTTAGTGATAAATGGAAGCTTGAGAATATTTGTAATTGATGAGTATGAAGAACACACAATTAGGTTTGGATATAAAGACAATATTATAGCTTCATTAGATTCATTCTTAAATGAACAACCTTCCGACTTCTATATTCAAGCTTTAAAGAAAACAACGGTAAAATCTATCGATAAAAAAAAGTATATCTCTTTTATCGAGTCATCATTAGAGAATAAGAAAATATGGCTTACTATTTTAGAAAATTTTGTCTTACAACAAATGGAGAGAGAAAGAGATATTCTAACATCTTCGCCTATTGAGCGGTACAAGAGAGTTTTAAAGAGAAGCCCTCAACTATTTCAAGAAATACCAAATAAATATATTGCATCATATTTAAGAATGACACCTGAAACTCTTTCAAGAATTAAGAAATCTTAATTTCAATCAAGATTTTAATTGAAAGATATCTTGAAATTTGTAAAAAAAAATTATGGTATCAACATCAGAAAAATTACTACAGAACTTATTAGAACTTACTCGAGAGAATTTAAATACCGTAGAGAATTTTAAAAACCAATCTACCGACTATTTAAATTGGAAACAAACCCCCGAAAGCTGGAACGTATTGGAATGTATTGAACATTTGAATAGATATGGCGATTTTTATATTCCAGAAATAACTAATAAGATAAAGACCTCTAAACATAAAAGTTCAGAAGTATTTAAAAGTAATTGGCTGGGAAATTATTTTAGCAAATCGGTTTCATACAATGAGGATTTAAATAAAATGAAAACGTTTAAAACTATGAATCCATTAAATTCAAAACTAAATATTAAAACACTCGAAAAATTTATAAATCAACAACATCAAATAATTGAACTGTTAGATAAGTCAAAAAATGTTAATCTTGATAAAACCAAAACGGCTATTTCAATTTCAAAATTAATTAAATTAAGATTAGGGGACACATTTAGAGTATTAATATATCATAACGAAAGGCATATCAGACAAGCAGAAAAAACATTTAAAAAAGCCAGCAGGTAACACCACCTATAAAAGCATTGCGACTGACCTTTTGCTTCCGCCAAGGTCGTAGCTGCTGCACATAGTTCAGCCAAATTTGTTATCTTAGCTAACGCAACGCTTTATAGCTGAAACGTTGTGTGTAATTTTGAATAAAAACTTGTAACATAATGGAAACCAATTAGACGTATTCATCAATCAATCAATCAATCAATCAAATGAATTATTCTATTAAAACCCTTATTTGGGTATTCTTAATTATTTCTACATTAAACTCTTATTCTCAAAAAGCTAATAAAGGGTTCTTTAACAAATCTCAAATAGAAAATAAAATTGACTCTTTATTCAGTAAATATGAAAAAGAACCAGGTATTTCTATTGGAATTTTAGTTGGTGACTCTTTGGTTGTTCAAAAACAATATGGACTTGCAAATTTGGAATATCATATTCCCATAACCAACAAAACTTCTTTCCACGTGGCTTCCGTTTCAAAGCAATTTACAGCTCTAGCTGTTTTAATGTTGGAAAGCGAAGGGAAATTATCATTAGACGATGATATAAAAAAATATATCTCGGAAATGAAAATAGAAAACACAAAAATATCTATTCGAAATCTTCTTCATCACACAAGTGGTATAAGAGATCAGTGGAATTTATTAAGACTTGCTGGTTGGCGCTTAGATGATGTTATAACGAATGAACAAGTGTTAAATCTGATTTATAATCAGAAAAATTTAAATTTTTTACCAAATGAAGAATTTATGTATAGCAACTCTGGATATACCTTGTTGGCTGAAATTGTTTCAAGAGTTTCCAATATGTCTTTTGCTGAATTTACCCAAAAAAGAATATTTGATCCATTGGGTATGAACCATACTTTTTTTGTTGACAAAGTAGGTATGGTAATACCCCATAAAGCCCTTTCATATTGCAAACTCGACAATGAATACGTTGAAGACATATTCAATAACGTAAGTGTAGGCGCAACAAACCTATCTACCACTATAGAGGATTTAAGTAAATGGGCGCTTAATTTTAACCAACCTAAAGTAGGAACACAAGCTGTTTTTGAAAAAATGAATACCTCAGGCGTCCTAAATAATGGAGATAAAACAGGTTATGGTTATGGACAATTCATTGATACATATAAGGGTGTTCCCAGAATATCCCATAGCGGTTTAGACGCTAGTTATCAGGCGTATATAGGAAGGCTTCCGGAAAATAATATGAGTCTTTTAATCGCTTGTAATAACTCTTCTATAAACGGAGGCAGAATGGTTAAGCAACTAACCGAAATCTGTTTAAAAAATATTTTAAAGAAAATCGCAAAAGTCGCTTCTCAAAAAAGCGTTGAACGCAAAACGTCCATTACATTAAGTAGCTCAATTCTTAAAACTTTTGAAGGCCATTACTGGAATAAAAAAGACAGGTACTCAAGAGAAATAATACTTCAAAACGACACTCTTTATTACGCAAGAGAAGATGGCAGTAAAACTGCTTTAATACCAGTTGGACATTCTGATTTTGAAATGCTTGGCGATGAATATATTGCCGTCTCATTTCAACAAAATAAAATACTATTAATATTTGATGATGGTTATACCATTGAATTTCAAAAGTATGTACCTGAAGGCTCTAATTTATCGACTTTAAAAGATTATTGTGGAACATTTTATTCTCAAGAACTGAAAACGTATTATACATTTAGCATTGACAAGGACATATTGCTGGCTAACCATCAAAGACTTGGGAATATAAACTTAAAAGCAATAATGAAAGATTTTTTTATTGGGAAAGGTTCATTTAGAGATGTTTATTTTAAGAGAGATGCATTTGGAAAGGTTATAGGATTTAATGTTTCGGCTAGTAGGGCAAAAAATATTTCATTCAAAAAAATAATGGACTAAAAACCACACACAATATTGTATAAAAATAATGCTTAATTTAGTCCTTAATCAAAGGTTAGTGCTGTTTTGTTACATCTGATTTTCTACGGAAAATCCTCGCACACAAAACCGCACTATTCTTATACATAAACGTTAGCGGTCAGCTTGAAAAACGACTGACATTAAAATAAGTGAAAGAAATTGAATTTCTAGAAACGGAAAGAACTATAATGCGTAAACTGACAAAAGAAGACGCAAACGATTTCTATACATTAAATCTTGACGCAGAAATATTGAAATTTACGGGAGATAAACCATTTGAAGATTTACAATCCGCAAAAGACTTTTTGACTAATTATGATCAATACGAAAAGTATGGAGTTGGACGACTTGCAGTAATTGACAAAAAAAATTCAAAATTCTTGGGTTGGTGTGGGCTTAAATTTAATAAAGACAAAAATGAATACGATATAGGTTTTCGATTTCATAAAATGTACTGGAATAAAGGACTTGCGACCGAAACTTCAAAAAAATGTATTGATTTTGGTTTTAATGAACTTAAAATTGAAAAAATAGTTGGTCGAGCAATGAAAGAAAATATTGGCTCAATCAAAGTTCTTGAGAAAATAGGTATGGTATTTAAAGAAAAATTTGATTTTGAAGGACAAGAAGGAGCTATTTACGAACTGACAAAAAAGATTGAATAAAAATAAGCCGAACCGTTAACAACTGCTATAATTCAGCGTGGCCTATGCCCTATTTTGAAAAATATGTAAAATTAACCAAGCTGATTTCTCTGCGGACAAATCCTGTAGATTTATTCACGCCGAAATCATAGCCAAACCGTTGGCATTAATTATCAGTCAGCCGGTAACAATGTGCTCTATTAATCGTCATAGCTCAAAACCAATTAATCAATTCAAACAAAAATGAATATAAAAAGGACCAGCTCTAAATCATTGACCAATTACAGTATTAATATAAAAATTAAACTAGCTGCCCTTTGGACATCATTGATGTTTCTATACATATACGCTGACTTTTTTCAGCTTATGACACCTAAAAAATTAGAGAGGATGATGAATCTTGAAACTCCTATGGGGCCGACATCTCCTCAAATTTTGGTCATTTTTTCTGTTATTTTAATTATTCCTGCCTTGATGATATTTCTTTCTATTTTTCTAAAACCACAAATAAATAAATGGTTGAACATAATTATTGCATTGATTTATACGAGTATGTCAATTCTAATCATAGTTTCAACTATCGGGGATAATTGGCATACATTTTATGTTCTTTTCAACTTCGTAGAAACCATTTTATTTGCAATAATAATATTACAAGCATGGAAATGGCCGAGAGTGGAATAACGCTGTAGGCAACTCCAATTATTAAAGAACACATATATAAAATCTATGACTTTAAATGACAAACAAAGTAAGTTGGTAATGACAGCAAGAATTGCAGGAATTTGGTACTTAATTATGGCTATTTCAGGAATATTAGGATTCATGGTTTTTCATCCCCAGATATTTATTTCTGGAAATCCAGAAAGAACACTTGCGAATTTAATAGAACTTGAATCTACTGGAAGGATTCGGATTATGTTGGAGTTTGCCATTGTTATTTCCCAAGCTCTAACAGCAGTATGGTTTTATAAATTGTTTAAAGACGTTAATGAATGGGTGGCTTGGACACTAGGCATTTGGGGAATGATTAATTCAGTTGCAATCATGATTAGTGCAATTTCTATGGCTTCTGCTATTGATATTGCAAACTCTTCTATCCAGACTATGGATGACAAGGTTTTATTAATACAGGTTTTTCAAAGTATAATTACAAACGCCTGGGGAATTGGTGGTCTTTTCTTTGGACTTTGGCTTTTCCCTATGGGATACATTATAATCAAAAGTAAAAGGATGCCCGTTTGGTTAGGCAGAGTCATACTCCTTGGTGGTATTGGATACCTTATTAGTACTTTTATTAGTTATGCAGGAATTGATTTTTCCTTCGGCAGAATTTTAATTCTTCCTGCAACAATTGGGGAGTTTTGGATGATAGGATATTTATTAATTTTTGGAATACGCCCGGTAAATGAATAAACTTTAAACAGCACTCGTACTTACTATGCACAAAACTTTGGAACTAATCAAATGATGAAAAAATATTGTTCGGTTCTATATATTTTACTTCTACTGGTAAGCTGTATCAATGATTCAAACAATTCTAATATGGACTTTTTAACTGTCAAAATTCCAGATAATATTCCTATTGAATTTAGGCCCTGCGACATACCAAATGACAGGCTCATTCATAAGGGAACATTTAGTCCTAGTTTAGATGAATACTACTTCACCATCTCTGACAAGCAATTTGAACGGTTTGACGTATACGTGCAAAAAAAAGAAAGTGGAAGTTGGTCAGAACCAGAACGAGCTTATTTTAACAGCATTTACAGTGACCATGGAATGAGTTTTTCTCCAGATGGCAATACACTTTACTTTAGTTCAACCCGACCAACTGGCATTGATGGGATACCAGAGACATGGCACATCTGGAAATCCATGAAAGTTGACGGAAAATGGAGTGAACCAGAATTTGTGAATATTCCGAACCTTATAAATAAACTCACTTCTCACCCATCTGTTTCGAATTCAGGAACAATGTACTTTCACGCTAGTAATTTGGATTATAGTGAAATGGACATTTACTTCTCTAAACAGGTGAACGGGATATTCGAATCGGCACAAAAAGCCTCTATTAAAATTGACACACCAATTGAAAAATGTACTCCTTATATTTCTCCAACCGAAGATTACCTAATATTTGCTTCTGTAGGGGAAGAACTTGACCTAATAGTAACTTATAAAGACGATTTCGGTCAATGGACAAATACAAAAAAACTAAACGAAAAAATAAACGACAAAGGCCAGGGTAATCCTTATGTGACAACTGATGATAAATATCTTTTTTTTACAGCTATTGACAGCACAAGTGGGACATGGAAAATTAAATGGGTTAATATAGAAAATGAATTAAAAGTAAACTAATGCCAACGATGGATATAAAAATTAGGTGAAATATTAATAAAATCAGAGTATTGGGCTATTATCAAACTTTGTGCTTAACCGAAAGTTTAATGCTTCGAGATCGCCTACTTTTCATAAACTAAACGTTACCAACTATAAATCACACTAAATGAGAAGATTTACTCTAATATTACTTTCCACTATATGTCTTTTGAATTTTTCTTGCCATAAGCAGGAAACTGAATTGACAGAAGTACAGGCACAACAAATTGCTAAATCTGCGATAGATATAGTCAAAAAGGTTTTTGAATATTCCAATAACATGGACTTTGAATCAGGATTAAACCATTATTCAGAGTCTTCTAATTCATACTTTATCACAGATGGAATAATGCATTCATTGTCTGACCTTAAGAAAGCATATAAGGACATAGGACCTGCAGTTGAAGATTTACACAATACTATTGAACGCTGGAATGTGCATGTTCTATCACAAGATATAGTCACTTTCACTCTTCCAGTAAAACTAAAACTGAAACTTAAAGGGATTCCAGAATATACTGGACAACTTATTTGGACAGCAACACTTCAAAAACAAGAAGATCGTTGGATGATTGTTCAAAGCCATGAATCGTGGCTAAACTGTGCAGCAGTTGCAGCGGCACTTATTCCAACAAATGGCATTTAAAACAGTTGGTAACATCAATTAAACGTCATGGCTCGGTATGACGGATTAACAAGTCAATCCTTTTTGCTACTTTTAGGCGGACGTCTTGGTCTGCACTTCGTTTGACCGCAACGACCTTTTAGTAAGAGCGTTGGCTGCAATTTTAAGAAATCAAGGACCTTAATTTTATATAACTTTCCTATGGGGATTTGATGTTCTTTAATTTGAATTCTATTGCCTCCAACAGCTGCAATATTTGCTTTTGCTACAATATAAGATTTATGAACTTGAATAAATTTTTCTGGAGAAAAGCGATTAAAGAAAAATTACAAATAAAAACATAGCGCCTAAAACCGTGTAAAAAACATTGCTTATTTTAGTTTAACTGTTTGGTCGTTGCTTTGTTTGCTAGCTTCTGATTTTCCTTTGGAAAATCCTCGCACTCAAACACGCAACTAACCATACACAAACACGTTGTACATCACTAAAAAATGAGAAGAATAATAGTTCAAGGTAGTTCGAGGAATAATGGCAATACAAATAAAATTGTTCAAATTTTACAAAAATATTTAGAATGCGATTTAATCGATTTAAGTGAATGTGATATTCGTCAGTATGACTATGAAAACAGAAATAAAAATGACGATTTTTTGACAACAATTAAAAAGATTGTAGAGTATGATTTAATAATATTTGCTACGCCTGTTTATTGGTATTCGATGAGTGGCACTTTGAAAACATTTTTTGATAGAATAACTGATTGTTTAAAAATAGATAAGGAAACAGGTCGTAAACTTCGTGGGAAAAATATGGCAGCAATAAGCTGTGGCTCCGACAGTCATGAAAATGAAGGTTTCTTTATTCCTTTTGAAAAAAGTGCTGAATACCTTGGAATGAATTATTTTGGACATATTCATACGTGGATTGAGGAAAAGGAACCATCAGATTCAACATTAGATTTGATTAAAGATTTTTCAAAAAACTTAAGTAAATGCAAATGACTACACACAACAACGTTTATAATTCATTGCTAGTTATAGCTTACATACGAAAGTCCTCGCGGACTTTCTATCTTTGATTTATTTGCTAACTTTCGTACTTAAACACGCAACGAAATCATACACAAACACGTTGTAAGGCATTAAAAAAAACCTATGAACAGAGCATTAAACATTCATAAAAACCTAATAATATTTGGAATACCAATATTGATTATTGGAATGATGATAACCCTTGCGAAATCATCGATTTTCTCATCAAATCCAAATAAACTCTCGATTGGAATTACGTTCGACTTATTATTGACAGTTCCTATCATCTACTTTTTGCTTATCAGAAAAACGAGTATTCCAAAGACAACAGTATTGCCATTCCTAATTATTGGTATTATTATTTGTTCATTAATACTTCCTGCTGAAAATCAATATTATCTAAATCTTTTTAAGACTTGGGTACTTCCAATCTTGGAATTATCAATTTTATCATTTGTTATTTTTAACGTTAGGAAAGCACTAAAAAGGTATAAAGAAAAGAAAACAGAATCAATTGACTTTTTCACAACTTTAAAAAGCACTTGCTATGAAATACTTCCAAAAGGGGTTGTTATTCCTGTTGTAACTGAAATTGCGGTTTTCTATTACGGATTTATTCATTGGAAGAAAAGAAAATTGAAAGACAATGAGTTTACTTATCACAAAGATAGCGGGACAGTTACTTTATTGATTGCGATTATATTTATCGTTGCTATAGAAACTATTACTTTTCATATTTTATTGGCAAAATGGAATATTACTGCTGCTTGGATTTTGAGCTTTTTAAGTATCTATTCTGGAATCCAGCTTTTTGGTTTTCTAAAATCAATGTACAAAAGACCAATTTCAATTGAAAATGACAAACTTTTCCTTCGATATGGAATAATGAACGAAACGACTATTGATTTAGTAGACATTGAAAGCATTGAAATTTCATCAAAAGACATCGAATTGAACAACGAAACTCGGAAACTATCATTTTTGGGAGAATTGGAAAGCCATAATGTTATTATCAGGTTAAAGAAAGAAAATACATTGATTGGACTGTATGGAATTAAACGTAAGTACAAGAATTTAGTATTATACGTTGACAAGAAAAATGAATTCAAAAATCAAATAAGTAACGCCTTACAACAATGAACTAAGCTAAAATCCAAATGTTTTATTAGATTATTTTATTACATAATTATAATCATATGGCAAGCCTG
>NZ_JBAWKC010000008.1:0-9301 GCF_044003965.1 Gaetbulibacter aquiaggeris
AGTGACAGAAGATCCAGTACTGATATCAATTTTAAAGTGAGGAAGTACAATAGAAATGAAGATTATTATTGGGCCGGTATCTCTTATCGTTTTCTTAACGACCAATTTTTTAAACCATTAAATGTTGGACCTATGGTAGGTTTTAAAAAGTCTATGTTTTATTTTGGATATGCTTATCAGGTAACCATTAATGATTTATCAAGTTACAATTCGGGAACCCATGTGATTACCATAGGCTTAGATTTTCTACGAGGCATCAGTAACTGTCCTTGTACACAAAGTCCTGTTCATTAATTGACAGTTTTATATTTTCGGCCTGGTTTTAAATAAAATTGAAAATACTATTTTATTAATATGAACATTAAATAATGTAAATTTAAAGTCGTACTGATTTAATTTCAATGAATAGATTTTTTGCACTATTAATGCCTTTTAATGGTATACGCAATTATGATCTCTATCAAAGTTGAAAACCTTCAACTATTTCTTTATAACCATATTCTGACTTATTTAAGAAATAAATTCTTACAAATGATATTCTGAAATCGTTTAAATGTTCAAAAAACAGCCAAACAACGATTAAACACTTAATTTATTGTAGCTCCCTTTGCTTTTAAAAAATATTTCAATATATTTATGCTGTTAAAAGGTAATAATTTTGGTTGAAATGAAAATTAAGTAATTTTATACCTACATTTTAATAAAAAATTCTTTTTTCTTTACCCCAAATGAAGACAAAAGATTAGAAAATTAACCTACTATGAAAAACATTACTTTCTTAAGCAAAGGGCTTATCGTTATTTTGTTTTTTGCTATTTTTCAGTCATTTTCTCAAAATCTTGTTCCTTTTGTGCCTAGATATGATCAGGCAATTAAAGGTGATATTCTTTTAATTGGGAATAGTAATGTAGGTCTACACGTTTCAAATCCTTATAACGGAAATGATACCAATGATAGGATTGATGCAGCAGTATATGTTGATATTGATGGAGATCCAAGTACATTTAATTCCAGTAGTGCGGACTTAGATGTGCCAAATGACGTTAACTGTTATAAAATTGTATATGCCGGTTTATATTGGAGCGCCGTTGTGAATGGGTCTGATCCAATTTCAGATATTAAATTTAAAGTTCCAGGTGGTACCTATACAGATATTTCTGGAACCCAAATTTATTTCCAGAACGCTGCCAATAACAGTAATTCTAATACTTATGTATATTACCAAGATGTCACTAATTTAGTAACGGCATTGGCAGATCCTGAAGGAACTTATGCAGTTGCTAATATTTCTTCATTAGTTGGCCCAAGACCAAATTCAGAAGGTCTTTCAGCAGGTTGGTCTCTTTTTATAGTATATGAAGATCCTCTGTTGCCGAGTAAGTATATTACCTCATTTGATGGTTTTACAAAAATTACAAGTACTATAAATGAAACATTTCCTGTTTCTGGATTTACAACAATTCCTGTTGGACCAGTAAGAGCTAAATTTGCCTTTAGTACTATAGAAGGTGACCGCAGATACACCGGTGATTATTTAAGACTTAATGGTTCTACAATAAGTGCTACTAATAATGCTGGTACCGTAATACGTCCAGGAAATAATTTTTTCAACAGTACAGTTTCTTATATTGATCCAGTGACCAATACTCCTGAGCTATTTACCACCAGAGTTCCAGATGGCTCTAATACTTTAGGGTTTGATGCAGGTATAATAAATATTCCTAACGCAGGAAATACCCTCATTCCAAATGGAGCTACTTCAGCAACTATTAGTTTGGGAAGTAATCTAGATATTTACTACTATTATTTTAGTGCATTTGCAATTGAAATTATTGCTCCAAATATTGTATTGACCAAAATAGTTGAAGATGCTTCTGGTAATGATATTGGAGGACAACTGGTTAACCTTGGAGATGAATTAAATTACGTTATTGGTTTCCAGAATACTGGTAATGATGATGCTACAGACCTTACCATCAGAGATGTTTTACCAATAAATATTGTATTTAATTATCCTGCTGACATCGTTTCCTTGCCTACGGGAGTTACTGTAGATAGTTACAATGCGGCTACACGAGAAATTGTTTTTAGGGTGGATAGAGCTGTTGTAGAACAAAATGATCCTGTTTTAGAAATACGTTTTAAAGTAACCGTCGTTAAAACATGTAGTTTACTGAGCGATGCCTGTTCTAATATTATAAACAATCAAGCTTACGCAACATATAAAGGAACTATTAATCCTACATTTACAATTTCAGATGACCCTAGTTTTAGTACTAATACAGGCTGTTTGTTAACCCCAGGAGCTACCAACTTTCTGGCTGATATCAACTGTACTTTCGAAGAGAATGTGATACTATGTGGTGCTAGCACGGTTTTAACAGCTGGAAATGGATATGATGCTTATTCTTGGTCCACAAGCCCTACAGGGTCCCCCGTTATTGGAACTACACAATCCATAACCGTAACAACTCCAGGTACTTATTATGTTCATAATACCGCTATTGCACCTTGTCAATCAATTGATCAAGTGTTTAATGTCATTACTTTTGGTGCTGGTGTTACCAATCCGTTAATCCCATTTGCTGATCAGGTGGTGACCTGTCCAAACGATGGAAAATTATTACCTAATTTTTTCTTATGCGGGGCTAATGATTCAAGATCTATTCAGACTAATATCACAGATGCAACATCCATAATATGGGAAAAATTAGATGAAACAAATTGTCCGGCCGTCACTGATTTAGATTGTGCTAATGAAAATCCTTCATGTACTTGGAATCAGATTGCCACCGGACCAGATTTTATGATTGATACTGCAGGGCAATATCGATTAACCTTAAATTATACCGGGGGATGTTTTAATCAGTTTTATTTTAATGTGTATGAAAACTTATTAATTCCAACCGTTACTTCAAAAGATATTATATGTACAACTCCGGGAGAAATAACTGTTGGAGGCGTTCCTAGTGGTTATGAGTACAGTATTGATGGCATTAATTATCAGCCTACTAATGTTTTTTCTATTGTCTTACCCAATATTTATCAGGTTTATTTCAGACAAATAGGGGTCACACCAAATCCATGTATTTTTACCGTACCTGACGTTCAAATCAGACAAAGGAATTTTACAGTTTCCACCATTATTACACAACCCTATTGTTATGGTGAAAAAGGAAGTATAAAATTGGCTGCTAATGACGTGCGTCCACAATATTTTTATTCAATTTATCAGGGTGCAACGCTAATAAATAGCGTTGGTCCGGTAATGGAAAGTGATCATACTTTTGCCAACCTTAATCCAGGATCTTATATTGTAAATGTGTCTACTGAAGATGGATGTATTTATTCTGGAAATATTGATATTATAAATCCACCATTATTAACAGCAACGGCTGCACTTACAAAGCCATTGACCTGTACAGATGGAGAGATAACGGTTTATCCTGTGGGAGGAACCCCTCCTTATTACTATTTTGTAAACAGCACTACTGTTTTTCAAAGTACACCAATAATTACAGTAACGACTCCCGGAATCTATAACATTACAGTTGTAGATTCTAATAACTGTTCAGCAGAGACTTCCATAACAGTAAATGCAACACCTGCGCCAGATTTTAATGTGACACCAACAAATATTCTATGTGCAAATTCAGGTAATAATGGGATCATAAATATTAATGTTACCAATGCCAATGGCAATAGTTTAATGTATAGTATTGATAATGGTGTTACATTCTTTAATTCACCAATTTTTACTGGTCTGGCAAGTGGAAATTATGATGTGGTAGTTCAGTACACCACAGGAACTGATGTTTGTCTTTCTGCTCCACAGCCTATTGTTATTACTGAAGTACCTCCAATTATTGGAACAGCGACATTAACTACTCCATATACATGTACTTCTAATGGTACCATATCTGTTTCAGGAGTTTCTGGTGGAACGGCTCCATATACTTATAGTTTAGATGGTTTAAATTTTCAAGCCGGACCTATATTTTCTGGATTAACAAATGGAATCTATGTTGTTACCATCAAAGACTCAAGTGGATGTACTTTTGCAATTGCTCCTATAACCATAGATCCTTTAAATCCACCTACAGATTTAGCATTTAGTAATACTCCATTAACTTGTCCGTTAAATATTTCTACAGTAACATTAACTCCAACTGGAGGCACTGGAACTTTGGAATATCAAATAATATTACCAGCTTCGGCTGCTACTAGTTATCAAACTTCCAATGTGTTTGCAGGTTTAGCACCAAATACCTATACTTTTAGGGTAAAAGATGCTAATAATTGTACATATATTGAGTCTTTTACCATTACGCCTTTACCAATTATTAGGGTAAACACCGTTTTAACCAAAGATCTTGATTGTACCATATCACCAGATGCCATCATTACAGGTTCTATTTCAGGAGGTGCAGCACCTTTTACATATGCAGTATCTATAAATGGAGGCGCCTATAGCTCTCTAGGAGCAACAGGTTCACCATTTACTTATACAGCACCAACAGACGGTACCTATCGATTTGAAATAACCGATGCTAATGGATGTACAGCAGAATCGGGAATACAAACTATATACGCTATTTCACTTCCCGAAATAAGTTCAATAACATCAACACCAAATTTATGTTTTGGTGGCACTGATGGAGCGATTCAGGTTACAATTAACAGTGCGGTTGGTACGCCACCATTCGCAATAACCGTTAATAATGATACAACAGGTATTAATTATGGTACCCAATTATCAGGATTGCCTTCTGGCGATTATACGGTGACATTAACTGATTCGAAATCTTGTCAGGATACAGCAACAATCACAATTGCAGAACCAACTCCAATAAATGTGGCCTATCATCCGGTTGATATTACATGTAGTGCTCTTGGAGTATCAAAAGGCTCTGTAATAATTGATGGTGTTACAGGTGGCACCGCACCTTATGATTATTTTGTGACCGGAACCAATGGTTATTCTGATTTTGAATTGAATGCCGCTGGAACAACATCTACTACTTTTGATGTGGTTGATTTTGGTTTGTATCAAATCAATGTCGTTGATGCTAACGGTTGTGCAGTATTGATTCAAGATGTATTAGTAGCATCACCACCTGATCATCTTCACGTTGATGTATTTTCGCCTCCATTGGATTGTTCTACAGGAGGGTCTGCTGCAGTGTCAGTAGGATCGGCGCTTCCAAGCTCAGGACCATTTCATTTTGCTATTTATACAGGAATTGGAATGACCTATTCACCTCCGACTGCTTTTCCTTGGCAAGATGAAGACGCTGTTGGAAGTGCACAAACTACGTTTAATAATTTATTACCAGGAGTTACCTATACTTTTATAGTTTTTGATGAGTCCACCAGCTGTTATTATTACGAATCAGCCACCCTACCAATTCCAACAAATTCTACATTGATTGCCAATGCAGTCACTTCAAATAATATTACTTGTGTTGGTAGTGCTGACGGGAACGTAAGTTTTAATATAACCAGTGTTTACCCAGTTACGACAGATGTAAGTTATGAAATATATAATTCTCAATCTTTAGTGCCAACCGGTATTTCAGGAACGGGAACAATACCAGCAAATGGTACGTTGACAGTATCTAATTTTGGTACATTACCTTTTGGTAATTATTTTGTGTTAATAACAGAAAATGCTGGTGCAACAAATGCAGGATGTAGTGTGGTGACGGCAAATTTCAATATCACAGAATCTAAGTTTGATTTAAATATTACAGCTACTGTTGATAAAAATGCTAACTGTAATCCAGCTTCAGGTGTTATTAGTGCTACTGCTACAGATGGAACCGCACCATATGTGTTCCAAATAACAACAACTGCAGTCCCACCATTAGCCTCAGATCCATTATGGGCTTCGACTAACGTATTCAATAGAGACGCAGGAAATTACTACGTACATGTTAAAGATGCGTATGGTTGTATAAAAACAACGCCTGTCATTGTTTTACCATCAGATCCGGTACCAGCAATTACAGCAATTTTAAATAACCAATGTACGGTTACTGAAGGTAATTTTGAAATTGATGTCACCTTAACAGCGGCGGGAATACCTCCTTATAGTTACAGTATTGATGGTGGTGCGTTTCAAACAATAACGGCTCCGTTTACCATATCAAACCAGGCATCAGGACCTCATACTATAGAAGTACGTGACACAAATGGTTGTGCAAATTTAGAAACTGTCATTATATCACCACCATTAGAATTGATTCCGGCAGTCACGGTATTACCAACATGTAATGATGATGACGGAGAGATTGAAGTGACTGCTTCTGGCGGAACCGGTAATTATTCATATGAAATTATTGCGCCCATTATTGTGCCAGCTCAACCGTCAAATATTTTTACAGGATTAGGTGCAGGAACGTATACCTTAAGAGTGAATGATTTTACTAATTCTTGTTTTAAAGATGTAACTATCGTTTTACCAGCAGCAATACCATTAACTTTTACCACTTTACCAACGGCAGTTATTTGTTATGGAGATACGGGTTCTTTTGAAATTAATATCAATGGATATTCAGGTCCGTATAATTATGAAGTTTTTGATAATTTGGGAACTTCTGTAACAACAGGAACTGGAAATTCGTCAGTACTAAATCCAGAAACAGTTACATTAATACCGGCAGGTAATTATACGGTTACAGTGACCGAAACGGCCAGTCCTTTTTGTTCAGCAACTTCAAGTGTGATTATTGCTTCTCCATCAGACGCATTAACACTTTCAGCATCAGAAACATCAAGTGTAACTTGTGATGATGGACAAGGAACCATAACAGCTCTTGCCAGTGGTGGTTGGGGATCTTATGAATATGAGTTAACAGGTGCAGCATTTGTTGCATACTCTCCAAACGGTACATTTAGAAATTTATCAGCTGGAACTTATACCGTGAATGTTAGAGATGCAGGAGGATGTATTGCAACAACAGGTTTAACTCTTGACATTCCGCCACCAATCAATGCTACTGTTACAGCAACTAATTCATTACTGGCATGTTTTGGAGATACCAATGCGACTATAACAATAAGTGGTGAAAATGGCGGTCAGGGAAGCAATTATACCTATGTGCTTCATATGATTTCACCAACACCAAGTTCATCCGGACCACAATTATCACCCGTATTTGATGGGTTAGGAGCAGGGGTTTATAATGTTACAGTAACTGATGGGTATAATTGTTCATTTGATTCACCTAATGTAACTATAACAGAACCAAGTGAAGTACAAGCTCTTTTAGTGAAAGAAACGTCTCAAACCTGTTTAACAGGAACAATACTTACATTAAGTGCTTCAGGAGGAACAGGAGGATATACTTATAGTGATAACATAAATTTCACTGGAGGACCTTTAGGTTCATTCGTGTCATCAACAACCATTACGGTAGCACCCGGAACGTATATATATTACGTAAGAGATGCTAATGGTTGTAATGCTCAGGTGTCCAATGAAATTAAGATAGATCCATTGCCAACGCTAACAATTAACATAGATGCAACCAACGCAACCATCAATTGTAATGGCGATACTACTGGTGTTATAGTAGCAGTAGCTCAAGGAGGTTTAGGAAATTATATTTATACATTACAAGATGCATCAGGAACAAATATACCGGGAGCGGTGCAAAACAGTCCGGGAGTTTTCACTGATCTTCCTGTTGGAACCTATCAGATAAGAGTGGATAGTGGAGATTGTTTGACAACATCTGCGACAATTACTATTACGGAACCTGCTTTACCATTAACAGTAAATTATTCAATTTCAAATGTAACCTGTAATGGGTCGAATAATGGTGTTATAGAAATAAATGCTTCTGGCGGAACAGGTATTATTAAGTATGCCATTTCACCGCAATTGAATCAATTTTTTGAATCATCTACTTTTGAAAACTTATCACCTGGAGCCTACCAGGCTATGGCTCAAGATGAATTGGGTTGTTTTGTGATTTTCGATTTTACTATTACCGAGCCTGCTCCTGTAATGCTAACTATCATTCCTAGTTCAATCATTCCAGAAGTTTGTTTTGGTGATATGAATGGTGAGTTTAGTATTGATATTACTGGTGGAACCGAGCCTTACAGTGTGAGTCTGGACGATATTAATGGCGTTTATACCATAGGAATCTTAGGTCAAACACAATTTGATTTCACAGGATTAGAAGGTGGCGATCATGTTGTTTATGTGAGGGATAATGAAGGCTGTGAATCTGAATGGAACATTACATTCCCAGAGTCTGTGTTAATTAATGCTGAAGTTGAAATAGAATATTGTACAAATAATACGGATGCTTCAAGTAATAGTGTTATAGTTTATGTTGATGATAGCACGGTTGACACGGCAGATATAGATTATTCATTAGACGGAGGAATATATCAAACCAGTAATATTTTTAATGATTTGGTATCAGGAAGTCATATTATCAATATAAGGCATACCAATGCCTGTGAAAAAACTATCAACTTTGATGTAGAACAGTTTGACCCCTTACAGATAGCTATTGATGATGGAAACCTTAATGAAATAGTAGCAACAGCTACAGGAGGTTCGGGTATTTACACCTATGAAGTCATAAATGAATCGACGTCATATACAGAATCATATGGCAATACCAGTACATTTATAATCTATGAGTCTGGGAATTATACGGTTAAAGTAACCGATAGTAACGGTTGTATTGCAAGCGCAACCAGATATTTTGAATATATTGATGTGTGTGTAACCAATTATTTCACCCCTAATGATGATGGCTATTTAGATGAATGGGGACCAGGATGTACATCACAGTATAAAGACTTAACCTATGATATTTTTGATAGATATGGTCGTAAACTTGTTACTTTACGAGTAGGCGAAAAATGGGATGGCAAATATAACACCATTGAGCTTCCAACAGGAGATTATTGGTATGTTGTAAGACTTAATGATTTAAAAGATAATCGTCAATTCGTAGGGCATTTTACATTATACAGGTAACAAATTAGTGGTTTAATCCTCTGAATTTAAAATGTTTCAAATGCAAAAATTAATTATATATCTGTTTCTCTTGATCGTCATAAAAAGTTATGGTCAAGAGTTGAACTTGCCTGTTTTTACGCAATATTTAGCAGATAATAATTTTGTGGTATCACCTACCTATGCAGGTATTGGAGACAATTTAAAAATCAGAGCGAACGGCTTGACACAATGGGTTGGTATTAAAGGCGCTCCAGATAACCAGTCTTTATATGCAGACTTTAGAATAGCAGATCGTTCCGGAATAGGATTCTC
>NZ_JBAWKC010000009.1:0-5641 GCF_044003965.1 Gaetbulibacter aquiaggeris
AAATCTCATTAAAAAAACTTTTCAAAAAAAGGGAGAAAAAAGGTTGTGATAAGACAAAAAAGGGTTGTATGTTTGCAGCCGCTAAAACGGGTAGTAGTTTTGGAGAGTTCTTACAGGTTATATATGGAGTATTAGAAAAGTGTTTAAAAAAAAACTTTTTTAAAAAAAGATATAAAAAGTATTGTAGGAGAAAAAAAAGGGTTTTATATTTGCACCCGCTTAGCGAGGAAACGAGTTAAGAAAAGATAAAAAGAAGTTCATTAACATATTGAATTGACAGCGTAAGATTAAGTTGGAAACGACGAAAATCAAACAAAGAGAATAAACCATTTTGAGTACTATTAAATTCCAATTAGTTGTTAATAATACAGTCGTAAGACTTAAAATTTAACGATGAAGAGTTTGATCCTGGCTCAGGATGAACGCTAGCGGCAGGCCTAACACATGCAAGTCGAGGGGTAACAGGGAGCTTGCTCCGCTGACGACCGGCGCACGGGTGCGTAACGCGTATACAATCTACCTTTTGCTACGGGATAGCCCAGAGAAATTTGGATTAATACCGCATAGTATATATGAATCGCATGGTTTATATATTAAAGGTTACGGCAGAAGATGAGTATGCGTTCTATTAGCTAGATGGTGTGGTAACGGCATACCATGGCAACGATAGATAGGGGCCCTGAGAGGGGGATCCCCCACACTGGTACTGAGACACGGACCAGACTCCTACGGGAGGCAGCAGTGAGGAATATTGGACAATGGGCGAGAGCCTGATCCAGCCATGCCGCGTGCAGGAAGACGGCCCTATGGGTTGTAAACTGCTTTTATACAGGAAGAAACACCTCTACGTGTAGAGGCTTGACGGTACTGTAAGAATAAGGATCGGCTAACTCCGTGCCAGCAGCCGCGGTAATACGGAGGATCCAAGCGTTATCCGGAATCATTGGGTTTAAAGGGTCCGTAGGTGGATAATTAAGTCAGGGGTGAAAGTCTGCAGCTCAACTGTAGAATTGCCCTTGATACTGGTTGTCTTGAGTCATTATGAAGTAGTTAGAATATGTAGTGTAGCGGTGAAATGCATAGATATTACATAGAATACCAATTGCGAAGGCAGATTACTAATAATGTACTGACACTGATGGACGAAAGCGTGGGGAGCGAACAGGATTAGATACCCTGGTAGTCCACGCCGTAAACGATGGATACTAGCTGTTCGGATTTATCTGAGTGGCTAAGCGAAAGTGATAAGTATCCCACCTGGGGAGTACGTTCGCAAGAATGAAACTCAAAGGAATTGACGGGGGCCCGCACAAGCGGTGGAGCATGTGGTTTAATTCGATGATACGCGAGGAACCTTACCAGGGCTTAAATGTAAGTTGCATGATTTAGAGATAGATCTTTCTTCGGACTACTTACAAGGTGCTGCATGGTTGTCGTCAGCTCGTGCCGTGAGGTGTCAGGTTAAGTCCTATAACGAGCGCAACCCCTGTTGTTAGTTGCCAGCGAGTCAAGTCGGGAACTCTAACAAGACTGCCAGTGCAAACTGTGAGGAAGGTGGGGATGACGTCAAATCATCACGGCCCTTACGTCCTGGGCTACACACGTGCTACAATGGTAGGGACAGAGAGCAGCCACTGGGTGACCAGGAGCGAATCTATAAACCCTATCACAGTTCGGATCGGAGTCTGCAACTCGACTCCGTGAAGCTGGAATCGCTAGTAATCGCATATCAGCCATGATGCGGTGAATACGTTCCCGGGCCTTGTACACACCGCCCGTCAAGCCATGGAAGCTGGGAGTGCCTGAAGTCCGTCACCGCAAGGAGCGGCCTAGGGTAAAATCGGTAACTAGGGCTAAGTCGTAACAAGGTAGCCGTACCGGAAGGTGCGGCTGGAACACCTCCTTTCTAGAGAAAGACGACTAAGAGGAAGTAAAAAAAAGTAAGAAAGAGATTGTTTATTCTCAAGCTGTTAATTTAAAATATACAAGTAGAGTCTCATAGCTCAGCTGGTTAGAGCGCTACACTGATAATGTAGAGGTCGGCAGTTCGAGTCTGCCTGAGACTACTAATTTCAATTGAAAGATTGAGAAACGTTCATTAAAAAAAGGAAATTTTAGAAGTTGAGTAAAGAAGGGTTGTTAAACTTTAATAACTCATAACTAATGACTCATAGCTAAAATATGGGGGATTAGCTCAGCTGGCTAGAGCGCCTGCCTTGCACGCAGGAGGTCAAGGGTTCGACTCCCTTATTCTCCACAATACGATGTCTTGAGATATATTATTTCAAGCATTGCGTAGAGAAAGATAGGCATAAATTGTCTGTCGTGACTCACGACACGTTCATTGACATATTGAAAAAAGATACATGAAAAGTATAATTAGATTTATCTGATTATATAAATAATAATTGGGATTAATTGTAATCACCACGAGCGATATACAATTAATTCATATTGTAGTTATCAATTTATTGGTAATTATAGTAAACTCATTAAAAAAGCAAAAAGTACAATAAGCTAAATAAGGGCGTATGGGGAATGCCTAGGCTCTCAGAGGCGAAGAAGGACGTGATAAGCTGCGAAAAGCTGCGGGGATTGGCACACACAAATTGATCCGCAGATATCCGAATGGGGCAACCCACTATATTGAAGATATAGTACGGCCGTAAGGCCGAGCAAACCCGGGGAACTGAAACATCTAAGTACCCGGAGGAGAAGAAAACAAAAGTGATTCCGTTAGTAGTGGCGAGCGAACGCGGATTAGCCCAAACCAGATTTGTTACGGCAAATTTGGGGTTGTAGGACCACGACATTGATTGCGTAATGAATTAGAATCCTTTGGAAAGAGGAACCATAGAGGGTGATAGTCCCGTACAAGTAAAGAACGTTAATTATAGTGGTATCCTGAGTAGTGCGGGACACGAGTAATCCTGTATGAATTTGGCGGGACCATCCGCTAAGGCTAAATACTCCTGAGAGACCGATAGTGAACTAGTACCGTGAGGGAAAGGTGAAAAGAACCCTGAATAAGGGAGTGAAATAGAACCTGAAACCATACGCTTACAAGCGGTCGGAGCCCTTCTGGGGTGACGGCGTGCCTTTTGCATAATGAGCCTACGAGTTAACGTTGCTGGCAAGGTTAAGTGATTAAGTCACGGATCCGTAGCGAAAGCGAGTCTGAATAGGGCGCTTTAGTCAGTAGTGTTAGACGCGAAACCGTGTGATCTACCCATGGGCAGGTTGAAGCTGTAGTAACATACAGTGGAGGACCGAACCGGTTGACGTTGAAAAGTCTTCGGATGACCTGTGGGTAGGGGTGAAAGGCCAATCAAACTCGGAAATAGCTCGTACTCCCCGAAATGCATTTAGGTGCAGCGTTGATTTATAGTTTTATAGAGGTAGAGCTACTGATTGGATGCGGGGGCTTCACCGCCTACCAATTCCTGACAAACTCCGAATGCTATAAAATGTTGATCAGCAGTGAGGGCATGGGTGCTAAGGTCCATGTCCGAGAGGGAAAGAACCCAGACCATCAGCTAAGGTCCCCAAATATATGTTAAGTTGAAATAACGCGGTTGAACTGCTTTGACAGCTAGGATGTTGGCTTGGAAGCAGCCATTCATTTAAAGAGTGCGTAACAGCTCACTAGTCGAGCGGTTCGGCATGGATAATAATCGGGCATAAACATATTACCGAAGCTATGGACTTATAGTAATATAAGTGGTAGGGGAGCATTGTAGTGTCGTCGAAGGTGTGATGTGAGTCATGCTGGAGAAGCTACAAAAGAAAATGTAGGCATAAGTAACGATAATGCGGGCGAGAAACCCGCACACCGAAAGACTAAGGTTTCCTCAGCTATGCTAATCAGCTGAGGGTTAGTCGGGACCTAACGCGAACCCGAAAGGGGTAGTGGATGGACAACAGGTTAATATTCCTGTACCTGCTCACGTTAAAAGTGACGGAGGCGTAAATTTGGTGCGTACTGACGGAATAGTACGTTGAAGCGAGTGGTAACACCGCGATAGTACACTGAGGCTTCGGCCAAGGTGATAATCCAGAGTAGCGACTTCCAAGAAAAGCGAGTGAAGCAGCCCGTACCCTAAACCGACACAGGTAGTTGGGATGAGAATTCTAAGGTGCTCGAGAGATTCATGGCTAAGGAATTAGGCAAAATAGACTCGTAACTTCGGGAGAAGAGTCGCCCCACTTCGGTGGGGCCGCAGTGAAAAGGTCCAGGCGACTGTTTATCAAAAACACAGGGCTATGCTAAATTGAAAGATGATGTATATGGCCTGACACCTGCCCGGTGCTGGAAGGTTAAGTGGAGGGCTTAGAGGTAACTCGAAGGTCTTAAATGAAGCCCCAGTAAACGGCGGCCGTAACTATAACGGTCCTAAGGTAGCGAAATTCCTTGTCGGGTAAGTTCCGACCTGCACGAATGGTGCAACGATCTGGACACTGTCTCAGCCATGAGCTCGGTGAAATTGTAGTATCGGTGAAGATGCCGATTACCCGCAGTGGGACGAAAAGACCCCGTGCACCTTTACTATAGCTTAGTATTGGTTTTGGATAAGTAATGTGTAGGATAGGTGGGAGACTTTGAAGCGGCATCGCTAGGTGTTGTGGAGTCATTGTTGAAATACCACCCTTTGCTTATCTAGAGTCTAACCCTTGCAAAAGGGGACAGTGCTTGGTGGGTAGTTTGACTGGGGTGGTCGCCTCCAAAAGAGTAACGGAGGCTTCTAAAGGTACCCTCAGCACGCTTGGTAACCGTGCGTAGAGTGCAATGGCATAAGGGTGCTTGACTGAGAGACCTACAAGTCGATCAGGTTGGAAACAAGAGCATAGTGATCCGGTGGTTCCGCATGGAAGGGCCATCGCTCAAAGGATAAAAGGTACGCCGGGGATAACAGGCTGATCTCCCCCAAGAGCTCATATCGACGGGGGGGTTTGGCACCTCGATGTCGGCTCGTCACATCCTGGGGCTGGAGAAGGTCCCAAGGGTTGGGCTGTTCGCCCATTAAAGTGGCACGCGAGCTGGGTTCAGAACGTCGTGAGACAGTTCGGTCTCTATCTACTGTGGGCGTTAGAAATTTGAGTGGATCTGACTCTAGTACGAGAGGACCGAGTTGGACGAACCTCTGGTGAATCTGTTGTCGCGCCAGCGGCACTGCAGAGTAGCTACGTTCGGAAAGGATAAGCGCTGAAAGCATATAAGCGCGAAACCTACCACAAGATGAGATTTCTTTAAAGGGTCGTGGAAGATTACCACGTTGATAGGCTATAGGTGTA
This sequence comes from Gaetbulibacter aquiaggeris, assembly GCF_044003965.1. Classification (NCBI taxonomy): domain Bacteria; kingdom Pseudomonadati; phylum Bacteroidota; class Flavobacteriia; order Flavobacteriales; family Flavobacteriaceae; genus Gaetbulibacter; species Gaetbulibacter aquiaggeris. The sequence goes on from NZ_JBAWKC010000009.1 coordinate 5,293, forward strand.
AAGGCAGTAATGTCATAGCCGAGTAGTACTAATAACCCATAGGCTTATTGTACGCCTGTTTTTTTAAAAGAGTACAACAACAATTAAAGTTCATGTTATTTTTTTTCAATATGTTAAGATATTTGTTTCGATATAAATCGAAACGCTAGATGCTAAAGGTTAAAAGCCAATAGCAAATAGCTATAACTTAAGGTGGTTATAGCGACGGGGCTCACCTCTTACCATTCCGAACAGAGAAGTTAAGCCCGTTAGCGCCGATGGTACTGCATTTGTGGGAGAGTAGGTCGTTGCCTTTTTTGGAAACCCTTCATATTTATTTATGAAGGGTTTTTTGTTGTTATTTACTTTC